>JAHHHP010000044.1 GCA_019359275.1 Myxacorys chilensis ATA2-1-KO14 | reverse complement strand
CAAGTTTGATGGTCAGTCCAATTTTAGCCCCACGCAATCTTGAGAGCGATTGTCTCAGAAGGGGACAGCCCTTCAACCTGCCAATGAACGATCTACAACTGTAGTAATTATTCAGTAGACAAATCCGCGATCGCTTGAGCTTTCAAAGAATTGCACCATTCGCTCTTAGTTCGCATCTCGCTTGTCAAGATTCAAATGCGCCTACCGAGTTCACCCACGCAAATCGAGTTTTGTGTTTCCCTAACTCGATTCGCTCAATCCCACATCGAGTTCACGCAAAATTTTCCTTGATACAGCATCGCGTTATCAAGTTTTGCGATCGCGCTTCTCAATACAGCAAACCGTTATCGAGTTTGCAACATTGCTTCCTTGATACAGCATTCCGATCCTTGATGACAAGCCTGTGCAGAGCTTACAGGGCGACGTTCCTTTGTATACGAAATCCCTATTCCGTCAACACCTCTTCTAGTTTGTTTTGCTCCCACAACGATCGATATAATCCTGGTTCTGCCAATAACTCGCTATGAGTTCCGATTTGCACAATTCGACCTTGATCCATCACAAAAATTCGATCGGTCATTGCCGCTGCCGAAAGCTGATGGGAAATAAACACAACCGTTTTCCGCATCGTTCCTTCTGACAAATTCCTAAGGATTTGCGTAGCGGTCTGATTGTCAACACTCGACAGAGCATCATCCAAAATCAAAATCGGACTGTCAACGAGCAAAGCTCTCGCCAATGCCGTTCGTTGGCGCTGTCCGCCCGAAAGCGTAATGCCACGCTCTCCCACAATCGTGTCATAGTGGTGCGGAAAGTTCAAAATCTCGCTGTGAATTTGAGCCGTCTTTGCCGCATATTCAACATCACTTTGATCCGCAAACGGTTTACCGTAGCGGATATTATTTTGAATAGTGGTGCTAAACAGAAAACTTTCTTGAGGAACATAAGCGATCGCGCCTCTCAAATCTTCTAATCGCAGTTGGGTAATGTCAGAGCCGTCCACAAACAGTTCACCCGGAGCGATATCTAATAATCGGGGTAATGCATTCGCCAACGTCGATTTTCCTGATCCAATCGGGCCGACGATCGCAATTGTTTCTCCGGGCAAAATCGTAAAATTGAGATGATCTAACGCTGGTGTCTCCGCTTTCGGATATCGGAATGTTAAATCTTGAGCGGTCAGCTTTCCCTTCACCTGGTCGATCGCTAACGGAATTGCATTCGGAGCGTTCTGAATCTCAGGGTCAACACTCAAAATCGCCTCAATTCGGTCAATACTGACTTCGCCTCGTTGATACGCTGTAATTGTAAATCCAAGCAACGCTGTCGGAAACGCTAGACGCTCCACAAAAATCAATAGCGCGATGAAACTTCCAACCGTAATTTCGCCCCGTGCGATCGCGCCCCCACCAAACCACAGCAAAATCAACGCACTGCCGTAGCCCATTGCTGTCAAGATTGGAAACAACAGATTGCGAGTCAGCGCTAATCTGAGATTTGCCTTCAGCAGTCCGCGATTGACTTCTCCAAACGCTCGCCTTTCATTCTCCTCCTGAGCGTAAATCTTAATCAGCGCCATCCCACTCATGTCTTCTTGAATCAATTCACTCAATCCTGAAAGCTCTTCTTGCACATTCAACTGCTGCGATCGCAGACGATGACTAAAAAGATTCACCAGAATCAACATGAACGGGTACACCGAAAGCGACAAAAGACTGAGCTTTGCATCAATTAAGAACATGGCAGGCAAAGTCAGAGCATAGGCAAAAAAAGTATTTGCCAAACTCAAAACGGCAAAGCCAACCAACCGCCGAATATTTTCTACATCGCTCGTGGCACGGCTAATCAAGTCTCCCACCGCATTTGCTGCAAAATAAGCGGGTTCCTGCCTCAGCAAATGATTAAAAATCTTTTGTTTGAGATCAAACTCAACCTGACGTCCAACCCCAAACAACAGTACGCGAGATGCCATACGAACAACCCACATCACCGTCGCTAATACCAGAATCAAGACGACATAAGACAGAATTTGATCAAAGCGGAAGGTAATGCCTAATGTATCGATCGCGCTTTTAATCTGTAGCGGAATATAAATGCCGATCCCGTTAACAATTAAAAGTGCAACAATACCTGCGGTAGTTGACCGCCAATGGGGACGAAGGTAGCTCCCTAGTTTTCTCAGTCGTGATGATCGCACCATAGTCAGCCGTCAGTCATGGATCGGAAACCTTCTCATCGTAACGCTAATCCTCAAAACACTAATCCTCAAGGCGCGATCGCGACGAGAAGATGGGCTTCGTCGCGATCGCGCTTTAGAAGAGAATCTGTGTTTGGAGAATCTAGAGTCGATTCGAGCGGCTCTAAAGTGCCCTCACTGGTCGAATCCATCCCCTCAAGAAGTAATAGATTGAGGTAAGGTACTCGTTAATGACTGTAGAACTCAATTCAAGGGCGTCCACACTCGGCAAAATATCTGACAACTGGATGTTTCGCTCTACTAAATCTCGTCCTTGAACCCGATTTCGGAGTGCCTCTCCACCAGGAATTGTGTAGAAGTCTGTCGGTCGAGGCAGCACAGAGAATGTTCCCCCCCGTTGATTCGCAAACTCTTGTCTAAACGTTAGCGCCGCACGCGGCATCTCGATCGCAGTCGTAACCAGTGTAATCTGTCCGTCGTAATTAATATTATTGCGCTGAAGCAGATTCTGCACATTCACCGCGCTGTCGTGAACCGTTGGGCTGTTCGCGTCTTCCAAAATGTTGGTAACACCCTGCGCTCTCAAAAAGCTTGCCGCATCTCTCGCTTCAGAAATACTTTCTTGGCTTTCGCCAGCTTTGACATTACGCCCCGGTCGAGATCCACCACTGACCACCACACGACCGCCTTGCTGCCGCGCCAACTGTGCAGCATAAATCAACCGATTTCCGTGCTCGGTTAGCTGAATTGGCTGGTTACTGAGCAAATTATATGCACTTTCTGAGATGGGCGCAGGCGGCGGGAACAGCCCACGAACTGTATCTCTTACACCCGTTGTGCCAGGTATGCCTAGTTGTCTGGGTCGAAGCTGCAATCGCGTTGTATCTTGCGCTAACACCACAATCACACGTTCCGCTCCGCCGAGTGCCGCCTCTGGAACCAACTGGATATCTTGAATTGCTTCTGCTTCTGCGCGTTGCGCTAAGAAATACGACACCGCAGGCAAGCTCAAAATCAGCAGAATCGGAATGGCGACCCGAAGCAAAATGACTCCGGTAGACGACAAAGCCTTGCCGCGAATCAAATCTGAAAGGGCAATAAGCAGTAAAATCAGCAGCAATCCCAGGGGCGTAAACGGAACTGAAATTACGCGCCAAATATCTCCAGCAACTCCTTGAGCCGGTGACCCTTGGAAAAACGTGTATACGGCAACTCCAAGTAACAGGAAAAGCACCAGTCCGCCGAGAAATACTCTGGGAAGCAACCGCAGCAAGACATACCAGGCAAAGATTCCAACTACCACCCACAATAGAACCTGGGTTAGCAGCACGAATACATCGGTTACTAATAAAACCATGCTGTAATTCCTTGCGTTGCGGTAAACATCCTCACATCCCGTGCAATTTTAACCATCTATAACCTACAGCCAGCAATTTACTTTAATTAAGACAACTCAATTTAAGACAACTAGAACAGACTCTAATTTGATTTACCGGATAGAGGCGCAAATTAGCAACATAAAGGGCTTTCAAGACTAGGATTGTACCGAAGATTGCTGATACATACGCTCTTTTTTTGCAATAAACGTTTATTTTTTTTGAAACTAGATTTCAGAACGCAAAATTTTAGGTAAATCCTTTCTTCCGTTGCATTTAAAATGACTGAGAATTCAGGCAGAATACAAAACTGTGATACTCAGTCAGAACATCATGTTCTGGAGCACGATTCGCCCAAAGCGCAACTTTAGAAGAAACCGTACATCAGGAGATAAATGGATGGAAGTTATTTTGGCAGGGATTGCGTTCACAGTCATCTTCTTTCTGTTGGGCCGCGATCTATTGCAAGGGGGAAAGAAGAAATAAGAGGTTGCCTGAAATAGACATTGTTAAATGAGCATTGATTCCTGACTGTCGTAGCCAAGGATGAAAGGGAAATAGAAGTAGTGTTGGGGGAATAGCGACGTGCAATCAGAAAAATTAACCGTTTTAGTGACTGGAGGAGCCGGATACATCGGCTCTCATGCCGTATTAGCGTTGCAGCAAGCTGGCTTTGAAGTTGTTGTGCTTGACAATTTGGTGTATGGACACCGCGACATTGTAGAGAATGTTTTGAAGGTTGAGCTAGTTGAAGGGGATACCAGCGATCGCGCCCTGCTCGACAGCTTATTTGCCTCGCGATCGTTCGCAGCCGTTATGCACTTTGCCGCCTACGCTTATGTTGGTGAGTCTGTCACGGCTCCTGATAAGTACTACCGCAACAATGTGATTGGAACGCTCACCCTCCTAGAAGCAATGGTGGCAGCGTCCATCAAAACCTTTGTGTTCTCCTCGACCTGCGCAACTTACGGCGTTCCCAATCAAGTTCCGATTCCGGAAGACCATCCCCAAAACCCGATCAATCCCTACGGCGCAACAAAACTGATGGTGGAACGGATTTTGGCAGATTTTGATCCCGCTTATAGTTTCAAGTCTGTTAGCTTTCGGTACTTCAATGCCGCAGGCGCTGACCCAGAAGGCAGACTGGGAGAAGACCACAATCCAGAAACTCATCTAATTCCGTTGGTGTTGTTAACGGCATTGGGTCAGCAAGATGCAATCTCAATTTTCGGTACAGACTACCCAACACCTGATGGCACCTGCGTTCGAGACTACATCCATGTAACAGACTTGGCCCAAGCGCACGTCCTTGGTCTGAAGTATTTGCTTAACGGAGGCGATTCTCAAACATTTAATCTAGGAAATGGTAACGGCTTTTCAGTCCGCGAAGTGATTGACACAGCGCGTCAAGTCACCGGGAAGCCGATTCCTGCTGTAGAGCGCGATCGTCGTCCTGGTGATCCTCCGGCTCTAGTTGGCAGTGCCGAAAAAGCTCAGACTGTTTTGGGATGGTCTCCTCAGTATGCCGATTTGACTCATATTCTGACGCACGCTTGGCAGTGGCATCAGAAACGGCATCAATAATTCAACGACACAATATAGTGCCATTTGACTTTGGAGATCCCAAGTTTAAAACCTCAAGGTCAAATGGCATTAGGCTTAATTTCTCTATGCTGAATTTCTCTACGAACTAGCTCTCGAAAGCGTTGGTCGCTCCGCAAAGGTTGCAAGGCTGCGTCAGTGCTTGCGACGTGGCGGTAGACCGAGGGAGAGATTTGAATTGCCCGCTTTACACTCTCTAATGCTTCTTCTAGCTTGTCTTGCCGCACAAAACAGCAGGCTCTTCCATACCATGTGCTAGGACTTCGCGAATTGATCTTGAGCGAGTTTTCAAAGCTGGCAGAGGCTTCGGAGCAGCGGTTTAGCCTCGTTAACATCACGCCTCGATACGTCCAAATGTAGTCGGAATTTGGCTTGATTGTGAGCGCTCGATCGATATCTGTCAGAGCAGCAGCATAGTTATGGAGGCAAGACAGCGCGATCGCACGGTTATACCAAGCTTTGTAACTGTCGGGCTTAAGTGATAGTACCTGATCAAAGCTGACGATCGCGGCGGGGTAGCGTCCTAACCTTAACAGCGTCTTGCCCTGGTTTTGCCAGCCTCGATAATCGTCGGGATCGAGCTTGAGCGATTGGTTGAAACTCGTGAGCGCGTCTTCGTATTGACACAGCATCCCGAGCGAAATGCCGCGCCCCTGCCAAGCTAAACTGCTTCGGGGACAGAGGGCGATCACCCGCTCAAACGTGACGATCGCCTCCTCATACCGTCCTAGTTTTTCTAGCCCATAGCCGTGACACAGAAGCGCATCTGGATGATCGGGATTGGCGTCTAGGGCCTGCTCGCACTTAGCATAGTGTCTGCCATAGCTACTGAGCAGCGATAGCGATCGCCCTCCACCTTTGTAGCGAGCTTGAATATCATCCCAGGGAACCATAGTCGTAGGCAGCGCTTAGGTCTCCCGTGGCGCTCGGAAGGACAGGAGCGAGAGAAACCGCTGATCGCGCCGCAGAGGTTCAAAGTCACCATTGTTCTGCGCAATTTCTTGATATTCTTCGGGGCTAAGTTCAATCGCTTTCTGCAAATGCTCGAAGGCAAGGTCTAGATCACCCTGCACGGCATAGCAGCAGGCTTTGTTGTACCATATGGTCGCCGCTTCAGGTCTTAAAGCTAGGGCACGATCATAACTTTCTAACGCCTCCTCAATGCGCCCTAAGTGATAGAGCGCGTTGCCACGATTCGTCCAAGATTCTTCAAAGTCAGGTTTGAATTCTAGGGCTTTGTCGTAACTAGCGACAACTTTCTCAAGCTGACCGAGTTTTCGGAGGGCAAGTCCCCGGCTATACCATGCCCAATAGTAATCGGGCTTAAACTCGATCGCTCGGTCGTAGCTATTTATCGCTTCTTCGTAGCGCTCTAAATTTCGCAACGAAATGCCCCGGTTGTACCATGCCCAGTGGTAGCTGGCACGAAACCGAATCGCTTGGTCGTAGCTGGCAACTGCTTCTTCGTAACGGTTAAGTTCGTCTAATGCGTTGCCTCGGTTGTTCCATGCTTCAGGAAAGCCGGGCTGGTATTCCAAAGCTTGGTCATAGCTTGCGATCGCATCTTGAAAACGACCTAAATGGTAAAGCGAATTGCCTCGGTTGTACCAAGCATCCGGGTAATCGGGCTTTAGATTAAGAGCAGCTTCATAACTGAGAATTGCAGTTGTGTAAGCTTTCGTCTTATTGAGATACAGTCCTTTTTGAAAGAAAAAGGTTGTTTCCACGTCTTGAACTTGGCTCATCGCCTGATTTGTCATCGCCTAGAGTGTCCTTGTTAAGGTTCCCAGTATGATGCACCAGCCAACAGACGTTGATAGGAAACTTTATAAGATTACATAAAGGAAAAGGGCTAAAGCTTGTAAGGGTTGAACCTACGTTTTAATCCCATTCAACTTTATTTAATTTTAGGAGACAGGAATTACAGAGAAGGAATTTCTTGAGTTTGGGCTTCGATGTCTAAGCTCATTGTTTTGTCTTTAATTCTGAGCATGCAGAGCCTTAAAATCGTACCTTCTAGCGTGAAATAGGGCTGAGATACAACTTTCTCCATTTTCTGCATCATTGCGATCGTAAAGGGAAGAGTTAAGCCTTGATTAGGAGTGCAACAAAATGTTTCTAATAAAATGGGTTGAGTGTCTGTACGAACGCACATCACAGCCGAAAAACTAACAGAGCGAACCTGCTGAGATTCGTGGAGTTTTGCTCCTCCCGAAAAGCGCATCTTGTTCTCACTTGGCAGCCGGATTGAAAAGGGCGGACACAGTTCAACAGTAACAAATTTCTTATTGACCTCTAACTGAAAATGAGGAATTTTCTCTAAAACGTATTTTGAGTTAATAGCTTGAATTAAGTCTGTTTCAGATAAAACTAAATGAGTTCGAGTGTTAACAGGTTCGTTTAATCGAATTTGCCCTAATAACACGCTGATTGGGTCAATCGAGACTTGATCTGACTCGACCTCTAATTCTTGAATATGGATGCCTTCTGTAGTTAAGTCTTTGCCTTTTATAGATACTGAATCTGCCTGTCCTTGAAACGCTTGAATCAGGTTTGTTCTTACAGCTACACCGATCCGCTTCACGCTATCTAATTGTTGAAGGATTGCTTGCCTAATCACTTCAGCAATGGCTTGCTCTTCGAGTTGTGGTTTGTCTGACATGACACCAATGAATTTTAACGATTTGATTAAAGATTTGAAAATATAAATTTATGAGTATGGCTGTTAACAATGTGACTTAATTTAGATGGAAGCTGCCTCTACACTTTGAGAGATTGAGATTCTTTGAGAGATTTCGAGCGACTAGATAACTCATATCTCTACTAACTTCATTAGTCTCTGCCAACTTCTCTACCAATTTGGAGAAGAAGTCCTGACTGCAATGAAATACATTGTTTGGAACCTATATTGATCTCTGGGAGTTTATCCGCATACTCCCAAAGCATCGTTGCACTTTCTAACGCAAAGATTCGTATGAGCTATCCTCAAGCCCCCTGGACACTCAAAGGTTTCGCCTATCAAACGGTGCATATTATTGATATTGCCACGGCATCTCCCTATGTTCCGATCGGGGTAGAAATCGTTTCAGTTCTGCCCGGGAAGACAATGGGTGGAGTTTATCTTTCTCAATACAAAACTGGCTCAACATTGCTCTACAGCGAACTGATTGTAATTGCCGCGATCGTATGTCGGGGCGGTAAGCTCGGAGCATGGGTTTCTCATATTTATGTTGATCAAGCTAACTCCATTCAAGGCGGACGTGAAATTTGGAAGCTGCCGAAAGAGATGGCGGAGTTTGACTGGCAGGGAAATGAGCAGCGCGTTCTTGTCAAAGGCGAGCCTTCGGAGCTAGGAGGAGCAGATCGCGTTCTTTGCCGTTTCGCTGATAATGGGCGGTTAAACTTGTGGCGTCAGAGTGGACAGGTTCTTACCTATAGCCAGCTAGAGTCTGACCTATTTTTATTTGAAGCGTCTGCGGCTGGCAATCTTGCGATCGTCAATTCTCGCTTGGACATGCCAAGTTCTAGTCCGTTTGCTCATCTCATCGATTCGCCGCCTTTGTTAACGGTCAAAGCGGAAGAATTAGAGGCAACTATAAAAGCGCCTAGTGTCGTTGGGCCTGGTACGCGAATTCTGGCAACCCGTTGATCTTGCCCAGCCAGCATTTTAGGATCTAACCCATCAGAAGAATTTAGCGCCTGATTATAATAGCGATCACATGAACGCAAGGAAGTATAGTAACGTTGGTTACAATAAGCCTGCCTAGGCGTTTGCTGAAAGGGCAGCAATAATGCAGACTTACGGCGTGGGACGATAGGGGTTGTCATTACCTTACTTAGGTGTCATTACCTTATTAGTCTGACGGCAAGATTCTGCTGACTGTGCTTTGTGCTCTAGCTTGCAGCAGTGTCCGTAAGGGTAGCTATGCGGGCTATCTCAGCAATTAGTAGACGAATCTCAGCGATCGCAAGGTAAGCTATCGGGTTGTAGGGCTTGCACTATTTAGTGTGATCTCACCTAAATTGCTTTCAGGGTGTAGACAAATACTGGCTGTTAAACCAACTGACCTATGTGGGAGAATTCTTGGCAAGAAAGCGATTCCCTCGACGAACTGGAGTCGCGTACGGCGTGGAGCGAAGCTTGTGCGGCACTCGTCAGCGATTTGCCTGATGATGTGGATGAGCTAGATCCACTAGTATTTCGAGGGTTTCGAGGGCGGAGGCGCAAAGCGGCAGCCGTTTTAGTCATGATTTGGGGCAGTACGATCGCGCTGCATCTCATTACATGGGGCTACTGGATTGTGTTGGGCTTGACAACCGTGATGGGAATTCATGCCGTTCGACTGCTGTTTGCTCGTCCGTCGGATCTTCCAGCGCCCTTGGTTGGGGATGATGACTGCCCAATGGTGTCGCTAATGGTTTCTGCTAAGAATGAAGAAGCGGTTGTTGGTAAGCTCGTTAAGATGATGTGCAGTTTAGATTACCCCAGCGATCGCTACGAGCTATGGGTGATCAACGACAATAGCACTGACAAAACGGCAGCTTTGTTAGATCGCTTAGCCCAGGAGTATGCTCAGTTGAGAGTCTTCCATCGTCCTGCCAATGCGGTTGGCGGCAAATCTGGCGCGCTCAATCAAGTTCTGCCGCTAACTCAAGGCGAAATCATTGTTGTCTTTGATGCAGATGCTCAAGTTGAACCAGACTTTCTGCGACGAGTTTTACCTGTTTTCACACGCGAGCAAGTGGGCGCGGTGCAAGTCCGAAAAGCTATTATTCAAGCGGAGCCAAAGTTTCACTCCAAGGACACAAACAACTTTTGGGTTCGTGGGCAAATGGCAGAAATGGCGCTCGATGCCTTTATCCATCAGCAACGCTCTGCGATCGGCGGCTTAAGCGAACTTCGAGGCAACGGTCAGTTTGTCCGGCGCAAAGCACTGCAAGCCTGCGGTGGGTGGAATGAAGAGACGATCACGGACGATTTAGATCTAACCTTCCGGTTGCACCTCAATCGGTGGGATATCGAGGTTGTGACCATGCCGCCTGTCTATGAAGAAGGGGTGACAACGGCGTTAGCGCTCTGGCATCAGCGGAATCGATGGGCAGAAGGCGGGTATCAGCGATATTTAGATTACTGGCGGCTCATTCTCAAAAACCGAATGGGAACTCGCAAATCGATTGATTTGTTTATGTTCTGGCTGATTCAGTATGCTGCGCCAACGGCGGCGCTGCCTGATTTTCTAATGGCGATCGCAAAGCATCGATTAATGTTGACTAGCCCAATCTCAGCGTTGGGTATCCTGCTGTTCTTGTTTAGCGCGGTAGGCGGATTGCGGCGGGTTCAACTGTTAGATCAAGAGGCTGCTAAAAGACGTGCTTCTCTCGGAGGACTCGATTTTTCGCGGTTTGTAGCGCTGCTGCAAGCACTGCGGGGAACTATCTACATGATGCATTGGCTAGCGATCGTTGCCAGTGCTACAGTTCGCATGTCAATTCGTCCTAAACGGTTGAAGTGGGTGAAGACAGTTCACAGGGGAGACTCATAATTGGCATCGGATTTGGTAGCGGATGTATCGGATGAAGTTAGAACTATCAGTGCATTCGTTGCGCGCGAATGCTTCTTCTGAACGTACCTCTAGATAGGCCGCTACAGATGCTTCTTAGAAATCTACTGTCCTAGAGATCTACTCTCAGTTGCTAAGCAGTCTCAAATTCACGCTTTAAGCTGAACTTAGCGTCCTAACCATTCTGTTACCAGTTCGGGCTGAGCTTTTTGAGCAAACACCCGGACGGCATGATAATTGACCTTCTCCCGCAGTCGATACACCTGCTTGATTTGCAGTCCCAAACGCTGGGCGATCGCTTCTTGGGTTTTTCCCTGCAAATACAGTCGCAGCCATTCTGCTGCTTGAGGATCAACTTTCTCCTCTAAATACGCCTCGAAGTGTTTGGAAATAGCGTTCCGGAGTTCTTTCTGCTCATCTTGAGCCTGCGCTTCCTGATAGTTTGCGATCGCCTGACCATCGAGCAAACTTACCGAACCCTCGGCATCGTCGGGTGTAATCTCTTCAGACACCAACCGAATAAAATCAGCCGCCGGAACTTGAGTCATGCCGCCCCGCTGCGATCGCTTCTGGTAGTTAACAAACCGATACAGCAAAAGCGGCTGGTTGCGGATTGGACGCAGGCTATATTCCTCTGTAGCAGTAAAAACTAAAGCATTTCGGAGTCGAGGATCACGAGTGCATTGGGCGATCCAAGCGACCTGGTCCTGCATGTACTTATCATTCTGCATCAGATCTTGAATGACTTCCTGAAGCACATCTACTACAGTGGACTGGCGATCGCGCGATAACGAAATCCAAGTACTAATCTTGCTCCGAACCACAAACAAACTGCTTAAGCGTTGGATCAAATTTCGGTACGAGCGTTCGGGAGAGGCTTTTAAGTAGCGCTGAATCAGAATTCTATAGCGGTAGTCAATCGCTTGCTTTGCAATATGGCGCTGCTCTGGTGTGAATTCGTTTAATCGCTCTGGTGCTTCTCCCAGCAACCACTTTAGAATGCTTTCTTGAGTAGCTTGACTCATGGAAGGCAAATCGGCTTGTAGCTGCGATCGCCAGGTGCTTTCAATATCCTCTAGTACTGTCATGGAGTTGCCGTCCTCACTGCCCTGATATATTCACTGCCCTAATATAGAGTTTGCCTCACACCCTCAACTGAAATCACTTACCCATACGGGTACTTCGCGCAACCAAGGCAGCTGTTGGCTAGAGTTCCTCAGTATAAACCCTTTCTCTAGGTTGATCGCTTAATGTGTTGATCGCTTAATTTGAGGCGAGTTAATCTCTGTTACAACGCATTTTTCTCAAGTGACGCCGCGATGCGCTCAAGGGTTTCTGCTAAGCGAGCAACATGTGTGATTACCGCTTCTTGATTGTCGGTTAACGTTTGGACAGCATCGGTCAAGGCAAAAACTTGGTATCCCTGTTGCTGCACCTGCTTCGTAAGTTCATCGAGTCGTTCTGAAAGTTGCTCAACGGTATCAGTCGCTGCAAGGACAGTTTCTGCAACTTGTTCGACAATGACACTAAGGCGCTCCGATTGCGATTCCACTCCTCACACCCCTTGTTTTGTATAGGACTTTGCTTTGAGTTGTCTACCTATTTATGCTTTATGTCTCCAAAAAATCGTCCGTTGTGAAGAGGGCAGAAAATCGACTTTATCAAAACTTCACATAAGCTTTATTTCATCTCTAGAGTAAAAAGTTTTGAGGAAGTGTTCACTGAAACACTACTTAGTATCTGCAGAAAATCTTATAGTTTTGCGTATAGCTACGGATACGAAACAAGTGTTTATACGGTTCTTAGACGGGTTCTGAATCATGACACAATTTGCTCTAGAGTCATCCATACTTGAAACTCGCTTGACTACATTTGTCAAACATCAAGTTCCTCACGCTTCTGCTCATTCAGTCGTTAAGCGAGCCATCGATTTATTTGGAAGCTTAATTGGGTTATTGATTACGGCGCTCCTCTTCGTACCGATTGCGATCGCCATCAGGCTCGACAGCCCAGGTCCGATCTTATACAGTCAGGAGCGTCACGGCTTGCTCGGTAAACCGTTCCGCATCTATAAGTTTCGCTCTATGGTTGAAGGGGCGGATTTGCTAAAATCTCAGATTGAGAACGAGGCAGAGGGATTAATTTTCAAGAATAAGCAGGATCCTCGCATTACAAAAGTTGGTCGGTTTCTTAGACGCACAAGTTTAGATGAATTGCCGCAGTTTTGGAATGTGATGCTTGGTGAGATGAGCTTGGTTGGCACACGCCCACCTACTTCTGATGAAGTCTCCTATTACAGTGATTATCATTGGCAACGTCTTAATGTCAAACCAGGGCTGACTGGCGAGTGGCAAGCGAATGGGCGTTCGACGATCAAGGATTTTGAAGACATTGTTCTCCTAGATCTGCGCTATCAGTCTATTTGGACACCCATTTACGATCTTTACTTAATCTTTAGAACGATCTACGTGATTTTTGCCAAGGACGGGGCATTCTAGCTTCTTTACAGATTCCCTTCTGTAACTTCATCGGAGCGAGCCGTTTTAGGAAGCAGCATTTGTATTGATACTCCATTTCAGTTTCTAGTGACCAAGTATCAGTGAATCAGCTAGTGGCTAAGGCTGTTCTGCAATAGTCCGGTTGTCCACAGACCCATGAATGTCTTCCACTACTGTTTCACTAGAATCATCCTGATCTCTATCTAAGCTCGTTGAATTTACGGAGTAGTGTTATATTAAGTTGCTCACTCCAGTCATGAAGCCTCAGCAATCTCCCAGGATTCGCCTTTCAGGACAAATCGCTCGGCTAGTAACTTCGGAAATCGAGACTGAGAAAAAACTTGGAGATTATTTCTACCAGTCTTCTCTCAAATCGTCAGGTTTGAGTGGAGGGGAGCATTCTAGAAATTTCTCTCTTCTCGAAGATGAAGCTGAATCGTCTAACGAATTGGTCGCTTCAAGTTTAGGTTTGCTTAATTTTAGTTCTTGTCCTGTGCTGATTGTGGAAGACGATGCAGGACAGCGAGAAGTCACATTAGAGTATGACTGTTATACGCTTGGACGCGATCCTCAGAATGATATTTGTCTGCGATCGCAGTTTGCTTCGAGATTCCATGCCGTTTTGCGATGCAGCAATCGAATGGGTCAAGCATCAGTTTACAAAATAATTGACGGTGATTTACACGGCAATCCCAGCACTAACGGCATTCTGGTGAATGGTCAACGATAGCACATTTGGGAACTGAAGGTAGGGGACTCTATTATTTTTGGTCCTCGCGTTCGTGCAACGTATCGAATAGCCGTACAGGGGCTAAGCCGACACTAAAGCCGCCTGAACCACTAGCACCGAGCAGGACGCGTGGTGCATTACATGGTTACTGACACTGCCAAGCAAAAGTTCTGTCAGCGCCGAGCGCCCTCGACGACCGATTACAATTAAGTCAGCGCTCCATTGTTTTGCAGTACTACAAATAAGCTCACCCGGATCACCAGTACTTTGAGTCATGTGCGTCAGAACATTCTCCACCTCGGCTTTTAGAGAATGCGATCGCAGCTTGTCATAGCCAGCTTGCTCCACTATAGAAAATTGCTGCATGGCTGATCGCATCAACTCATCATGCTGAATAGGATAAATCCCATCGAAACTAGGATAAATTGGCATTGGATAGGCTTCATCCGTTGGGCTAAGCACATGTAAAAGCATTAACTCAGCTTGATTTGTTTTCGCTAGGTCAAGGGCTTTTTCAAAGACATGCTGGCTGGACTCGCTGCTATCTAATGCTACTAAAATCTTTTGAAACATAGTATGTTCTCCCAATGCACCTAGGAGGCTTGTGAAGGGAAGTTTATGAAGCGTGACCTCTTCCTTTAAAGCTGAATCTAAAGCTGAATCAATACAGCTAGAACGTAATAAATTTAGTACAAGGTACAGCTAGATAAGGCGCATGAAGATCCTTGTGCTATTACACTTGATTCGTTGAGTGTAGCTTTATCACTGCAACAGACACTCTTAATCTTCATACTTGAAGTATAGAAGACTTGCTATACAAATTGGAATGTCTTCTTTGTTCTTTACTGCTCTTCCTTACTAATATTTACAGAAGCAAATTTCTAACTTTTGCTAGATGAAATTTAGCGGGAATGAATCCGAAACTTAGTGAGTTAAAGGTTATTTTGATTAAGTAATGTTAGAGGTTACTCGCCGCCTAAGTCGGTTGCTAATTCGATGGTGGCGACAGTTTGGGCTGCCTTTGGTTCCACTATTAACTACTGTTCGCTTAGCCGGATTAGTATTAGCCGCGATCTCACTGTGGGTATTTGCAGAAATTGCGGAAGAGGTGCTTGAAAAAGAAACCTACGCCTTTGATGTCAATGTTTTGTTTGCCGTTCAACGCTTGCAGGAACCGTGGCTTAACCCGGTTATGCTTGGGATCACAACGATTGGCGATCCGGCGGTGTTAGTGTCCTTGTGCTTATTCGTCAGCATTTGGCTATTGATACGGCGGCAGCGCTCAGAAGCCATTACGATTGCGATCGCGGCTGTAGGCGCTCTGGGGCTAAACATGCTGCTGAAGAGTTTGTTCGAGCGCGATCGTCCTCAACTATGGGCCAGAACAGTAGATGTCCGCTACTACAGTTTTCCGAGTGGACACGCCATGCTTTCGATGGTGATTTTGGGTCTGTTTGGGTACTTGTTAGCCAGCCGATTTCCAGAACGGCGCAATCAAATTGTTATTGCAACTAGTGTTTTAATTCTATTAATTGGATTTAGTCGATTGTATTTTGGCGTGCATTGGCTAACAGATATTGTGGCGGGTTATGCAGCTGGATTTGTGTGGCTTGTGGCGTGTATTTTGAGCATGGAAATTCAGAAACGTGGTTTGCCTCAAGGCAATTAGCAGACCTTTAAGCATTATTTCCGCTCTGATCAAAGCGCTCAAATAGCTTGACTAAAACCACATTAGAAAACAAGAACCCTTCCGGATTTGCGAGTCTCAACTGCCCTACTTTAGGCAGGGCCGAACCCGCAGGAAGCAGTGTATTGTCGGCTCCTACTAGCTCAACCCATCCCGCTCGTTGATAAGGTTTCAAGCACTCCCAAACCTCTGCTACACAGGCGTCGCCAAACTGTTGAACTAGGTTTTGAAGGCTCAATCCTTCTGCTAACCTCAAACCCACCATTAATGTGTCTAAAAGCACATCAGAAGGCGTGGCTTCAGCAATGCTGCCTAACGAAGAGATCTGCTGGCACTGTTGGTCTAACCAGGAATAGTACTCTCTAGTTTTACGGGGGCGAGCGGTGCGATCGCCATTAATATAACTAGTTGCGCCCATGCCAAACCCATAAAATGAATGGTTTTCCCAATACACTCGGTTGTGGCGGCATTGATAGTTCGGTTGAGCATAGTTTGAGATTTCGTAGTGCTCATATCCCGCCGCCGTCAAAACTTGATTGGCAATGCGATACAGGTCTGCTGTGAGTTCATCAGATGGCAACGGCTTTTCGCCTGGGCTGTACTGCTTTCCAAACGGCGTCATCGGTTCGATCGTCAGATCATAAGTAGAAAGATGCTGAGGCGAGAGCGCGATCGCTTTCGTTAATGAATCTTGCCATTGCTCCGAAGTCTGATTAGGCAAGCCCGAAATTAAGTCCAAGCTGATGTTCTCAAGGTCTACTTGTCGAATTAAATCGATTGAAGCATACACATCTTCTACCGTATGAGTTCTACCGCAGGCTTTAAGCAACTCTGGCTGAAACGCCTGGACGCCTAAGCTCACTCGATTCACGCCTGCGCCTCGATAACCTTTGATTTGAGATAAACCAAACGTTCCGGGATCAACTTCCATTGAGATTTCTGCCGCTTTGCTAATTCCAAACTGCCGATCTAAGGCGTCTAAAATTTGGTTCAGTTGAGCAATCGAGAGTAGAGAAGGGGTTCCGCCACCAAAGAAAACCGTTTTAAGCGGCTCACCCAGCGACTCAGTGAGGCGAATTTCTGAGCAGAGCGCCTCAACATAGCGCGCGATCGCGGCTGAGTTGTTGCCGTTGCGCTGATCCCCAACCACCGAAATTGGAAAATCGCAGTAAAAACACCGGCGGCGGCAAAACGGAATATGAACATAAGCTGAACTCGGACAAGTAAACTCCATTACTTCTTAAATCGTATTTGAATAATATTTATTACTTATTTTCGATCAACAATCTTCGATATTGGTTCTACAGAACCGATCCCCGTGTTTTCAGCTTAAGATTGCTTCAATTTGTATCATAAACAGCGAGAAGTTCTACGGTAAATCGTCCATCTGGCAAGGCATCGACGGCGCAATTCGATTGATTCCTAGATATAATGATGCCAGGTCAAACTAATGACTAAGACTCACGCAATTCTTCTTTTTTCCGTCATTATCCTGATTATTCTTGAGGGGCTTAGCGCGTTGTTTGACTGTGCTAATCGCAAAACTTAGCACATCCATCTCTCAACATTCATTCTTATGATTGATGCAGTCATCATTATTTCATTCATCCTAGCAGGAGCGGGAATTGGCTTTCACGGCATCGAAGCGCTGCCTGGAAATCTTCTTCAGCAAGCCACTGACCCAGTTGCCTTACGAGTCGTGTTGGCTGGCTTTGGATCGCTAATTGGGTTTGCCTTTGGCATTTCAGCGCAATCAGGATTTCGACGCTTAGAACGTCACATTCGAGAACTTCCAGCGGATGTGTTGCTGAGTCGTTCGGTTGGCTTAGTTGTTGGGTTGCTGGTGGCAAATTTGCTGTTAGCTCCGATTTTTCTACTGCCCATCCCGCCAGAATTTGCCTTTATTAAGCCTCTCGCTGCCGTATTGGGCAGTATTTTGTTTGCTGTCTCTGGTGTGTCGTTAGCAGATATCCACGGGCGATCGCTACTCCGCTTGATCAGTCCCAACAGCGTTGAAACCCTTCTTCTAGCTGAAGGCACGCTTAAATCCGCGACCACCAAAGTTCTCGACACAAGTTGCATTATCGATGGTCGCATCGCTCAATTGCTTGACACCGGGTTTCTAGAAGGTCAACTGCTTGTGCCTCAGTTTGTGCTGCAAGAACTACAACAAGTTGCAGATGCGTCAAGCGATCAAAAGCGAGTCCGAGGACGCCGGGGGTTAGACATTCTAAACGCCATTCGAGAAGCGTATCCTGAGCGCGTGGTGATTCATCCGGCGGATTATGACGATGTGCAAACTGTAGATGCAAAGCTAGTTCGACTCGTGCAAGACATCAACGGCACACTGCTGACAACCGATTACAACCTCAATAAAGTCGCTACCGTTCAGAAAGTCCCTGTTTTGAACGTGAACGATTTAACTCAAGCCATGCGACCGACGTTTCTTCCGGGCGACAATATTGACCTGAAGATTCTACGAGAAGGCAAAGAACCCGCTCAGGGTATTGGGTATCTCGAAGATGGCACGATGGTTGTGGTCGAAGAAGGGCGGCAGTTTGTGGGCGACGAGCTTCAGGTGACGGTGACGAGTTCGCTGCAAACGTCGGCGGGCCGTATGATTTTTGCAAAGCCCAAAGCCTCTACGATGAGCGCTAGAAGTGTAAGCTCCGAAGGAGTTGTCTAGCAGTCTTTGTCTTACCCGCTCGACCTGCTTTCTTATGCCTCGATCCTCTAGAGCTTCGCTTCGCCGATCGCGCGAAAAACACTGCTCTCTGTGCACAAAATCCGCTCCAGTTCTATATCGTGTCCAGCACGATGAGTCAGGCGAGTGGATTTTTGTCTGTCGTCAATGCTGGGATCACGTGAGTCAGAACAACCCGTTCTATGTGTATGGTGGCACTTGGAAAGCTCGGAAGTGAAGCCTGATGCCAAAATTTGAGGCTCAACTCGAAACAATTTACGCTAGCGATCGCACAGCATGGCGAGAATGGTTAGAAAAGAATCACGCCACCTCGTCTGCTATATGGTTGGTGTCCTTTTGCTATTTTAAGAAAATGTGCGAAGGTAACAACTTTAGCTCATCAAGATTCTTCTACCTGCAAGATCGTTTTTGAGACGAGACGGGTTTTCTTTTTATCCGCCTCAGAAAGATCTTCGCCTGACTGTAGCCGAGTCGCATTAACCTGTAAAACTGTTGCTCCGCCTTGATCTCCCATTTGCAGCGCAGTTTTCGCCGCCGTTTGCAGCATTGTAGCGGCTCCAGAGCGATCGCCTTGCTGTAGTTTCGTCTCCGCGATCTGCGTCTGTCGATATTTTGCTAACGCCAGAATGTGTTGTTGCACTTCCGCATCGATCGCGGGTTGATACAGTGCTGAAGCAGCTACTTCGACTGGAAAGCTCTCTGAAATCAAGCCTGTCTGCCCAGATGTGGGATCATCGTAGCGAATTTGAGCATGAGCGATCGTCGTCTTTCCCTCGGGCAATTGGTTGACGTAGAGATTTGCCAAAATGACGCGCGGTGCATCGACCATCAGATCACCGAGCCGCGCGATCGCTTGGTTCTCCTCCTGCTGAATCAGAAGCTCAATCGTGTCAGGCGCGACTTGCGCGATTGGCTTCATTTCGGCTAGACGTACTCCCGGAGCCAACGTTACGGTTAAAAAGGCGTTCGTCAATCCTACTGCCTGAACTCGACTAAACACCCGTCCGAATTCGGTTACGGCTTGTTCGGGAGCTTGAATATAAGACAGGGTGCCGCCGCCTGCATCGGCAATCTTTTCTAAAACATCTTGATTCCAAGAACTGCCAAATCCCAGCGAATTGAGCGTCAGATTATAGCCTGTTGCGACTTGAGCGAGTTTAAGACAGCGATCGTTGTTGCCATGTTCATTTTCGCCATCGGTGAGGAGAAAGATCTGTGAGATGGCATCTTTTTTGCCCTTAGCAATTTCTTCAATTCCTAGCCGCAGTCCTTCATCGATCGCGGTTCCTCCCGATGCTTCTAGCGACTGAAGAGAAGAACTGATCGCCGCTGGATCGTCAACGATTTGATTGGGCAGCAGCACTTTCGCTTTGTGATTGAACGTCACAATCGAAATGCGATCACCGGGTGAGAGTCCCTCGATCAATCTTCTTGCCGCTTGCTTCACCGTTGCTAATGCCTTGCCGTCCATCGAGCCGCTTTGATCTAAAACTAGACAAAGATTCAGCGGTACGCTCCGCCCTAATGATTCAGGAACTGCAGAAATAGAGAAGGCAACCTGCCGTTGACTGTTGGATTGAGCCACATCGACTTGAGCATCGCTCAGGGCATACTTCAAGCTGACTTGCATAGCGAGACTCCCGGAAAAGAGGGGTGTGAATTGAATGCGATCGTAGACCTTGAATCGCTAATTAATAGCATCTACACCGCAAATCTTCCTGGTTTCGCAAACTTGGGCAAACCCCATCTCGGTTTCCCGCACCCCTGCCCATGTCTTTATTCCTTCTCTCACGCGCTACCATAATGACAGCGCCATTGTTTCAGGCATCACTCGCTATGGAATCACCGATTACGGCTGTTCAATCTTCTTTTTATGGAGATGCTTATGTCCGCACTCCACCGCCGGACATGCCCTCGCTCTTATTAAAAGAGCGGATTGTTTACCTAGGGCTACCTCTGTTTTCCTCGGATGATGTGAAACGCAGAGTTGGAATTGACGTCACTGAACTGATTATTGCTCAGCTGCTCTATCTCCAGTTTGATGATCCCGAAAAGCCAATCCGCTTTTACATCAACTCGACGGGCACATCTTGGTATGACGGTGACGCGATCGGCTTTGAAACCGAGGCGTTTGCCATCTGCGACACGATTCAGTACATTAAGCCTCCGGTGCATACCATTTGTATTGGTCAGGCGATGGGCACGGCAGCCTTGATCTTGTCGTCAGGAACCAAAGGGTTCCGGGCAAGTCTGCCTCACGCCACAATTGTTTTGAACCAACCGAGATCGGGAGCGCAAGGACAAGCGACCGATATTCAAATTCGGGCAAAAGAAGTACTGGATAACAAGCGATCGCTCCTCGATATTCTGTCGAGAAACACCGGGCAGCCAGTTGAGAAGTTGGCAAAAGACACCGATCGCATGTTGTACATGACGCCCTACGACGCCAAAGACTACGGAATCATCGATCGTGTTGTAGAAAGTACGAAAGAGATTCCAACTGCCCTCACCGCGGGCGCAAGCTAATTTTTTCTCAAGCACTGGGAGTTAACCCTCCCTATCTTACCCACCTCACATTCCCTACAAGGAGCTACTCCCATGCCTATCGGCATTCCCAGCGTTCCTTACCGCCTTCCTGGTAGCACTTACGAACGCTGGATTGACATCTATACTCGCCTTAACCAAGAACGAATCATTTTCTTGGGTCAAGAAGTGACTGATTCGCTGGCAAACTCGATTATTGCTGCGATGCTGTATCTCGATTCGGATGACAATACCAAGCCGATCTCGATCTACATCAACTCGCCGGGTGGCTCTGTGACGGCAGGCATGGCAATTTACGACACGATGCAACACATCAAGTCGCCAGTTGTCACGATCTGTGTTGGTCTAGCTGCTTCAATGGGAGCGTTCTTACTCGCGGCAGGCGAAAAAGGGAAGCGGTTTGCTTTGCCTCACGCTCGAATTATGATTCACCAACCGCTTGGTGGCACGGGTCGTCGACAAGCGAGTGATATTGAAATCGAAGCTCGTGAAATTTTGCGAATTCGCCATCAGTTAAACGGAATCTTGGCAGATCGAGCGGGTCAACCAATTGCGAAAATTGAAAAAGATACTGATCGCGACTACTTTTTGTCTGCGCAAGAAGCCAAAGAATACGGACTGATCGACAAAGTAATTGAGACGGTCACTCAAGAGTAGTCGATTGTCATTCAGGTTTTGCAGTTTTACTGCGATCGCCTAATGATTTAGACACCTTTAAAACAAACCGCTCGATTTACCCCCTATTTCACGACTAATTCACCAATTCGTCTTAAAAGTGGCAGAATTCAGATAGTTCTGCCACTTTGTTTGTCTAAATGAACATTGCAGATTCTTATCGACTGTTAGGATTACGGACGGGTGCCTCTTATGAAGAGATCAAAGCAGCCTATCGCCGTCTTGTGAGGCAACTTCATCCAGATGTTAACCCTAATAATGAGCGGGCAAAAGAGCGGTTCATTCAAGTGACAGAAGCCTATCGGTTTCTGCTTACCGTTGTCAATCAAGTAGAAGCCAATCGAGCAGAGCAAGTCGCTGCCGCTGATGAAGCGGTACCTAACGCAACGCACTCTAAACCAGAAACGCATTCTAAACCGGAAGTGACGGTGACGCGCAAGCCACCTACGCCCAAACCAAATCCGGTTCAGCAAAATCCTAATTTGTCGCTCACGGATCAATATCTCAAACAGAGTTCCTACGAGCAATTGCAGCAGTTGTTTAAGACCAAGCGGTTTCCCCGCGCGATCGCGTTGGTTGAAGGGTTAGCGCAGCGACTCCCCGACGATCTAGAAGTCCGTCAATGGCAGGCAATTACCTATCAACGCTGGGGACATGACTTGATTCAGGCGCAGCAGTTTGAAAAAGCACGAGTGTATCTCAAGAAGGCGCTCCGCACTGATCCCCACAATCGTTCTCTTTGGGCAGAAGTTGAGCGAGACTTTCACCGACTTGAGCAGGGGATTTATCACCGTCGATAACGATCCCCGCCCAATGGCGGAGTTTTCCAGCCATCTAGCTAAGGAACTACCTCTAAAGGCGTGCGTTTCTGAAATAGCTTCGGTATAATGTGGATACAGACAACCAGTAGCTCAGGGGTTACTGACGAACTTTTTATTACAGGCGCATTTAGTAGAGTGGTTTAGCAAGTAGCGGCGCTAGTGGCAAGTCTAATCATGAATTTGCGACGTTTGAATCTAAGTGATTGAGTGCCGTTGAGTTAAATATCTCCGTGTGTTCCTCACAAGACTGCTTAATACGACTATGCTTATCCACTTAAAAGCTGCGGGGTTCTTTGAGTGATTGCTATTTCCCCACGTCCGGCTGGGCGCAATTGGAACACAGTTAGTTTTCCGTCTACGCTTTACCTTATTCCAATTCTTGATCTGCTGTTAACGAAAGTACCCAGTCGATTGCAAGCTGAGGTTCGACTAGGTTTACAAGAAGCGTTGGTGAATGCAGCGAAGCATGGCAATAACCTAGATCCAGGTAAGAAAGTTTTGGTGCAGTTTTCGGCGATCGCAAATGAGTATTGGTGGGTGATTTCCGATCAAGGAGACGGATTTGAGCCACCAGAAAGTGGTGAAGAAGCGATTGAAGATCATTTGCCCTGCGATGAAGGGGAATGCGGGCGGGGACTGTTTATTCTGCATCAAGTGTTTGACCGCGTGCAGTGGAACGACGAAGGAACAGAACTTAAGCTGTGTAAGCAAGTCCGGCATCTCTCGCGATTGCCTTTAGTACCTTAGTACTAAATCGATTAGTCGTCAAGCCATCTAGCGATCGATTCGCTGGAACATTCGCTTTAGTCTACTCTTCAATAGATCTGAATTCTGAGAGAGAAACGCCGCATCTTCTCAAAATTTTGCTATCTTGACAAGGCGGATTTACCTGATCCCGATAGGGAACGAAGTTTGATGGAAACAAAGCGACTAGAGTTATTGTTATTAGCTGGGTGTTCGTGTCTTTTAACCTTGTTGTATCAACCAATATCTCAAGCCGTTGCGACACCAACAGCGAGCATCAATCTGATACCAGCGTCTACGCAACTGTATGGGAAGTCATGTCCTGTTGACTTTCAGCGCCAACAAATTGATAGGACGCATCAGATCCCGTCGCCCTAATAAAAAAAGTTTCTACTTTTGCTTTGCACCATGCGTTGGGCAGGGAGGAGCAGAAATAGAGCGATCGAGCCAACCGCAGGCTTGTTGCAGCCGAGCAAGAGCTTCTTCTGGCTGATCTTTAAGCAGTAGTACCAACGCGGCAGCGGCTTGCTCTCGCGATCGCGCCTTGCGGTCAGACTTGAGACGATGCCAGTCGCGATCGCCAATACTTAACCGCTCGACTAGAGTTTGAGCTAGTTCTAACGTGCTGACCTCGGAGAGCTTGTCGGTTGAAATTGCGGATTGGTGAAGCTTGAGAGCGTCTGACATAAGAGTGCTTGGGTAAAATAAATCGGTCTACCGTTACGTTTACCAATCTAACGCGGAAATGCAGCCCTCTCACCCTTCTCAATCTGATCCGCCCACCTTTGAGCAATCTCTCGAAACTGTGGAGCGATCGCTAGACGAGCTCAAACAGCGTCATGCGCAAGTTCTGCGGGATCAACAGCAGCGATCGCGGTTACAAGAGCGACAGCAGGAGATCAATGCCACTCTTCAACGGGGCAAATCTTCTGACCTTCAAGTAGAATTACGTAAAATTGAGCAAGACCTCGACGCCCTAGAACTCGATCTTGAAAGCCGTCTGTTCTCATGGTCTGGCTTGAAAGAAGTGTTCTGGCAGGCGATTCGGTTTGGTGGCGTTGGGCTGGCGATCGGCTGGTGTCTCGCCTTCTGGACGATTAAAAACCCCAAACCTCAACCTCTAAACCCGAACCCCCCATCCCTCATTCCTTAACGTGTAGCTATGGCTCGACGCATTGTAGAACTGCTCCGCACTGGACAACCTGACGAATCAGTAACGATTCAAGGTTGGGTCCGCACAAAACGCGAACAGAAAGGCTTCTCGTTTATCGAGGTGAACGACGGCTCCTCGATGGCAGGGCTACAAGTGGTGATCAATCAAGATGTGCCAGGATATGAGGAGACGATTAAGCGACTTAGTACGGGCGCATCGGTGGAGGTGTCAGGTGTCTTGGTTCCGTCGTTGGGCAAAGGGCAGCGCATTGAGGTGAAAGCCGATTCGGTCGCTGTATTTGGCGAAGCCGATCCCGAAACCTATCCGCTTCAGAAAAAGCGACACTCGTTTGAGTTTCTGCGAGATATTGGGCATCTGCGATCGCGCACCAACACGCTAGGCGCAGTCTTCCGCGTCCGCAATGCCTGTGCAACAGCAATTCATCAATTCTTCCAGGAACGCGACTTTCTCTGGGTTCACACCCCGATTTTGACGGCGAGTGATTGTGAAGGCGCAGGTGAAATGTTTGCCGTCACGAGCTTGAATCTGAAGCAGGTTCCGATGACTGAGCAGAAAGGCGTCGATTACAGCAAAGATTTTTTCGGCAAGCCGACGTACTTAACCGTGAGCGGGCAGCTTGAAGCCGAAATTATGGCGATGGCGTTTAGTAACGTCTACACCTTTGGTCCGACCTTCCGCGCCGAGAACTCGAACACATCCCGCCATTTAGCTGAGTTTTGGATGGTGGAGCCAGAAATGGCGTTTTGCGATCTTGAAGGCGACATGGATTTAGCAGAAGCGTTTTTGAAGCATATCTTTCAGCATGTGATGGACACTTGCCCGGAAGATATGGAGTTCTTCAATGCGCGAATTGATGATTCGGTGTTGGCAACGGCAGAGAATATTATTCACAACGAGTTTGAGCGACTGACGTATACTGATGCGATCGCGCTGCTACAAAAAGCCGACAAGACCTTTGAGTATCCGGTTGAATGGGGCTTAGATTTGCAGTCTGAACACGAGCGCTATTTAGCAGAAGATCTGTTCAAGAAGCCCACGATCGTCACGGATTACCCAACGCAAATCAAGGCGTTCTACATGCGCCTTAGTGACGACGAAAAAACCGTTCGAGCGATGGACATTCTAGCTCCCAAGATTGGTGAAATTATTGGTGGCTCTCAGCGTGAAGAACGATTAGATATCTTAGAGCGTCGCATCCAACAACAAGGACTTGATCCTGCGGACTACTGGTGGTATCTCGATTTGCGTCGCTATGGCACAGTTCCTCACGCCGGGTTTGGACTGGGCTTTGAGCGCTTAGTTCAATTTATGACCGGAATGGGGAATATTCGAGATGTAATTCCGTTCCCTAGAGCGCCTTTAAGTGTTGAATTTTAATGAATTATCTGACCGGCTGATTCGGTCAGTGGATCTGCAAACTCATCCTCTTCCTTCCTACTTAGACTCGTGCCCTACCTGGCCCGATGAGCCGGTCAGCCAACGAGCAATTTTTCGGGAGGATTTGATCGTGGCTTCGCCCTCGGATAACGTTGAGCGTTTATTACCGGATAGCTTTGACTGGATGCCATCTCGAAACTTGAAGCAACGAGCTGCTCATTTAGAAGATGTGACGCTAGATGAAGCAACTCGCCTACTCCAAGAAGCGGTGGAAGTTTATGTTGTGTTGGCTCCAACACTGCCAACTTATCTTTTAGAACGGGCGTGCGATGAATTGGAATTCTTAACTAATTTGTGCCGCCGATTGGCTCAGACAACCTGGTCAAATCTGTAAACTCCATAATGCCTGCGGAGATCGCGCCAATTCCCCTACAAAATGTGCATAATCGTATTTTGTCGCGATCGCGCCTGTAGTGTATGCCAATCATCAATCGACCCGCTCAGACCGAGGATCAGACTCGAACTCGCATTCTCAAAGCGGCGCTCAAACTGTTTGCGCGTCAAGGCTACGATGGAACGACCACTCGTGATTTAGCCGAAAAAGCAGGTGTGGCAGAAGGAACGCTGTTTCGGCATTTTGCCAACAAGAAAGCGATTTTGATCGAAGTTGCAACTCAAGGCTGGATTGAAATTCTCACTGACTTGCTGACAGAGTTAAGCGAAATGGGCAGCTACAAAGCGGTTGCTCAAGTGATGCGTCGCCGGATGATGAATTTGCATCAGAATGCAGATTTGTTCAAGGTGTGTTTTATGGAAGCGCAGTTTCATCCTGACTTGCGCGATCGCATTGAAGAGGAAGTCGTTGAAAAGATGATGGGCGTAGCCGAAGCATTCTTTGAAACCGCGATGGATCAAGGCATTTATCGGCGGATGAGTCCGAAAATGGTGGCGCGAGTGTTTTTAGGCATGTTTACGATCGCGGGTTTTAGCCAAGAGACAATCATGACGCCGAATAGTTCTCCCACGGAGATGAAAGACATGGCAGAAGGCATTGCCGATATTTTTCTCAACGGAGTCTTACAGAGGAGTGACGGCTCGATAGAGTAGTAATCAGAACTCGTTTATGAGAGCCGATTCTTATGTGTCTTGCCGATACTCTCAAGTTGCGTCGTCAAAAATTGGCGGATTTGATTCATTTCCCGGTACTGCTGTGGTCTGGTCAGCGCAGTTCGCGGAATTTTCGCGCTAATACGTTTCCGTTTCGGGCGAGTAGTCATTTTCTTTATTTTGCGGGTTTGCCCTTAGAGAATGCTGTTATTTGTTTAGAGTCGGGCAAGCTTGTGCTGTTTATGGATAAAGAGAGTCCAGCGGATGCGTTGTGGCATGGGGCGTCTTCGACACGAGAAGCCGTTGCTGCCCAAATCGGAGCTGATGCTGCTTATCCCCTTTCAAAACTGGCAGGATTTACAGAAGATGTCGCGACGATCGCGGCTCCCGATCCGGCAACTCGGCTAGAACAATCTAATCTTTTAGCTCGAACCGTTAGCGCCCAAGGCAAAGATTTAGAGTTGACCCATGCGATCGTTGCTCTTCGCTCTAGTCACGACGCGGCAGCGATCGCTGAAATTCGATCCGCGATCGCAGTGACGATCGCAGCCCACAAAGCGGGAATGGTTTCCACTCCAAATGCGTCGGTGGAAGCGCAAATCCGAGCCGCGATGGAGGGTGTGATTCTCTCGCACAATATGACCTGTGCCTACAACAGCATTGTGACGGTTCATGGCGAAGTCTTGCACAACGAGGACTACCACCATGCGGTGCAACCGAACGATTTAGTATTGGCAGATGTAGGAGCCGAAACGACAACAGGTTGGGCATCGGATGTAACTCGGACGTGGGCGGCATCAGGAAAATTTTCACCGACGCAACGGTCGCTCTATGACGTGGTGTTAGACGCTCACGATCGCGCGATCGCGCACATTCGTCCGGGAGTAGAGTACCGGGATGTTCATTTGCTAGCGTGCCATGCGATCGCAGAAGGATTGGCCGAGTTAGGCATTCTGCGAGGCAACGCTGAGGATCTTGTCGAAATGGATGCTCACGCCTTGTTCTTTCCTCACGGAGTTGGGCATCTTCTCGGTTTAGATGTGCATGACATGGAAGATTTGGGCGATTTGGCAGGCTACGAAGCGGGAAGAACTCGTAGCGATCGCTTTGGACTGGGATATCTGCGTCTCGATCGCCCCTTACAAGCAGGAATGGTGGTCACAATTGAACCGGGATTTTATCAAGTGCCCGCTATCTTGGACGATCCAGAGCGACGTGAAACATACCGCGATGTCGTGAATTGGGATCGGTTGGCAGACTTCTCTGATGTGCGCGGCATTCGGATCGAAGATGATGTACTGGTTACGCAAACCGGATCGGAGGTGTTGACAGCAGCACTGCCAACCGATGCAGATGCGATCCAAGAATTAGTGATGTCAGTCTAGCTTTTGTGGAAAATTGATTTGATTCTGCTGTAGAGCATGTGTCTTTAGAAGTAGCTTTGGGGCGTGCCTTTTTCTTACAATTACCTCCAACAAATCATTTGTTGCATCATGCGATCGCTTACAGCTTGGTTGCTCAACTCTCTTGGACTTCTTCTCATCGTTGCCCCGATACCCAGCTATGCGGCAACGATTCGGCAAAACTTTGAGCTAACCGTTACGCGAGTCACCCCGCCCTCCACCGTTAATCCGTCTAATCCCGATTTGAGCAATTTACCGCTACCAGCAATCGGCACTAAAGGACAAGGATCGTTTATCTATGATGAATCGCAACTGACCTTAGATCAGGAGAGCATTTACCAGGAGTACTATTACCTCGGTAGGCGAGGGTCTATTGCCTTCTCAGATTTTTCTCTTGACTTCTTCAATCGCACTTACACTGGGGTCGGTTCTAGCCAGGCTAGAGGTACGCCATTCTTTCTCTTCACCCGAAATGCAGCGGGACAGTACACGCCAGACAGTCCATATTTTGACACCTCAGAAGCTGGAGTGCAGCTTGGAGCAACTGTGCGCTTCATAGGACAGTCCTTCTATTACTATCCTGCATCCATTGCTGTAAACAATCCCAGCGACATCGGTTCAGCAGATGGAACCCTTCAATTCACGGAAGCAGAAGTTGTTCCCGAACCTCCTGCCTCTGCGATCGCGCCAGTTCTAGCGTTGGGAATGGGGTGGTTCTACCATCGCAGGCGTACTGCTCGAAGAAAGTTTTAATGACGGCTGATCACTCCTTTTCGCGTTTCGTCTGCACTCCACTCATCAATACTCAGCGACTTTCTTCTGAGACTTGCGATTTTCTAAAATGTCTTGAGCAATCCGATACCATTCGTCCCGCAACTTTTTATCGGTTGCGCTTGAACTGAGGGCTTTGCCTCTGCGATTGGGATACTTCGCGTAAAACGCTTCATTCGCGCTAGCAATCAGTTCTCCGTAATCCATGCCCAATTCGAGGCAACGAGCTTCTAAGTCACTTCCACGTCTTTGCTCATCTCTAGAGAGCTTTTCGGTTTTAGATGGACTTGGCAATGTGGGGAAGGATTTGGCAAGCAGCGGAAACACCTGCGGGGCTGCCCAAATCAGAGCCGCGATCGCCGCTACAATCAAGCCCAACTGAAACGCCAGTTTTAGAAGCCCAAAGACGGTGAACTTCACCAGGCCAAACGTCATTCTAAACAGCCGTTTGAGCAGATGAAAGGTTCCTTTAATCAAAAAAGCAGGAGCATCGAAGATCGACTCAACCCATGCTCGTTCCTGCGGCTGAGTGGCGGAGGCAACAGTAGAGCGGCGACGACCAACCGCGACTGTTTTCTGCCGGGAGACGGGAGAATGGACGATCGGCGGCGGAGCGGGAGGATCGACTGTAGGGGAAGTATGAGACGAGAGTTGACTCAGAATAGCGTCGGCAGAGGAATAGCGATCGTTGGGTCTTGCGCTCAACATACGGTTCAGAATCTCTGCCAGCCGAGGTGAAACACTAGCGTAGCGTTGCCATTGCCACGTCAAGCTCACCGGATCAAATAAAGATTGCGGTTCGCGTCCAGTCAAAATCACTGCGATCGTCACTGCCAACGCATAGAGATCGCTGCTCGGCTCAGCGTTGCCTTTTTGAATTTGCTCAACTGGCGCGTATCCAGGTTTGCCAACAAAGGTTTGAGCGGCAGGTTGATTCGTGATACGATTTGCCGCCGCTTTGACCACCCCAAAATCAATCAGAACGGGCTTCTGATCTTGTTCTCGCAAAATAATATTGTCAGGTGAAATGTCACGATGAATGATCCCGGCTCGATGAATGTATTCCAGAACAGGCAACAGTTCTTGAAGCAGTTGCGTGACTTCTTTCTCGCTAAACGCCAATCCTCGCTGTCGCCGTTCCTCGATCAAATCTTGATAGGTCTTTCCTCCCACATAGTCTTGAACGAGAAATAACAGCTCTCCGTTGGGTTGCTTAACTCGAAACAATTCACGGAATTGAGGAATCTGCGGATGGCGCAACTGATACAAGACGCCTGCTTCTCGCGCAAACAATTCCTCCGCTTTCTGAGCGTGATGCACTCCTTGAGTGTGCGGATCAAATTCCTTCAAAACACACAACTCATTGAAGCGATTGGTGTCTTGCGCCAGATAAGTACGCCCAAACCCACCCTGTCCTAAAACGCGAAGGATGCGATAGCGATTTTGAACCAGTGTGCCATCAGGAAGCGGTCGGCGCATAGCAAGAATAGAGTGTAGAGGAGGAGAAATTCGTGCTTATCAAATTTATCATCGCTTCTCCCAATGGTGACACGGTAGTAGACACTGTGCGCTTTGCTATAACGGTAAATGCCGCTCCTAGCATGGTAAACAATTAATTAAAGAGATATTCCGGAATCCCTACCCCACACCCCAACTCTGTGAATCGTCGCGATCTGCTCAAACTTCTAGGACAAACTTCTGGTGGCGTCCTTGCTGCTAGCTTGCTCGGTGGCTGTCAGCCCAAATCGGTTGAACTACTGCTGCTGATGGACTTGCTCAATCCTGACAAGCCACTTCCTGACCACATCACAACTCCGTTAAAGGAGTTCTATGTGCAGTCCTACGCGCTGCCGTCACGAGTGGATGTCGCCAAGTGGGAACTCAAGATCAAAGGTGCGGTGGAAACACCGTTAACGTTGACCTTCCAAGATATTCTGCAAGCCCCGCAAGAAACCTTTTACTTAACAATGGAGTGCATTGGTAATCCGTCGGGGGGCAACCTGATCGGCAATGCCGAGTGGACAGGAACGCCACTCCTGCCGTTTCTCAAAAAAGCGGGTGTGAGGCCGGAGGCAAAGGAATTTGCAATGAAGGGCGCGGATTGGTATGAAACGACGCTGCCGATCGATGAAGTGATGCGTCCTGGTGTGCGGTTGGTGCATCAGATGAACGGCGAAGCCCTGACTGCAGAACATGGCTATCCTGTGCGAATTATTATTCCTGGGCACTTTGGGCAAAAGCAACCGAAATGGCTGGTTGAACTCGAAGCGATCGCAAAGACGAAAACGGGCTTCTGGGAAAATCAAGGCTGGTCAAACACTGCCGAAATCCCAACTCACGGGATGATCCGGCAAGTTCAAGAGCAGCGGGTGTGGGATAAGCGCCATCAGGTTACGCTCGATCGCGGTGGAGACACGGGATGGAAAAAAGGCGTTTTAATCGCCGGAGTAGCTCTCGATCGCTCAACTCCAATCACCGCCATTGAAGTAAGTGTTGACCAGGGGGCAACATGGCAGCCAGTCGATCAAAACCGTCCCGAATCGCCTCACGAATGGACGCTTTGGCGTTATGTTTGGGCACCCAAAGATCCAGGAAAATATACGCTGCTAGCGCGAGCAACATCCCAGCGCCAACAGCAACCCTTAAACGATAGAAACGGAAAAGACGGCAGCAGTGGCGTCTTGCAGATTCAAGTCACCTTGAACGCTTAGACTCTTGAACGCTCAGACTATTGTGGCTTCTGTGGCTTCTCGATTAGCTCTGCGTTGGGTCGCTCATACCCGTCGTTCATCGGCAAGCATCACTGAAGGTGCAGCCGGATCAGGTCGTTGCAGGAGGATCTTCAGGTGTTCTGAAGCGTCGTTGCGGTTAGAACTAGTTGCTCATGGGATTGTTCTTAAAGCAGATTTAAAGGTTACGAACTCCGCGATCTGACGACTAGTTTCTACTTACTAAGCTGCTGTCACCGTTCCTAAATCTTCAGGCGCAAGATAAGACTGCATCACTTGCCCATCTTTGAACCAGATCACCCGATTTGTACATCGCGCCACTTCCGATTCGTGCGTTACCATCACAACCGTCATTCCACTTTCGTTCAATTCACCAAAAATCGCCAAAATTTCTCTAGTCGTCGTCGAATCTAATGCTCCAGTCGGTTCGTCTGCCAAAAGCAAAACTGGACGATTGACAATGGCACGAGCGATCGCGACTCTCTGCTGCTGCCCTCCCGATAACTGATTCGGTCGATTCTGCAAGCGCTGCCCTAGCCCCACTCGGATTAGCGCTTCTGCGGCTCGCTCTTTTCGCTCGGCAGTTGGTACGCTGGCATAGACCATTGGCAGCATCACATTCTCTAAGGCAGACAATTGCGGCAACAGGTGAAACTGCTGAAACACAAAGCCTAGTTTCTGGTTGCGGATATGGGCAAGGTCGCGATCGCTGAGTTGCGCCACGTCCTGCCCGTCTAGATAGTACTGTCCGTCAGTCGGACGGTCGAGACAGCCAATCACATTCATCATCGTGGACTTACCCGAGCCTGATGCGCCCATAATCGCGCAGTACTCGCCTTGTTCGATCATCAAATCGATGCCTGCCAAGGCGTGAACTGTGGTATCGCCCATACCATAGACTTTCGTAATTCCTTCGAGCCGAACGATTGTAGATTGAGGCATAGGATACTGATGGTTAGGCGCGGATAATTGGGCGCGATGATTATGCGCTTCTGAGGGCAACGATCGGATCGAGTTTGGCGGCTTGTCGAGCCGGAATCACCCCGAAGACGAGACCAATGGTTCCTGATACACTGACGGCAAGCGCGATCGCGGCAGGAGAAATGGCAGCTTTTAACGGGCTAAATGTGGCAACAAGCAAGGTTCCACCAACGCCAACCCCAGTTCCAATCAAACCACCCGCCGCCGATAGCAGCACTGCTTCGATCATAAACTGCACCAGAATGTCTTGACCGGAGGCCCCGATCGCTTTACGTAGACCGATTTCTTGAGTCCGCTCGGTGACAGACACCAGCATGATGTTCATGATACCGATACCGCCGACCAGAAGTGAGACGCCTGCGATCGCCGCCAGCATCGCCGTCAAGCCTCCAGTAATCGTGCCCACAATTTGCAGAATGTCTTTCTGAGCCTGAACGGTGAAATCATCTTGACTGACAATCTTGTGGCGTCGTCTCAGCAAGTTCGTAATTTGAAACTCGGCGGCTGGAACGCTGGCTTCATTTTTGGCTGACACGGAGATAAAGGTCACATCCAATCCATACGGAGAAGTTCTTCCCGTTAACGTACTTGACATCGTGGTGAGCGGAATATAGGCGGCATCATCTTGATTACTGCCCAAGAATGATCCTTTTGGCCGCATCACACCAATTACCTGAAAACTCACATTGCGAATGCGAATGCGTTTGCCAATGGGATCTTGATCGCTAAAGAATCGATTTGCTAAATCAGCTCCCAATACCACCACGCGCTGATTTCGCTGCAAATCGAGGTCAGTCAGAAAGCGACCTTTCGCCACATCAAAACTCCGAACAGACAGAAAGGAGGGCGTCGTTCCGGTAATCGAAGAACTTGAGTTGAGTCCGCCGTAAACAATTGGATACTGACCTTGCTTCTGAGCCGCCACTTCTTGCACCGCTGGAACCTGAGATGCGATCGCTTTAGCATCATCCCAAATTAGCGTTCTGGGTAGATTGGTCGCTCGTTGCCGCGCCTGATTGCTGCCTGGACTTATAAACAAAACGTTTGGACCAAGCGACTCAAACTGCTCCGAGGCCAATCGCTGTGCGCCTTGACCAATTCCGACCATTGCAATCACAGAGGCATTGCCAATAATCATTCCTAGCATGGTCAAACTGCTCCGCATTTTGTTGGCGGTTAGCGTTTTGACTGCCATCTTTCCACTTTCAACCCAATCCATCTTCGACTTCCTTATGATTCGCCTGGTTGCCCGAGTTTTTGCCCTTCAGGAGGCTGAATGTAAATGCGATCGCCCGGATTCAGTCCGCTCACAATCTGGGTTTCGTTATCAAAGGTCAGCCCCGTTCTTACCGTCTTAAAGGTCGGCTTCTGATCGCCTGGAACCCAAACTCCAGTTTTGCCTCCATTTGTTGAGAGGGCTGCCGTTGGCACAACTATAGTATTGGGAATCTGCTGACCCAAGAAGCTAACGTCGGCGTTCATCTTAGACCGCAGTTTGTCTTTGCCGGTGACGATCGCGACTCGGACTTCAAAGGACGTGACATCTCGATCGGTAATCGCTTCCGGGGCAATGCGCCGGACTTTTCCCTTAAACGTCTGATCGGGGTAGGCATCAACTCGAATGTCAACCAATTGCCCTTGGTTAATCTGTCCGATATCAACCTCCGGCACTTTTGCCTTGATCTCTAACCCATTTGCCAGGGCAAAAATGGAAGTCGAAGTTGCGCCATCGGCGGCAGCAGAGGCTTGTGTTGTTGGTGTCACAAAGGCACCTACCGTGGCATAGCGCTGGGTAATGATTCCAGTAAACGGCGCTCGAATCAGCGTATCTTCTAGCGTGTTTTCGACGCCTTGAAGCTGCCCGATCGCGCTGGCTAACTGTGCCTCTGCTTGGGCGATTTCTTCGGGACGCGCCCCGTTTTGTCGCTGACGAAGCTGCTGAACAGCTTGATCGTATTGGGCTTGGGCTTGACCGAGTTGAGCCTGGGCTTGGCCTAAGGCTTCCTTCGCGTTCTGCTCTTTACGCTGGAACTCATCTAGCGCATTTGCCGCGATTGCGCCTTGATTTGCCAATTCCTGCTGTCGCCGGGTCTGACGCCGGGCAAAATCTAGCGCAGAATTGGCATCCGAAATTACACCACGAACGCGAGTAATTTCGCTTTGAGTTCGATTCACATCGGCTTCCGCTTGACGGACTTCTTCGATCCGAGTTCCTGCTTTTAGCTGATTTAGTTTGGCTTGGGCTTCGGCAACTCGCGCCTGAGCTTGAATGCGTTCTGCTTCGGCATCTTTACCGTCCATGCGGGCAACAATCTGACCTTGCTCAACGCGATCGCCCTGATCCACCAAAAGTTGAACAATTCGCCCCGCCGCTTTAGGACTCAAATTGACGGTCTGATAGGGAATCACTTCACCACTTGCCGCAATTCTGACCGTAACTGTTTTCGCCTCTACCGGGGCCGTCGCTGTTCTAACATCTTGACGCGGAGCCAGATTGCGAGCGATCAGAAAGCCTGCTCCAGGAATTGCGATCGCACCTGCTGCCACTAATCCGACTAGCCAAGGAGCAGGCTTTCGAGTTTTGCCAATGAAGGGGAGATGCATTCGTCTAAATCCAATGTAGAGATGGGGATTAAGGAGACAGATAAACTAGATATTAATTGGCTCTGCCAATCTCCAAAGGAGCGCAAACGTTCAAATTTTTTAGACCTCTGACTTAGCCGCTAAGTTCTCTTCTATTCCTAGGCTGTCATAAAACCTTAACGAATGACATCAAACTTTAGACTCCTCTAGAGAAGCTTCTGCAGAAGGTTTCTGCTTTAAGGAGATTGACATATAAATTTACAGACTATGAACGGAATCATATCAAGTGTTGATTGCCTCTAAAGGTCGGGAAATCTTAAGGGTATTGGAGTGATCCAAGCCGGAGACCTCTAAAAAACTCAGTATCATTAGCTTAGTTTTTTTGCTGATACCCTGCCGTAGATGCTAAACAAGGTTCAACAGAGCCTAAATTTTTGAGTTGAGCCATCTTGCTAGGCTCAAAAATCACCTGTTGCAAACCGATGACCTTGAATGTTTTTTCTGTAAAAATGGCAGAACTATTCGGATTCGTCCGAGTCTAGCTGCATTCAGTACAATAACTGACATGCATTCTGCCTTCCTGTGACGATGATAGCCTATGAGTCCCTTGCCCAACCGTCCCCCTCAGTCTCCCACGCCCCTCTCAGCCAACAGTTCTACTGGAGGCGACGATACCGTGGAGACGCCCACGCCCATTGAGAAACCTGCTCTAATGCAGCCTCCCGCCCGCCCTGTGCGGCCTCAAGCGCCATCCGTGCCGTCCGCGCCTCCGCCAGCGGCTTCAGTTCCAGCTCCGCCTCCACCGCCTGAGCCTACTGCAACAGAGGCCATAGCAGAAGATCCGTTGGCGAGCGCTCGCCAGCAGCCTATTCCTGCTCCCAGTGAGCCGATGCAGTATCGAGCGATCGGGCTAGTGCGCGGTCGTTACGAGCCGTCTGATGAACAGTTCACCCGTGGCAACATGACCACAAGTGACGGAACTCTTGTAGAGGCCGTCCTTTTGGGCCGTGTGATGAGCTTGGTGAAAAATCATTTAGATCTCACTCAAGAGCATTTGTGGGTTGTATATCCCCGCACTCGCGATCGCCAAGAAGATTTGCATGTTCAGATCGTCGGGGTATGGGAGCCTGAGAATCTAATCAAGGAGGAGCTAGACGACTCTGACGAGGAAGTGCTCCCTTATGTGCCGTCTTCCGAGGTAGACGATAACTATTTCTCAATTCGAGGAGAAATTGTCTATCACTCTACTGATGACGGCTCCATGATTGTCAAGATTCAGCAAGCGCCTCGGAAAAAAGACGATCGCGCAAAAGCCTTTAAGCTCAAGCTGAAAGGGAATGTTTCAGGAAAAGCATTAGGCTATTTCTGGGATTTGCAAGTCCATCGAGAAGCAGGAGACTTGGTGGTCAGGCAAGGAACCTCGATTGGCATGATTCCTCCCCGGAAGAAGCCGAAGTTTGAGGGCCGAGGCGACTTTAGAGGCGGTTCGAGAGGGGGCGGCAAACCACCGTTCCGTCCCAAGAGTGGTGGCGCTCCGAGTCGACCAATGGGGGCTACCCCTCCAGCGCCCAAGCGTGATGCTCCGCTGCCAAAGCCCGTGAAGAAGAACGATCGCGGTGAGTCTCCTGAGACAGCAAAGTAAGCGACAACTAAATAGGCTACGCAAGGGGAGCAGGTCTGGCTCCCCTTTAATTTTTTTAAATCAATTTTTGTAAACGATAAAGCCTGCGATCGTATCTAATAATGCATCCGGTTCATCGGCTCGAATTGAATGTCCGCTCTGCTCAAAAATTCGCAAATCTGACTTTGGTATTGCTTCAGCAATTTCTTCCGAAAATTCGGGCGGGCAGATCCAGTCGTGCCGTCCTCCAATCACGAGAGTTGGAGCCGTAATCTTGGGCAAATCTTTCAATACGTCGTATGTTCGCAAGAAGCCCCCAAAGGCAACGTTGATTGCATCTACTGACAGAGTAGTGCGTTCCCACGAATCTTTAGCCGTATCTGGCTTGTAGCTCCTAGAGTAGAGCGGCTGCATCACTTGAAAGTATTCGTGAAGCTGGGCTTCAGATTGGAAGTTGCCTGCCCATAAGTAACGAGCGATCGCAATCTGTTCTGCTGTTCCTCGCTGTGCCAAATTCTCTTGCGCTCGCTGAAGGAAGCGGGAATCGGGGACGGTTGCGATCGCAATCAGATGCGATACCTGTTGTGGATAGCGGCTGGCATAAGTCAGCGCCACCATCCCACCGTAGGAACCGCCAATCACAATGATTTTGGTTAGGCCCAAATATTGCCGCAGCGCTTCGAGATCTTCGACGTTGTTATCGAGAGTGTAGGTCGATTTGTCGCCCCGTGCTGAGCGCCCCTGACCACGATGATCGATGTAAACAAGCTGCATCCGATCGGCAAGGCGCGAAAACGTCGGCTTGTAGGAGGTATGATCCGCTCCGGGTCCGCCATGCAGCAAGAAGGCGACAGGTTTTTCCTTCATGCGATCGCCATCTGGAACTAACCCCGCGCCTTCCACATCAAAGTAGATTTTTGTTCCACGAATACTGGCAAACATGACTTACGAGCCTCGCATATCTTGAGGAATAAAGGTGCGATCGTTCGGAATTGATGATACAGGCTCAGTCAAGGTGAATGTCCCTTGTTCAATCCACTGTTTCAACTCAAGGGCAACTTGGCGCGATCGATAAATGCTGGCAAGCGGTGCAACCCGAACAGATTTTCCGTCAATGATTAATTTGCCTGATTTCAACTGAGCATAGCTTACCAGTCCAAATGTCGGGCGTACCCGTCTTGGAATCGAGAAATCTACTATAGGCGCAACTAAATCCTGATCTTGAACCGCACAATGAACGATCACGTTTTCTGTGAGGACGGGTAACGGAATTCCAACGCCCAACATCAGTGATGGACCGTAGCCCCGCAAATAACAGCCTCTCACCCATTTAGCGTCCATTTGTTTCGCATCGCCCACGAGTGCCAACGTTGCTGCGGGACCGATTGGTGTTCGATTCGGCAGACGTTTTTGAAGCGGAAAATGCTGAGTTCCTTCCCATGTGACATACCCGATCGCACCCCCTAAAAAGACTCGCGTTCCAATGCCGATCAGGTCTAAATCTGGATCATTTAATAACGGTGAAATTGCGCCCGGATTTGAGTAAACCGCATTTCCCAAACGGGGTTGAAGCGGACCTAAATAAGTGAACAAAGCGCGATCTCCACCGTTCACGCCAACTATGAAGTTCTGATACAAATTGCGCGGATTGAACAGGTAAAACTGATTAATCGTATCCCGCGAAATAGTGGTCTCAAACGAGGCGCGAGGGTAGCAGTCTGTTACTTGTCCTACCGCTCTAAGCGGAACCGAGTGACCTGCAATCAATTCCTCAATCACATGTCCGCCGCCACGCTGTCTCACGCGGCTCTCGGCTCCCTCTCGGCGATCTTCCGCGTCACTCAGTTCCGTCGCCCCAGAATATTCTGCCGCTTGAGAGGCTCCTAGATACAAATCGACGGCTCCAAACCCTGCATAGGCTAGGACTCCATCAATCCAGCATTGCCGAATTTTAATTGGTGGATCGGTCTGTCCTAAGTTGAGGATTGCGCCAGACGACTCCATTGGCTCAAATGTCCCCGTTGTTACTACATCGACTTCTTTCGCCGTTTGAGCGACACCAACCTCAGCCACCTGAGCTTTAACTTCTTCCACAGTGCGAACAACGGCTTGTCCGCGCTGAATTTTGTCGTTGATTTCCGCAATCGATCGCATGAATGTATTTCCCCCAGTTGCTTAATTTACCTTGGGACAGATGAGAATCACCACATTCCACTGCATCCTAAGAAGGTAACGAAATTGCTAAGGAAAGATCAGACAGATGCTATTGCAAGAAAAAGAAACCGGAAGTTTAGTTGAAGTTTTAGACGTTCAGGCTCTCGTTAACCCGGCTGAGAATGCCGTCCCTGTTCGGATTCAAGACGGACAAGAAGAACAAGATCCCGAATCCTATGGAAAAGATGTGCTAGTGTTTCCGTCCGGTGAGAGCCTCCCGCGATGCTGGATGGATGCAGAATATCGTGCTGCCAAGTAGCTCTAATTTTGGGTGAGGAATGCTTCAAACGAAAAAATGTTTGACAAAAGCAGGCGCGATCGAGATAATAAAGATCGCGCTGAAAACAAAGCGCTCACCCGAACAAGGGACTGTAGTTCAATTGGTTAGAGCACCGCCCTGTCACGGCGGAAGTTGCGGGTTCGAGCCCCGTCAGTCCCGTAGAAAGATAAGAAGTAAACCATTTGAAGGCACGCTAGATTCTAGCGTGCCTTTTGCTTTAAGTCTTATTTCCAGCGAATCTGCTAGATCAGCGCGATCGCGGTTTCTTATCTATAAGTATGTAAGTCTGGCGAGTAACCAGTAAATCTCAAGCAGATTAAGATATTGCTATGACTCAGACGAGGCAAGTTGATGCTAAAAACTCAGGTTCTCTATGACACAGACTTTAATCTGTGGGTTCAGTCTCAACTTCAAGCGTTACGAGAAGGACGCTACGAGGATTTAGACTTAACTCACCTGTTGGAGGAGATTGAGGATTTGGCAAAGCGCGATCGACAAGCGTTGGAGAGTCATCTGGTAGTGATCTTTACTCATTTGCTGAAGTGGCAATTCCAGCCTGAACAGCAGTGTAATAGTTGGAAATCTTCCATTCGGAATTCAAGGATTAAGATCGCAAGGATTTTAAGAGATAGTCCGAGCTTGAAGAATTTCTTACCATCTGTGTTAGAAGAGGCTTACTCAGATGGGCGGAAAATTGCGGCAGATGAAACCAGTCTGGCCCTGCGCACGTTTCCAGAAGCGTCTCACTACACCTTGGAACAGGCTTTAGATGAGGACTTTCTGCCAGAGTCATGAAGCCAGCATCGCTGTACCGCTAGAATGAGGAATACAAAATCCCTCTCGTAGCGTTTTTTATGTCTGTTCGAGTTCGCATCGCCCCTAGTCCCACCGGAAATTTACACATTGGAACGGCGAGAACCGCTGTTTTCAACTGGCTGTTTGCGCGTCATCAAGGCGGCAAATTTATTCTGAGAATTGAAGATACGGATTTAGAGCGATCGCGGCCCGAATTTACGCAAAACATCCTCGACGGCTTAACCTGGCTGGGGTTGACTTGGGATGAAGGACCATTCTTTCAGAGCGATCGCTTGGATCTCTATGCTCAGAACATTCAATCCTTGCTCGATAAAGGTTTAGCCTATCGCGCTTATGACACGCCGGAAGAACTAGAGGCGATGCGAGAAGCGCAGAAAGCTCGTCATGAAGCCCCCCGCTACGATAATCGTCACCGAAACTTGACGCCAGAACAGCAAGCCGCATTTGAGGCAGAAGGTCGAAAAGCTGTGATTCGGTTCAAGATTGACGACGATCGCGAGATTTCTTGGACAGATTTAGTTCGCGGAACCGTCACTTGGAAAGGGCTTGATCTCGGCGGAGATATGGTAATTTCTCGTGCCGCAGATACGCATGGAATTGGTCAACCGCTCTACAACTTTGTAGTGGTGGTCGATGATATTGATATGCAGATCTCCCATGTGATTCGTGGAGAAGATCACATTGGTAATACGCCAAAGCAAATTTTGCTGTACGAGGCATTAGACGCAACCGTTCCAGAATTTGGGCACACGCCCTTAATCCTCAATCAAGCGGGTCAGAAGCTCTCGAAGCGCGATGGCGTTACGTCGATTTCTGACTTTAAGCAAATGGGTTACACCCCAGAAGGCATCACGAATTATATGACCCTGCTCGGCTGGTCTCCTCCAGAACCGATGACTGAAATTTTCACTCTTGCAGAAGCAGCACAGCAGTTCGGGTTCGATCGCGTGAATAAAGCCGGGGCGAAGTTCGATTGGGATAAGCTGAACTGGCTGAATGGACAGTATTTGCACTCGATGCCCGTGGAGCATGTTACCGATACCTTGATTCCGTATTGGCGAGATGCGAACTATCCGTTTGATGAAACCCGCGATCGCGACTGGCTTGAAAAAATTGCGGCCTTAGTCGCCCCGAGCCTATCAAGATTAGATGAAGCCGTTCCGATGACGCGCTATCTATTCATGCCATTAACCTTTACTGAAGATGCTAAAGCCCATCTCCAGCAAGACGGCTCTGCTGCTGCACTTAACGCCATTCTTGCGGCTACCGATCCTGATACTCAATTAACAGAAGATGCAATTCAAGCCATCATTAAACAGGTTGTGAAAGAGCAAAACCTGAAAAAAGGCTTGGTGATGAAGTCTTTGAGAGCCTCTTTGACTGGAGCGTTGCAAGGACCGGATTTGGTGCAATCGTGGCTGCTGTTGAATCAGAAAGGCATGGATCGCTATAGCTTTGAGCAAGCTATAGCGATCAGCGCTTCGCAAAATCTTTAACCACTCAGATTCGTAACGCTAGGGCTATGAATTGGGATAGCTGAACTCACAGTCTTTGTGATTTTAGTCTTTGTGATTTCGTTGCCTGAATGTCACGATTTACGTTACATTTAGTTAAGATTCTCTCATTAAAATGCTTGAAAAATTATTTATCCGTGCATAGGACAAAGGGTTAAACCCCATTTGAAGGGTGATTCACTCCTTCTGCATGAGTAAGAAAATCTTGCTTTTGAGTACGATTGAGATTAGTTGTTGTAGCCGTGATTGAGGTCGCCAGTTTATGAAATCATCCTGGAGAACAATCCTGTTATGGGCACTGCCCGCTTTAGTAGTTGGGTTTTTCCTGTGGCAAGGGTCATTCGCTCCAAACCCAGATGCAATAGCTAATAAAAATGCTGCCAATACCCGCATGACCTATGGGCGGTTCTTGGAGTATTTAGACAATAACCGGATTAAGAGCGTTGATCTATATGATGGTGGACGGACTGCCATTATCGAAGCGGTTGACCCCGAACTGGACAACCGGCTACAGCGCTTGCGGGTTGATCTTCCGGGAAATACGCCTGAGCTAATTACTCGTTTGCGGACGTCCAACATTAACTTTGATTCCCATCCGATTCGCAACGATGGCGCGGTATGGGGTCTTTTGGGTAACTTGGTCTTCCCAATTCTTTTACTGGGTGGCTTGTTCTTCTTGTTCCGTCGCTCTAGCAATGTTCCGGGTGGCCCTGGACAAGCGATGAGTTTCGGGAAATCTAAAGCGCGTTTTCAGATGGATGCTAAGACAGGCGTTTTGTTTGATGATGTCGCTGGAATTGAAGAAGCAAAAGAAGAGTTGCAAGAAGTTGTCACCTTCTTAAAGAAGCCTGAGCGCTTTACGGCAGTTGGAGCGCGTATTCCGAAGGGCGTCTTGCTCGTTGGACCTCCGGGAACAGGTAAGACGTTGTTGGCAAAAGCGATCGCAGGAGAAGCGGGAGTTCCATTCTTCTCGATTTCGGGTTCTGAGTTTGTCGAAATGTTTGTTGGTGTGGGCGCGTCTCGCGTTCGCGACTTGTTCAAAAAAGCTAAAGAAAATGCACCTTGCATCATCTTTATCGATGAGATTGATGCCGTTGGTCGTCAGCGTGGCGCAGGTATTGGCGGCGGCAACGATGAGCGGGAACAAACCTTGAACCAACTCTTGACCGAGATGGATGGTTTTGAGGGCAATACCGGAATCATTATCATCGCGGCAACCAACCGGGCGGATGTACTAGATTCTGCGCTCTTGCGTCCGGGTCGGTTTGACCGTCAGGTGATGGTAGACGTTCCCGATATTAAAGGTCGTCTCGAAGTCCTAGAAGTTCATGCGCGTGATAAAAAGATTGCCGACGAGGTTTCTCTCGAAGCGATCGCACGTCGCACCCCTGGATTCTCTGGTGCAGATTTAGCGAACTTGCTGAACGAAGCCGCAATCCTTACTGCTCGCCGTCGCAAGGATGCGATGACCATGCTAGAAATCGATGATGCTGTTGACCGGATCGTCGCTGGTATGGAGGGCACGCCACTGGTTGATAGCAAGAGTAAGCGCTTAATTGCCTATCACGAAGTCGGTCACGCGATCGTTGGTACGCTGGTGAAAGACCACGATCCGGTGCAGAAGGTGACGCTAGTTCCACGTGGTCAGGCACAAGGATTGACCTGGTTTACACCGTCTGAAGATCAGGGATTGATTTCGCGATCGCAGATTTTAGCCCGCATCAAAGGTGCATTGGGTGGACGGGCAGCAGAGGCGGTCATCTTTGGGGATGCAGAGATCACAACTGGAGCCGGAAACGACTTACAGCAGTTGACGGGCATGGCGAGACAAATGGTAACTCGCTTCGGCATGTCTCCTCTCGGTCCAATGTCTCTTGAAAGTCAGCAAGGCGAAGTCTTCTTGGGTGGTGGTTGGATGACGCGATCGGAGTACTCCGAAGATATCGCATCTCGCATTGACGCCCAGGTTCACGACATTGTGGAACGCTGCTATCAAGAAACCTGTCAGATCATGCGAGACAACCGCGAAGTTATCGATCGCTTAGTTGACTTGCTAATCGAGAAAGAAACGATCGAGGGTGATGAGTTCCGTCAGATTGTGGCAGAGTACACGACGGTTCCTGAGAAGGAGCGCTTTGTTCCTGTTCTCTAGGTTCAAACTTAGATGTCAGACTTGAGAAATAGGGGTTGCCACGGCGGCCCCTATTTTTTATGCGGCCTAACCAATATTTAGAGATTGCGAAATTTAAGTGTAGTCTTCTGTATTATTTGTAGTACAATAATAAATCTGATCGCCAGTACTTCTATGAAGAGACACCTTTACTAGCTCTACGCGCTAGACGTTCTCAAAAATTTTCTGCTGATACCAGTCTTGCAAGCCCTCCGCTTGCCCGAATCGAGATAGCTAAGATAGTCTGTCTCGCGATTTCTGTTTGAATCGAATTCAACATCCGTCAGGGCGACCTACTTTAGCCGCTCCCAGGAGGTTATATGGCTAAGTTTCAAAATATCGTTTTTTACTTCCGCAACTACTGGAGAGTCTCTCTTTTCAGTGTTGCAATGATGAGTCTGTTCGAGATTTTCGATCTGTTCGTTCCCTACGCGATCGGGCAAATTCTTAATGTTCTGTCTGGTCAAGCGGTCGATCGCCCTACTCAAGGGGTGATTGATGGGATTGCTCAATGGGTTGGAGTGGGCAGCCGTTTAGAGTTGGATAATCGCACCTTCACACTTGCTGTCTTGCTCATTCTAGTGTTTATTATCTCCGTGGGCCGCGCTCCAATTCAACCTTGGCTTGGGGCATGGTTCTCGTGGGATACAGCATTCCGGGCGCGCCGCGAGAACGCTGAAAAAGCAATTCAGAAAGTGTTGACGCTACCAATAGAATTTTATGACGAAAATAATCCTGGACGTATTTCTGCCCGCGTTGCAAAAGGATTATCTAATCATACCTGGAGTTATCCTGAAGTCGTTGGAAATTTGCTTCCGCGTTTCTTTCGAGTCTTTGGTATTTTCGTTGTCGTTTTTCTGATCGAGTGGCGAATTGCAATATTGCTGCTCGTTTGTTTTGTAGGAATCGTAGGATTCAATCTACTAGGGCTTAAGCGCCTTTCTAGTCAAGAAGAGAAGCTCGACAAATACATGGAGGACACCGAAAGTCGAACATCTGAAATTATCACCAACATTAAAACGGTCAAAGCGTTTGCAACCGAAACCTCAGAATTGAAACGGCAGCGGCAACGCCTCGATCGCGAGTTCAAGGTGCTGGACTATCGGATTCACAAAGGCTACGTCAACCTTGCTATGTACGAACGCATCGTTGTCCAGTCCAGTGTTTTCCTCGTGTTTGTGCTGACAGTAATTGCAACGGCTCAAGGCAACATTTCCTTGGGGCACTTCATTACAACGTTCACCGTGTCCAGCATGGCGTTTGCGGAAGTTGAACCGATTAGTCAAGTTGCAGAATTTCTAGCTCGTCGCTATGGCTCAATGATTCGCTTTCACGAGTTTATGCAGTTACCTGTTGGAACCGATGCAAGTGCAATAGATCGGTCGCGCTATCCGAATGAAACTGCGGAATCCATTCCTAGTTATCAGTTCACAGGGAAAGTCGAGTTTTCCCACCTCACCTTTGGATATGCAGCAGACCGCCCAGTTTTAAAGGATATCAATCTTTTAATTGAGCCATATCAAACGGTTGCCTTAGTGGGGCGATCGGGTTCCGGTAAATCAACTCTCGTAAAGCTCCTGTTTCGCTACTTTGAACCGAATCAAGGTGCAATTCTAATGGACGGCTACGATATCCGACGATTAGATATCACAGGGTATCGAAAGCGACTGGCGATCGTGCATCAAGAAGTTGATATCTTCAACGGAACGCTGTTAGACAATTTAATCTATGGCAATCCCAACGCCACGATGCATCAAGTTCGCGAAGCCTGTCGAATTGCTCAGGCAGACGACTTCATTCAGCAGATGCCCGCCAAATATTCTACGGTTGTTGGAGAACGGGGAGTTAGGCTTTCAGGGGGTCAGCGCCAACGGATTGGCATCGCGCGTGCCTTGATTGTTGACCCTGATGTGCTGATCTTCGATGAAGCGACATCGAGTTTGGATTACGAGTCAGAGCGATCAATTCAGTTGGCGATGCGATCGCTGCTTGGAACTCGTACTCTGATTATCATTGCTCACCGTCTCAGTACGGTTCGAGAAGCTGACAAAATCGTGGTGCTAGACAAAGGTAGCATTGCCGAAGTCGGAAGCCACGAAGAACTCCTTCATCATGGTGGTATCTATCAACGTTTACACGCGCTGCAAGAGACGGGAGAACTGCTCGCCTAAATCAGTGAACCGATGTTAGGGGTAAGTCTAGCGCTTACCCTTTTCTAAATTATTTTCTAAATTATGCAAATTTATTGAGCTTACATTCTTCTATCAGTTACAGCCTTTTCCAGCCTAATGAGGTACAAGCTAGAGTAATGTAAAGTGCCATCTCTAAGCTAGCGATTATGCAACCCTACTCGCCCGACCTCCGCCAGAGAATTGTAGACCGATACCAGGAGG
>JAHHHP010000043.1 GCA_019359275.1 Myxacorys chilensis ATA2-1-KO14 | reverse complement strand
AAAAGGGGGCACTCGTGCCAAGCGGCTGAAGGCAGGGTGGGATGATCATTACCTCACTAAGGTTTTGTCTCAGCCTTCTAAACCTTCCCGCAAATTATGAAGAAACGTATGCGTTCGCCCTAGTCACAGTTTCGCATTCTATTTACAGATGCTCACAGCGTTCCATCGGGTGTCGTCTTAATTAGCCCTAGCTTAGAGCGAAACCAGCAAGACGCAATGCACAAGATTCTGAGTGAGACGCCCTCTGATCTATATGGAGAAGCAGGATTTGTCCCCAATGCTTCAGTCCCAAATTATGAGTACATGATCTCCGTGGTGGAACAAGTTAGATCCATTTTTCCTGGCGATACCAATGAGAGTATGGCGTTGCTTCACCAGAAACCTGTTCGCGTCTTTAAGAGGTGAAGATCAGGCTTCTCCTCCCATTTTGCTCTTACTACGCCTGAGTTAGGGCGGAGTAGCTTTGGTGCTTGTTCACTGGTCAAGGCGGAAGTTCTATAAATTTGGTATAAAACAGGCGCAACTCATCATCGCTATCTGTTCCATGTGAATGGCCTACATTAATAGGCTTGAACTTGCCAGACTTGAACTTGCCAGATAAGAAGCGGCAATCAAAGAGAATGTAGCCTCAATTCGTTTCGTTTTCGCAACACAACCCTCAGCCTGATCTGGTAGGTTAAGGCATTGTGCTATGTTGCTGGAATAGGCAAAATTGCGCTTAGAACAAATTAACTAATGCTTAAGCAGTTTGGAAATTTAGTAATTTAGGCAAATTTAGTAATTTAGACAAAGAAAAACGTTGCTATGAATATCGCTGGCTGCAATTTATCAGAAGTACTGTATGAAGGGGCAAACACCGTCATCTATCGTGCTTCTAAAGAGCCAGAGCGTTACTCTGTGGTGATCAAAACACTCCGATCTGAGCATCCCACCATTGAGGAATTAACGCGATTAAAGCACGAGTTCAAAATCCTTCAATCCCTAAACATTGATGGAGTCATTAAACCTCTGGCACTGGAGAATCATCAGAATGGTTTGGCTCTCATTTTGTCAGACTTTAAAGGGGAATCGTTAGCAAAATCTCTTGCAGGTCAGCCCTTGGAGTTGAGTTGCTTTTTACAAGTTGCGATTCAACTGGCTTCAACCTTGGCGCAACTGCATCAAAACAATATTATTCATAAAGATATTAATTCTCACAACATCATTATTAATTCCAGAAAGCAAGTTCAGATTATTGATTTTAGTATTGCTTCTTATTTATCAAGAGAAAATCAAACCAGCAATCCTTCTGATTTGCTTGAAGGCACACTTGCATACATGTCACCCGAACAGACTGGGCGAATGAATCGCTCGATCGACTACCGGACTGATTTCTATTCGTTGGGTGTCACTTTCTATGAACTGCTAACAGGTCAACTGCCGTATCAAACCGCTGACCCTTTAGAGCTGATTCACTGCCACATTGCGAAAACTCCGGCGTCTCCTGAAGCGCTGAATCCCAGCATTCCTTCAGCCGTGTCTGACCTAGCGATGAAATTGCTGGCTAAAACCGCAGAAGAACGTTACCAAAGCGGGCTAGGGCTGAAAGCAGATTTAGAAGTGTGTCTAAGAATGCTGCAAACGGCGGGTGACATTGCTCCCTTTCAGATTGGAGAGCTGGATTTATACAGTCAATTCTCGATTCCGCAGAAGTTGTATGGACGCGAACCGGAAGTTCAGGTGTTGATCAATGCTTTCGGTCGCGCTCAGGCTGGCAGCACGGAGATGCTGCTCGTGAGTGGTTATTCTGGGGTTGGCAAGTCTTCTTTGGTCAACGAAGTTCACAAATTGATTAGCGCAAAGCGCAACTTTGTAGAAAACGCGTCGCACGCTTCGAGAAAAATTGGGCATTCGCGCGGCTATTTTATTTCCGGCAAGTTTGATCAATTTAAGCGAAACATTCCTTATGCTTCTCTGATTCAAGCCTTTCAGGAATTGATGCGGCAGCTTTTGACAGAGAGCGATCGCAATATCGCTGATTGGCGATCGCGGCTGTTAGACGCGCTCGGCTCAAATGGTCAAGTTCTGATCGATGTCATTCCTGAAGTAGAACGGATTATTGGAGCGCAGCCCGCCGTTCCTCAGTTGGGGGCATCCGAATCCCAAAACCGATTCAATCGAGTCTTTCAACAATTTATCCGGGTCTTTAGTCAACCCGAACATCCCCTAGTTGTGTTTCTAGATGATTTGCAATGGGCAGATCTGTCTTCTCTCAAATTGGTTGAACGGATTGTGGCTGATCCAGAATGCCAATATTTACTACTGATCGGAGCCTACCGAGACAATGAGGTTAGCGCCACCCATCCATTGCTACAAACCTTAGAGCAGATTCAACAGAGCGGCGCAACGGTAAATCAGATTATCCTTCGCCCTTTAACCCAAGCGCATGTGAACCAATTAGTCACGGATACCCTCCGCACTGACCTTACCGCCGCCCAACCTTTGGCGAACCTGGTGTTTAACAAAACTCAGGGCAATCCGTTTTTTCTGACTCAACTGCTCAACTCCCTTCATCAAGATCAGTTGCTGTCATTCAATTTCAGTCACCGCAGATGGCAGTGGGATATGGCAGATCTGCAAAACATTGACATCACTGAAAATGTGGTTGAGTTGATGGTGGGTCAAGTTCAAAAGCGATCGCGAACGACGCAGAATATTTTGAAATTAGCGGCTTGTATTGGTGACCACTTCACGCTAGATGTTTTAGCGATCGTGCATGAAAAATCTCAATCCGAAACGGCAAAAGATTTGTGGGAAGCCTTACAAGCCGGTTTAATTCTGCCGCTGTCTGAAGCGTATAAAATTCCCCTCATGCTAGAAGCTTCAGACACGCTGCAAGCTGATCTTCCTAAAGAAGTGGGTTACAAGTTTTTGCACGATCGGGTGCAGCAAGCCGCTTATTCCCTCATTCCAGAGTCGCAGAAGCAAGAAACACATCTTAAAATTGGTCGATTACTGCTTCGCAATACTCCACCGGAAGACCGTAAAGAAAACATTTTTGCGTTAGTGAATCACCTTAATTATGGGGCTGATTCACTAACGTTAGAGTCAGAAAGAGATGAGTTAGCTGAACTCAATTTGATGGCAGGGCAGAAAGCGAAAGCAGCAACGGCGTATGAATCTGCGATTCGCTACCTAAAAGCGGGATTGAGCCTATTGAGCGCTAACAGTTGGCAGCAGCAGTACCCGTTAACGCTGGCGCTCTACGAAGCCGCGATCGAGACGGCCTATCTCAATGGCAACTTTGAGCAGATGGAGCAATGGGCAACCCGTGTCTTGCAGCAGGCGAACAGTGCGATCGATAAGATGAAAGTGTATGAGATTAAAATTCAAGCTTGTATGGCGCAACTCAAACCGCTTGAAGCGGTCGAAATTGGCTTACAAGCGCTAGATCTACTGGGAATGAAGTTGCCAGCGTCGCCGAGTCCTTTAGAGATCCAGCAGACGATCGCTCAGACCGCCGCAAATTTGGCTGGGAAGAACATCTCAGGTTTGATTGATTTACCAACAATGACAGAACCCGATAAACTGGCAGCCGTGCAGATGCTCACCAGCTTAGGTTCTCCTACTTATCAGTCTGCGCCGACCCTATTTCCATTAGTGATTTGCGAACAGGTAAATCTATCGATTCGCTACGGCAATGCTCCGTTTTCAGCCTATGGCTATGTTTGTTACGGAGTCATTTTAAACGGGATCATGCATGATCCTGAGTCCGCGTATCAGTTTGGTCAACTAGCGTTTAATCTAGTCGAACGGTTCAACATTTTAGCGCTCAAGACGAGTACACTTTTTGTGGGCGGATCATGTACGGTGCATGGCAGAGTTCATGCTAGAGAAACGCTACCACTATTACTGAACGGATATCAAAGTGGACTAGAGAACGGACACTTTGAATATGGTGGGTATGCGGCTATGCAACGCTGCCAATATTCCTATTTTATCGGTCAAGAACTCACAAAACTTGAGCCAGAAATGGCGATGATTAGCGATGCGCTGGCTCAACTGAATCAAGAAAATGCTTTGAGTTGGAATCAGATTTTTCAGCAGAGTGTGCTTAATTTGCTGCACCCTTCTGAGCATCCATTCTGTTTAGTCGGGAATGCCTACAATGAAGAGAAAGCATTACCCATTCTTCAAGCAGCAAATGATAGAACAGGTCTGCACTATCTTTATTTAAATAAACTCATTCTTTGTTATTTATTTGAAGAGCATCAGCAAGCTCTAGAAAACGCTGCGCTAGCCGAAGACTATTTAGATGGAGTGACGGCATTCTTGGCTGTCCCTGTGTTTTACTTCTACGATTCGTTGGTTCATCTTGCGAGGCTTTCGAGCTTGGCGGAGCCAATTGCGTCATCGGCAGCGGCGCAAAATATTCTCAGCAAAGTGAGAAGCAATCAGGAAAAAATGCTCGTCTGGGCAAACCATGCTCCGATGAATTTCCGGCATAAGTATGATCTAGTTGAGGCAGAGGCGGCGAAGCTGTTGGGGAATCGGATTGATGCGATGGATTTATACGATCGCGCGATCGCAGGCGCTAAAGAGCACGGATATCTCCAAGAAGAAGCGATCGCGAATGAGCGAGCCGCAAAGTTCTATTTCTCGATTAACAGAACTAAATTTGCTAAAGAATATTTGAGTAATGCTTACTATGGCTATGTGGGTTGGGGCGCAACGGCTAAGGTCAGACGTTTAGAAGCACAGCATCCCGACATTTTTTCTCGACAGCCGAGAGAATCAAGCGAGGACAATCCGCGATCTTACACTACAACTAAAAAGTATTCTGAAACGTTAGATCTCGCGACTGTTATGAAAGCGTCTCAAGTGCTTTCTAGCGAGATTGTCCTCGATAGACTGCTGACCAAGTTTATGCAACTTGTCATTCAGAATGCTGGTGCAGAAAAAGGATTTTTGCTGTTAGAAAAAGCGGGAGAGTTGCAGATTGAAGCATCTGGAACTATTGATCATAATCAAATAACCGTCGAGCAGCCTAGAGCAATTAGCACTTCGCGCAACTCTGAAGGCATCGCATTACCCGCTCTTTGCCCCATGTCTGTTGTGAATTATGTGGCGAGAACGGGCGAGCCTATTGTGTTAAGTGATGCCACCCATGACGGGGCTTTTACACTAGATGCTTATATTGCAGAACAGCAACCCAAGTCCCTGTTGTGTGCGCCCATTTTGCATCAAGGCAAGCTGACTGGTGTTCTTTATTTAGAGAATAATTTGACGATCGCAGCCTTTACCCCAGAGCGACTAGAAGTTCTGCAATTACTTTCGTCTCAAGCGGCGATCTCGATCGAAAATGCGCGGCTGTATACTGACTTAGCAGAAGCGAATCGCACCTTAGAAGCAAAGGTAGAAAAGCGAACCCTAGAATTGCAAGCTAAAAATTTGCATTTGCAACAAGAAATTAGTGAACGCCAACGGGCAGAAGAAGTGGCGGATGCGGCCAACCGGGCGAAGAGCGAATTCTTAGCTAATATGAGCCACGAACTCCGCACGCCGCTCAACGGCATTCTAGGCTATGCCCAAATTCTGGGGAAGGATGCGGCGCTAACAGACTTACAAAAGAATGGGATCAAGGTCATTCGTCGCTGCGGCGAACATTTGCTGATGTTGATCAACGATGTTTTAGATGTGTCTAAAATTGAAGCCCGAAAAATGGAACTTCACCTCGATGATTTCTACTTTTCGGAGTTTCTAGAGGGAATTGTAGCCATTTGTGGAATTCGGGCTGAACAAAAAAGAATTGCTTTTACGTATAGCGCGCTGTCGCCATTGCCCCAATTAGTTCAGGCAGACGAAAAACGATTGCGGCAAGTTCTGTTAAATCTGTTGGGCAATGCGGTTAAATTCACGGAGAAAGGGGAGGTCACGTTCAAAGTTGGCTATCTATCGGCCTTTGAGCCAAACACTCGCCTCACCTCAAAAATTCGATTTCAAGTCGAAGACACGGGCGTTGGCATCATCCAAGAGCAGCTCCAGGAAATCTTTTTGCCCTTTAGACAAGTGGGCGAACAGCGCGGGCGAACGGAAGGAACCGGATTGGGATTGGCGATCAGCCGCCAACTGGTTCAACTGATGGACAGTGATATCCAGGCACAAAGCGCTCCGGGAAAAGGAAGTATTTTCTGGTTTGATTTAGACCTGGCTGAAGTGTGTCATCTGTCAAATTTTACGATCGCTGGTGCTACGATTCGTGGGTTCAACGGCGATCGCAAAACCATCCTGGTTGTAGACGACAAAGAGCCAAATCGTCTGGTGTTAATCAATCTGCTACAGCCGCTTGGGTTTGAGGTGTTTGAAGCAACCGACGGTCAAGACGCCCTGCAAAAGGCGCGTCAGTTTCAGCCGGATGTAATTTTAATGGACTTAGCCATGCCGACGATGGACGGGTTTGAGGCAACTCGTCAGATCCGGCTCTCTCCAGACTTACAGCAGACGGTGATTATTGCGACCTCGGCAAGTGTCTTTGAAATGGATCAACAGCAAAGCCAGAGCGTCGGCTGCAATGGTTTTTTGTCGAAACCCATTCGGGAAGCAGAGCTACTAGAGCAGCTATCGATTCACCTGAAGCTGGAATGGATTTATGAACCCTCCATCGAGTTAAACCGCCCACAGCCAGACCGCATTGAGCCAAACCGTGTTGAATCAAACCGCACGAGTCCATCTTTGCTCACTCCTCAAGCTCCAATGATTGCTCCCCCTGCCGAAGAAATTGCGGCTTTACTAGATTTAGCCAGGATGGGTGACTTGAGAGCGATCGCAGAGCGAGCCGCTAAACTGGAATCACGCGATTCGCAATGGATACCCTTTGCAGCGCATCTCCGCCAACTCACAAAAACGTTTAGAAGACGACAAATTCTGGAGTTTATTAAACAATTCCAAATGACCGATTGAAATTACTGATTGAAATGATTGAGTGAAAATTTATGGCTGATCAGGGCGTCGTCCTCATTGTGGATGACACACTTACAAATTTAGAAGTGTTATTTGATTCTCTCATCAACGCCGACTTCAAAATCTTGGTGGCGGAGGATGGCGAAAGCGCGATCGACACGGCCAACTATGCATTACCCGATCTGATTTTGCTTGACATTCTCATGCCCGACATCGACGGATTTGAAACGTTTCGTCGGTTGAAAGCGAATCATGCCACCGCAGACATTCCAGTCATCTTTATGACGGCACTAAGTGAAACGGTGGATAAAGTAAAAGGCTTTGCTCTAGGGGCAGTAGACTATATTACAAAGCCTTTTCAGCAAGAAGAGGTACTTGCTCGCGTTCAAACTCATTTGCGGCTTCGACAGCTTACCAAGCAACTCCAAGAACAAATGGCACGCGAACAAGCCATTCGCGCCGAAGCAGAAGCCGAACGCAGCCGAGCCACGAACATTCTAGAAAGCATTACAGATGGGTTTTTCGCGCTCGATCAAGAGTGGCGGTTTACTTACTTAAACCCCCAAGCAGAGCCGCTCCTGCAACGAAAGCGAGAGGATTTGTTAGGTAAAAACATTTGGGATGAGTTTCCCGAAGCCATTCACTCGCCGTTTTATCAGAAATATCATCGTGTCGCAACCCAACAAATCAGCGTTGAATTTGAAGAATTTTATCCCCCTTTAAATGTTTGGTTTGCTGTTCATGCCTATCCTGCCAAAAATGGGATATCGGTTTATTTTCAGGACATTACGACGCGAAGAATGGCGCAGGAAGAATTGCAGCGTCAGTATCAGCGATCGCAGCTATTCGCAGAAGTCACCCTCGAAATTCGTCAGTCGTTAAATCTTGACGAAATTCTGCAAACCGCCGTTACCGAAGTCCAAAGAATTTTGCAGGCCGATCGCGTGCTGATCTATCAATTATGGGCAGATGGAAGCGGGAGCGGAGTTGCCGAGGAGGTATTACCAGGCTGGTCGCCCGTGCTAGGGAGAAAATTTCCGGAAGAGGTGTTTCCCATCGAGTACCGAGAGCAGTACCGCCAGGGACGAGTCTGTAATATTCCAGATGTCACCGATCAGAAAGAGCATGTTCCGTCTTGTTTGATCGAGTTTGTGCAACAGTTTCAGGTCAAAGCCAAATTAGTGGTGCCGATTTTAATCAAATCAGAACTCTGGGGATTGCTGATTGCTCATCAATGTGGCGCTCCTCGTTCCTGGACTTCTTTTGAAGCAGAACTGCTTCAGCAACTCGCCGATCAGATTGGCATCGCCATCACTCAAGGGCAATTACTAGATCAAGAGACTCGTCAGCGTCAAGAACTCGGTCGTTCTAATGCTGATCTACAACAGTTTGCCTACATTGCGTCTCACGATCTGCAAGAACCGTTGCGCATGATCACGAGCTATCTCCAGCTATTGGAGCGCCGTTATAAAGATCGCTTAGATGAAAACGCCAGCGAATTTATTGGCTATGCGGTAGAGGGAGCGGCTCGGATGAAGACGCTGATTAATGACTTGTTAGCCTATTCACGTGTCGGAACTCACGGTAAAGCATTTGAGCATATCGATTGTACGGCGAGCGTCAAGCAAGCGATCGCGAACCTCAAGCTCTCCATTGCTGAGAATCAAGCAACCATTACCTGGGATGAGTTGCCCGAAGTTGTGGCAGATAGTACCCAACTGACGCAGCTATTCCAGAATCTAATTAGTAATGCCATTAAATTTCGCAGCGTAGTTCCTCCAACCATTCATATTTCAGCCATATCTCAAGCCGAGAACTGGCTCTTTCGAGTCCAAGACAACGGCATTGGCATTGAAGCTCAATACGCTGACCGAGTTTTTGTCATCTTTCAGCGTTTGCATAATCGAGCCGAATATCCAGGAACAGGAATTGGGTTAGCAATTTGCAAAAAAATTATAGAGCGGCATGATGGGACTATATGGATAGAGTCTGAACCTGGAAAAGGTTCAACGTTCTGTTTTACCATTCCAGAGCAAGCATGACGGAGTCATCAATTTTGAGTACCGAATGTCCTGAAAGACTGATCGAGATTTTGCTCGTGGAAGACAATCCTGGTGATGTCAGACTGACCCAGGAAGTTCTGAGGGAGGGCAATATCTTCAACCACTTGAGTGTCGTTGAAGATGGGGTTCAGGCGCTCGAATTTTTGCAGCAGCAAGGGAACTACAGTCACTCTCCCCGTCCCGATTTAATCTTGCTCGACTTGAATCTGCCCCGTAAAGATGGGCGGGAAGTTCTTGCAGAAATTAAATTCAGTACACACTTAAAACGGATTCCGGTAATCGTTCTAACCACGTCTCAATCAAAGGAAGACGTTCTCAGAGCCTATAACTTTCATGCCAATTGTTACATCACAAAACCGATTGATTTAGAGCAGTTTATTAAAGTTGTTCGCTCGATTGAACTGTTTTGGCTCACCATCGTAAAACTTCCAGCAGAGTAAAGATATGAATGATCAGATGATTAAAGTCTTGCTCATTGAAGACAACCCTGGCGATGCGCGGTTGTTGCAGGAACTCTTGGTGGATGTACCCTCGGTGGCGTTTGGGCTAGAGCAGGTCGATCGCTTAAGTAGTGGTTTGACACGGCTTCAAGAAGGCAATTTTGATGTCATTCTGCTAGATCTTTCTTTACCCGATACTCAGGGATTGGAAACCTTTGTCACCCTCTACAGTCGCGCTCGAAATACGCCGATCGTCGTCATTACAGGTTTAAATGACGAAACAGTCGCCATTCATGCAGTCCAGGCAGGCGCACAGGACTATTTGGTGAAGGATCAAGTGACGGGCGATGTCCTCGTGCGATCGCTGAGATATGCGATCGAGCGTAAGCGAGCCGAACAAAAAATTCGGGAACAAGCGGCGCTGCTAGACATTGCAACAGACGCCATTTTGGTGCGAGATTTAGAGGGTCGAATCTTGTTCTGGAACAAAAGTGCGGAGCGACTCTACGGCTGGAGCACAGACCATGTTCTCGGCGAAACAGATGAATTGCTATACCAGCACCCTTTACCTCAATTTCAGAATGCTCAAAACATTCTGTTTGACCAGGGCGAATGGTCTGGAGAACTTCGCCAGGTAACAAAAAGCGGCGAAGAAGTCATTGTTGAAAGTCGCTGGACGCTGATGCGCGATGATGACCACAAACCCAAATCGATTTTGGTCGTCAGCACCGATGTCACAGACAAGAAAAAACTAGAGGCTCAATTTCTGCGTGCCCAACGCATGGAAAGCATCGGCACGCTGGCGAGCGGTCTAGCTCATGACTTAAACAACATTCTCACTCCTGTTCTAGCAACATCTCAACTGTTGCAGATAAAATTTCCTCACTTAGATGAACATAATCGACGGCTCCTGAAAATGATGGAGATCAACGCAAAGCGCGGAGCGGCTCTAGTCAAGCAAGTCTTACTCTTTGCCCGAGGCGTTGAAGGAGAACAAGCGGTTCTTCACCTGGAGCCGTTAATCTTAGAAACTCAGCATGTTGTGGAAGAGACGTTTCCAAAATCAATTACGACTGATACACATCTTCCTCCAGCGCTTTGGACGATGACTGGAAACGCCACTCAACTCCATCAGGTGTTGATGAATCTCTGTGTCAATGCTCGGGATGCCATGCCCGGTGGAGGTACGTTGACTATTTCTGCGGAAAATGTGTTGCTCGATGAAAAGTGTACCCAAACAAATCTTGATGCTAAGGCGGGTTCCTTCATTAAAGTAACGGTTGCTGATACCGGGACGGGTATTCCGCCAGGAACCCTAGATCGAATGTTTGAGCCGTTTTTTACGACCAAGGAAATTGGTAAAGGCACAGGGCTGGGTCTGTCTACTGTTATTGGCATCATGAAGAGTCACGGTGGTTTTGTGACGGTGTCTAGTGATGTTGGACGGGGAACACAGTTTAATCTATTTTTTCCCGCTGCGATCGCAGCCGAACCTGAGGAGACAAACGATCCAGAAATCTTAGCAGGAAATAATGAACTGGTGCTGGTGGTGGATGACGAAGCGGCTATCCGTGACAGCAACAAAGTGTTGTTAGAAGCCTACAACTATCAGGTGCTGACCGCTTGCGATGGCATTGAGGCGCTCGACCTTTACATCAAGCACAAAGACAAAATTAGCTTGGTGCTGGTGGATATGATGATGCCTGTAATGGATGGTGAGATCACCATTAGCACGCTACAAAAAATTAATCCGCAGGTCAAAATTGTTGCCGTTAGTGGACTGGTCTCTAGCTCTCAAACTGCTGGGGTAGCAAGTTCAGCGTTCTTACCCAAGCCTTACACCGCCGAAGAACTGATCAAAATCGTCAGTCAGGCTTGCAGAGCAAGTTTAGCTTAAAGGATGTTATGAGCTTTAGCAGGTTTCCATCTAATTGCGTTTGTGATGCTGATGGTTAGACAGGTTGTTGAAATCCGGTTTCAAAGTCCATAAAGTTCTCTAGCGCGATCATTAATCAACTAAAAACCTGACTCACATAGCAGGCTCATCGCCTTCTCGTGTCCATAAACATGAATTAGCAGCCTGACTATCCAAGCATAAGACGCTCCAAGCTCAAACTCAGCATCCATAAACGGAACATCTGGCTTCCAAAATGACAAAAACTCCTGAATGGGACGACCGATTTGGCTACACTTCAACGTCAGAAGATCCGCCAAGGCTTCGTCGCCCCCCCATAGCGCACAGTGTGCTCCATGCTCGACTACCATTACCCATCGCTTGTGGGCTGAGTATAGAATGTACCTATCGGCAAAGAGAGAAGGTCTTTCTGTGTCCATAAACTCTTGAGCGATTCCTTCATCATTGAAGGCGTACTCTACCTGAGCGGTAGGGACATAGTAGTATGAGCTAGGTGTTGTCTCTAATAGTCCCCTGCGATTCATATAAGTTGTTCTGCCTTCAAAATCAACATAAAGTCCAGGGTCATGAACGGAACGCATAACGTCTGCAAGGGCAAAAACCAAGTCGTCGTCAATTTGAGTATCACAAGGATAGATGATATGACGCGATAGTAGCTTGTCGGTGAAGTAAGTCTCCAGTATTTGATCGCCCTTGAGTTCGATTGTGAGTTGCTCAACAATTGGCTTAAGCTCAGTTTCATACTCATCCTGGGTGAGGGCACGCATCATTTTTTCTTCACCTCCAGTGTTTCAACATTAGAGAACATTGTTAGCCTAAAGAATAAAATAGCCCTGCGGCAACTAGAAAGGGTTGTAAACTTCTCACTAAGCTAAAGGCATGATCAGAAAACCATGTTTAACAGACTTGCGTGAGATACCGCGAATATAAGTGGGAAAAAACGAGCAACCGAGTGCAGTAATTCTGGACAAAAGAAAGGATTTGCAAGTCATCTCCAGCAGCCCGGAGTCGTTATGTCTCGCACCAATTCGGTCATCAATTTACTTGCCTAGCCATTTTTCTAGGTTAGGTTCTACCCATTTCTCCGATGTCGAAGCGCGATCGCAGTTGGCATTCTGTAATTACGCCCACATTACAGAGGATTGGTCATGACCGCTTCAGACCCATTTCATGTGTTATCTACATTTTCAACTCAGTTAGCTGACGCGGTTGAACAAGCCGGACGATCCATTGTGTCTGTGAATGCTCGCCGTAAACTGTCGTCAAGCGGCATCTATTGGAGAGAAGGCATTGTTGTCACCGTCGATCATGCGATTCGACGCGAAGAAGAGATTGCCATCACCTTGCCCGATGGGCGCACAACAACCGCCACCATTGCCGCCCGCGATGCCCGAACCGATTTAGCCTTGCTGAGCATCCAAGCGGTTGATTTGCCGACCGCAGAGGTTGTGAATGCCGATCAGGTTAGAGTAGGACAGATAGCCCTTGCGATCGCCCGCAATGCAGACGCCGCAATCAGTGCCAGCATGGGCATCATTAGCTCGCTCAGTGGGAGTTGGCGCTGGCACAGAGGCAGGCGAGGGGACACCTTGATTCGTCCATCGCTGCTGCTCTATCCCGGATTTTCGGGCGGGGCCTTGGTGAGCGCAACAGGACAAATCATTGGCATGAATACGGCGGGGCCGCATCACATGAGCGTTACCATTCCAGCCGCGACGGTCGATCGGGTGGTGGATCAACTGCTACAACAAGGCACGATCGCACAGGGCTATTTAGGGCTTGGAATGCAAGCGGTACAGTTGCCCGATTCAATGCAGCGATCGCTGGATCTGGCTCATTCAACAGGTGTGATTGTTGTAAGCATCGAGCCAAACGCTCCAGCCGATCAAGCAGGTATCTTAATTGGCGATATTGTAGTGACGTTGAATGGAACCGCACTTGCAGATGTCAGCGATGTTCATGCGGTGTTAGATAGCCAGCAGATCGGGCAAGTTCTCTTGGCCCAAGTGGTTCGCGGCGGAGCCTTAGTCGAAGTTTCCATTACGGTTGGAGAACGCTCAGGGAGGAACGGCTAATGGTAGTAGAGGTAATAGAGGCGTTTGCAACCGTGGCAGAGTCGTTGCGCCAATCTACAGTACGAATTCGAGCGGGTCGCGCTGGAATTGGATCGGGCGTGATTTGGCGAGCGGATGGATGGATTATCAGTAATGCTCATGTGGTGCGATCGCTTGGAACTCGTCACCGATCGGATCAGACGACGATCGAACTGGCAGATGGACGCCAATTTCTCGCGTCTGTGGTGTCGCAAAATGTGCAGCGAGATTTAGTTGCGCTGCACATCGAGGCGGACGATTTACCCGCGATCGCAGTGGGTGACAGCGATCGCCTGAGAGCGGGAGAATTAGTCTTTGCAGTAGGGCATCCGTTGGGTGTCACCGGCTCAGTGACGATGGGTGTCATTCAGACGGCATCAGCAAAAGCTTGGGTTCAAGCCGATGTTCAGCTTGCGCCCGGCAATTCGGGTGGAATTCTGGCCAATGCTCGCGGTGAGGTGATTGGCATCAATACCATGATTGTAAATCGGTGTGGATGGGCGATTCCGAGCCGTGTGGTTGAACAATTCTTAGATGCTCCTGTAGCACGTCCACATTTGGGGGTGACACTGGAAGTTTTGAAAGTACAGCTTAATCGTCGTCCTGCGTTCGGATTGTTAATTAGCGCGATCGCGCCTAACAGTCCCGCCGAGCAAGCTGGATTCCGCGTTGGAGATGTGCTAATTGGCGTTCGTGGTGTGCCGTTTCAGACGCCGCACGAACTCACTCAGATTCTAGATTGCTCAACGGTCGGAGATGGATTAGCGATCAATCTTTTGCGAGGCGAACAGCATCTGATCTTGAGCGTAATTCTACAAAGTCCTTCCGAACCTCAAGCGGCATGAGTGCGGTACGTGTTGTCGTCGTTGCCCAGTCGATTGTGATGCAAGCCGGGTTAGAAGCCTTGCTGGCTACCGATCCGAGTGTCGAAGTGATCGGGCGGGCTGTGGGATGGGCGGCACTCTCAGAAACGCTTCAGGTGCTTCAACCCGATGTCATGTTGGTAGAGTGGAATCCTCAAATCGCAACCTTAGTGGAGGATATTGAGTTAGAGGAGTGCGCGATCGTAGTGTTAATGAACGACGAACTCGAAGACACGATGAGCGCAGAGGCAATTGCAGCACTGTTGCGCTCAGGTGTGCAAGGAATCTTACCGCTGGAAGCGGCAGCAGATGAGATCATCGCCGCGCTCAAAGCAACCGCGACTGGACTCACTGTTCTGCATCCTGATGTGTTAGAGATGTTGTTAGCATTGCCGTCTCGCTCAGCGTCTGAGAGGTTGATGTCGGGGTTGACTGCTCGTGAAACGGAGGTCTTAGGCATGTTGGCAGAAGGATTGGGCAATAAAGCGATCGCGCGTCGCCTCAACATTTCTGACCATACGGTAAAGTTTCACATCAGTTCAATCCTAAGTAAGCTGAATGCTTCTAGCCGAACCGAGGCAGTTATTCTAGGTGCAAAACAAGGTTGGATTTTGCTTTAGGACAGTATGAGGGCATGGCAGCTGCCATGCCCTCATAAAAGAAGTCGTTTGCAGCATTTTTTGAATGGGCATAACGATGCTCAAAGCATCTGAATTCCGCCACTCACTGGCAAATAAGCCCCTGTGATAAATCTCGCTTCTTCAGATGCCAACAGTAGAATTGCTCCTGCAACATCTTCTGGCAGTCCATTCCGTTTGAGTGGGATCGTTTGAGCAGAAGCCTCTTTGTGATCCTGTGGCAACTGCGCCGTGGCATCTGTCAGCGTTAGTCCGGGGGCAACCACATTGGCGCGAATCCCGTAAGGACCTAGTTCCAAGGCAAGGCTTTTGACAAAGGCATCTAATCCAGACTTGGCGGTACTGTGGGCAATAAATCCCTCGCCTGGATGGCGAGACAAGCCGCTGCTGACCGCAATAATGCACCCTCGCTGCTGTTCGATCATGGAGGGCACGATCGCTTTGCACGGGAAAAATGCTCCTTTGAGTTCTCCAAGCAGTTTCGCCTCAAAGTCTTCCCATTGGTAGTCTGTAAAGGGAGCCGTTGGAAAATTAGCATTGGCATTGATGATCAGCGTATCAATAAAACCGAATGTCTCTGTGACCTGCTGTACCATTGCACTGACTTGCTGAGGATCACGCACGTCTGCTTTCACGGCAACTGCCCGACTGCCCTCTGATGAAATTGCCTCAACAACCTGCTGAGCAGCGGCTTCACTGCCATAGTAGTTCACCCCAACAGCAGCACCCTGTTGTCCTAGAAGTTTTGCGGTAGCAGCTCCAATTCCACGACTCGCTCCTGTAATGAGAACGACGCGATCGCGCATCAGCTTCTGCTGATCTGAGGTTTGGTTTTGTTGCGATGGTGTAGTAACCATAGTTTGATCTTGTTGAGTATTTAATCAGCTTTAACGAGGAATGATTGGTTCCATTGACCTGAGAAAACAAAGTCATGCAATGGTTTGCGGGTCCGTGGAGCTAAGGCTCTTTGCTGGAGCTTGTCGGACAATGTGTGTGGATCGCCCAAATACCCCAGCGCGATCGCAGCAACTGGTTCGTAGCCATCGGGAATATTGTAGGTCTCGCGCGCTTTAGCCACATCAAATCCTGCCATCTGATGGATCACTAATCCTAGCGCCGTTGCTTGAATGGCTAAGTTAGCCGCTGCTGCTCCGACATCATGAAATGCGTGTCGGTTCTCCACACCGTTACGCTCAAAGTGAAGCTTTGCTACAGACAGCATCAGCACGGGAGCCGTCTTTGCCCACTCTTGATTACCTTCCGCCAAGCAACCCAACAAGCGATCGAACTCGGCTTTGTGATCTTTTGTTGCAACAATAAAGCTCCAAGGTTGCTCATTAAAGGAGGATGCTGCCCATCGGGCTGCTTCTAAAACGCTGGATAATTTTTCTGGTTCAACAGGCTGATCTGAGAACGCTAAAGGACTCCAACGGTGCTGCAACACCTCTTCGATGGGATACTGAGTGTCCGCTGTTTTGTCTGTTGTTAAGCCAGTTCTAACCGCATTGTCTGTCATGTCATGAACCTCCAGTAATCAAAATAACCTGATTGTTTAGGTCATACAGTCGAGCGCGTCGCTCACAATCTAGCAGTGACCAGCAGAAGCGGGTTGAGTAATGTAACAAGAACTCCTGTTGTCAGCTTCAGTAGATCCAGATAGATCATAATTGAAGAAGCTCCTGATGATTGCACCAGCAAGTTAGCTTCAGCAGGATTGTGAAGTAGCAAAATCATTGAAGCGATAACAACGAAAAGTTGCATGGGCTTATACTAAACCCCTTAAGAGCATTCTTCCTCTGACTTAAGTTGCGCTACACACACCATTCAAGATGTCGGAAGGAGTAAACCCGTTTGGAGTTTGGATGTGAACGTAAATCCAACAACAGCAAAAAAAGAAGATGCCGCTCGTGAACGCTGTGTATAATGACTGGCACAACAACAAACCTAACAACACCTGTTAAGCGAAATCCACAATGACCTACTCTATCTTGAGCCATGACTCGAAACAACAACTTGAGCAAGAGCGATCGCGGCTCGTGCACGAACGCGAAACGATCATCGAATCGGTGACCGCAGAGATTAATCGCCTCATTCAGCACATTGATGCCTTGCTAGGAAGCGAAGGAACGGCTGAGGTGAATGGTACTGTTGATACGGCAGTTCCTACTGCTGATGCGGCAGTTCCTACTGCTGACGCGGCAGTTCCTGCTAAGGGAACGCGGAAAGGAAAGGCGAAAAGCACAACTTCAGGCGCGGGTAGCCCTGCCAAGTCCCAAGAGAGCGCACCTTCTTCCGATGAGGTTGCTGCACCAGATGACGGGCAACAAAAACGGAAGCGACGTAAATCAAAATCGTTTGATGCAGAAGATCTCAACTCTGAGTTTAAGGGTCTAACTGCGATCGATGCCATGATCCAGGTGATGAGGGAAGCGGGGGAGCAAGCCTTTTCGACGGATGAGATGATCCAGCAGGTGTATGGAGAGTTTGAAGAGTCGGAGATGCCAAGAGCGCGGAAAAGCGTAGCAGGTGTGTTAGCTCGCGGCGCACGGTTCAACACGTTTGACAAAGTGCAAGAGAAGCCAGCGCGATATAAATTGAGTGATTCTGTCGCTTCTGCATAAATTCAGAGCAACCGATCGCAGGCAGTAGCGCGCGATCGCAGCTTAGGACACTGTAGGTTGAGACAGGTAGGTTGGCATCGATTTGGTGAAGCTGCTACCCCGATCAAAACGAGGTAGCAGTGAACACAACTCTGGACAGACGGCAGTTTCTTTAGCGTTTGGCTACTTTGAATGTACTGTCTGTCACAGTTATTCCACCATGCTGTATCGTAGCGTCACTCAAGATCGGATTTGCATCACTCAACCTACCCACGCTTGGGTGGCTGGACAGTTAGCGCAGGCATGGGGCAATGACAGTTTTGGTGCTTTCGCGCCCCGTGAGGCAGTATGTCTGGGGGCGGAGCAGCATGATATTGGGTGGTTGCCGTGGGAAGCGGCTCCTACCTTCAATCCTAAAACTGGGTATCCTCACAGCTTTAGGGAAGTTGCACCAGAAGTACACACCAAGCTATGGGCAGGCGCGAAACAGTTGGCGATGCCGATGGGACGCTATGTTGCGCTCCTAGTTTCGCTGCACGGGACTGGGCTATACGAACGCTTTACGAGTTGGCAAGGCTCTCCTGAATCTGCTCGTGTTGTTGAAGCGTTTCTGAAGCAGGAAAAGGAGTTCCAGCAAGATCTGATGGCGCGGCTTCGGCAAGATCCGGATTATGCAGCACATGTGACGCCAGACGCGATCTCGCGTAATCAACGATTGGTCGCTGTTTGGGATATGCTGTCTCTCGCCATTTGCATGGGCGTGACCGAGCAACAGCAGTTTGAAGGGGTTCCGCTTGCAACTGGAGACACAACGTTGACCCTAACGCCGATTATTGCAAAGCGCAACTCCGAAGGAACCAGCAGTAACTCTACTCAGCTTCAAGTAGCCCCTTGGTGCTTCCGAGTGTCTTCTGTTGAGTTGCTCTTTGAGGGACGCATCTTGAAAGAACCTGCACTGAACGAAAAAATGATGCAACAGCAGCTTGATAGTGCGCCTTGGGTGACGCTTACCACTACGCTTCGCGCCGCTTGAGCGACTGTTCACCCGTCTATTACGCCTCTTGAGGATTTGCTGCCTTGTCACTCAGTTCGTGGCTAATATTCGTCCCTTGGTGTAGTGGGAGATCGTGCATTCTGGATTCTGAATGAAGTTGTCTACGATCGTGCATTATGACCTCAACTCATTCTGTTGAACAACAGAGGGTGATGGAACGGAGCGCCTGATGCCCGACGGCAGATTCACGACAGATTCAATGATGAAGTCCTACCTGAACAGTTCCGCCACTTTGAGCAGCTAGTTTAGAAGTGAGCATAGCGGTCATCTCTACACCGCTGATTTACAGCAATCCCCGATACCGAATAAAAATCAGCACAACTGCCCACGATCCCAGGGCAACTTTGATGGCAACCAGAATGTTAAGCAGGGGAACTGCTCCACCGCTAATCAGTACACCCAACTCCCCGTGGGGAAGTTCAACCCCTGCTAGGGTGAGCACTGACAAAACAATGAAAACAAGCACTGAAACCTTTTCCCAGGTGGCAGCGTGCCAACGTTGATAGATCGACTCCATCCACTCGGAGGATGAGGTAATCGCCACCAGTCCGATCGCCGTTCCGCCTGCGACGCCTGCCGCAAACCCACCTCCCGGGCTTAGGTGTCCTCGAATCGCCAGTTCAACCCCCACGATCGCGGCAATGGTTGCTCCCAGTTGTGCCAGCACAATCGAGGGCTGGTCGGTAAACCGATAAATGGTGCAGAATGGGCGCTCGTTTGCCAGCAGGAATTGAGCGCCCATAATGGAGAGCGTAAACACGATGACTTCAAAAATCGTGTCATACAGCCGATTTCTGAAAATGATGCCTGACACTGCGTTAGGCACACCGCTATCTTGCACAACGGCTTCAACAATCGACAGATCGGAGGTATCTGCGATTGGGTTGGGCATGATCAGGAATTTGATGAACAGGGCAATTCCTGCTGCAACGTAGAGCCATTTCATTTAATGCTTCTCTCCTGAGTCTGTTGCTGTGACGTAGGTGAGGGTGGTGGCGGGCGATGCCAATTCAGTTTGCAGGATGTCATAGAGACGGTGGATCCGGACTGCCGTGTGATAGGGTTGCCGTCCGGATTCAATTTCTGCCGAGTCATGCTCGTCCTCGTGCGATCGCTCAATACAAGTGACGTGGACTTCTTTTTCTATCAAGGCTCGGTGTAAGGACTGTGGATTAGGATATGGAAGCAGTTCAAGCCGAAGATGGTACTTGCTGCCAATGGTTTGAAGATCAGCAATCAGTTGGAAAAAGGGGGATCGATCATCTGTCTCACCCAATTCATCTTTGAGGACGCCGATCTGCATCACCAGTGATGAACGTACCGCCACGGCGTAGAGCGTCGTGGTCAGCATAGTTCCCACCAACGCCTCAGTTAACGCCACGTCGGCCGCCCCCAAAACTGCATAAACTAGGGCTGCTACCCCTCCAAGGATGCCGCGAATGACTAGGGCATTGTAGGGATTGACCTGGACGGTGAGCATCACCGCCGCGAGTGGCAGCAGGGCAACGATGACATAGATGTAGCTATCATTCATGCTTCCCTCCACTGCTGGAGCAATATGCCAATACGTATCCCAGCACCGTATTCCAGATTGCCAGGGAAATCAGAGCGAGGACGAGCAACGACCACTGATTCGGAATTTTCAGAAGCAGCCCGAAGATAATGCTCATGGAGCCAAGAGTATCGGCAACCGAGAGGCTATGCAGTTTGAATAAGAGCGATCGTTTGCCGAGCAGGGGAAAAGTGCCCCAAAACCAGAAGACAATTCCCACACCGATGCAGATATAGCTGAGGATATTGATCATGCTTCATTCATCCGTTTAATCACATGGGCTAGCAACATTAATCCGGCATTTCCCACACTCAAAATGATTACTCCAACCACTCCAATCATCCAATCACCGCGCAGAACGGAGACCACCAGAATCATCACCGATGTTTTGCTCGCAATACTGGCAAATGCCAACATCTTTTGCCAGATATTCTCATCCTGCCAAGCCTCATAGATGGGAATAAGTAAAGCTAAAATCATGGCAATTAGGATTAAGTTCATCGCCCTTTCCTCCGTTGCACTCGATGAACTTCGTAACAGCCTTCTTCGTGGTATTTCACAACAATTGTTTTGGGTGTAAACGTAATCAGAAAAATATCCAGGAAGATGAGCCCAGGAGAGCGCCGGGGTTTAGCTCGCTCCATCGTGACAGTTTCCTGCGTGTGCGGACAGAACATTAGTTCAAATGCTTCCAAATAGGCCTGGGGAACTGCCACTATGATTTTCCACAGCATCTGCAGCCACTCTTTTAATGCAGTAGGGGCAGTACGGCTATGGGGTATCAGGAAAACAACACAAATACCAATGATGATATTTACCACACTCAGGTTAGCGGTAAGCAAAAACCAGATGACCAGTCGCAAAGTGAGATTGAGATATCCAATCATGCCAGCACCATCCAGAAGAGTAGGATCAACATCAAACTCATCACCCCGATCAAGTGATCAAATTGCTCCAACAAGCGCGGCAGTTTGAGAACAGCTTGTCGAAAAATCAAAAAGTATGCAAGCCAACCAAGAGCGATCGTGACCAGGGGTTTGACAATATTCCCGAAACTATAGGCCTCGTAGTACACGATATTCGCCAGAAATAACCCTCCAATCAGCAGGGCGATCGCGGCCCAAAAACCAGCCTGAATTTTCCCTTGTTTCTCTTGCATTTGATGCGGCAGAAAAATGAACTTGGCAAAGGAGATTGCCGTTCCCACTGCCGCAACATTCATGCCAATGACTTGCCAGGGTAACAGGCTCTTCATGGTCAACACCTTTGCCCCAAAACCAGATAGCAGCGGGAATCCAGAGATTGAGAAACTGGCAATCACCAAAGCAATCCAGATAGGTGTATGGATGGGTGTATGTTGCAGTTCCTTGAGGTTACGACTGGGGAGAACTCCTGCAATTAGGAAGAGTGCTGATTTTACTAAACCGTGGGTCAGAGCATAGAATCCGCCGACTTCTGGCGCAGCGAGAATAAAGCCTAATTGAGAAACTGTGTGAAACGCCAGCATGCGCTTGGTATCTTTTTCAAAAACAGCATAGCCCACGCCCAGCAGAGCAGTCCCCACGCCAAAGATGCGGATCAGAGGGTCAACCTCCTCCACCAACAAGGCACAACGCACCAGCGGCAAGACACCTGCTTTGACCACAACACCTGAGAGCATCGCTGATACAGGGGTTTCCGATTCGGAATGGGTCAACGGTAGCCACAATCCTGATATAAAAATTCCACCCTTAATCAGGAGTCCCAGAAAAATGAGAGCGAGTGCTTCTGGCGGTGCTTCGCGCAGTCCAGTAAACGCAAAGGAACGGTTGGCTTTGTAAACCAGCACTGCGCCCACCAGATAAAACAGCATGGCGACGTTGCTGACAAATAGATAGCGCAACCCGACCCAGATCGATCGATCCGTTCGGGGGTAGGCAATCAACAGAAAAGCGGCAATACTGATTACCTCTAGTGCCACGTACAGACTGATAAAATCCGTACAGACAAATGCGGCATTAACGCTGCCATGCAGAATGATGGTCTGCATGAAAAAGAAAGGGGTCTTACCACTGTTCCAGCAGTAGAGAATGACAGCGGCTGTCACTAACGCATTCGTCAGGATAAAGAAACTACTTAATGGATCAAGCAGTAAGGTTACGCCAAACCGATCCAGGAGTTGCAGCGTCAGCGGTGGTTGACTAAAGAGCAGCAGCGCGTAGCTAATCGACGCGATCGTCATCCCCAATGAGAGGATGCGATTCAGCGGAGGGAGCAGATAGCTGATGAACCCAACAAAAAATGGCAGGGTAATCCAGACAATAGTCAGGGTACTCATGGTGCGTTATTCTGCTCAATTTCACTGGTTTCCAGCGTCGGATTATTCCGTGCCAATTTCATCACCCCTACTAGCATGAGTGCCTGAATCGAAAAGCCGATGACGATCGCCGTCAAGATTACCGCTTGAGGCACCGGGTCGGCGTAATTCCCTCGGCGGGTAGTTGAAAGAATCGGAGTGAACAAGCCATCACGAGATGCGATCAGCACGTAGTAGGCAATCACCCCCGTACTCATGACATCCATTGAGATGATTTTCATCACCAGATTTTTCTTAAAAATGATGCCGAAAAATCCGCACAGGATAGTTGCAAAGATGAATGCTTCTAACATCGGGAATTGATGAGTGGATGGGGAGAGGGATGAATAGGAGGGAGGAGAGCAAAGAGGTGAAGAGGTGAAGAGGTAATTTCATTCTTTTTACTTCTTCGCTGTTTTACTCTTTCACCCCTTTCAGTTTCTCCTCAAGATTCACTCACCACTGTCGCTGGTTCCAGCGCGGCTTCTCCACTAGCGGGTGGCTCTGCGGACTGCCCAAAGGCAATTCGGAGGAAGGGCGGCGCGAGAAATGTAGTCAGAATCACCATGATGATAATGGCAGCTTCTAATGGCTTGCTTAATGCGCCACTGGCAGAACCAATCCCGGCAAACACGAGACCTACCTCACCCCGTGGAATCATGCCAACTCCAATTGCCAGTCGGTTAATGCCCGGTTGACCAAACACTGCCCAACCTGTGACGACCTTGCCGAAGATGGCCACGGCAATCAAAAATACGGCAATCACTAAACCAGCCCGATTTTCAGGAACTGTCGGATTGAGAACACTCAAATCTGCCTTGGCACCAACGGTGACAAAGAAAATGGGAACCAGCAGATCGGCGATCGGTTTTACTAGTTCATCCAATTCATTCCGGACATCGGTTTCATCTAGCACCAGACCGGCGGCAAAGGCACCCAAAATTGCTTCCAGGTGAATTGCGTTACCCAGAAATGCCATAAAGAAGGCAAAGATAAATGCCGGAATCACAATATTGCCGCGAGTTTTCAGTCTATCGACAATGGCAACAAAGGTCTTGTTGAAGATGCCGCCCAACAGGATTGAACCAATCAGGAACGCTGTTGCGCTCACAATCAGGTAAATTACATTAGTCACATCGATTTCACCAGTTTTAGCGAGACTAGCAACCACTGCCAGAACGATAATCCCTAGCACGTCATCGATCACCGCTGCCCCGACAATAATCTGCCCTTCCCTGGATTTAAGCCGCCCCAACTCAGACAGCACTTTAGAGGTAATGCCGATGCTGGTTGCGGTCAGAGCTGCGCCTGCAAAAATTGCCGGAATCGCTGGAACGTTAAATAACATCATTAGCCCAACCGTACCCGCCGCAAAGGGGACAACCACCCCAACACAGGCAACGATCGCCGCTTGGTAGCCTACTTCCTTCAGTTGGCGCAAATCTGATTCCAGCCCGATTTCAAATAGCAGAATAATCACGCCCAGTTCTGCCAGCACCGAAATTACTTCACTCTGGGACTGAAATACACTAGTCAATGCTTCTGGTGCCAGTCCGTTAATCCATTGCAGCACGGTCATAATCACCGAATCAGCAGCCTGCATCCCGCTTTCGGGAAAAACCATCAGATGCAGAGCAGACACGCCAATCATCACCCCAGCAACCAGTTCGCCTAAAACGGGCGGAAAATCCAACCGCTTAGAAATTTCAGCCCCAAATTTACTGGCAAGGTAAATCACCACCAGACTCAGCAGCACGCCAGACAGAATAATGGGTGAATCCTCAGCAACAACGGTCGCCAGGAATGGCATCGGAGCCATGAGAGCGGCTATCCCCCCACTGAAAGGAGGCAGAATGTTGGACAAAATCATGAGTTTAAAGCGATGAAAGTTAAGGGTTTGAGGGAGTTATAAAACTGCGAGGGGTTATGAAAAAGGCAACCGATCAAGGACGGTCATGCTTTGGATTCTTTGAGTAACGGTCACCAAAAAGCCGGAGTCATGACCCGGCTTTTTAGGTCCGCGTCGTCTCGATTCAACAGCCGTCTGGTCCACAGAAACTGTGCCCGTACAGTACCTCCGCGTCACAGATATAGATCATGCCCGCAAAATCGAGGAAAAACTTTATTGCGACCTGATCCGCAATATTCTCGGCCATATCCCGATCCGGGGTGAGCACCTCGAATTTTATATTCGCCGTGGTGTCAGAAACGCTGGGTTGTCCCGACGAGCGCACGTTGCGACTGCCTTTACCGCCGGTTTCCAGAACCGTATAACCGGTTGCCCCGGATTCTTCGATGATATCGGCGATCTTTTTCAGCAGAATCTTTTCCGTGATGATGACGAGCTTTTTGGCTGACTTGGCCATGTTGGTTACCTCCTTACCGTAATTGATCTTATATATTGAGTCGCTTGGTCTACCGGGTCAAGGGAGGGCCGACAGACCGCGACCCGTCTGGGATTAGCTGCCGCTGATCGCCTGGGCAAGCCCGAGGAAGAGCGGTATTCCCACGCCAATCGCAATGGGTGTACCGATAGCTGTGGAGGCACCGATGTAGGCGGAGGGATTGGCCGACGGAATCCCGGCTCGCAACGTGGGTGGGCCTGAGATGTCTGAACTGGAGGAGGCGATGACGGCCAGAACCACTACGCCACCCATGCTGAATCCTGTGGCGTAGTGGGCAATCATACCGAGACCGAAGGCGATGAACCCATGCAACAGCGGTGCCACTACGCTATACACGACGTACCACTGAGCCACCTTACGTAGTTCGCCAAGTCTTGACCAAGCCTCCATACCCATGACCACCATCAAGATCGAAAGCAAGCCGCGAAAGGCGGGATCGTAGAAGCTTTTATAGACACTTTCCGGCTGGGCGAATATGCCAAGAGCAAGACCGAGCAACATTGCCGATAGGGCAGATCCCTGGAGGCTTTCCTGCACGATCGGCCATATTTTGACCCGATTATCCGCAGACTGCTGCTTGCTGAGATACTCCTGCCGGGTGCTGGGATAATCCTGCTGATCGGGATAATCGCCTGCTGCAACGGTCTGCTTGCTGAGATACTCCTGCTTGCTGAGATACTCGCCTGCTGCACTACCCTTCTTCTTCTTGTTGAGATAAATGTTGGCTATCACAATCGCAGTTACGAGCGCTGGGATATCCATGAAGGGATAGAGTGCGCCAGCCCATGCCTCGTATTGGATGTTTTGTCCATCCAGTACCGTCAGGGCGGCGGCCATAGTAGAGCCACTTACAGCACCAAACAACCCCCCGGTCGCAATCGCATCTACGGTTTTGACCTTCGGCAGCTTGGCCAACGTATAGCGCGCGATGAATACAATGAGAATTCCTACTGCTATAGCAAACGCTACGGGTAACACCATCTCCGTTAGGTTGGAATTGCGGATCGCCTGACCACCGGTCAGACCGATTTTCATGAGCAGCATGAAGACGATGATCTGAGTAATCGCCTCTGGAATTACCAATTCGCTACCAAGGGCGGCAATGACCATACCACCAATCAGAAAGCTGAGTGTTGGGGACTGCAACTGCTTAACGAAGTCCATTAAGAACAAGGACAAAAAATCCACGAATACCTCCTTCTCCTCTGATGAGGAGTATTGCAATAAATGAACTAAATGCACTTGCTAGAAGCGACCCATTTCATAGAAAGGATCGGCTACAGATAAAAATCGGCCGGAGAATGGAGTCTGGCATCTGCGATCGCACGCTCAAAGAAGTCTCAACAACAGACTGCCGAGAATGATTGCTGAGCGACTGCAAGCTCTGAAAAACTAAGTCGCAATAGTTAAATCATTTAGATGTTTTTAACTGTACGCTACTCTGAGTAAAGTTACTCATTGAGTGACCAAGAAAAAAGTTTCGGTCTGTATAGGAATTCTTCTATGGTTTTTAGATTACTGGCACCGCGAAGCCAGCGGTCGGGGCAGCAGCCCAACAAGTTGTTGCAGCGGCGGAATAAAGGTGGTTGTGTCGCAATGTCAGGTTTAATAGTGAGGTAAGAAATCTAAAACTTTGGATTAAGCCACAAGTATTTTTTTAATGATAAATAGTCTGAGCCAATCGCGTTACCTTAAGCGATAACTTCAAAGTGTTTTTTACTCAAGCTTACTTGAAACCACTGTTTCCTTTGCCAATTCCATTAGCTTAATGGGAAAGCGCCAGAACTGAGATTTTAATGTTGAGCGAAGTAGGCTTCATCTGATAGTCCGAGGGCTGAACCCCATTCCTGTTTGATAAACTGCCCTATTGTAATTCTGTCCTCATCACTCACCTTCAACACATGACCATTCTCAGCTATGGGACGTTTTACAGCTGTGACCAAATACTTTTTGGCGGCAAAGGAGCTGTTTCAATATCGTTGCCTTAAACAACTCCAAAACCGAAAGTGATACTGGCTCAATCCTGCTATCTCAGCCCTTTTTGGCTTAAAGTAGCTACATTCCGGCTTGACTAAATTTCGTCTTGACTAAGAATCATCTCTATTTCGTCTAAAGAACTTCCAACTGAAGGCACGCGATCGCGTTCGTCGCTGCTGACGATGGCGCAAGGCAGAAGCCTCTCGGCGGCGTCTGCGATTGGCTCTGTCCGAAGGATCGCGAGTCATCGCTTCGGTTCCTTCTTCGCCGATGGGTTTCGGATCGGGTTCTGTTTTTTCGTCTTTGCTGAGCCACCAGTCTACAATCAAGCCGCTCGCTAAGCCGCCCAATGCTCCTAACGCAATACTAAGCAGCGCAGAATAGCCACTCCAATATAGGCTAAGCAAAAACAAAAGCCAGACCTGCAACCCGGCTGAAAACCCTTTAGAAATGGGCTGTCTACGCACGATCGTTACCTTTACGACTTTAGACAGGATACAGCGAATTTCAAGCCCCAGACCGGAGATTCAATAAGGGAAGAGGGACGCAAGATAATCTGCCGACTTCATCCCTCATCCCTCCCTGCGTCAGCGTTGCCGCAAGGCGTCCCTCATCCCTCCTTCTTAGCCGTATCGATCGTCTTCACAAACCGCTGTTCCTCATCCGTAAACGGCTCCATGTGTTGATTAGACAAAACATCAGTCGTTGCATCAGAGATGTCGCCTTGACGCTGCTGAACCCGTTGTTGCAACACATCATCTGGCGCAGTGCAATGAAGAATTTCCAGGGGAATTTGATGGGTTTGGGCCGCTTGGATGACCTGCGATCGCGTGGCTTGCCGATCATATTTTCCATCCAAAATCACGGTATAGCCTTGAGCCGCTAACGTGATGCCGAGGTCAAGTAAGCGATCGTAAGTTTTCTGCGTCATCTCTGGACTGTAGAGCGACGCATCGCCTTTTGCATCCAGATCAACACCGCCTAAATGCTTGCGAACCGAATCCGAACGAATCTGAATCGCTCCAGACTCGCGGGCTAAGGTTCGAGCCGTCGTGCTTTTGCCTGAGCCAGAAAGCCCAGACATCATGACCAACTTGCCTGTCTTCTGCTGCGTGTAGTGCCACGCAAGCTGATAGTAACGACTCGCCGTTTCCTTTGATTCTTGCTTGACAGCCTCTGGAATGCCAGGATCACCGAGCAAGAATGATGTGACTTTTGCCCGCACATACGCTTGACGGCTGAGGTAAAGCGGCAACACCTGCAAGCCTTCCCAGTCCCCTGTCTGCTCAAGGTAGGCGTTGAGAAATAAATTACTCAAGTCAGGACGGTTGCGAGCATCAAAATCCATAATGATGTACGCAATGTCGAACATCACATCGACGAATCGGAATGGTTCGTTAAATTCAATGCAATCGAATAGAAGAATTCTGTTATGCCAAAAGCAAATATTTCTAAGGTGAACATCGCCATGACATTCGCGAATCCATTTATTTTGAATTCGACTATTAAAGAGAGGTTTCTGCTCTGCGAATAGTTTGTCGGTGTATGCCTTCGTTTCGTCAAACTGTTGCTGCGTTTGAGCGACACCAATGTAGTTGACGGTTTGATCGTAGTTCTCATCGATCGCTTGACGAATTTGCGCGACCTCTCCAAAGCTGAGGATGTAATCATTCGTGGGTGCCGCTTTATGAAAATCAGCCAGGACTTTTGCGAGTTCTTCAAGATGCTGTTCGCTCAGTTCGCCGCGATCGTACATCTCACTCAGCAGCGTCTCTTGCGGAAACTGCTGCATCTTCACGACGTACTCAACCGCTTCTCCCTCGCCGTCTAAGACAAAGTTCTCCCCGTCTTGAACGATCGGCAACACATCTAAATACAACTCGGCTGCGCCCCGTTGGTTGAGCCGCAGTTCCTCATGGCAAAAGTGTTTGCGTTTCTCTAGCGTTGAGAAATCTAGAAAACCATAATTCATCGGTTTCTTGAGCTTATAAACCAATTCACCTGTGAGCAACACATAAGAAATGTGGGTTTGCACCAGTTGAATCGGTTCAGTCACCGCATGCGGATAAAACTGGGGGTGCAGCATGGACTGGACTAAAGGAGGCAGGGTTGAGGTTGTCATAGCGTTTCTTTCATTTGCGCCTTGAGCGCAAATCGCAATGGGTATTCCGGATGAGTATTCCGGGCAAAATGGGTATTCCGGGCAAAGAGATATCTAAAACGAAAAAGCCAGGGATTGCTCCCTGGTTTTATATACACTGAATCTTTCACCCAGCAGACTTATTGGCCGGGTGTGGCTGCCGCAGATTCTTCGGCTGCCGCAGATTCTTCTTCGGCGGCGTCGCTTGTTGCCGCCGTGCTGACTCCCGCAATCATCACAACGACTCGATCTGACTCTCCGAGAGCTTCTACACCAGCCGGAAGCGTTAGCTCATTCACATGCAGCGCGTCACCGACATTGAGTGCAGTCACATCAATGTCGATCTTCTCAGGAATTTGCTCAGGGTCACATTTGACGGCTAATTCAGTGAGAACGCTATTAAGTGTGCCGCCGTCGTTTTTGACGCCAGTAGCATCGCCCACAAAATTGAGTGGAACCGTCACTTCAATCGAGCTTTGTGCTGCGATCGAGAAGAAACTGATGTGATACAAAAAGCCTTTCCAAGGATGCTTCTGCACTTCTCGCAACAGCGCTTTACCTTTCCAAGGCATGTCTGGCACACTCACCTGAATTAGAGTGTTGTTGACCGCCGCATCTCGGACGAGAAATCCGGCTTTCTTGGCATCGATCACAAGCTGAACCGATTCAGTCCCATTGTGACCATAGAGCGTCGCCGGAATTTGTCCACCTTGGCGCAGGGCGTTCGGCTTGCTGCCGTCAGGACGTTTTTGACATTCGATCGTAAGTGGCATGGTACTTCTGAAGTAGTAATTTAGATAGAACGGCGGTGTGGTCTTAGGCGTTTACAGCTTGCGGGGCGTCGTTAGGATACAACAGCGCCCGTTTTGGACCGTGAATCGGATCTTCCACAATAATGGTCTGATCGCGCTTCGCTCCGAGCGACACGATCGCGATCGGCACTTCCATTAATTCTGCCAGGAATTTGAGATAGTCGAGCGCTTGCTTGGGCAAATCATCGAGCGATCGACACTCATCGGTTGAGCGTTTCCAACCGGGCATGGTTTCGTAAATCGGCTGACACCGGGCAAATTTACGCGCATCGCTGGGGAAATCGTTGCAGCGTTGCCCATCAATTTCATAAGCAACACAGACGCGAATTTCATCCATCTCGTCTAGCACATCGAGTTTAGTGATCGCCAAACAATCCAACCCGTTGATCCGCACAGCGTAACGCCCAATGACGGCATCAAACCAGCCGCAGCGTCTCTGACGACCCGTGGTTGTGCCAAATTCTGCGCCGCGATCGCACAGTTGAGCGCCCAGTTCTTCATGCAGTTCAGTCGGAAATGGACCTTCTCCCACGCGGGTGGTGTAGGCTTTTGCCACGCCAATCACGCGATCAATCATCGTTGGACCGATGCCCGTTCCCACGCAGGCTCCCCCAGCCACTGGATTAGAGGAGGTGACATAAGGATAGGTTCCGTGATCAAGATCAAGCAGCGTTCCTTGAGCGCCCTCAAACAAGATGTTCCGCTTGAGGCGGATCGCCTCGTAAATTTTGAGGGAGCTATCGACCACGTGAGGACGCAGCCGCTCGGCATAGGCGAGGTACTCCTCTAACACCTCATCGGCATCTAACGGCGGTAGCCCGTAGAGCTTTTCGAGAATGCCATTTTTGTGAGCGATCGCCCACTGCAATTGTTTTTTGAGTGAGTCTGAATTCATCAAATCGATGATGCGAATGCCGGTTCGCTCAGACTTATCAGCATAGGTCGGACCAATACCGCGTCCGGTCGTGCCAATTTTGTGGGTTCCGCGTTTTTCTTCGGAGGCCAGATCGATGACGCGGTGATAAGGCATCGTCACGTGAGCCGTTTCAGAGATCATCAGGTTCTCGGTCGAGATACCCCACTGTTCCAATTGATCTAATTCTTGAATCAGAACTTTTGGATCAATGACAGTTCCGCAGCCAATAATGCATTCGGTATCGGGATATAAAATGCCTGATGGAATGAGGTGTAGCTTAAAGGTTTGATCCTTGACAACGACTGTATGCCCAGCATTCACACCTCCTTGGTAGCGGACGACGACATCTGCCGATTTACTCAGCAGATCCGTAATCTTGCCTTTCCCTTCATCGCCCCACTGGGCACCAATTACAACTACGTTAGCCAAGGGTCTTTAGTGTAATAGAGTTTTCAACAAACTCCCATTATCTCATTAAATTGGCGAGTGTCAAATGGTCGAGTTGACAAGTGTCAAATAGTCGAGCGTCAGTCAAACTTTGGTGCGAGCAGGAGGTATCTTTAGCCGCGCTTTGCAGAGGGGTAAGACGGGTGAAAACTTCAGTGAACCTGTGATAATTCGGTATTTGTGTAAGATCGAAATACTCTAGATTTCTAAGATCTGTATTTTAAGATCTGTGCTTCAGATTTCAGGTTAATCTTAAAAATCTCTTTCCCTCCATTCCCCTCTTCGCCACCATGCACACTTTTCTTCCCCTCGCGTATTTCAAGAATCAATTTGTGCCGTTTGAGCAGGCGAATCTGTCGATCGCGACTCATGCCCTGCACTACGGAACTGGGGCTTTTGGAGGATTGCGCGGCATTCCTGATCCGCAGACCCCTGATCAGGTACTGCTATTTCGGCTCGATCGACACTGCCAACGATTGAGCAACAGTGCTAAGTTCCTGATGCTTGATTTGCCCGCCGATAAGATTCAGGCCATCATTACAGATTTTGTTAAAAAAAATCGACCTCAGACCTCGTTTTATATTCGCCCATTTGTTTACACATCGGATTTGGGAATTGCGCCTCGGTTACACAACATTGAAAAAGATTTCTTTGTGTATGGGTTGGAGTTGGGAGATTACTTATCGCCGGAGGGGGTAAATTGTCGAATCAGTTCTTGGTCTCGTCAGGAGGATCGCAGTTTACCGTTGAGAGGAAAAATTAGCGGTGCTTACATTACGTCGTCATTAGCCAAAACAGAAGCAGTCGAATCGGGATTTGATGAAGCAATTTTGCTAAACACTCAAGGTAAGGTAAGTGAAGCTTCTGGAATGAATGTATTTTTGGTGAGAAACGGTGAATTGATTACCCCAGGATATGAACAAGATATTTTGGAAGGAATTACACGAGATAGCATTTTAACGATCGCTAGAGATATCGGAATTAAAGTAGTTGAACGTCCAGTTGATAAAACAGAATTGTATATTGCAGATGAAGTGTTTTTGAGTGGAACGGCAGCTAAGATTACTCCCGTAAAACGGATTGAAACCTATACGCTATCTCAACAGCGACCTATCACAGATAAACTACGAGAAAAGCTGACCGCAATCACGGAAAATCAAGATCCGAAATACAAGGACTGGATTTTCGCTATTAATACTAGAGATGATTCTGAAGCAACTGCGATGGGATAAATCACAATGCAGGGTAGCTTATAAAACTACCCCGACTAAAGGTTAGCTTTTGTTGACAACTTGGCTACCGTGGCTTCGAGGATCGGCAGCGCTCTCTTGTGAAAGGGAAGATGAAAATTCTGAAGTCTGCCCCGTTGCTTGGGCATAGGGAAGCGTTGTTCCGTCTACTAAGGCAACCAAATTCTCTTCCAGAATTTTGCGAGGCTGCTCGCCGATCGCTTGCCCAATTGATTTTCCGCCATTGCTCAAATACACAAAATGAGGAATTCCATCGACGCGATAGGAGAGGATTTCGGGCAGCCATTTCTCGTTATCGACATTAAGCATGACAAAGTTAACGCGATCGCTATACTGCTCTTTTAGCGACTCGATTTCTGGAGCCATCGCCTGACAACTCGTACACCAATCTGCATAAAACTCCATCAGGGTCGGTTTGCCGTTACTAAGGGCAGTCTCTAGAGGCACAGATTCTTTCGCCATTACGCTTAGGGAAACGCCCGTTGTTTGAGTCTTGAAGCTGAGCGCAAAGACGATGGTCAGCACGATCGCAGCCAACGCAATCAGAAAGTTTCTGATCCGCGCTCCATTCGTTAAATTGGCAGGTTCTGGAGTTGAAGAGGTCATAGCTGAATTGTTAAGCAAACACTTTTAGTGTAACCATTGGCTGTTACGACTACAATCTCAGTGGCTACAATCTCAGTGGCTACAATTGCACTCACTGCAATTGCAGTAAGTATGATTAAGCGGTGAGTATAATTAGAGAGTGAAAAAACGAGTCACTCTTACATTTCCTAAGCGCTCTGTGCAGATGCCTGTCACCTATCGACTGGCAAAAGATTTTAATGTCGCTGCAAATATTATTCGTGCCCAGGTTGCGCCTAACCAAATTGGAAAATTAGTTGTAGAGTTGTTGGGCGATATTGATCAGCTAGATGCCGCGATCGAGTGGATGCGATCGCAAGATATCAATGTCTCGTTTGCCAGTCGTGAACTCGTGATCGATGAAGAAACGTGCGTAGATTGCGGCCTATGTACAGGAGTGTGCCCGACGGAAGCGTTAACCCTCGATCCACAGTCGTTTAAGCTGACCTTCACGAGATCGCGCTGCATTGTGTGTGAGCAGTGTATTCCAACTTGCCCCGTTCAAGCCATCTCAACCAATTTTTAGATAATTTTTAGATTAAGAGCGCCAGTTAATTCGAGAAGATCTGCAAGCTTGTTAAATGGTTTGAGAGGTGCTCAAGCAGGCTGCTACGCCAGATCAAATTCTTTCAGTGCAGGTAGAAAATTCTTGTTCTCGTGATTGGAACGGCTTAACTTAATCAGGGCAAAACGCTGTAAAGGCGTTAGATCTTTCCATTGAGTCGCTTGAATCGTCAGCCCTAATTCTTGGGCTTGAGTTTGCACGCTCTGAGGTACGGTCGTCTCTAACCACTCAGGATGCGGATCAATGGGTAAATCGCTGGCTATTTCTCCTGATCGCTGCTGAATGAGATCATGAAGATCCGAGCGGTAGGTTTCAATTTCTGATGCTGTACGGCACGGCATCTCTACTAACTGGTGGCGATCTCGCTCATTGAACTTATTCCATTGGTGTAATTTTAGCTTCACACCGCACGTATCCAGTTTGAATCGCACTTGCATTGGAATGCAACGTAGAGAATCAACAAAATCAGATTCAAATTGAAAAAACTTAGCCATCGTGTTTTTAGTTTAATGAATATTTTTAGGAGCAACTTTGCGAATAATCCAATAACTAACAGACAGGGCAAGAATTGCAGATGCAAGGGCAATGAGATCTAGGCCTGCCGTTTTTTCTAGATCTAGAATAATGATTTTACGGGCAACCGCAATCAGTGAGGTAACAATAACCAACTCTGCTTGCACTACGTGATGCTTCAGGTACGCCGTAATATTTTCTAAAATTTCAAGGGCAATTAAAACATTCAGAAACAAGCCAAAAATCGAGAAAAGCGTTTTGCCAAATTGACCAATCGGTGGCGAATAGAACAACTCCTTCACCATAAAGATGAGCAACTCGGACACTGATGCAAAAATAACTACCAGCATCGCAAGAGCTAAAACTTTAGAAACCCATCGTTCAATGTGGCTTGTGAACTTTAAAAAGCTGCTGTCTCCAAGACTGCTTCTAATATTTTGAGATAACCGCGTTAGCCGACGCATAGCAAACCATTTTGAACTGCTGCTGTGAGCATACTAGGTAGAAAGACTCATCGTAAAGAGATCGGCGGCAGTTAGAAGATGAAACTTCTGTGAGCGCACCATCGCTCTTTCTCTATAGCTCTTTCTCTATAGCTACCCCGCTACCGCACAAGCGACGGCTCAAACTCCTGAGCCTGAACCGTTACTTCAGAAGACATCGGCACAATTTCAACGGCACAGGCTTTTAATTCGGGCTGTTTTGAATCGGGGCACGAGATTGGATGCGTCAGGGCATTGGCTTCGGCTTGGTCTGCCCATAACGCGCCCCAATGCATCGGCACAAAAACGGTTCCCGGCGCGATCGCTTTTGTGACCATCACCGGAAATTTTGCTTTGCCCCGCCGCGATCGCACTTCCACCCATTCATCAGGTTTCACACCCAATTTGTCTGCATCTTTTGGATGGATTTCGATGAATGGATTGGGGTGCATTGCCCGAAGCTTTTCAACGCGCCCAGTGCGGGATTGAGTGTGCCAGTGGCCGTAAAGTCTGCCGGTCGTCAGCACAAACGGATAGCGATCGTCGGGCGGTTCAGCCAACCCGCGAGAATGATATGCTCCGAAGCGGGCACGACCATCAGGCGTGTGGAACTGATGGTCGGTATAGAGTCGGGAGGCGACGGATACCTTCTGACCCGGATGGATTTGACCCAATGACCCAGCTTTTTCGGGTGAATCCAGCTCTTCAGTCACTAACGTGCCCCACTGAGTCGGGCCATGCTCAAACAAATAGGTATGGCTCAATTGGGACTGATCGCACGGTTGCCCTTGGGTCAGCAGGGCATATTCTCGGTAGACTTCAGCCGAATAGTTGTAGGCAAACTGCTTTGAGAAGCCGAGCCGCCGACCGACTTCTGCAAAAATCATCCAGTCCGGTTTCGCTTCACCCGGAGGCGTGCGGAACTGAGAGCAGAGCGTCACGCGCCGCTCAGAATTGGTCATGACTCCCGTTTTCTCGCTCCATTGCGCGGCAGGCAGCAAGACGTGAGCATACTCCACCATTTCGGTCGGATAGTAGCAGTCTTGATAAATCGTGAAGGGCGATCGCTTCAATGCTGCTTTCGTGCGCTCTAGATCGGGCATACTTACCGCTGGGTTGGTTGCCGCTACCCACAGTAACCCGACTTCTCCTCTCTCAATCCCCGTGATCATCTCCCACGCGTTGCGCCCCGGATTAGGAGAAATTTTGCCAGGAGGTAGCCCCCAAAACTGCTCAACGTGATTCCGGTGCTGAGCATTCGTAACTGACCGATAGCCTGGCAGCAAGTGGGATAGGCCGCCCGCTTCTCGTCCGCCCATCGCGTTTGGCTGACCCGTCAGCGAAAACGGACCTGCCCCCGGTTTACCAATCTGCCCAGTCATCAAATGGAGATTAATAATTGAGCGAACTTTTGCTGTGCCTTCCGAAGATTGATTCACTCCCATCGACCACATGGACAACACTCGCTGAGACTGTGCCCAGAAGCGAGCCGCTGTGGATAAATCGGCTTCCGAAATGCCGCAGCGCTCGGCAACCACGGGTGGAGGATAGTGACGAATGACCTCAATAAATTGCTCAAACCCGTTAGTGTGGTCGCGAATGAATGTACGGTCGAGGTCGTGCCAGCGCCAGAGTAGGTAAGCGATGCCATTAAGTAAATCGATGTCGGTTCCGGGCTTGATCGCTAAATGTAAGTCCGCGCCCTCTGCGGTTGCCGTCCGACGAGGATCAACGACGACGATTTTAACGTTACGGTTTTTCTTGTGATGCTTGCGTAATCGGTTGTAGAGAATGGGATGGCATTCTGCTGTATTCGTGCCGATCAGAAACGCGCAATCGGTTTCGTCTAAATCGTCGTAACAGCAGGGGGGACCATCTGCCCCAAAGCTTTGAAGGTATCCCGCTACCGCAGAAGACATGCAGAGTCGAGAGTTGGCGTCAAAATTATTAGTGCCCAAACAGCCTTTGATCAGCTTTTGGGCGATGTAGTAATCTTCGGTTTGAAATTGCCCAGAGCCGTACATGCAAATGGCATCCGGTCCTTGAGTAAAGCGGACGACCTGAATGCGGTTGACGATTCTTGCGATCGCGTCTACCCACGTCACCTGACGAAACGGCTGATCCAGCGAATCGCGCACCATGGGATAGCGTAATCGGTCTTTGTGCAGCGCCTCTGCGACCGTTGCCCCTTTCACACAGACCATACCTTGACTCGACGGGTGAGCGCGATCGCCTCTGACCTGCCAAATTGGGGTTCCGTCTTTATCTCGATTGATTGCCCTGCCAGGCTGAGCCGGGGGCAACACTTCTAAGCCGCAGCCAACCCCACAGTATGGACATAGAGTTTTGGTTGGTTCAGCCATAATCAAGACCTCTTAAGCGTAGATTTAGTCACACCCGCCTTTCGACTGAGCGTGTAGTGTCTGACAGGGAATAGTGTTGAGTAATGTCACACCATCCAGTTCGGAATAGATATAAATTTCTATCCAAGTGTCAGACAGGGCTTCAAACAAGATGCGCTGCTTTGGAAAAACAACTCGCTCCAGTTTTAGGCCTGAAGACCCCGGAGTTTTTGCAATCTGAAGCTGATTTGTGGAGTTGGTGTAGTAACAAAGAATTCGGTTGACAACTGATGAGGTGACGACCGATGAGGGGGCTGTTTCGGAAAAAGCCATTTGCGCAGATTCCATCGCGACGGTGGATAAGCAGAATTCAACAGGAAATACATCGGGTTAACGTTCCAATAGATTGTGCGAACCCCGAAATCGCACCGAACCAGCATTGACTTGCTAAAAAACGGCAATCAAATCCTGCCTGCAAGCCGCTTGATCTAGCAGATCGCGACAGGCTCTATTGTTGATCTAGAAGGGATGCAAAACTGTGCTTCTAGATACTTCACTTTACCTTTGAGCGGAAGACTGTTCTAGATTAACCGGAAGCGTTGCCGCCGCTTGCCCGTTACTCACCTTCGGTTAATGCAAATCGACCATACAAGAAGTCTAACGCCTGATTTCGCAGCGTATAGTACTGCGGATCTTCTATTAACTGAGTGCGATTGCGGGGTCGATCAAACGGAACCTTCATGATTTCGCCAATTTTAGCCGCAGGGCCATTGGTCATCATCACGATGCGATCGGCCAGAAATAGCGCTTCGTCAATATCGTGGGTGATCATCAGCACGGTGACTTTGTGCTGTCTCCAAATGTTGAGCAGTTCTTCTTGAAGTTCCTCTTTGGTAATGGCATCAAGAGCGCCAAAGGGTTCGTCTAGCACTAAGACTTGCGGATAGATGGCTAGGGCACGTGCGATCGAAACGCGCTGTTTCATCCCGCCAGACAACTGCCCAGGCTTTTTATTTGCCGCTTCATCCAGTCCAACCATGGTGAGATGAGTGCGGACAATTTCAGTTTTTTCTGCCTTTGATTTTTCGGGATATACCGAGTTCACAGCAAGATAAACATTCTCATACGCTGTTTTCCAGGGCAAGAGTGAGTAGTTTTGAAACACAACCATGCGATCGGGGCCAGGACGAGTGACGCGCTTGCCTTGCAGACGCACTTCGCCGCTGGTCGGCTCGCGGAAGCCAGACACCATATCGAGCAATGTCGATTTGCCACAGCCCGAGTGCCCAATGACGCAAACAAATTCGCCTTCATTCACCGTGAGGCTAATGTCATCTAACACCACGTTGTCGCCTTTCGGCGTGGAATAGATTTTTGAGACGCCATCGATCTCAAGAAAGGAAGGGGTTTCGACCAACTGAGATTGGGAGTCGGGAGTAGAGAGGATTTGCATAGCAAAAAGGGCTGGTGTGAAGATCAATCGGACGGAGAGCAATGCTATAACCCACGGTTTGGGAATGGGTTAATTTATGGAAGAGTGATGCATCCGAACTACTGCTAGATGCACGCTCAAGTTATACCGCGATCGCAAGACTGCTCTCGCTAACGCTATCGATAATAATCTCTTCGATGCGAATGTCTCGGCAAATATCAAGGCTATTGAGGTAGCCAATCGGATCGTCAGGGTTAAACACCTTGCCATCGAACAACTCAAACGACGTGCGGTTGCCTTCGTTGTCTGGCAGCCCTAGTTCTCTTGCCGCTCGGCCATAGAGATCCACTCGACGCACTCGGTCTAGCACTTCAATCCAGTTGCGCGGGAAGGCGGTGATGTTCCACCGGGCAAGCTGAGTCAAAATCCACAGTCCCTCTGCCCGTCCAGGACAGTTGGCATTATCGACATGGAACTGATTGAAGCGCAGTAGGGTTTCGGGGGCATCACCCATGCCGCGATCGTACGGGTCAATAAAGCCGGGACGCCCGTATTCGGCTGACGGCCCCATGTACTGAGGGCGTGCCAATAAGCCGAGAATTTCCTCCCGGTTGCGGCGATCGTCGCAGTATTCGCAAGCTTCGAGCAAGGCTTTCACGAGGGCATTGTGGGTTTCAGGATGCTGATTTGTCCAGTCTTCTCGTACGCCCAGCACTTTTTCCGGGTGGGATGCCCAAATCTCAAGATCGGTCGCGATCGTGTAACCCAAGCCGTCCCGAATTGCGCGAGAGTTCCACGGCTCTCCCACACAAAAGCCATCGATACTGCCAGCACTAAGGTTAGCCACCATTTGCGGCGGCGGTACGATCGTCATGGTTAGATCGTGGTCGGGATCAATGCCTGCCGATGCTAACCAATAGCGCAACATCAAGTTGTGCATCGAAGTCGGGTGAACCGTTGCCATCGTGTAGACCTGATCCGGGACGCCTTTGAGTACCGATTTCAGGGCGCTTAAGGAGCGGACGCCGCGATCAAGAAATTCTTTCTTTAGCGTGATTGCGTTGCCATTGCGGGAGATCACGAGTGCTGTGACAACTGGCAGTTGAGGATTATCGCCATAGCCCAGCGTCATGGAGAGCGGCATTCCTGCTAGCATGTGCGCCGCGTCTAATCGCTTCGTTCTGATCCCATCAGCGATCGCTTTCCAACTCGGTTCGCGGCTGAGGGTTACTTCTTCTAACCCGTGCTTAGCAAAGAAGCCTTTCTCTTTGGCGACCACGAGTGGTGCACAGTCGGTGAGCGGTACGAATCCGATGTCGAGATTGACTTTTTCCAGGCCATGACGAGCGATCGCCACCACTTCTTTGCGCTTGCGCTTTTTGTCCCGCTTTTGCTGATTGAGGAAATAAATCATTTCATTTCTCAATCCGTAGTAGCTCGGATGGTTCACCACTTCTAAGCGATGGCGCGGACGCGGAATCGGCACATTTAGAATTTGCCCAACGTGAGATTCGGGGCCGTTGGTGAGCATCACGATTCGATCCGAGAGCAGCAAGGCTTCGTCTACATCGTGCGTCACCATTACACAAGTGACGTGGCTCTCCTCGCAGATTTTCATTAACTGTTGCTGCAAGTTCCCCCGAGTCAGGGCGTCGAGTGCGCCAAAAGGTTCGTCGAGCAACAAGAGCTTCGGACGAATGGCAAGGGCACGCGCGATCGCGACTCGTTGTTTCATGCCGCCCGAGAGTTCGCGGGGCTTCTTGTCAGCGGCTAAGCGCAACCCCACCATATCGATATGATGCTCAATCAGGCTCTGGCGTTCGTCTTTTGGTAAATCTTTGAGAACTTTATCAACCGCAAGAGCAATGTTTTCGCGAACGGTTTTCCACGGCAGTAGAGAATAGTTTTGAAATACCATCATCCGGTCAGGCCCCGGTTCGGTTACTTGCCGCCCGTCGAGAATGATCCCGCCTTGGGTTGGTTTGTCGAGTCCTGCCAAAATATTAAGCAGCGTAGACTTACCGCAACCCGAGTGACCAATTAGCGTCACAAATTCTCCCTTCCGAATTTTGAGTTCGATATTCTTGAGGGCGATGTAGCTGCCGCCATCTTTAAGTGGAAAGGTGCGATCGATATGATCAATTTCAACAAAGAAAGACATGGAACTGCGGGGTGAAGGACACGAGTAACGAAACGGAACAAGCCATTAGCGCAGAGCGCAACTCTAGCGGAAACGCGGGACTAGTGATCAGAGCTAATGCGAGACCCAATCCATCCGACAAGCCGATCAAGGGCGAGACCCACCAAACCGACGTACAGCACGCAAATAACAATTTCGCTCATGCTATTTTCGTTGCCCGCGTTGTAAGCATCCCAAATCTTGAACCCAATGCCGCCTTCTGCCTTCAACATTTCAGCCGCCACAATTGCCAACCACGCTAAGCCAATGCCAATCCTTAATCCTCCAAACACGTAAGGAACAGTCGAGGGCATTAAGATGCTGAAAAAGTACTCTTTTCCAGACAGACGCAGCACTTTCGCGACGTTGTTGTAGTCCTGGGGGATTTGCTGCACGCCTACCGCAGTGTTGATCAAAATGGGCCAGATAGCAGTAATAAAAATTACAAAAATAGTAGCTGGATCGCTACTTTGAAAAATTCCTAACGCGATCGGTAGCCATGCCAAGGGCGGAACTGTCCGCAAGACTTGAATAATCGGGTCGAGTCCGCGGCGCATAAACGAGTTCAAGCCGATGAATGCCCCGATTGAAATGCCCGCGATCGCGGCTAACGAATACCCAAAAGCGACTCGCTGCAAACTAATCAAAATCTGCAATCCCAAACCTTTATCGGTGCCACCATTGTCATAGAACGGATCGAGAATGAGCGTCCAGGTTTGAGCAATGACTCTGAGCGGTCCTGGCATCTTAGAATCTGGAGCAAGGCAGAGCAGTTGCCAGATTCCGAGCGCTACTGTTAAGCAAATCACGATCGGAATCAAAGACTTCGCGACGTTAGACGCTTTCTGCGAAAACGGAGAGGACTTTCTGAACCGAGCGGATGGGCTAATGGTCGTCATGAGAAAAATTCCTAAAGCGGTGGGTTCAAACTAGACGGAAGACAACAGAAAGCAGAGTTGTAGAGAGTTGGCAGCGAGCTTAATCCGCTCGCTGCCATGAATTAGGCTTTCTTGAACTTGAGGCTATCTAGGTACGCTTTCGGATTGGCTGGATCAAAGGCGACCCCATCAAAAAACGTTTCGACCCCGCGCGAATCGTCTTTAGGAATCTCTGCATCGGCCACTCCGATCGCCTTCGCGGCTTCCTTCCACAGATCAGACCGATTGACCTTATCCACCAAGGCTTTAGTGTCGGTATCACCGGGCAAGTAGCCCCAGCGAATATTCTCGGTTATAAACCAGAGATCATGGCTCTTGTAAGGGTACGAGGCATTATCGCGCCAGAATTTCATCAGGAGATCGCTTTGTTCTAATTTGCGACCATTGCCAAAGTCAAAATTCCCCTTCATGCGCTCAACAATGTCAGAGGCCGGCGCTTTAATATACTTATCCGCCGAGACGATTTTTGCCATCTCTTCTTTGTTTTCGTCTTTCGCGCACCACTGCTGCGCTTCTTGCACTGCCATCAAGATCGCTTTTGCCGCTTTCGGATTTTTATCGACCCAATCGGCTCGCATCGACAGGGCTTTCTCTGGGTGATTCTTCCACATTTCGCCCGTTGTAAACGCGTTGAATCCAAGGTTTCTGGAGATCAAACGCTGATGCCAAGGTTCACCCACACAGAACGCGTCCATCGTTTTCGTTTCCATGTTGGCAACCATTTGGGGCGGCGGAATCACCACAAGGTCTACATCGTTTGTGGGGTCGATGCCGTTTGCTGCCAGCCAGTAGCGCATCCACAAGTCGTGCGTGCCCCCCGGAAAGGTGACGGCACACTTAAACTTCTGATTTGCCGCTTTGCGCTCATCTATTTTTGCCTTAAGCTTTTCAGCTTTGGTTGTAATGTCAAGATCTCTATAATCATTGGATAGGGAAATACCTTGGCCGTTGGTATTGAGACGCGCCAAGATGTACATCGGTACAGGAGTGCCGCCTTTGGTAATCTTGCCAGTCGTTAGCAGAAACGGCATCGGCGTCAGGATGTGTGCGCCATCGATACCGCCGTTGCCGCTACCCAGTTCAAGGTTGTCGCGGGTGACGGCCCAAGACGTTTGCTTTGCAACATTCACGTCGGTCATGCCGTATTTGGCAAACATGCCTTTCTCCCTAGCGATCGCGAGCGGAGAGCAGTCGGTGAGAGCAATAAATCCTAGCGTCGCTTTGGTGGTTTCTGGAGTATCGGCTGTGCCAGAATTCACTGCTGGAACTGCACTTGGATTCGACCCACTACTGGACGCACTTTTGTTCAGACCTGTGCTGCAACCGTTTACCAACAATGCACCCGTTGCGCTTGCGCCTGCGGTAATGATGAATTTCCGTCTTGAGAAGTTAGTCATTTCGTCCTGTCGATTGGGTAAGAGTGAATTCTTAGAGAGATATCGGCAAGCGCACTTGCTAATTGCTGAAACAATCAGATAGATCAGTTCACAGAAATCGTTCAGGTTAGAATAACTAAACCTGAATGATATTAAGCAAATGACGTAAGATCAAACAACATAATACACTGCTTAAATAACACTTTAAGCAATGCAGAAGTCATGCATCTAACCGAATTTGACCAATAGGTCGAGCAATACAGGTGAGAATCTGACCTGTCTCGCGATCGTGGTCATTCAATGCATCGGGATCGCCGTCATAAGTGACTTCACCCGAAAGCAATTTTGTTTTGCAGGTTCCGCACGAACCAGACCGACAACTGCTGTCGATCGCCACTCCCGCTTGCTCTGCAATTTCTAAAATCAAATCGTCCTGTGTACAGGCGATGCTTTGATTGGACTGCGCGAAGCCTACCATTGCGGGAGCCGCGTTTCCTTTGGCGTTGCGCTCTGCGCTAATCGCTGGAGGCGGGGTGATTGCTGCTACGGGAGGAGCAGATTCACGCACGAGGGTTGCTGTCGCCGCACCAGCGCCATTCATTGTTGCCGTTGCCTTAGTCGGAAGATTCATCGCGATTGGCATTTCGGCTCGGGGCTGTGCCCCAAATTCCTGAATCAAGATATCCCGTAGAATTGGCTTGAGATCCTCGCAGGCAATGCCCTTCTGAACGCACGTGCCAAGGTGGGCATCTTTACCAACCTTGCCACCCCGGTAGAGATCGACGCCCTCCACGGTCTTGCCATCTTTCCGAACTTTCGTGCCCATCAAGCCGATGTCTGCCACCTGAGGCTGACCGCAAGAATTAGGGCAGCCCGTCCAGTGAATTCGGACCGGACGAGCACAATAGAGTTCGCGCTCGATCTCGTTAATTAGCTCTACGGCACGATTTTTGGTTTCAATTAGCGCAAAGTTGCAGAACTGAGCGCCTGTGCAGGATACTAACGCCCGCGCTAGGTTTTCCGGCTGAACCGGAAAGCGCGATCGCACCAGTGGTTCTCTCGACAATGCGGCAACGCGAGAATCGGGGACATTGGGAATGATCACATTCTGCTCAACAGTGAGGCGAATTTCGCCACTGCCATACACTTCTGCGATGCGAGCGAGGTCAAACATGTCTTGTGCAAACAGCCGACCTACCGGAACATGTAGCCCGACGTAGTTGAGACCCGGTTGCTTTTGAGCATGAATGCCAATGTGATCGCGCTTATCCCACAGAAATTCATCTTTTGGAGCCGCCGTCTGTAGCACGGCACCAAACTGTTGTTCGACTTCCCGGCGAAACTTCTCCATGCCCCACTCGTCAATCAGCCACATCAAACGAGATTTCTGTCGGTTGGCGCGTAAACCATGATTGCGGTAGACAATTAAGATTGCTTCGCTTAGCGCCACCACATCGCGGGCATCAACCCAAGCGTCAAGCGGTACCGCCGCCTCACACCGTTTTGCCGAGAAGAATCCTCCCACGACTACGTTGAAGCCTAGCGTTCTATTTTTGTAGGCAGGAATAAAGGCAATGTCATTGATTTCAGCGTGCACCGAGTTGTCACGGCAACCAGCGATCGCAATGTTAAATTTGCGCGGCAGATTCGTAAAGCTCGGATTGCCACGACCGTTATTTGTGATCATGTCCTGTACTTTCCGCACCAAGCCCCGCGTGTCGATTAACTCATCGGCATCGATGCCTGCGACTGGAGAGCCAGTAATGTTACGAACATTGTCCATTCCAGATTGAACGCTCGTGAGTCCCATCTGCTCAAACTTGCGGAAAATATCAGACAAATCCTCGATCCGGATGCCGCGCAGTTGGATATTCTGACGAGTGGTAATATCTCCATACCCGTCCTCACCGTAGCGTTGCAGCGTCTCTGCCAGAACGCGCATTTGCCCACTCGTGAGAATGCCATTGGGCATCCGCATTCGCAGCATAAATTTGCCAGGAGTCACCGGGCGAAAGAACACTCCCAACCACTTGAGACGGTGGTCGCGATCGGTGCCATCCATCGCTTCCCAGCCAATGTGAGCAAAATGCTCCAGTTCAGCCTTTACCGCAAGACCGTCTTTTTCGGCTTTGATCTTCTCAAACTTATTGAGGGTCGCTGCGGCTGAAATCGTGTCTGTCATGGGTTAAGCCTTGTAATAAACCGTGTCTGAGACAAACCGAAAATTGCGAGACCGAGTGCAAAACTTGGGAAATTCGTCATGCGGCGGATTGACAATCTTCATGTCATTCAAGTTAGGCGAGATCAAAAGTGGAATTCGTATCACCAATTACAAAGTTTTGCTAACTATTGCTTCTTTGCATTGCTCTGATGCAAAGTTTGCATTAAAAATCGAGAGCCGTAGAATTGAGGTCTATACTGGCTTGGCTTCAGCGGAGTTGCGCTAACTGAGCATTGGTATAGAAAATTTCTGCAATCTTATAGGAGGCATATGGATGGGAGAACACATGGATCGTCGCAAGTTCTTATCTTGGGCTGGAGTCGGTTGGCTTAGTAGTCGGTTGCCCATTCTGATGACTCTCACTCATCTTGTGTCTTGCTCAAACAGCAATCAGGCTAAAACCTCGACTCGTCCTGATGGATTTGTCTCGGTCGGCGCGATCGAGGAGCTGGACAAATCGGGTCAATTGTTGGTCGAGCAATCTGCGATCGGTCCGGTTTCTATCGTTCGCAGCCCAACGGATCCACAGGCATTAGCAGCGGTGAACCCAACCTGTACGCACCAAGGCTGCCTTGTGCAATGGAAGAGCGAACGGAAGGCGTTTGTCTGCCCGTGCCATAATTCTGGGTTTGCGGCGGATGGCAAAGTGTTAGAAGGCCCAGCCACAAAGCCATTGCCTACCTATGCCGCAAAGCTAGAAGGAAAATCAGTATTAGTAAAAGGGAGTTGACCCCATAGATAGATTTTCTCTCAATCCTCTTAAAACACCGTTGAATTAACGTTTTTGAGATTTGATTTTATGTCTACTACAACTGAAAACGCTCGTGCTATGAGCGACCTAGAGTACGATTTGATTACCGTTTTGAAGAACAAATCAGAAGCAGTCAAAGCTTACGATACTTATATCCAAGACGCACAAAGCATGGATTCTCAACCTTGTGTTGAGCTATTTCGCAAGCTGAAAGAAAACGAGATGCAGACGGCGCAAGAAGTTCGCTCGCATCTGCAACAAGTTATGCAGAACGGCAAAATGTAATTTCCATTCTGTCAATTAGACTCCCTCTAGAAAGCACCCTACAGATAGGGTGCTTTTTTGCATGATGCCGTCTCTAGGTTGTGTTGATAATTATGTGAAGTTGGGCTGAATAAGCTAAAAGGCGATGTCAACCCCAATGTTACTAAGCGACGACCTGTGGGACAAACTGCTTGAACTTTTACGCTACCAACCCAACAT
>JAHHHP010000042.1 GCA_019359275.1 Myxacorys chilensis ATA2-1-KO14 | reverse complement strand
GGCGCGTAGAACGATTTGCTTTTCCAAATCAGAATGGTTGCATGATGTAGTTATTGGTCTGTTCATCAATCGGTACGAATTTGGATTACCCATTTAGCTATCGCTCCACACGTCTAGAACACGACCCCGAAACTTTCTACTCTTTTGCTCTTATTTAAGACACTATTAAGAATGCGTTGAGACTTGCAAGTTAGAAATGATAGGTCAAAACACTTCCGATGTGGACAAGGCTTGAGAAAAGTATCTGCGGTACAGATTGCAGCTTGGCACTACTTGCTGGTCTTGCATCGAGACGAGTCCTTTACTTTGCAGCTTAAACGCTTGCATCGGCTCAAGCTTAAAGGGGGTAGTAGATAACACCACCCGCTTTAGCGCCGCGATCAAATCAGGGTATTTTTGCAGATCCGCTAGCAAATGTCGCAAATGTGGGCCATATACCCCATTGATTGCACTCGAATGCTGCACTAACTGCTTTAACGAAACCAACTGCCCACTTAAGTGATGAAGTCCGACTTGCACTAGGTACGGGTTGCCGCCTGTCAAGCTCATCAGTTCTGCAACCGTCTCGTCGAGGTTTTCAAGCCCATAGCGCTGGGCCAAATCCATTACTTGTTCTGAATTAAATGAGGGCAGATCGATCGCAAGTCCAGCATTAAACGGCGATTGGTGCAGATGCAGCGGCACATACACCTCTGTGGAGTGAATCAGCACAATCCGCAATTTTTGCCACAACTCGCTTTTGGCATCGCCATACCGTGCTTTCTCATACCAAGCTCGCAGCATCCCGAAAAAATCCGCTGCAATCTGCGGATAGTCAAACACGGCATCAACTTCATCTAAAGCAAGCACTAGAGGCTGATCTAGCTTCGATAAAATATAGCTCTCAAAATAGTTCGTGCAGTTGTAGCTGTTGCCAAACAGGTCATCCCAATATTGCTCAAGCTGATTTGGCAGTTCAAGAGTCTGCGTGATAACTGCACACAGCCATTGCAAAAACCGCTTCAAATCCGATAAAACGGCTGTATCTGCTAATTGTAGGCTGGTTATTGTGGTTAGAATGCGCTGTTCTCTCGCTTGGGACAACACTTTAGCGGCTAGCGAGGTTTTCCCCATCTGCCGAGGTGCTTTGATGCGGACCAAAGCGCCCGGTTGCAGCAATCCCTCATAGCATAAGGCTTCACTCGGCGGACGACAAATATAAAACAGAGAATCGCTGGGAAGTTGACCCGTTAACATCACTGGCGGACGACTGCCCACGGGTGGCGATTCAGAATCGCTGTAGTCCTCCCTTCCCAATGTCAACCCAAAAGCACGAAAGTAGTTCTCTAACGTCTGCTGATCAACTGAAACTTTGTGCCCTCGTACTCTTGCGAGGGTGTTAGGACTTAGACCTGTACGATCGCTAAGTTCCTGTAATGTGAAGGATTTACCAGAATTGTGCTGATCTGCGGCGTGCTGTTCAGCTGCTTGTAAGCGCTGCCATCCTCTTGCATTAAGCACAATTCCGCGCTTTCGCCTGATGGGTTGACTTCGGTGAGGCATAGAGTAGGACCTGAAAATGGATTTTGACGACTAAAGGTAGTGGAATGGACTGAGAAGGCGAAAGCAACAGAAAATTCTATATAGCGAAAATATTAAAACTTACCAATCCCCCTTCCTACACCTCAAATCTTCTTCCGCAATACCCCCAATACAGCCATCTCCAACATAAGCGCTATGAATACTGTTTTTAGTTGCAAGTCATTGCTCACTTAAGCTTAGTTGTCTAAGTTTTCTGAGTGTAACCACTGGTTTGTGCTGAAGATAAGTGGTATTTTCTCTCAATTCTGACAAGAAACTATAATTACTTAAAGAATTTCTTTACGTTTCTTCAACTAAGTTTAAACTAAACTCGATATATCAAAGTATTTATTGCGTGTCTTGATAGATAAGAGCTTTTCAAAGCACTTAAGCTCGACCTATACACAAGTGTGGAACAAACAGCTTCTAGCTGAGGTGCTGAAACACTCGAAGGTAGATTAACAACCGTAGTTTTCTCAAAGTTTTTACTGATCCTTACTTAAATTGTGGTCTTAATTGGTGATCTTGAGTAGTCAAAGAATAAGTTCAGGGGCAAACTTAAGTATGGAGTAGTAAAATTTACTATCCGCATAATTCTCAGTTCAGTAAGCTGTAACCGTAATACCTCTGTTGTTCTCTACACTGCCTGCTGATTCTATTGAGGACTACTAAAGCTTGCTGATAGCTTCCCTAAACCAGTTCCTGATAACGTCTTGATTGCAAAAACACTTAGGGTACGTGAAGACCAAGCTATGAAACTAAAGAAATACTTAGCTTTACCGAGGTTACCAATAAGCTTGAACGAGCGCATCATAGGCTCTGTACCTAGAGAGGATCGGCATCTAGATAGCAAAAAGCTTAATTTCAAAATAGCTCTTGTGATGTTAAACAAATAGCAAAAAGCTATTGCATCTTCAGCTTAGTAGAAATCGTCAGAACGTAAAAGCGGCGCACTTCTTGAAAGACCTAGTTAATAATCTGTTACTACTGGTAGCACTCAATTAACTTTTCATTTCGCTTTGGACGCTGATTTCAATTCTTTGATTTATCGTATGTTTCAATCTAATTTAAGGGTTCGTAAATCTTGCCTTACACGCTCCAATGAAAACAATCTTGGTGATCGAGGATGATGAAACAATCCGGTCAAATCTTCTAGAAATATTAGATTTGGAAGGGTTTCAAGTGATGGGTGCAGAGCACGGGGCATCAGGAGTTTGTAAGGCAAAGGCTTACTTGCCCGATTTAATTCTGTGTGACATCCGCATGCCCGAGTTAGATGGGTATGGCGTTTTAGAGGAGCTTCGTAGCCACGTCTCAACAGCGGCAATTCCCGTCATTTTTCTCACCGCTAAATGTGAGCATCAAGAAATTAGGCACGGGATGAACTTAGGTGCAGATGACTACTTGATAAAACCGTGTTCCGTCTCGGAGTTGCTCGACGCGATCGCATCTCGGCTGACCAAACGAACCGCGATCGCTCAACTTTACGCGAACGAACAGCGCCAAGCCGTCGAAGCCCTCCAACGTGGGGCCACTTTCGATCCACTCACGAGTCTGCCGAGTCGCGGCTTGCTCTGTCAGCAAATTCAGCGCTGCACTTCAGAACAAGCTCCGGTTAGCCTTGCTAAGTTTCAAAACAAGAACGGCGCAATTTTTAGAGAAGCACACAGCGCGATCGCCATCTTCTGTCTCAACATCCATCGATTTCGCTCGGTTAATGCCAGCTTTGGTTATGCAACTGGCGACGTTCTCCTCAAAATGGTGGCGCACCGTTTAGCGAAACTCACCGACTCTCATGGGCTGCTTGCTCGTCTTAACAGTGACGAATTTGGGATTGTGCTGACTCATAATCCTCAGGAAGCAGAAGTCACGGAGTTAGCTCAGCAAATTATCAATTCGATCGGGTCTCCCTTCAAAATTAACGGACAAGAAGTTTGCATTCAAATTAGCTTGGGGATCACGCTGACTCAAAACCTGGCTCAACATCCAGAACACCTCATCAGTCAAGCTGAAACCGCCCGTCATTGGTGCAAACAACATGGGCAGAGCTATTGCTTCTACACATCCAGCATGGATGAACTCGAAGTTGAGCGTCGCCTCATCGAGATGGATTTGACCAAAGCAATCGAGCGTGCCGAGTTTCAGGTGCATTACCAGCCCCAGGTCAATCTCAAAACGGGCGAAATTGTTGGGATGGAGTCGTTGCTGCGCTGGAAGCATCCTGGACGGGGTATGATTTCTCCTGCAACGTTCATTCCGATCGCTGAAGAACTAGGATTAATTATTCCATTAGGAGAATGGGTACTTAAAACGGCGTGTCAGCATGCCAAGATTTGGCAGCAATGGAACGCAGTACCCCTTAGGGTGTCGGTTAATCTCTCAATGCGACAGTTTCAGCAGGAAGGCTTTGTCGATCGCATTGCCGCCATTCTAGACGAAACAGGACTTGATCCTCATCTTCTAGTCCTGGAATTAACGGAAACTTGCCTGATGCAAGATGTTAAAGCGACTATCACTATCTTGTCAAAGCTAAAGAGCCTAGGCATTGAGATCTCGATTGATGACTTTGGCACCGGATATTCATCGCTGAATTATCTAAATTCTTTACCTATTGATACGCTGAAAATTGATCGATCATTTGTTCAACATTTAGCCACAAGTGAAGGAGCAAATGCGATCTCAACCGCTATTGTGGCCATGGCAAAAAGTTTAAGGATGAAAGTTGTCGCTGAGGGTGTTGAAACTGTTAAGCAACTGCTGGTGCTACAAGAAATGGGCTGCCAAGTCATGCAAGGCTATCTCTACAGTCCCGCCATTCCTATTGCTGAGGTCAAAGTACTGCTACAAGCCGATTGTCGCTTTCAGCTGATCAGCGCTTAAAATTTTGTAAGTGCAGAGGGATTACCTGCAATTCGCCGCCGCACTTCTGAGGAGACGCGCGATCGTTCTTGTATGAAAGCAATTTCTGAATACGTCGTTTGCACGGAGCGTTTCGACGCTCACCACGAAATTTGTCGAAAGGCTACATCAACGAAGTGTTTTATACACTGAAGCCGCAGCTATAGAGCTAGACCGCTGACACGATCCGGCTCAAATAGCTGCGGCTATCTGAATACAAGCACTTTTGCAAGAAGTTCGATGAATGCTGAAATTAGCGCTAGCCCATTGAAGCGATCGTATTAAATTCAGGACTGATTGCCTCGATCTCTTAAACCGTCGCGAACTCAGGCTTCTGCGTCAGGTCTGTAATCATCTGCCTCATCTGCTCAATCCCTTGCTGATGATGGTGACCGACTTCTTGCTGCTGAGAGAGCAAAGCCGTGATCGCATCAAGGGATTGATGAAGTCCTGTCACCAAATCTTGAATCGGTTGAAGTATCTCGTGGTAAAGCGAGACTTTGCCAATGACCTCGGCGGTGGACGCTCTTTGAGCTTGAAGTGTCTCCTCAAGCTGTCTCAAATCATGACGTTTCGCATTTTGCTCCTCAGCTTGCGTATTCATCTGCTCTTGCGCTTGCTGAACAGCACTGCGAATCTGGTCAATTTGAGCCTCGATGGTTTCTAGCTCTTCTGCTTGCTGTTGGCGCTGAACATCGATCTGCGCTAAAACCGGACTTAGATCAATGCTGCTATTGACCAGCGTTGGATCGGGTTTACCTGTTCTTCTAGCGATGACTGCTTTATGCTGACGTAAAATCGTCTCTTTCTCGATAAGACTACGGCGCTGCCCAACCAGCGTTTGATTGAGAAACTGATAGGCATCTTGCTCATCAGCCAACTCAGCCTCTAAGCTCATGCGATCGAACTCACTCACCTGCTGAATTGTTGCTCTGAGGGCTTCAAGTTCCTTTTCTTTGAGATCAAGTTCCTCTTCCTGTCCGTGAACAAACTGAGAAGACTGATCAAACTCTTTCTGTAACGTCTTAGCGATCGCTTGCAGGTCCTGCAAAGGCATAGTTTCTAGAGCATTGAGATCCACTTGGGTTGTCTCGTTGACTGTACCTCCTGCGGTTATTTGGCTGAGTTGCTGGTATAACTCGTTGGAGCACGCAATTTGCAAACTCACAAATTGCGCGTGCTCCTGTTTAGTGCTCAACACCAATTCTTGCGACTTCGCCTCAATTCGCGCCTGCTCTACTGCTTCCTGAGCTTGATGCCAAGCATGCCACTGCTGCTCTAATCTTTGCGACTGCTGCTCAGTTTCTTCCTGCCTTTGGTGCAAGGCTTGCTGGTGTTGCTCCAACATGTGCCAGTGGTGCGTCAGAATAGTTTGCTGCTGACCCAGAATCTCATAAAGCTGCTGAAGGTGAATGTTTATCTGCTCTGAAGAAGCACTTCCATCACAAATTTGCTCCAAAAGTTGATGAATGACCTGCGCTTTTCCGGCATCTAACACTGATGCTCCCAACAACTCTGCTCGTCGGTCTTCAAGCTGCTGCTTTTGCCCTTGCAGCTGATCCCACGCGCCCTGCATCTCTTGGCGTTGGCGCTCCATTTCTTCTTGCTGCGCCATTACTTCTTGGCGCGTTGTCTCAAACTCTTGACGCTGTTGCTCCAAGTGCTCAAAGTCCGACTCCATCTGCTGAAGTTGTTCTTGCCGGGATTCCATTTCCACTTCCCGACGGTTTAATTCTTGACTTTGATATGTCAATGACTGCTTCCACTGCTCAATCTCTTCTTCCTGTGTCTTAAACTTCTCTTGCAAGCGCGAGAAGTTCTGAAGAATGCTTACCAAGGGACGACTCGCTTCCTGGATGCGCTGCACTTGCTTGCTTCCAGTTAAATCAACCAGCAGCAATGTTCCAGAGCCATAGCGATTTGCCTCCTCCGTTTGGACTGACTCATCGCCAGAAACCGCAGACCAGTTTTGTTCCGTTCGTTGGCAAGCAAGTAGCTTCAACTCGCACTTGCCACCACCCATGATCCCGCCTTTTTTCTGGATGACTTCTGCTAGATACAGCACGCTGATAGTCCTCTTCCGTGTCTACGCTCAATCCTAGAGATGTAGTTTGCCCAAATTCTGTTCGATCCGCTCAAATGCTTTAAAGCATCTGCTGACGACATCATTCTGTACTGTCGATTAAGAAGCTGCACGTTGTAACTTAATTCAACGGCTTGCAAAGTACAATCGATGGGTTGGGCAAAGTCCTTCTCCTCAAAGTATGCCCAGGCTTGTTCTATTCCAATCGTCTCACTGAGTTTAGATAGATACACTGACCGATCACCCAGTTGAGATGGCGAGTTTTGGATTGTTACGATCGCTGTCCCCACCAAACCATCAGATGGGATTTGATCTTTAGCCCTAATTCTTCCCTTGTTCTTTAGTAATAATTTCTGAGGTATTCGGCAAACCTAAGTAAAGTTTGTCATTTTAATCAATTTAGTAGATACAATGTTTGGGCAATTAGCGTTCCTGCTGAATGTCCATTCCTAATTCTATTTCTAGGGAAAATCGATGTTGCGACCTTAGCGTTGCATCGTTTTTAGGTTGGCATGATGAACGGCTAAGGCCGATGTTGCAAAAAACGAATCGAGTCAGTTTGAAAAACAGAATTCCGTCAAGGGCAATGTCGTGTTGAGTGCAAATCTACGTTCTGGAAAATGGTTGAACTAAATGCAGGGACAGTTGAGTGAGATTGATATTCGTAGTATCCTCCAACTGATCGAACTCGGTCAGCGTACAGGCGAACTGTTTGTGCAGGGATATCCAACTTGCAGTTCTAGTTTCGGTGGACTGGTATCTCCAGACATTCGGCTGCCTCAGTCCATTCCTTCCTGGTTCATATTTTTTCTCAATGGGCAAATAGTTTATGCTGGTGAGACAGAAAGTGATCTGTCGCGCCTTAGAGACTATTTACGCCGTTATAAGGCAGAAACGACGCTTGATCGGGCGGTTGCTTCTGCGATCGCGCCGTTCAATACTCCTGAATACGGTTACCTGTGGTCCTTGCTAGAAGCGCATCTCCTCACTCCTGCCCAAGGACGCAGCATTCTTCAAAACATGGTTCATGAAACCTTGTTTGACCTGTTGAGCTTGCCCCAAGGATCATTCACGTTTGAATTAGGCACGCCGTTAACCCCTCAACTAACCACTTTAGAAATTGCGCCATTAGTCACAAACATCATCAAGCAAGTGCAGGAATGGAAACAGCTACAGCCTCATCTGCAGTCGCCGGATCAATGCCCAATCGTTGCTAATGCTGTTCTGCTGCGAGAAGCGCTGCCAGAAACCACCTTTCAGACTCTCGATCGCTATGCCGACGGGCAAATCTCTCTTCGCAAAATTGCACGTTACCTAAACCGCGATATTTTAACAGTCGCAAGGGCAATCTATCCCTATGTGCAACGAGGATGGTTGCAGCTAACGCACCCTTCATCTGAAGAATTTGGAGCAAACCGCCCTTCTCTCAGCGACTGGCGGACGACCCGAGTTCCCCGAGTTGTATGTATTGACGATGGAGCCACCGTTCGCAAAGCAGTCGAGTATATTCTCGATCAGCACGGATATGAAGTCAGTACCATTGATGATCCTCTAAAAGCGCTAAGTCTCGTGTTTCAACTCAAGCCCGATCTTATTTTGTGTGATATATCAATGCCTGAATTAGATGGATATGAACTCTGTGCTATGTTGCATCAGTCCACCGCATTTCGACAAACACCAATTGTCATGCTGACGGGCAAAGATGGCTTTATCGATCGGGTTAAAGCCCGCATGGTAGGTGCCGTCGATTATCTAACAAAACCGTTCGGGAAGAGTGAACTTTTGATGCTAGTAGAAAAATATGTTGGACAAGGGCAACCGGAACCCTTTAATCCACATGATCAATCCACTCATGATCTAGAAGAACTTAAATTAAATATCACCTAAAGTAAGACTGCCCAAAGTTCTTTTTTACAGATGTCAGATTCAGTGGGCATTCGAGGGTACGTTAAGATTACGACGTTTCGGTTTACTAGAGTCAATTTCTCCCGGCATCGGTTCAGCCAGCAAGCAGGTAAGGGGTTATGAGTACAGTTCTGGTCGTGGAAGACAGCGTCACGCAACGGGAAATGATTACGGATCTGCTGAAAGGCAGTGGATTAACAGTGACCGTCGCCGCTGATGGAGTTGAAGCGTTGGAACACATTCAAGGAAAGTGCCCTGATTTAGTGGTACTGGACATTGTGATGCCCCGCATGAACGGGTATGAGGTGTGTCGTCGACTGAAGGCAGACCCCAAAACTCAGGGAGTCCCTGTCGTAATGTGTTCCTCAAAAGGTGAAGAGTTCGATCGCTATTGGGGCATGAAGCAAGGCGCAGACGCCTATATTGCAAAACCCTTTCAGCCGACCGAGCTAGTCGGCACAGTAAAGCAGTTGTTGCGAGGTTAAAGACAGGTGTGATGGTCGGAAATCCAGATTTCTTAACGGGTAGAGGGCAAGATCAAGCACCCGAATTTCAGGAACTTGAAAGTCCAGAGGGAGAATTACATTTACGATTTTATACCTCTTCAGGAACTGAATTTGCGTTGCCTGCTACCGGAATTCGAGAGGTGCTTTCTCCATCTCCTGATCGCATTACCCCTGTGCCCAACGTTTCGCCTCTCCTACTCGGAACCTTAAATGTTCGTGGACGGGTCGTATGGGTGGCAGATTTAGGTCAATTTCTAGGCGATGCTGTTCCGTTGAACACGGACAAGCCTGAGATTTCTGTCATCGCGATCGAAGACCAAGATATTATGCTCGGTTTAGCTGTCGATCGCATTGTTGGCATGGAATGGCTCGATGTTGAGAATGTACAACTACCAACCGCAGTACCGGATAGCGTCTCACCCTTTCTTCGAGGGGAATGGGTGATGAATGAGGCAAACAAACAATTTTTGCGGTTGCTCGATCAAGTTGCTATTTTGCGCTCGGCGCGGTGGGCAGCATGAAAATCGCTCTAAAATCAAAAACTCTTTGTAGAATCAAGCTTAATCATCGCTTTCTCCAGAAACCTGGGAATGCTGTCTTAAGGATAATTGCGTTCAAGTCTGTGGATCTCCATTCTACTTGAGGTCAAATATTTCCAGCTCTTTGGAGAATTGATTTTTCGACAGACGCAGCGCTCACTGATTCTTATCAGATGTATCATTCTCACTTTACACTCACTGCTCATTTTTTCAAAATTGCTCTGTAATTTATTAAATCTTTGTAGCCGAGCTTTTAGCACAACGGCGTACATGCAGGAGGAGGCACATGGCACGAGAGACTGAATTTGCCCAAGAGTATCAGCAGGCAGAACGCGCCTATATGCAGGGCAAGTATCAAGAGGCTGCTCAACTCGTCGATCGCTTGGTCAACGACCATCCACAAGAACCAAGCGCGCGGCTATTGTGCGGGCATATCTACTGCTATGGTCTTCAGCAATATAAGGTGGCACAGGAGCAGTACCAGTCTGTGTTAGCTCTGACGTCCGATCCGGAGTTTGTAGACTATGCCAACAGTGGTTTAGCCTATGCGGGTCAATTCACCGATGATCTATCCAATGACTTTGATTTGTCCGATAACTTCAATACCAATCTGGAAACAGATCATGATGCATTCGATCACCTTGCAACTGCGTCAGACAACGCTTTCTCAAAGGCTAGTTCTCTAAACGAGAATTTTGTATTGGACGACCTCCCGTTTGAGTCGGAGGAGTCTGCTCTGTTTAGCGAATCTCCTTTTGCCGATCCATTTTCCCATCACAATGAAAAGACGCCAACAGAATCTGAAGCAATAGATGATCCGTTCGCCCTAAATTCCTCTGCTCAGAGCTCTGAGGCAAGCGTAACTCACGGGAAGGCGGACCAGTTCTCGTTTGATGGGGATTCGATTCACGCCGCTCACAATAGCAACGGCGCTGCAACGGTCTTAGAAGAGTTTGATAGTATTTTTGCAGTTGAGGAAGAAGACGATCGCGCTGACTTTCAATCTTTTACACCGCAAGCCGACGCATTTAACCATTCTCAATCGCCTGAAGCTCCTTCCTCCAACGGCATGAATTTCAACCCGCGAACGATGGGTGAAGACACTCTGTTTATGGGAGGTCCTGACTTCTATGATGAACCTAACGGCTCTGAATCTGACGCATCTGTTGAGCAGAATCACCTCGACGCGCTTTACAGCAATTCAGGTAGTAGAAATGGTGGCAGTTCTGCACCGCATCTAGATCAAAATCAAGGCAACGCAGACTTCCTTGATGATTTTGACGATTTTGATGACATACGCAACCTGTCCGACTTTGACTTATCTGAAGATTCTGCTGGCTTTACGAGTCCCTCTATTAGCAGTGGGTTTGGGTTTTCTAGCAGCATTGCTACCTCTCCCGAGGGAGCAAATATTAATTTTGGAGAAGATGAGCGTTCTTCCACAATTCGAGAAGATGAACTTTTTAATATTGCAGGGACTAGCGAACAGATTCCGAGCTTTACTCAATTGGAAACCCAGACGAGTGAACCCACTCCTACAGTTGAACAAGGCTGGTTAGCTCCGTTAGAAAATGCTTCGTTTGCCTCTAAGCAAATGATTACTGCTCTGGCATCCGGGATAGTTTCAGCCGTTGCTGTTGCAGCCGTTAGTTTTGTTTCGGCAAATTCTGCCACTCAGCAGAATAATACGGCGGTGGTTTCACAGCTCCGAACCACTGGAATTTTGATGGCACTGGCAGGGGGAGTGTGTGCAGGCGGCACTGCCTTAGCGGTTGGACAGATAACGGCTAGGCAAATGAAGCGATCGACGCATGATCTTAAGAGTCAGTTTGAATCGGTCTGCCAAGGAAACTTTAATGCTCGTGCAACAGTTTACTCAGAAGATGAATTGGGCGGGCTAGCAACTGAGTTTAACCAGATGGCGCGGGTCATTTTAACCACGACCAGTGAAGCCCAGCGCAAGGCAGAGGAACAAGAGCAAGCCAAAGAAGACTTGCAGCGTCAAGTCATTCGCTTGCTAGATGATGTAGAAGGCGCTGCACGAGGTGATTTGACGGTTCAAGCGGAAGTTACTGCCGATGTTTTAGGTGCAGTAGCAGATTCGTTTAATTTAACCATCCAGAACCTCCGTGAAATTGTGCAACAGGTGAAGCAAGCTGCTCGTCAAGTCAGCAAGAGTTCGACGGAGAATGAAACATTTGCTCGTAGTTTGTCTTCTGATGCGTTGAGACAAGCGGAAGAACTGGCGGTGACTCTAAATTCTGTTCAAGTGATGACAGACTCTATTCAACGGGTGGCGGAAAGCGCTCGTGAGGCAGAAGAAGTTGCTCGAACCGCTTCCTCAACTGCTCTTAAGGGGGGTGAAGCTGTAGAACGCACTGTAGCGGGTATTTTAGAAATCCGTGAAACGGTAGCTGAAACGACTCGAAAGGTGAAGCGTCTAGCGGAGTCCTCTCAAGAGATTTCTAAAATTGTGGCATTAATCTCGCAAATTGCTTCCCGAACCAATCTCTTGGCGCTCAATGCCAGTATCGAAGCAGCACGAGCTGGAGAAGCGGGACGAGGCTTTGCGATCGTCGCCGATGAAGTGCGTCAACTGGCTGACCGCGCCGCTAAGGCCTCCAAAGAAATCGAACAGATTGTGTTGCAGATTCAGGGAGAAACCGGGTCGGTGATGACGGCGATGGAAGAAGGAACCCAACAGGTGATTGAGGGAACTCGACTGGCAGAACAAGCCAAGCGATCGCTAGAAGATATTATTCAAGTTTCTAGTGTGATTGATACGCTTGTCCGCTCTATCACTGCTGATACGGTAGAACAGACGGAAACGTCACGAGCCGTGTCTCAGGTGATGCAATCGGTAGAACTAACTGCTCAAGAAACATCTCAGGAAGCACAGCGGGTGTCGGGGTCGTTACAAGGCCTTGTTGGGGTTGCCCGCGACCTGCTGACCTCAGTCGAGCGGTTCCGCGTTGAGACAATCGAGCGAAAACAATCCTAGATTAAGAAGAATTTGTGCATTCATCTAGGATTCGTCGGCTACAGTAAAGCCAACAACTTAGAATTTGATTGCTTCGCAGAGCATCGAGTCTAAGCAATATGATGATCTATCCCAGCGATCGCACTTATAGGAAAGGTCATCCATCTTCTGAAACCTTTGCTCCATCGTAGTACGGAGACGGTTCGACGGAGATCACTCAATCTAACGAAAGGGACATTGCAATGCAGCCGGAACAACAGCAGCGAATCATGGGCTACTTTATTGAGGAGGCAAAAGACCACCTCAATACCCTTGAGCAGGGTTTGTTGAATCTGCAAAGCACCATTGACGATCCAGAAATGGTGAATGAGGTGTTTCGAGCAGCCCACTCTGTGAAAGGCGGCGCGGCTATGTTGGGGTTAAGCAGCATCCAAAAGACTGCCCATCGCCTCGAAGACTATTTCAAAATCTTAAAGGAAACGCCTGGAATCAAGCCTGATCAAAAGCTAGAAACTCTTTTGTTACAGGTTTTTGACACGTTGCAAGCGTTGTTAGAGCAATTGCCAACGCCAACCGGATTGACAGATGAAGCCGCAGATGAGGCAATGACAGCGGCTCAGCCTGTCTTTGAAGAACTTAGCCAATACTTTACGTTGCTAGAACGTCAGGCGGCAACGTTAGAGCCGTCACTACCCAGTATTGACCGAGGAACTATCATCCAGGCTGAGACACAGTTGGAAGATCAGGCGTTGATGCTGATTTTTCAAACTGATGTTCCGACCCAATTACGGGAGATGTTGCAATTATTTCGGCAGGCAGAAATGCTGTCCGATGGGCGCGATCGCTTACAAGATTTCTGCCAGGGTTTAAGGGATCTAGGCGAAGCGTTTGGCTTAACGCAGTGGATCAATTTGCTAGAAGTGACCCGACTCGCGATCGCGCACTCTGAAAATTCTTGTCGATCTCTAGCGCCTATTGTTTTGAAGGACATTAAGCAAGCGCAGGATTTAGTACTGCTGGGACGGGCACAGGAGATTGCTCCTAGCAGTGAATTACAAGCGTTAGTTCCAACTCAAACCGAATCCTCAGTAGATTCAGATCTGGCGAGTTTCTTCGCCATAGCGGATGGTCTAGAAGCGACGCCCGAACTCGATTTCAGCGACTTCGATTTGGCGGAGGCTGACTCCTTTACGCTGGACCTTAGCGAGTTTGATGTGGCCGCAACGACGCCTGCTGATGCAGAAGCAGAATCGGCTGATCTAAGTTTTGATAGTCTGTTTGACCTATCCGATTTTGCTTCCGTTAGTACTGATGAAGTGAGTGAAACACTGCGCGATTCTTCAGGGTTTGGTGAAACCAATCGCAATGGGCCAGAAATGGGTATGGCCGAGTTGAACAGTTTGGCTGACCTTTTTGAAGGAGAAGTTCCAGATCTAGGCTCAACTTGGCAGAAGGAAGAAGTGATTGGCGCTGCTCCTGCTAACTCTCAGCCTGGTCGCTCTAATGGAGTCGATGAGAACACAAACGACTTTTCAGATCTATTATTTAATACACCTGTCGCTAACGAAGCTACATCGTCAGACTCAGATGACGATTTAAGTAGTTTGTTTGGAGACGCTTTACTAGAAGCCTTTGATGCTTCCAACGCGACAAGCGATAGTTTTGAACTGTCTGTGCCGCCGTCCGAGATACTGGCTACAGGTGAAGATCTATCAGTAGATATCAGTGCCTTAAGTGACAGTATTTCGGCAGATTTAGCAACGTCTGATGCAGTAGAGCTTGATCCCAATAGCCTAGATGTGGAATTTGCTCAACTTGAGACAGAGGAGACGTCTGATTCGCTCACCAATCTCGGTGAATTATTTGCAGGGTTAGACGAGAGTGATTTAACTTTCGATGCCGTTAATAGTTTGCAAAATAATTCTTTCTCAAGCGAATCTCTTCTTAATGAGCTTGACCTGAGTGGCTTATTTGAAGCATCACCCGTCAATGTTGATGTTGAAGCTTCACTTGATGCGTTTAACAGTTTGGAAGAAAATCTCACTCCTTTTGAGAACTCAGAGGTTGACTCCGTTTTTGGGGGGAGTAATTCAATCGATGAGTTGATGGAGCCTGAGATCGTAGACCCTCTCCCTGAGGACAGTTCTATAGATGTCTCGAATTTGAGCGATCCGTGGAACGATACTCAATTGAGTTCTCTTTTCGATTTGGAAAATTTGGAGTTAAATGTTCCTCTTGAAAACGCAGATGCTCAAAATGCCAATGGTTTAGATGGACTAATTTTAGATGAACTAAATGTTGACCTAGAAGTGGCTCCTACAGTTGAAACAGAGACAGGACAACTTGATCCGCTAGATCTTCTAAATCTTGACTTAGAAAATGATTCTCTGCTACTCGAGTCTGCATTCACAGAAGAACAAGTAGAACGTGAGTCAGATAATTTATCAAAATTCTCACTAAGCTTAGACGAGCTCAGCTCAATAGATGACTTACTGAGCGCAGAATCTAACTTACAGCTTGATGAATTAGTGGAGTTGCCCAACGAACAATCTTTGGATGTTCATCCTGACGCTGAAACAGATTTCACACTAGACTTGGAGGGTTTGGGTAATCATCTTCTAGATTCAGAAACACTCGATTCAAATAGTCTGGACGAGTTACTGGATCAAGCGAATACAGAGGCGTCTTCGCTAGTGGAACTCGATTTAGAAGAAGGGCTAAACGATGATTTTTCAGAAACTGATAGCTTAGATAATTTAAATGGCTTGTTAGATGAAACCGTTACGCTGAATTCTTCACCAGAGCCAGATTCACTAGAAATAGAGTTTTCTCTATCAGAATTAGATGGACTATTTGAAACTGAAAATTCGCTTAATGATGAGTTTGATAGCACTTCTAGCTTGGCGGAGCAACTAGGCGGACTACTTGATGATTTTGGGACAGTAGAGCCAGAAGCTAACAATTCACATTCGCTGGTTGCCGAAACAGTTGAGCTAGAGACAGTTGAGCTAGATATAGAAGCTCCGTCTGATTTATTCGATGCTGTAGAAATAGAATCTCTGGAAATAGATGTAGAAGAGCCATCTGCTAACCCTGACAGTTTATTGAGTTCAGAATCAACCGAAATTGATGAGCTATTCAGTCGAGATGAGTCATTGCTTTCAGAACAGATAGCTTCGTCAGAGGAGACTTCTAGCATTGAGCTTTCTTTGGATGATGACTTCTTAAGCAGCTTAATGGCTGATGTTTCCGAAAGTTCTGAAAAGATTTTTGGAGATGCTTCCCCCAAGCTAGAAGACCTAGACTTCTCTCTGAGCGAAACGTTGGAAGAAGTGGCGTTCCCTTCAGATACTCAAAATGAACTGTTGCCTAAGTCTGACCTGAATAATCTGGATGGGGTGGCTTATTCAATAGACGACTCTATTGTGAACTTAGAGTTTGAGGGCCTAAATCTGGAAGAGCCATCCTTAGGTTTAGCAAGTGGTGATTTAGATTTTGATGGTCTGAATCTGAGTACAGATGAGACGGCTTATTCAATAGACGACTCTATTGTGAACTTAGAGTTTGAGGGCCTAAATCTGGAAGAGCCATCCTTAGGTTTAGCAAGTGGTGATTTAGATTTTGATGGTCTGAATCTGAGTACAGATTTAAAGATTGATGATGTAGACTCTGAACTTTTGGAGCTGAGCTTAGACGATTTGGAGTTATCTACAGAAACCCCTGATCATCTTGAAGACCTAGAGAGCTTGCTCAGTGATGCTCCTAGTGATGCTGTTGAGCAGGAGTTCGATTCACTTCCAGAGGCTGAAATTGCAGAGGCAGCGACTACTTCTTTAGATAACATAATTCCACAGCAGGAGCTATCAGCGTCAGCTTCAGATCAAGTGGAACTTGATGATCTAGATGATTTAAATATAGATAGTCTGCTGGATGAAGATAGTTTGTTAGATGAAGGCTTGTTCGAGAACTCGGGTTCGCCAACAACGGACGATTTAGATAATCTCGATCAGTTACTAGAGGCGACCGACTCCTTCGATAACCTTGATGTACTCCTGAACGACGACCTTGCAGCATCTAACCTGGCAGCCGAGGACGACTTTGACGACTTTGCGGATCTGGAGTTGCTTCTGTCTGATGCACCTGATGCGTCAGTAACTTCACAAACCTCCATCGAGTCTTCTGAGGTAGATACAGAGTTTGATGATTTAGAGAAGATGTTGGAGGACACCAACAACACGATGGGCGGTTCTCCAGCCGTCAAAGGTCGAACTGTCGCTTCATCAGGACGCCGTGCGCCTCGTCCTACTAAAGGACTAAGCGAACAAACGATGCGAGTTCCGGTTAAACACCTCGATAACCTGAGCAACCTTGTTGGGGAACTCGTTGTCAATCGCAATAGCTTAGAGCAAGACCAAGAACGCCTGAGGCAATCGCTGGATAACCTCCTGTATCAGGTGCAGCAGCTAAGTGATGTTGGTCAACGAATGCAAGATTTGTATGAGCGATCGCTGCTCGAAAGCTCTTTGTTAGCCAGTCGTCAACATCATCGCGTGCCGTTTGGATCGCCTGAGCGTCATAGTAATGACACAAGCCCTACTGGGGTAGAGTACGATCCTCTAGAAATGGATCGCTTTACGGGCTTTCACTCTCTGTCTCAAGAGATGATTGAACTAATTGTGAGAGTCCGGGAATCGGCGTCTGACATTGAGTTCATCGTCGATGAAACCGATCAAGTGACTCGTATGTTCCGGCAAGTCACAACCCAGCTTCAGGAAGGATTGACCCGCTCTCGAATGGTTCCTTTTGCGCAAGCGGCGGATCGGTTGCCTCGTGCTGTGCGTGATATTGCGATGAAGTGCGGTAGACAAGCAGAATTGGTTATTGACGGACGAGATACGCTAATTGACAAGATGATTTTGGAGCATCTCTACGATCCTCTGACCCATCTGGTAAACAACGCCATTACTCATGGAATCGAATCCCCGGAAGTGCGACAACGGGCAGGAAAAGCTCCAACGGGACAGATTACGATTCGTGCTTTTCACCAAGGTAACCAAACGGTACTTTCGGTTTCTGACGACGGGGCTGGAATCGATATTGAACGGGTGAAAATAAAAGCGATCGAGAAGGGCTTAATCACCTCGGCAGAAGCTCAAACTTTGTCTCGATTAGACATCTACGATTTGCTTTTCCATCCTGGCTTTAGCACGAAAGACCAGGCGGATGACTTCTCAGGGCGCGGAGTCGGTATGGATGTTGTGCGAACCAGCTTAAGCGAGATTCGCGGCGCAATTAATACAGATTCTGTGCAGGGTAAGGGAACGACATTCACGATTCGGTTGCCGTTGACGCTGAGTATCTCTAAGGCACTCTGCTGCATCAGCGATCGCGCGCGGATTGCCTTCCCAATGGACGGTGTTGAAGACATGCTGGATGTGCCTAAAGAGCGTCTTCAAACCAATGCTGAAGGGCAACATTTTATTTCATGGCGGGATGTGGTGCTGCCCGTGCGTCCACTCAGCGAGCTTCTCGCTTACAGCCGTCATCTCAGCCGAGGCACGGTCTATGGCGGGAGTCAAGACGATGATATGGTCTCGATCGTGATTTTACGAAGCGCAGGCAACTACTTAGCCCTCCAAGTGGATCAGGTGCTGGGCGAACAGGAAATTGTGATCAAGCAACTTGAAGGTCCTGTGCCAAAGCCAGTGGGAGTAGCGGGTGCAACCGTTCTGGGAGACGGTCGGATTATGCCGATCGCGGATGTGTTGGAACTGATTGATCTCTCTCTCGGTCGTATCCGTCGGGATGTCGGCAGTATGTGGGATCAAGGTGCAGCCCAAGGTGTGACTGAAACGATTACTACTAAGACGGAGCCAATGGTTCTGATTGTGGATGACTCGATTACAGTGCGCGAATTGCTTTCAATGACGTTTAACAAGGTTGGATATCGAGTAGAGCAAGCTCGCGATGGTCAGGAAGCTTGGGAGAAGCTACGGTCAGGATTGCCGTGTGATATTGTGTTCTGCGACATCGAAATGCCAAGAATGGATGGATTAGAATTCCTTTCGAGAATTCAGAAAGACCCCAACTTGAGCAACTTACCGATCGCGATGTTGACCTCACGCGGGGCGGATCGTCACCGTCAAATGGCGGCATCATTGGGAGCCAGTGGATATTTTACTAAGCCTTACTTAGAGGAGGCTCTGCTGGATGCGGCTCAACGAATGCTGAAAGGTGAAGTCTTGCTTGCTAGTCGCGATTAATTAATCTTGGTGAACTTTGGGAGGGGATAGTTTAGTGACGATCCCCTTTTTTGTGTGACAAAGTTCCAACTTTGGAATCGTCTACTATCAATGAAACAGACTCGCTACAAGGGTTGTGGGGGCATGACGGTGCCGTGCCCCCACGGGGATCTGTCGCACTATGTAGATAAAATTGATAGAACTACCAAGTCACGCGATCGCGCAATTTTGTCAAAAGTTTTGCACCGACACCCGGAATTCTCTCTAGCTCCTCTAAGGAGGAAAAAGGTTGCTGCCCACGCGTCGCAATAATTTGCTTTGCCCTACCGGCTCCGACACCGGGCAGAGCTTCTAGTTCCTCTTGCGTGGCAGTGTTGAGATTCACCTTCTGTTGAATTGGATCGGACGCTTTGATCTTCTCAAATTTTCTTGGGACGACCACCTGAGGACAGGCTTTCTGCTGAGCGCTCACTTTTCGCGCAATGGCAGGAGGAAGTCCTAACGTAGCCGTCTTATACAGCCGCTCAAATTCTCGCTGAAAATGGGCAGCGACGGTCGGATTATGAATCACCAGTAAGGTTTCATCATTGCCTCGGTTCGCGGCATCTGTCCAATTGTGAGAGCCAGTAACGACCGTCTGCCCATCTACAATGCCGAACTTGTGATGCAATAAATCTCCCGGTGGCAACTTGGGTATACCCACCGTTTTGATCGGAGATTGCCAAGGATGATTGTTTGCCTCAGTCTTGCAGCGCTCGGGAAGGGCAACCCCTAACATGTCGAGTCCTTCACTGTAAGAGCGGTACATAAAACTTGGGTCGATCAAAGCTCGGATTTGAACACCTTGAGTGTGAAGTGGCTCTAGAGAATCGACCAACGCTTGATCGGAGAACACGAATAATGCCAATTCGATCGAGCGTTTTGCTTGACCTAAGGTTTGGCTGATTAGTCCGTTTGTGGTTTGCTGCCAAGAAATTTTAGAGGAAGACGGCGAGAACTGAACCTCGATCGCTGTCTTTCCAACGTTGACTGTTTGCGGGGCGCGATAAGGCTTTTTCGCTCCAAACAGGCTGTCTTTCTGCCCACCAGCGCCGTCGCCCCACATGTAGGCGAATTCTTGTAGAAAGAGCTTTGCAAGATCTGAACTTTCAATTTTGAGGAAGTTGTTCGCATTGCCTCGGCTGACAGCATGCCCGAAATCTCCGTGAACGTCCGATGTCGTCCAATTGGCAGACGTGACAATTACCGTGTGTCCATCAATCACCATAAATTTGTGGTGCATCAGGTTGCTACCGCGAGTTCCGCCCTCTGTGTCATCAATGCGCGGAATCTTGGCATTATCGAGGACGACGAGCGCATCATTATTGTTGATTTCTTCCGCACTGAGTTGCCCATCGCCATTACGATCGATTAGCTTTTGCGATTCGGTGTAACGACTTTTTTCTCGCTCTGGCAATTTTGCAACTTCTTCAGCCGTGAAAGTACTAAAGGGTCGCGAGTAAGTATTTTCTAGAATGACCTGAATTTGAACACCATTTGCGGCGCGATCGCGCAGTGCCCTCGCCACTTTAGGTAAACGAAACTCCTGTACCGCCACATGAATGCTGGACTTAGCCGAGCTAATAGCGTCTACGAGGATCTGCTCCAGATCATCTCCTGATCGCGTCTGCTGGCGATAGGGTTCTTGATACTTAGAAGCCGGCTCGTGATTGGTATAAACCTGAATTAAGGGATCTTGCGGTAGCGCTGTTGCCATTACCGTCTGCGGCAGTATCGTCTGTGGTTGGACAGACTGACAGGCAGATAGCCCCAACACAATCAAGGCACTGCAAAGCTTAAACTGAAGAGAGCGATTTAAGTTGACCACAAGCCAGATTCCAAGATATTAGGTTGACCGCTACGCTGGAGAGAATTTGTGCGGAATGAATATCCGTAGGATACCCCAGTCGTTGTTTAAACCACTCCGTTATCTCCCTCAACGCCCATGCAGATCTACTTAGACTACAGTGCCACAACGCCAACGCGACCCGAAGCGATCGCGCTGATGCAAGACGTACTCACGCAACAGTGGGGCAACCCGTCGAGCATTCACATCTGGGGACAACGGGCGGCTACTTTAGTTGAGCGATCGCGAGTTCAGGTGGCACGGTTGATTAATGCTCCGCCCGAAGCGATCGTGTTCACGTCGGGGGGAACAGAATCCGATAATTTGGCGATCATGGGCGTTGCTCAGCAGTACAGCAGCCCGCAGCACATCATTACTTCAAGCGTCGAGCATTCCGCGATCGAGCAACCGCTGCGGATGCTAGAGCAATGGGGTTGGGCGGTTACACGGCTTCCGGTCGATTCAGTGGGGCGAGTCAACCCTCAAGATCTCAAAGCCGCATTGAGACCAAACACAGTGTTAGTGTCGATCGTGTATGGGCAGAGCGAAGTCGGAACGGTTCAACCGATCGCGGAACTTTGGCAAATTACACAATCCTTTAAAGCATCACAGACGTTTGGAGCGTCGCAGCGCATTTTATTTCACACCGATGCCGTTCAGGTCGCTGGGCGATTGCCGCTAGATATGCAGCAGCTTCCTGTTGATTTGCTTTCGCTGTCGAGTCATAAAATCTATGGACCTCAGGGTGCAGGAGCGTTATACATTCGTCCAGGAGTGAAGTTGGTGCCGTTGCTGCGTGGAGGCGGACAAGAAGGCAAAGTGAGATCGGGGACTCAAGCTGTTCCAGTAATCGCTGGATTTGGCATCGCCGCAGAGTTGATTGCGGCAGAAATGGCAACAGAGATACCGCGATTAACGCGACTGCGCGATCGCTTATTCAACCATTTCTCTGATTTACCAGAATTGATGCCTACTGGCGATCGAATCCATCGGCTGCCCCACCATGTCAGCTTTTGCTTACCCAATGCCGACGGAGAGCAACTCAACGGGAAGGTCTTGGTGCGGCAGATGAATTTAGCGGGAATTGGCATCAGTGCCGGGGCCGCTTGCAGTAGTGGAACCCTGCTACCAAGCCCGATCTTGCGAGCGATGGGCTATCGCGATCGCGTCGCTAAAGCTGGAATTCGCCTGACGCTAGGACGAGACACCACCGAAGCAGACATCGATTGGACGGCGATTGTGCTCAAGCAAATTTTGGAGCGAGTGACGCCGCAACCGCAACTGAGTCAAGTTTGATGCTTAAGCTAAGGCAAGGCTCCAGCTCGTTCGAGACCGAGCGACCCAAGAAAGCGATCGCCGTCAAAATAATCCTCAATCATCTGACAGATGCACTGAAACTTAATCGGCTCGTGCAGTCGGACTTGACCGAAGGCGCGATCAACAATCTCTACCGTGCTAAGGGTGTCTAAATCCACCGATAGAATCGGGATTTCAAGATCCTCGGCGCGGCTGAGGATTTCTTTAGTAGGAGGAATGTGTCCGGTTAGAATCAGACACTGAGTTGAGGTTTCCAGTGCCGCGAGTTGGAGATCAGTGCGATCGCCGCCTGTGACAACTGCCATATTGCGCCGCGCCCGGAAATACTTGAGGGCAGAATTGACGTTCATCGCGCCAATAGTTAAGCTCTCGACCATCAGATCTAAGCGATCGGGGCGACAGAGAACCTCTGCTTTAAGTTGGTGAACTAACTCTGAAACGCTCACACTCCGTAGCAAATCGCTGCTTGGCAGCACCCCAAATACAGATATGCCTCTTTTTTCTAAGAATGGAACCATTGAAGCGTTTACAGTTTCGCGTTGATTGTTAGGAACATCATTGATTAACACTCCTAACAGCCGATCTCCCAACTTCTCTCTGGCATTTAGCAATCCATCAAGGAGCAGCATCGACTGAAATCGTGCTACTAGAAGGACAGAAGCTTGAATCGTGTCAGCGACCTCTAGCAGAGATAGATTAAATAATTTTCCTTCGTCAAGCGTTCCAGGTCCCTCTAAAAGAACCAAATCTCCGCTCTGACGTTGCGCTTGCTCCGCAAGTTGCTGGCGATAGTCGGTCTGATCCTGCAAGCTCAGGCGATTCTTAACGGCTTCAGAATCTAGCATTAAGATAGATGGCTGCAAGCGATTCTCAGGAAGATTGAGCGTTTGGGCAACAAATTGAAGGTCACCATCGCTGTCTGCCATTTGAGTTTGACCCCAGCCACCGCTTAACGGCTTTCCATAGGCAATGTCTAGCCCTTTTGCCTTGAGTTGATGGGCAATTCCCAAGGTGATCGCCGACTTGCCACTGTAGGCCTCGAGAGATCCGATGAGCAAATACTTTGCGGATTTTGGCACGCTCCTCTCCCCGGTTAACGCTTGTTTAAGAGACTATTACGAGACTTAGAGAAACCCTTACATTACTCCTGTCAGGACTTTATTTGCAAGTTGTGCTTCTAAGTCAGAAGAATCAAATTTTAATCTTCCTAATTGTAAGGGGAGAAGAATTTTATTGCTGTAAAAAAGAGGGACGGTCAACGCCCCTCTGTCACGAACCACACGATGAAACTGCTCTAACGCGGCTTAATCTTCCAGGCGAAGCAACTTACGGTAAAAAGCTTGTGAGAAATCTGCTAAGCGATTGCGTTTGAAGTTGGTAATCACCTCGATTAAGAAATCAACAAATTCAAAATTTGCCATCATGACCTCGTAGCTTAGTTCCGCATTGCCATCAAACTGAATGCGGCAACGGCACAGGTCAGCAGGCAGCATCGAAATATTCCAGGTGGCAATGAACGGAATGCTTTCGGCTCCTTCAATTTTGCGCTGCCCTTCCAACGCTCCTTTCTGATATAAGCTGATGGCAAACGGTAAGAGTTGCTTTTTGCCAGCTTGGGGGTAGTAAGGTACGTAAACCCCGACTTGCTGAGTGGGAGCGGGCTGAAGTTTCTCGATGGACATGCTGAACTTCCTACTGGGTCAATCAAAGGATGTAAAGGTTAACGGCTTCCATCACGTTGCAAGTTCATCATGAACTCGATCAATGGAATGCAATTGAGACACTTAAACTAGACACTTAAACTATCAATGTCTGGCTCAGTGTGCCCATCGCCACTGGTTAAAGTTCACTTTTCCAATTGATTTTTAGATTTTCCCTCAAGAGGTGACACTGCTGAACTTTAGGACTGTTGAAGATACTGATTGAAGCGGGTTTGAAGTTGCTCGATCGCGAGGTCTTGGCTCCAATACTCAGTCAGCGCATGACCAAACGCCCACGCTTGTCGATCGGGCGGGGCAGAATTTTCAATGAGCAAGCTCCAAAGGGCTAACAGATCGAAACTAGGAGGTGTCGATCGATCGGCGGTCAGAAGATTGTATAAGTCGTATGCCATTTGCAATTTGCCAATCACAATGGGCAACTGCTCAACCGGAATGTTTCTCTCCAGCAGCAGCGCCAAGGCTGGAGAGCCGGTGGTTAGGGTTGAAAGAAACCGCAGAATTGGGCTTTTGAGAAAGGCGGTGAGTCCTTGAGTGGTTGCCATCTGAAAAGTGTAGCGATCGATAATTCTGGCAGCCGCCATTGTTCTAGCGTCTATGTTTTTGAGAAAGCGAGCGAGGCGGAGTTGTTTGGCAGGCGCGATCGCGTCTAGGATGGCGATCGACAAGTCCTCTAGTCCCCAAGCCGTTCGGGTGTCCGATCCAGTCACAATCGGCAGGACCAAAGCGCAAGACTGTCCCAAAACATCAGCACGATACATTACCGCCTCGCGAATCGAAACTTCTTTAGGACGTTCGCCCGTCTGCCAGTTGTATGGAGGAGTCCATTCCCAAATCGGGCGCAACCGATCGACTTGAGTCACCACACCTAACATCGGCAAATCTGGCCTGTCAGATTTTAGATCTTTGAGAAAGTCTAGATCCATTTGTAAAGCTGGATCGAGGGCTGGAGTTGCCAGCAAAACAAGATCAGTTTGAGCGGCGTGATCTAGAACCTGATCTCGGAGTTCCGCCCGTTCGACCTGCTCATACCCAGGCGTGTCCCAAAGCGTTAGCGTTTCTCCAGTCTGGGTATCCCATTGATACGCTTGGATTTGATCGGTCGAGGGCAGCGCATCCACTTGAGCATTTGCCTTGACAAATAATGTATTGATCAAGCTGCTTTTCCCGGCTCCGGTGCGACCAACCAGCATTAAATTGACGGGCTGTTGAGCAACGGTTTCGGGCGGCGATGCTTGATTGATGATGTTTCGTAGCGTCTGAGTTTCGGCTTTCGGTACGGCGGGTTGGGCAACGAGGAGATCAGATTTTGGTGCGTTGCTACCGCTATAGAGCGCGATCGCTTGTCTGGCCAAATTTCGCAGTGCCGCTTCTCGTAAGAGTTGATTTAGGTTTCCGAGCAATTCTTGAGTGGCACGATTGTTGGTTTTTTGAGTGGCAGTTCGAGCGATCGCCACGGCTGGGTTCAGAACCCACTGCGCCCAACTCCACGCCTTGAGAAGCCGACGCGCGGACGGTTCTAGCTTCTGATAAACCTCGTAGGCTTGGTAGGCTTGCCCAATCGTAACTTGATTGAGAACGGGCGACAGTCGCCCCATCCATTGGTCTAAATCGTCTACCGTGCCTCGCAGCAGCGCATAGGCTTGCGGAATATAGATGTTGAGCAACGGCTTTTGGGTTTGCGGATAGTAGACCCGTGCGATCGCTTGAATCACACTCTGACATCGTTGCCAAAAGATGTTCCAGTCCTCCCATAAGGGCGGATCGGTGCGCGACGCTTCTAGAATCGCTTGAATTTCGGCTTCTGCTTTTTCACCTAATCCACCTGCTGTTGCAGGCGTTAAGGATTCAGCAGATTCTTCAGAAAGCTCAGCGACGACGGCTTCGACTTGCTGCAAGGCAGGCTGTGTCCATTTCACAAGCAGCCACCGCCACCCTACAAACAGCAGTCCGACGATTGCCCAAATCCAGCTAATGCCCCACTCGTGAATCTGCAATCCAGCCGCGATCAGGAGAAAACCGACGACGAGTGCGATCGGAAGTCCTAAAACTGCCCACTGCCAACGCTGCAATCGCACCATAATACTTTCCTTGGTTTCGACCTCTTTATGGTAGAAAATTCGTCCGCGTCTTTTGCCCTTCGTAATGAAACGAAGAGTGATGGGCAAATTGGGACTAGGGCGGGAATTCTGAAAAGCAGCATCCACTCTGAGGGTTCAGGAGCTAGAGGTTTGAGAATCAGAGGCAAGAGAATCGTGGATGATTTTTGATGAGGGTCTAAACATGCGATCGTTCTTAAAGCTAATTGGGTTTGGGCTACTGTTACTCGGATTTTATTTCTTGGGTCAGAACGTCATCGTTGCGACCCGAGGCTCTGTCTACTGGTGGCGAGAGATCCCAGCCGCAGGGTCAGTTCTCGCTATTATGGGCGGAGTATTCACGCTACTATTTGCGCGATCAAGCGTTAAAGAATTGGGTTGGCTTCTAATTGGGGTAGGAATGATTTTGGCGTTTTTGAGCGGTGGTATCGTGCTAAAACCCATGAGCTTATGGACGTTTTCGCTGGCGTTTGCCTCATTTGCAGGCGGTTATAAGCTGATGACAACAGGACGACTTTGAATCCTAGTTTGTACGCCCTTTGGCAAGCCGATCTGCATCAAAACTGTTACAAGAAAAAGGACTGTTACAAGAAAAGGGGTGAGTCGAGCGACTCACCCCTTCAACAAGACTTCAGTTACACAAGCCAAATTAATTACAGTTGCCCAGCAACTTGAACCCGTCGTTGAGCAATACTGACGGGATCACTTCCTGCCTGAGCCAGTAAAGACTTTAGCTCCGCTTTCAGGGCAGCGTTACTAGGATTCTCTTGATTGGCACGAATCAGAGAATTGAAGGCATCATACCAAATGCCTTCATGAGCGAAACTGACTGCTTGGTCAAAATCAGATTGCCCTGCTACTTGTTGAAGTAACATTGGCTCATCAATCCGCTCAATGAAACTCCTGGCAGAGACTTCACTGGAAGATCCCTCTTTGCAAGCCAGCAGTACTGTCCAACGGTAAGTTGTGTCTGCTTGCAACACAACTGAAGTGGGCAGCTCGACCTGAGAAACTCCAGATTGGTTGATCTGGAGAGTTTTGCTGAAAATTGGTTCTGCCCTACTCGGATCAGCCAAGATGAACTGAGCCGACATCGCCTGCTTAGTGTTGGTATGCCAGAAAAAGGTTGGGCTTGCTGTCGTTGTATATAACCCTTCGTTCGTGTTCGGCACCAGCAGAGTCATCGTCGTTAGTGAGGAGCCTTTGCTAGAGGTGCAGGCGGTGCTCACCTGAGTCGTACTAGCTTGTCCCCGTCTACCGCCCGATAGTGTGCTGCGGATTGTACCCAGCTTCTTCTTGGGCGTCCAGCGCACGCGCTGCGAGGGTGCGGCAGTGGCAGAAGATCCAACCTGAAGGGACTGAGAGAGAGTGAACTCGGTTGAAACAGCCGCGATCGCAATCAAACTTGTCACCGTGAGTGGGGTGAGAAACCGAAGCAATCCAAGTGTAGTCATAAGTTTGAATGTCGTTGGAGTATGGACATTGCACGATCTACGAAGTGCCAATCTTGCAAAAACAAAACAAACCTTAATTGCGCTTTTCGGTTTAAGAAAGCAACAAAACGGAGGCTGTCGTAGAGGTTTTTGATCATGACTGACCTGATGCGCCGAGATAGTCGAGAAGTAAGTATAGACTTCTCAACCGAAAAGCTCAATTGGGTAAAGTCTCTGACCGAAGTATCCGTTTAGCTCGCCGCCCGAGGTAGCTTAACTTCCAGAACTCTTTTGCAAACCCAAACTCTCATCTAGTTTGTGATAATTGCTCATAGTCCTCACTACGCATTTACCACGGATTTCCAACCAGTGTGAAGGCTGACCAGTAGAACGGATGAGTGAACAGAATTGTTCCGATTCGGGGAACGATTTTCGTCGGTAGTAACACAGATTTTTGGCTTGTGATTAGCCTGCCGTTCTCGATCCGAACCGTGCCATTTTTGAGCGCAAGCTGGGCGCGTCTGAGCGCTTCTGCGCGAGTCGGGGCGGTTTGCAGTTGAATGTAAAATTCGCTCATGAGGGCGAGGGTTCCAATATCTGAAACTGTCCAGAGGCTGCCCATGACTGAATGAACCCCGGCAGCGGCGGCAAGTCCGGCAAACCCTAACTCGGCAGCGGTACTGCCGATCGCAGTGTCACAAGCGCTCAGAACAAGGAGTTCTAATGGCGGATTTGCCCAGCCGAGCGATTTCATTTGAGCAAGATTGATTCGAGTATTCCAGAGTTGAATGTAGGACTGACTCGGCGCTCCAATATTAAACTGAGCATGGGTGGCGAGGTGAATAATGCCTGGATTCTCAATCCGTTTTTGATGTAAGAGTTCCTCAATCGTAAATTCTTGGTTGAGAAACTGTTTTCCTCTCCAAAACTGTTCGCTGACAAGTTGTAATTCGGTTGGAACGGCGGGCAAAGGCGCAAGCGATGAGAATTGATCTGCACCCATCGCTAAAAGGGTGCGATCGCGCAAATCGGTAATTTCCCGATTCACTAAAGAAACGCTAGGAATCACAGAGACCGTGTAGCGCTGGATGGCGTAATCTTGCTGGTCTGCAATTGCTGCTATGGGGATCGTCCTCAATCCTTCGTCTAAACAATAAATTAAGCTAGTAATTTGCTGTCGTTTTAGCTGTCCTTCTAAAGGTTGCAGGAGCCAGCCATAAAGCTGTCGAGCAAGTGCAGTATACCCTTGGTCATCATCTATGTCGGAGACGGCTAAGCGAAAGAGCTTAGCTTGCTGAAGAACTTGAGCGCGAGTAGCCGTAGTGGAATAGCGAATGGCTTCTCCTGTCGGAGTCACTAGCACCAAATCTAGTCGATCGTCGTTGCGTTTGAGCTTTGATCGTAAGAACGGAGTAACGGGTTCTACAGAATCCTCGTAGCGCTCTCCGTTCTTGGGCGCGGGAGCGATCGTTTGAGGTGTGAAGATGGCATAGACAACAACCGATCGCACGTTCTTTTGTTTTTGAACCTGGCTCAGGGTAGCTTCAATTTCTTGCAGTCCTAACTTTGGAGCGTTATCGAGTCCGTAGTATTGCTCGTATTCAGTACCGAGAGACTGATCTAGATTTCCCACAATCGAGAGCGGTTGCGGCGCTTCAATAGGAGGTTTTGTCTCTAGATTCGGCTGATTTTGACCTGTTAGGTCTGTTGGTTTAACTGCTCCTGGTGGGGGATTTGGAGTTGAAGTTGGGGAAGGAGTTGGAGTTGGAGACGGAACTGAAGTTGGAGACGGAACTGGAGTTGGGGAAGGAATTGGGGAAGGAATTGGAGTTGGGGAAGGAACTGGAGACGGAACTGGAGTCGGGGGAGTTGGAGGTGATGAATCTGACTCGAACGCACCGATGTCGATCACCGCTTGCTGAATTCGAGGAGCGCCTCTTTGGTCGGTTGGTGTTGCGATCGCGTTATTGCCTGCGTTAACGGCAGGGCTTCTAGGCAACAGCGCATGTGTTCGAGAAAACCCTCCGTTATTTGCTAATGCCTCAAGCAGGGGATCGATTGGATTTGTCGCTGTTCCAACTAGCGTACTCTTGGTAAATCCTGTACTGCCATCCCGAATCCCGATTAAGTTATTCCCTTGATCGGTAAAAAGTCCTGCAACGTCAGGACTACTTGCATTTCGATTTGCTGCGATGATTGTATTTTGAAGCTGAATACTTCCTGAGCGATTAAAAATTCCGCCACCCGCATTATTAGCTTGATTATTGGTCAAGGTATTGTTGCTAATCGCAGTCGTTCCGCTACTGTAAATTCCGCCGCCTTCCCTGGCCGCATTGCCTGAAATCGTAGTGTTAATTAGGTTCAGGGGAGCCGTGCTGAAGATTCCGCCGCCATCTCCCGTAGCTTTGTTTCCTTCAATCAGCGATCGCTGAATTGTTGTTGGTCCACTCGTGTAAATTCCTCCAGCGTTGCCCCCACCAGAACTAGGATTGCCTTGGGCTATGTTCTGTAAAACCGTACTGTCTAGGATTTGAAGCTGACCCGTATTCGTATTATTAATGCCACCACCTTGAATAAGAGCGCGGTTATTAAACAATGTGCTATTTCTCAGCGTTACGTTAGCGCCACTGTTTTGAATACCACCGCCGTTTCGCTCAGCTTGATTGTTAGCAATATTGCTATCGATGATCGTCGTTGTGTTGCCTAAATGCAGTCCGCCACCATCCGTTTTAGCTTGATTCTGCGAAATAGTTGTAGTGTCGATCGCAGTTGTTCCAAAGGCAGATAACCCACCACCGCTTGTAGCCGCTTGATTATTAAAAATAGTGCTACCTGAGATGTATAGGTTGTTTCCGATACTGAAGATTCCTCCCCCTTGATCGGTCGCAATATTACCCGAAATCAAGCTGTCTCTGATGTTGGCGAAGCGATCGCCGAAGATAACGATCGCGCCTCCTGTGCGGGCACGATTATCTGTAAAATCAGTTCTTGAAATGCTCAATTCAGAGGTGGAGCCGTTGCTGGTAAGCCCGCCACCATACCCTGCACCACTTATGGCAGCGTTATTTGACAGTTTACTATCGGAAACGACTAATGTCGCTTGGTTATAGATTCCACCTCCATCTTGACCTGCGTTGTTATTAGTGATGGAACTATTTGAGATTATCATCACTGATTCATTTTCTATTCCACCTCCATTGATCTTAGCGATGTTATTGCTGATTGTCGTACCGCGAACATCTGCAACTCCTAAATTATAAATTCCACCTCCATTAGCACCTGCCGTGTTTCTCAGAATGTTGCCTCCTACAACCGTTAAATTCGTTTGATCATTTTGAATTCCTGCTCCAGAGAGAACAGCTGTATTGTCAGAAATAGTACTATTCGTAATGGTTGCATCCCGACTTTGGAGGAGGGAAATTCCACCTGCATACTGAGCCGTGTTATTAGAAATGACACTGTCTGCAATGTTCAGTTTTGCCCCAAAGGTGTTTTCAAGCCCTCCTCCTCCGCTCGTCGCTGTGTTATTAGAAATCGTGCTGTTGAAAATATTGACGATGCTAGCGATCGGGGTTGAAATGCCGCCCCCATATGTGGCGCGATTCCCACTTATTTGACTATCACGAATTGTGAGGTTAGAGTTTGCACCCGAAACGTAAATGCCGCCCCCGACGCTGGTCGTTTGTCCGCCTGTGATAGTCAAATTTTGTAGGGTGGCGTTGACGTTGCCTTTCACTTCTAAAACGCGATCAGTGCCGCTTCCAGCCAGGGTCGCTGTGGGTGCTCCTTGTAGATTGACCGAACGATCCACAATTAAAGGAGTGCCGCTGTATGTTCCCGCACCTAAGTTAATGGTTCGATTGCCGTTGGTGTTTCCTATAGAATTAATTGCATTTTGAATCGAGTTACTGGGTGCATTCGCCTCAGCCGCCACTTGATTGAGATTAAACGTCAAGTCACCTAGACTACTAAGATTAATGCTTGCGTTGCTAGAATGATTAAATCTGCGTCCTGTTAGCGTTAGAGAAGCTGTTCCACCCCCCGTTTGATTAATCGAATCTGTGAGCGTAATGTCTCCTTGTCCAGCGTTTCCTCCGGCTGTTGAAAGCGTGACATTCGTTCCGTTATCCATCGCTGCTGCGATCGCGGTTGGATCGATCGTTCCCGTTGCTGCAAGAGGATCAAAAATTCCCGAAATCGGTGTCCCTGATCCGCCGTTCGCAATATTGATGTTGGATGGATCAAGTAGCCACGAACCAGCGCTAACTCTTGCGCCCGTTACATCTAGACTGGCTTTCCCAGACGTTTCAACCTGTCCGCCCTTAGCCGTGATTCCTCCCTGAAATCGAGTTGCCTGATCTGACCATAGAACAACGGTTCCACCCTTGCCAGTTTGGAGGGCATTAGCATTAATCTGAGTTCCAGCATCGCCAAAAACAAATTGCGCGTGGGGCAAACTGCCTTTTCCCTGATAGTCTCCTCCGATTAAAACCGTCCCGCCGCTTGTGGGTGTCGAAGCGTCAAGTTTAGCGCCCAGCAGCGCAATCTTTTCTCCAAAAACTTGAATCGAGGGAGTATGAATTGTGGGTGATTGGGAGGATGTCACCGAAAGCTCGCCGCTTGCACTTCCTTCATTTCGCGAAGCGATAATCGCCGTACCGCGCTCGATTGGAATTGGAGGCGATGATGGCGTTAGCTTGATCACACCATTTTCAATCGTAGAACCAGTCGCATTGCTTAACGCTCCGCCTGTCAGTAGCTCTGGTAACACTATTTCAGCTAGTGTTCCGGTTGCAAGACTTTGATTACTTTTGCTAATAGGCAGGTCTAAACTCAGTAAGCTGCCTTGTGGGGTCACTCGCACAATTCCTTCACTGGGAATTGCCGCGATCGCAATCATGCCCCCCGGCGCACTCAGCGTTCCTGTGTTAACAACGGTTCCTCCCAAAAGGGCGAGTGACTGTCCTTGACCGACAGATAAGTTTCCAGCATTAAAAACAATATTTGGATCACGGCTTGAGAATGAGAAGCGGCTAGGCGCACCCATTAGTGACGCATAATCATTTGAACCCGTTGCGTTGAACCAGGTTTGATTGTCAAACCCGATTGCAGTTGCAGTCGTGGCGCTAAACGAAGCAGGAACATTGAGTTGAGCCGTTGCCGCGAAAATGATGCCTGATGGATTCATCAAAAATAAGTTCGAGTTGGCACCCGTAACCTGAATCAGCCCCTGAATTACAGAGGCATCTCCTCCCACCACGCGACCCAAAATGTTCTGAATCGTTGGATTAGAGATAAAATTAGCAGTCTGCTCCGGCGAAAGATTAAATTGTTCAAAGCTGTGAAAAAGATTGTCCCCTGCCTGCGTTCCTCCCCCAATCTCAAGCTGATTCCCGGAAGGTGTGACTTTAGTCCCCGTTCCATCTGAGGCTGGGGTAATGGACTCTGCTTGTGCCACTAGCTCCGCAGGAACCGATGCACTAGGCTCTGACCCGCAAAGCTCTAGAGGAACAAACAGAAATGCCCACAGCAGCACAACATCTGCTCGATGTAGGTTGATCATAGGCAGCAATCGTGACCCCTCAAAACGATGAACTCTAAAACAGGTACTTCTAATTCGCGGCAATTGCCAGCATCTTTTTTCGGTTGAACCTTAACCTGTGTTCAAGCTGTGAGGCAGATTTTCTCCTGTAATGCTGTCACTCACCGCTGCTGGTCTTTCTGTACTCGCTCAATGTGGACTGAAATATCTGAACCTTTTGATTCTTAAGTGTTTGATAGAGTACTTGATGCAAAATTTTTCTGACGATAAGACCTTAACATGAGTTCTTCATCTACTTTGAGGTTTCCCTTTGAAATGTAACTCTATGCAATATCTCAGGCAAATTTCAGGCAAATGTATAGTGGCTTGACTGTCGCTATATTTAATGAAATGATTGCAGAGAATTTACATCGCTTATACTGAGTAGCAAATTTTAACTGCTCTGACAATTCAATAAAATGAATAGTGCTTTTGTAATTGATTTTGCTCTAGCTCCATTCGTCCCAGTGGACACTTAAGCATCGATGTCACCACATACTATGGAACCAAATTCTGTTTACCGGGTTCGCCCACGGAGACAGAAGTTTTTATGGAGGCACCGAGTTCTTGGCCTGTCTGGGCTGGCGGCGGCAGGGTGTGTCTTGCTGGTTCGAGCATTGGGAGGATTACAGCTTTCAGAGTTGGCAGCGTTTGATCACTTGCTTCAACTCCGCCCTTCAGAGCCTGCCGACGATCGCATTGTGCTTGTAGGGTTCAGTGAGAAAGATTTTCAGACCCTAAGAAGTGCTCAAATTTCGGATCAGACCTTGGCAGATGTGCTAACCCAGATTAAAGCGCAAAAACCTCGTGTGATTGGGCTGGATCTGTATCGAAATTTGCCGACACAACCTGGTAACGCAGCACTATTAAATGTATTGCGAACGACTCCCAACCTTATTGGAATTGCCAAAATCGTCGGCAGTGACGATGGCAAGGATGTAGCAGGGCATCCGATCTTAGTTCAGACTGATCGGATTGCAGCGAGTGATGTCATTCCAGATGTGGACGGGCGAGTCCGACGTGGACTGTTGTTCACTAACAGCAGCTCTTCACCGATTGAAGGACTAGGGCTGAGAGTAGCATTAGAGTACTTAGCACAGATAGGAATTACTCCAGAAGAGAGTTCTGACAATTTGTTGCAAATCCGAAGCGCTAAATTTGTGCAATTTAGCAAGAATGATGGCGGCTATGTAAATGCGGATGATGGCGGCTATCAAGTATTAGTCAATCCGCGTGGACGACGAGACCCATTTAGAACCGTTTCGGTAGAAGAGGTTTTGAACAAGACATTGCCGTTAACCACATTTCGCGATCGCATTGTGTTTGTGGGTAACATTTCTGCTGGCGATTCGGACATGTTTTTTATGTCGTATAGCAGCGAGACGGGTTCTACACCCGTTCCCGTTTCGGGCATGGAGTTGCACGCTACACTGACAAGTCAAATCTTGAGTGCGGTACTGAATCGGCGTCCTCTCCTTCAAGTTGCGCCAAAGTGGGTGGAGTGGAGTTTAATTATTCTCCTGGCCTATGTAAGTGCTTGGATTGGAACACGGCGACTATCTCATTTGTACAAAATCGCGCTGACGCTGGCGTTGATGGGTGGGGTTGTCTTGATTTGTTCCACCGCACTCAATTTTGGTTGGTGGTTGCCGGTTGTGCCGATGTCGCTAGCCATCATGATTGCAGGCGCAACAATGATGACCTTTGAGGCACAGCAGCTTACCATCTTGTCGAATCAAGATCCGCTCACGCTGCTAGCAAACCGTCGGATGTTTGATGAAACGCTGTATCGCGAATGGTACCGATCGCTGCGATCGCAGACGCCGATCGGGTTGATTTTATGTGATGTTGACTACTTCAAAAGTTACAACGACACCTACGGGCATTCTAAGGGCGATCACTGCTTGCGCGCGGTCGCGAGCGTGTTAAAGAAATCGGTGAAGCGACCAACTGATTTGGCAGCGCGTTATGGAGGTGAAGAGTTTGTGATTCTCTTGCCCAATACAGATAGCCACGGTGCGCTTCGAGTCGCTAAACTAATTCAGTTAGAAATGCAAACGCTACAAATCGATCACAGTGGATCGCGGGTTTCTCCGTTTGTTACGTTGAGCTTGGGAATTGCAAGTATAGTGCCAACCACAGATGTGATGACTGAGTTATTGGTTGATGTTGCCGACGCGGGACTCTATGAAGCAAAACGCAAAGGGCGAAATCAGGTGGTGCTGAAACTGCCGTAAGAAGTGCTTGACCTAAAAAAGGAAGTTAATATTCATTAGAAACTTCTTACGTTATGGCATTGGTTATGGTGTCGTTAACGCTTGTATGAATGCAATGCGTTCTGCCAAATTTAAACTTTGCAATTGCCTAACTAAATCGTTAAATCTGCATGAGGGTTCAAAGCTTAGAGGAGACATATCAACAATTCCTTCGATTAGTTCAGCTTTTTTGAGATTGGGTATGGCGTAATAGCAACGCTCAAATTTGCTTCTCTCTAAGGGGATCAACTCAATTTTGCAGGTTAGATGAAGAAATTATGTCAGCCTCAGTGAGAGTGCTTCTACTTTGAATTAGCGCTCTATGGCATTCATAGCTGAGAATAGATAAGTTGTGTCGCAGGCTAGTGAAACCTTGTCTTTGCAGATTGAGTTGTATGTTGAAGAGTCTGATGAGCGCATCGATCGCTTTCTTGCCGATCAACTCCCAGATCTATCGCGATCGCGACTTCAAAAATTAATTGAACAAGGTCATGTTCAGGTTAATAATCAACCCTGCACGTCTAAGAAAGCAGACGTGAAAGCGGGCGATCGTATTAAGCTCGACATTCCAGACGCTCAGCCTTTGCACCTTGAACCGGAGAATATTCCGCTTGATATTCTTTACGAAGATGATTCGTTGATTATTGTGAACAAACCTGCGGGATTAGTTGTGCATCCATCAGCAGGACACGAATCAGGTACTCTTGTGAATGCATTGTTAGCTCATTGTGAAACGCTGCCCGGAATCAACGGAATACAACGACCAGGAATTGTACACCGATTAGATAAAGACACCACAGGCGCGATCGCAATTGCTAAAACAGAACTTGCGTTTCATCATCTACAAGAGCAATTTAGAACCAAAACTGCACGGCGGGATTATCTTGGTATCGTCTACGGATCACCGAAACACGATGCGGGAACCATTGATCAGCCGATTGGACGGCATTTAGTAGACCGACAAAAACAAGCCGTTGTTCCAGAAACAAAAGGCGGACGACGAGCGGTAACTCACTGGCGGGTTAAAGAACGGTTGGGCAACTATACACTGATGCAATTTGAATTAGAAACGGGGCGCACCCATCAGATTCGAGTACACAGTGCGTTTATGGGTCATCCAATTGTGGGCGATCCGACTTATAGTGCTGGACGATCGCTCAAGGTCAATCTACCGGGGCAGGTACTTCATGCTTGGCGGTTAAGATTAATTCATCCGGTGACCGGAGCGTTGGTGGAAGCGATCGCGCCGTTACCTACATCTTTTACAAAAGTGCTGAATCTACTGCGATCGCGGTTCCTGCACAATTATCCTCCGCACTAACGGCTCCAACATGGCTAATGGCTCCAAGATTGAAGTGAGAATCGCGATTCGTAAAACCTTAATTAGGCATATTAACTTATTGACTTTTGTTGCACGTGCAACAAAATTTGTTTTCCCAGATCAGCTTAATAAACCGAAACACTTTTATCGAAAAAGACCGTTACATAAGTTAAATGAGTGTTATGAAACTTAGAATTCTAAAAACGTCTGAAACCTGCTCTACATTGGAATTTTGCAAATCTAAAGATATTATCGAATTTAACAAAACTTAACTGTTGCTGTACATTTTTTCAGAAAATTTGCAAGAAATAGAGCTGTTTTTCCTCAAAACTCTATAAGCCCTAAGCGTTTCGAGCTTTATTTCTTCTGGCTTTATAGAAGTCAATAACTTGTAACAAATAACGGCTCTGCCGCATTGTATAAAGTAAACCTGAGGGGGAAAACAACAGAAGAAACCTATATAAAACAAGCGCTGAGTTAGGATTCTGCTTTCTTATTAAGAAATGTGACAATTTCTCAGATTTCTTAGAAACATCAGTTTGTTACCTAGTAATGTGAAACTGAACTTAGGAGAAAGTTGCCTAACTAGCCTGTAAGGGGTTTCAAATCCTTCCTGCTAGTTCTGTAACCCAAATGGCTTCAGATCCACCTTCCAGTTCTGAACCAAACCCGAACTCAAACCAAACAATTAGGAGAAGTCATCCATGCTAGATGCATTCGCTAAGGTTGTCTCCCAGGCTGACGCCAAAGGTGATTTTCTGAGCAGCGGTCAATTCGATGCGCTGAACAACATGATCAAAGAAGGCAACAAGCGCATTGATGCCGTTAACCGCATCAGCACCAACGCGTCGTCGATCGTCACCGATGCTGCTCGCGCTCTATTTGAAGATCAGCCTCAACTCATCCAGCCCGGTGGAAACGCTTACACCAACCGTCGCATGGCAGCTTGCTTGCGCGACATGGAAATCATCTTGCGCTATGTAACCTATGCGTTGATGGCAGGTGATGCTAGCGTTCTCGACGATCGTTGCCTCAACGGTCTGCGCGAAACCTACCAAGCTCTTGGCGTTCCCGGTGGTTCGACAGCGGCTGGTGTGCAGAAAATGAAGGACATCGCGATCTCCATTGCTAACGATCCCGAAGCTTCTGGTATTGTTCGTGGCGACTGTAGCTCCATCATGTCTGAGCTATCGAGCTACTTCGATCGCGCTGCTTCTGCGGTTGCTTAAGCGATCGCTGTTGATTGAGCATTCCGCCTCGATCGGATAAGCATTGTTTTCACCACACTTTGCAGAACACACTTTTTAGGGAGATAACCAAACAATGAAGACCCCAATTACTGAAGCGATCGCAGCAGCAGATACTCAAGGCCGGTTCTTGGGTAACACCGAATTGCAAGCGGCTAACGGTCGTTTTGAGCAAGCAACGGCTGGTTTAGAAGCAGCTCGTGCGTTGACTCAAAATGCTCAGCGCTTGATCGATGGCGCAGCTAACGCTGTGTACCAGAAGTTCCCATACACCACCCAAATGCAGGGTCCTCAGTACGCTTCTGACTCTCGTGGTAAGTCCAAGTGCGCTCGTGACATCGGTCACTACCTCCGCATGGTCACCTACTGCCTAATCGCTGGTGGTACAGGTCCGATGGATGAGTACTTGATTGCTGGCCTAGACGAAATCAACCGCAGCTTCGAGCTTTCTCCTAGCTGGTACGTTGAAGCCCTCAACCACGTCAAGTCAAACCATGGTTTGAGCGGTCAAGCTGCTAACCAAGCAAACACCTACATCGACTACGCGATTAACGCCCTGAGCTAATCTTCAGGTGCTGTGCCCGGAGAAATTAGCGAGTGTTGGCAGAGTGGCTAACAGTTGCTCGTTTTTCCGGGCATTGTTTTTCTTAATTTTGGTTAAGAAGTTTATTGTTGTGTTGGGGGACAAGCATGGGCGGCTTATTGGTGAATAACTTGGCAGCAGCCGGACCGTTGGGGCTGTCTGCCTTTGATAGCTCTTCTAGAGTTGAGCTACGGCCCGATTGGACAGAAACGGAGCTGCAATCGGTCTTTCGGGCAGTGTACCGTCAGGTTTTGGGCAACGACTATGTGATGAAGTCAGAACGGTTGACCTCTGCCGAATCATTGCTGCGGCAAGGCACATCGACCGTGCGCGAGTTTGTCCGGGCGGTGGCTAAATCTGAACTGTATAAAAACAAATTTTTCTACCGCAATTCAAACCAGCGGTTTGTTGAACTGAACTTTAAGCATTTGCTCGGTCGCGCTCCTTATGAAGAAGCGGAGTGGGCCTATCACACGGGTCTGTGTGAAGAGCGGGGCTACGATGTCGAGATTGACTCTTACATCGACAGCATGGAGTACGAGAATAAGTTTGGCAACAATGTGGTTCCGTACTACACCGGCTTTCAGGTCGAACCTGGCGTTAGAACCACCGGCTTTACCCGGATGTTCCGCTTGTATCGGGGTTATGCCAGCAGCGATCGTGGTAGCGTTGGCGGCAAATCTCCTCGTCTGACTCGGGAGTTGGGTCAAAATTTTGCCTCGCGGATTGACCGACCTTCGAGCGGCGGCAGCGGTGGATCGGGCTGGAAACATGCGGCGATTCCTGACGACGCTGCGCCCAGAAGAGCGCTGGGTGGAACTCAGCAGGAAAGCGGACGGGTGTATCGCATTGAAGTGACTGGAATTTTGCAGCCTGGGTACCCGAAAGTGCGTCGCAGCAGTAACGCGATCTTAGTGCCCTACGAACAACTCTCCCAAAAACTTCAAGAGATTACAAAGAAGGGCGGCAAAGTTGTGAATGTGTCGCGTGCCTAGAGCAAGACTGGGAGGCGGACGGCTGTCTCCCTGACTGTTCAACGGATTTTATACAGGAGCAATAATAATTATGTTTGGTCAAACTGCACTAGGCAGTAGCAGGCTAAGTGGTGCTGAAAATCGGATGTTTCGCTATGAAGTCGAGGGCATGCGCCAGACTTACGAAACCGATCAGCTCAGTTACCCCATTCGCACAAGCGGCAGCTTCTACATTACGGTTCCATACAATCGGATGAATGAGGAAATGCAGCGAATCCTCCGTATGGGCGGCAGGATTGTGAGCATTGAGCCGCTGACGCTCGATGGAAGTGGCAACGCGAAGATGCAAGCTGCAACCGCGCATCAAAATTTAGAAGCAGAAGGCAAAAGCGAAGCAACGGAGGCTCAACAGACAATGGAAGCAAAGCAAGAGTCGCCCGATCGCTAGACATCAAGCTAAAAGCGTGAGCTGTGTCAGCAGTTTTGCGTCGATGATTAAGTGGCCCGTAACGAGGGGATGCTTTGCATCGCGCTTTACCTGTTGTTCTAATGGTCGTTGTTCTAATGTTTACTATCAATCAGTTCGTTATCCATAGTTGAGGGATTCACCCTATGTTTGGTCAAACAACCGTTAGTTCAGGTGGAATTTCGTCGTCAGCCAGTCGCATGTTTCGCTATGAAGTCGCTGGCTTGCGTCAAAACAGCGAAACGGATCAAAACAATTATGAGATTCGTAATAGCGGCAGCGTGTTTATCACGGTTCCCTATAATCGCATGAGTGACGAAATGCAGCGTATCACGCGGCTGGGTGGCAGAATCGTCAAGATTGAAGCACTAGGCTGATCTTGGTCGTTATAGGAGGTTCGAGCGAACAACTCGATTCATCCAATACTCAGTCTTTGGCTGTAGAGCAACGTCGTTTCAAATCTCCACCTCGAAAATTGAAGCTTGCGTTGCGATGCGATGTTCTGCCTGGGTCAGCTTGAGGTGCACGATGCGGTGGCAGTAGCGACATTGATTGTGGTAGTTGACGATGAAAATCGCACCGCTGTGAGTAGCATTCATCGCGACGTAATGTTTCACCGACGCTCGGTAAGCTTGGCGATAAGTGGGCAGTAGCGGCGCTAAATCGGTGTCTCGACTGCTCTGTTTTTACGTCCGAGAAGCGGCAGCACAAGCTCAGGATGACTTACAACTACGGCGCGAGAGCGTATAGTCTGTGGGTACTTGTTGCGATCGCAGATCTGCTCACCTTTAGAGGTGCTACTTAACACGGCGAATTCACGCTCAACCCTTACAGACATTATTCCTAGTGTTACAAGACTCAGATTGAGCGATTTGTGACGTGCCGATTCGCTTTGCGAAGCTCCGAAGGATCGCGGCAATGCAGTCTTGGATGTCAGCCGTTCAGAATACTCCTGACACTAAAGATTTGATTCACCCAGCCCTCAATCGGTTAGAGCAACTGCGCCGAACCGCTTCGGGTGCCGTGGTCAAAGCACGAGTCTTGATGGCTCAACCCCAGCTTACGATTGTCCCCTAACGCACAATAATCTATGCTGCCTTTACTAGAAGTTAATCCTAAAACTCAAAACCAGCGCGTCAACGGCTATGACGTGATGGATGAGGACGATCCGATTAAATATCGGCTAGCGGACGCAAGAGGTCCAGAAGATGTCGATCTCATCATCTGGGCAGCCTACCGCCAGATTTTCGCGGAGCATCTAATCCTACAAAGCTACCGTCAAAAGAATCTGGAATCGCAACTGAGAAATCGCGCCATTACGGTTGCTGATTTCATTCGCGGGCTTGGAAAATCGGATGTGTATCGTCGATTGGTCGCTGACACTAATTCTAATTATCGACTGGTTGACATCACGCTCAAGCGCTTCTTGGGTCGGTCATCCTATGGAAAAGATGAGCAGATTTCGCAATCGATCATCATTGCGACCAAGGGCTTGCATGGGTTTATCGATACGATCGTCGATAGCGACGAATACCGCGAAAACTTTGGTACAGATATCGTTCCGTTTCAACGGCGTCGGCTTGAGGGGCGTCCGTTTAACTTAGTGAATCCGCGCTATGGCGACTACTGGCGCAATCGCTTGATGTCACTGGATTTCGCGGGGCGTTCTTACTACCAAGTGCGGACTTATAGCGCGGGCGATCTCGACAAGAAAGTGATTCGCCAAGCGATTCCAGTCAACTTCTTAACAATGGCGCAAAGCTTGGCTACGCCTCAATTGGATTCGCAGCGTCACGTAGCACGGGCGACTTCCAGCGCGATCGCGGTTCCTGACATGAGCCACGCCGCCGAAACGCCAAAGCCAACGGTTCGCCGTCCCTCCGTCGCGTTGCCCTACCGCTACCTTCCCTCGACGAAGAAAGTGTGAATTTTAGGATGACGGATGAGGGACAAATTGCTACTCATACAGCACCAAATTTCTTCTTTCATCCTCATCCCTCCTTGCGTTAGCGTTGCCGAAAGGCGTCCCTCATTCCTTACCTCTTGTGCCTTATGCCTATTCCTCTACTTGAGTACAAACCGTCTTCGCAAAATCAGCGCGTCGAAGGTTACGAAGTTCCGAGTGAAGATACGCCCTATATCTATCGTCTAGAAGACTGCGCGGATCAAAGCGATATTACGGCTCTGATCTGGGCTGCCTATCGTCAGGTCTTTAGTGAGCATGTAATTCTCAAGAGCAATCGTCAGACCAATTTAGAGTCCCAGCTTACGAATCGGACGATTACCGTTCGCGATTTTGTTCGCGGCTTGGCGAAGTCCGAGACGTTTCGCCGATTGGTGATCGAAAAGAATTCTAATTACCGTTTGGTTGATCTGGCGCTGAAGCGATTGCTCGGTCGTGCCGCATACAACCAAGCAGAAGAAATCTCTTGGTCGATCAAGATCGCCACCTTGGGATGGGATAACTTTGTTGATGCGATCGTCGATAGTGAGGAATACTCACAGTCGTTTGGCGATAACACGGTTCCCTATCAGCGCCGTCGATATAACAATCGCCCGTTTAACCTCGTGACTCCGAGCTATGGTGACTACTGGCGCGATAAAGAAACCGAAGGTCGCTACAAGTGGGGTGATATCTCTAACTTCCGCGATATGGCGCGATCGGTGAGCGTGAATCCAGTGCAGTATCAGCCTGTGTCCACGGCCAACATTGCCATTCCTGATATGACGCGCGATCGCGTTGCCTCTGGAACGGCAGCCTCGATCAGTACTGGTTCTAATTTTCCGTTGCGCTAAGCGTAACGGTTGCGTCCTAGACGCGAGATAATAGTGTGACGTGGATTGTATACATCCATTCTCCAAAACAGACTTACCTTATTTATTACGGGGGAGATTCTGGCATGGCATTGCCCTTACTCGACTATAAGCCGACCACTCAAAACCACCGGGTCAAAAACTTCGGCAAGGCGGATCAAAACGAAGATACGCCCTATATCTACCGAATGGAAGACATCGGTTCTTCGACCGAAATGGAAGCGCTCATCTGGGCGTGCTATCGGCAAGTGTTTAGCGAACATGAAACCCTGAGATTTAACCGTCAGATCACGTCTGAGACTCGTTTGAGAAACGGCTCGATTACGGTTCGCGGATTCATTGCTGAATTGGCGAAGTCCAGCCGGTTCTACAGCACTGTTGTAGCAGTCAACAACAATTATCGCCTGGTGCAAATTTGCCTCAAGCGCTTTTTGGGTCGGGACTCTTATAACAAAGACGAAGAGATTGCTTGGTCAATTAAAATTGCGACCAAGGGTTTTGACGGCTTTGTCGATGCGTTGCTGAATGGCGAAGAATATACGGCAGCGTTTGGGGAGTACACGGTTCCCTATCAGCGTCGTCGGATGGAAGGTCGCCCGTTCAATCTGGTGACGCCTCGCTATGGCGAAGACTTCCGCGAAACGGCTGGAACGGTGAAGACCGATTGGCAGTTTGTGGTGAAAAACTTCTCTGCTAAGAAGTTCCAAGAGCGCCAGTTGGCAGAAGGCGATCCTCGTAAGTATCGCGATATGGCCGCTTCAGTGTCCAACAAGGGCAACTACGCTCAAAGTGTCTCGGCCTCTAGCATCGACTATCTGAACAAAGTGCCTCGTCGGAAATAACGAGACATCCTTATTCAGTTCAAACCTGGGTTTGATTTCTATTTATATTGCGTCGCGGAGTCATTCTGCGATCGCGATGTAAACAGAGATCAAACCCAAATTTTTTGATTAGATGGTGGAGTTACGTCAAGTAATCACTGTGGGAGTCTCCATTCCAGTAAGCGTGCGAATTTGTGCCACTTCGTCTGCGATCGCAATCAGGTCAGCCAGCGCCTGTTGCGGATCGAGATGCTGCTTCGACGCTTCAGCTTCATACTGTTCGAGATAAACTCGCAGCGTTGCACCTTGAGTCCCTGTTCCAGACAAGCGGAATACAATACGAGACCCATCGGTAAACCCAATGCGAATGCCTTGATTTTGACTCACGCTGCCGTCAATCGGATCGGTATAACTAAAGTCATCACTATAATCAACTTCTCGCGGGCCAAACCGTTTGCCTTTGAGCGTTGGCAGCTTGGCGTGGAGACCTGACATGAGAGTGGCTGCCCGATCGCTCTCTACTCCTTCATAGTCATAGCGCGAGTAATAATTTCGGCCATAGGTTTGCCAGTGTTCTTGCATTAACTGCTGCACAGACTGTTGCTTCACCGCTAAGATGTTGAGCCAAAACAGCACCGCCCACAGTCCATCTTTTTCCCGAATGTGGTTGGAGCTAGTGCCAAAGCTCTCTTCTCCACAGATCGTCGCTTGACCCGCATCGAGGAGATTTCCAAAGAATTTCCATCCCGTTGGCGTCTCAAAACACGGAATGCCCAATTGAGCCGCCACCCGATCCGCTGCCTGACTAGTTGGCATCGACCGAGCAATTCCTGCTAACCCGTCTCGATAACCCGGAGCCAACGTTGCATTGGCGGCTAATACAGCCAAACTATCACTCGGAGTGACGAAAAACTGTCGCCCTAAAATCATATTGCGATCGCCGTCGCCATCTGAAGCTGCCCCAAAATCAGGCGCATTCTCGCCAAACAGCACCTCTACAAGATCATGGGCATAGACCAAATTTGGATCAGGATGTCCTCCACCAAAATCTTCCAGTGGAACGCCGTTTTGCACCGTTCCCGCAGGTGCGCCTAAGCGTTGCTCAAACAGGGCGTGGGCATAAGGTCCGGTCACAGCGTGCATCGAATCCATGCACATCCGAAAGGCTCCGCTCGTCAGGAGATTACGGATGCGATCGAAATCGAACAATGCTTCCATCAACGAGGCATAATCGTTCACCGAATCGATAATCTCGACGACCATATCCCCCAGTTTAGATTCCCCTAGGGTGTCTATATCTACATCCGATGCCTCTAGAATTTTGTAATAGTCAATCTCCTTACTCCGTGCAAAGATCGCTTCTGTCACCTTTTCAGGTGCGGGTCCGCCATTACGAATGTTATATTTCACCCCAAAATCGCCATTTGGTCCGCCCGGATTATGACTGGCAGATAGAATAATACCGCCTAATGATTGCGATTGACGAATGACACACGACGTAGCAGGGGTCGAAAGAATTCCGCCCCGCCCGACTTTGACTCGTCCGAGCCCATTCGCGGCTGCCATCTTTAAGATAATTTGAATCGCTTGGCGGTTGTAGTATCGCCCATCGCCGCCAAGGACTATCGTTTGTCCCTTAATGGGTCCTTCAATGGTTTCGAGGCTGTCAAAAGTAGACTGAATGAAATTTTCGAGATAGTGGGGCTGCTGAAAAACAGTCACTAATTTGCGTAAGCCGGATGTGCCCGGCTTTTGATCTAAGAACGGCTTGGTCTTAATCGTTTCAACCTTCATTTCGCATCTTTATCCTGACGTTATGACTTGCACTTTCGATTCTTACGACACTTCGCTATTTAGACCCCACTCCTAATCACGGACAGGATAGCCAAAAGCCAAGTGTAGAAAAAGTACTCCAAGATAACTCTCCCACTTTTTTTCTAGCGTGGTAAAGCTAGTTGAACAAATTGCGCGTTTCAGAAAGGTGCTGATTGAGGGGCACAATACGTTAAGTTGTAAAACAATACGGGAAACTTTTTGATAAAAGCTCTAAAATTTCTGTATCAAGAAGTACAGAATGAGGTTTTTTATGAGAGTAGTCCCTTTAGGCTCTCAGCCGTCAGTTGCTCCAGTGGATGCATTCATTCCCCAAGCCGATCAATGGGTGCAATTGCGCGATCGCCTTTCCGAGTACAGCGACGATCAGGCGCTCCTGTTGTGTGAAGCAACCGATGATCGTTGGGTAGCCTGGATTCCCAATCATGGCGAAGCCTTACTGGAGCGTGACCAATTTCTGAAGTCGTAAGGGGTCGGGCGCTCTAGCTGAGGTAGAGGGTAGAGGCGCGATAGTTGAGCTGTGATGAAGTTCTCTACACAACTTCTCTACACAACGCCGAAAAGCTATCCTAATCTAGAAGATATCGCGACTGAGAAGAGCTGAGGGTTAGCTATGAGAGTATTTGCCTTAGTTACGTCTGTCCTACTCCTGCTGACCCTGCCTACCTCTGCTGCCCAATATGGGGGAAAGACGATCGATGGCAGAAGGCTCCCTGTCAAGGTCTATTCTTACGCCACGGGTGGAGTGTTTGATGCTGAGGTAGAGTTCAAACGAGATATTGCTACCCTTTACTTTATCGGCGGTAGTCAACTGCTGCTTCGGCTGAATCAGCCAACCATTCGCGATTCAAACAATATTTTAGGATATGGAAGAGTAGGGCAACTGCCGTTGGGCCGCTCGTTTAGTATTGGAATTCGTGGCGAAAATGGTTTAGACAGTGGTTTAAACACTGGTGCAACAGGCAGCTTTAATGTAGGAGGAGGAGCATTGAGTGATTTGTGGAAAATCATGTTGTCTCCTGAAGCTCTTCAATAGTTCTCTGACCATTGTTCCTTCCTAATTGCATTCTCCATTGTGCCTAAACTTCGGTTTCTTCAATAAATCGAGATTTAGGCACGTTGTTTTTGGTGTTTACGGACTTAATCTACACAACGGAAATCACGCCAGGGTTAAAGCTGGCGCGGCGACATTTAAAGAAGCTGAATGCTCCAATTTACAATTGTGCATCTCTACTAAGCGTTTCTATTAACCTGGCAACAATTGAAGTTGCATCTTGTTTGCGGCATAAGCGATGAACGGATGCTCAAAGTATTTCTGGACTCGCGCTGGCAATTTCTGTAACTTATGGAGGTGAGAAATCAATCGT
>JAHHHP010000041.1 GCA_019359275.1 Myxacorys chilensis ATA2-1-KO14 | reverse complement strand
TGGGATAGGATTTACTCATGTAGCTCACTCAGTGCTGTGTTCTTTTGTATTCGCAGCTTACACTGAGTGAGCTTTTTTACTGTTTACCAGACTTCTCAAACATCCTCTAAGGCTGAGTTGGTTTAGTTTGAGCAGCGTTTGTCTCTGGACTACAAACATAGTTCACTACCGTAAAGGCGCTGCTTCCCCGTTTTGGCTGGCTGAGCGCACCACTATCCCCATAATCAAACTTTTGGATCAACTGCCGATTTTTGGTGTAGGCATTCACCTTTCGTAGCCGCTGCGTCTTACTCGCACAATCGACTGACCAGCGCATAACCGCTCCGTAAATGGGCTGCTCTACCGTCGTGTCTAACAGCGCATTGTTAGGCCCTGGAAACTCTCGATACTCCCAGTACCAAACATACGGATCGTTACGCTCAATCGAACTGACATCGACAAAGAACTTATCGTTAACAGAATTCTCAGTAATTTTAGTCCACTCCACGGCCAGCGCAGAAGGACTGTAGGCTAGAAATGCGCCTGCGACCAGAAGTTTCAAGAACGGATTCATAGATCAATCTCTCAGCCAAAAATAGAGTCAGTGTGGAAAGGCAACAGAATTTAAACGCAGTCACGCTGAGTTTAGCGTTTCACAGGCTCAGTCTTAGCAGGGGCAGGATTTGTGGCGCGGTTGGGCTTGCTGGCTGCCTCCAAGTTCCGAATTGCTTGAGATGCAAAGGTATCTTGTGGACGTTCATCTAAGGCTCGTTTGAAGTAGAGCATAGCAGTCTGCATGTCCTTCTTCTGGGTAGCAGCATAGCCCGCTTGCATATAGCGATCGTAGAACGTTGTCTGCTTTTCTGGTGTAACCTTCGGCGCTGAGTCAGGAGTTGTGGGCGCGGCTGGACTGGTTGGCTTGGCAGGAGTTTCTGGGCTGCGAACAGCCGCGATCGGCCCTACGGACTGGTAAGCACTACTCACCTTCTTTACATAAGGCGACGCTTCAGGGCTGTTGTATCGATTAGAATCACCCGTCAGCCACCACGCGGCTAGGCGCTGAACTGCTAGCGATTCATTATTGCGGCTCGCCTTGTATTCCTGCTTCAGCACATCGCGGACAACGCATGTCACCAACGATCGCGCTGTTGCAGGACTATTCTGAAACTGGAGCGGCGTCACTTCTCGTCCTGTGCATAGCCTTGACCACCGACCGATGTTAGCGGGTTCAACCTGCCAATCGCTATATAGATTGGGAGTCGGTTTATCTGGCTTTGAGGCTTGGCGAAGGGCTTCTACCGCTCGTCCTACCTGCACTTCTGTAACTTGTGCTTGAGCAGGCAGTGCCATCATTACACTGATCCCAATGGCTCCTAGAACTCTCAGTCGCATAACTCGCCCTAACAATGAATACTAAATTATGACTACAGACTCAATTTATGATTCTGCTGTGTCTGACTGTGATAAAGCGTTACGTTTTCCTGGTAGAGAAATCAGGAAATTGGTAGATATCTATTCACTGAATATGAAGGAAGTTGGGTCAAAGGTCAAGCGAGGAAAGGACGATGAGGCGAGACAATGGAGGGCGGCATAAAGGGATAGAAGATTTCCTATTTTAGATCGTGGTTCTTATTGGCATAGAAAGGAGCTGAAAGCGATCGCGAAGTTCAGAGGATTGCTCACCTGAGTTCTGTATCGCAAAAACCTTGTCATACACGAAGAAAGGGACGCAAAAAGCGTCCCTTTCAGCATTTCATATCACCGAGATGAAGATATCAGAGGTGAAAGACTACTCATTACCAACAACTTGGTTCTTAAGTTTGTCAAACTCTTGACCCAGTTCTTGACGATTAGAAGCTTTCAGAAGATAGCGATAAACAAACCAAGCGGTGTATCCTAACCCAACCAGTTCAAAGGTAGGTTGCAGAAGGGGAACATCGTTAATTGCACTCAAGAGGGCTAAGGTGAGCTTCACGGAAACGATCGATCCGAAAACTAAACCCACCGTTACAAGAGGCTTGCGATATTCCGAGAAAAACGCTCCTAGATACTCTGGCAGCGCAGACAAGATCGTGTAAGCTTTTTCGCCTACTTGACGCCATTGCTCGTTTTGCTCAGGAGAGACTGTCGCTAAGGAACCTGCGTCTTCTAGGTTAATGGCAGGAGTCGTAGGCTCAGCGACACTAGTGGGGGAGTTGTCTGAATACTCCACTTGTTTCAATTCAGGTTCCATAGTAAGAGTTCCTTGGAAAGATTAACCTGGACATGCCTTGCCGGATGAATTAAACCAGCGTTCGGACAATATCAGAATTTAGAAATAAATTTCGCTATCTTTCAAACATAGCGAAATTCTCTTCTGAAGTTGTCACTTGCAAGATAGATAATCACCTAAACTCTCAAATTCTGCAAATTTCGTTCTCTAACGTATTTACCGATACATTGAAAGCGCCACCAGTAAAGGCATTCCAGCGATCGCAGCGCTGCGATCGCTGGAACATGAGCATTTTGAAGCAATAATCTTAGTCAATTTATCCAGAAATGACTGAGTAAAATCACTTGTTTTTATCAGACATAAGTAAAGTAAATACATCAATCGGGGACATTCTGAAAAAAATGGTGTTTAACGTCCCCAGATTTCGGTCTTGCTAGTGTCTAACTCTAAATTGAGTAGTACATAAATATTAATCTAGTGAAAACAAAATTGACAGATTTCTTGCCAAATTCTGCTGCTTTGGTCGATCAGCGCGTGGTTGCTGTCCAATTCGACCAGATTGACCCATGCGCGATCGCGGGCATAATCGCGACTGACCTGCACGGGGATCACCTCATCCTCAAGTCCGTGCAGAATTAACGTCGGCACTGGTTTTCGTAGATTTGCTTCGTTGTATTGTTGGAGATCACTGACAATTTGATAGTCCAAGGGTAAAAGGCGACCTTCCCCGTGATGATAAACCAGTAGGGGCTGCCCGGCTTGCCATTGTTGAAGTTGAGCAGCTCCGATCGTGGGCAACCAATGCTCTAGATAGCGAAATGCAGGGGCAAGTAGAACAAGCCGTTCAACTTGGGGACAAGACTCTCCAAGCCATGCGGCGGTCAATCCTCCAAAGCTTGAACCAATGATAGTGGTGGACGATGCTGGAAGGATGGCTCTAACTTGTTGCAGTTGGCGGCTCAGCGTTAGGTGCGTGAAGTCATTCTGATTGAGATCGGGAATCTGTAAGATGATGTCTTCCGAGGTGAAGCGATTCCTGCGGAAGGTTGCAAACTGGGTGCGCAAATCTTGGGCTTTTGCCGATTGAGGACTAGAAGCAAATCCGTGCAAATAGAAAAATTTCACCTTTACTCCCGAACGCGCTCTTCCATACGTCCTCGGTTATCGCGCTGCTTCTTCATGCGTTCTGCAAACTTCTGACGTTGCTCGACGGTCAGTATATCTCGCATGGCTAACATACTTTCAAATTGAGCATCGGCAACCTGTTCTCGTAAGGTTTTGACTTGTCGATACTTTTCCTGGAGTTGCTCTTTAGACGCGTCACCGCCCATCAAGCTCCGCAGCTCTTGCTGAGCTTGACGTTCTGACTGTTTACTCGTGCGGATGCGATCGCGGTACTTCTCCCGCACCGCTCGAATCTGCTGCATCTGATCTGCCGACAGATTGAGTTCTTTTAGCCAACCCATCCCAGGACGTTTTTCGGGTCGCTCTGGCTCCGCTTGGGCAAAAAGATGCTCGGCGGAAAAATCGGCTAATTTTGAAGCGTCGGCTTGGGTTGTGGCTCGAAAGGCAATCGCACCTCCTAAAACGGCGATTAAAGCAGCGATCGCAGACATGCGACGAATCATGGAACTCTCCTTATCCAATTAATTATCAGTCAACGGTTCGACCAAGGCTAGAAACTCTTGAGCCGAGCGATCGTTGGCATTAGAGGAAACGTCAGATACCGAATTCAACCAGCTATTTTCCATAAACGCTTCTAAGCTAGCGACATCCGTAGGAGCAGGCTGTGAGGCTTGGTAAGCTGCCACAGCCACCACTAATCCAGCCGCCACGGCTCCTGATGTTGCCCACCACCGAATCGGACGCACAACTCGCTTTGCTTGGCTCTCTTGAGTTGCCTGCATAATTCGCTCTTCTAGCGAAATAGACGCAGGCGGTGGCAGCGGGCGATGGTGCTTGAGAAACGAGACTAACTCTGGATCATCTGGAGGTTTATGAGTCATAGTTGAACTCCTTCACGATGTAAAAATTGGCGCATAGCAGCGCGAGCGTGGAATAGACGAGATTTCACCGTGCCTAAAGGAATCCCTAAAATATCTGAAATTTCTTTTTGGGCAATGTCTTCTAAATCATGCATCACTAAAATGGTGCGATGCTCGAAGCTAAGGTGGTGCAAGCCTCGCTGTACGACGTCCTGGTAGTGGAGATGCATCAAGTCTGGCGCGTCTTGCTGAGTCTGGCTCTGTTGCTTCAGGGAGTCGAAGCGCGATCGCCCCTTTGCTAATAGTTGCCTTTGGTCTGAAGCGACATTCCAAGCGATGCGGTACAGCCAGGTGGAGAACTGAGAAGATTGCCGAAATTTCGGCAGTCCCTTCCAAGCCCGCAAAAACACTTCTTGCACCAAATCATCAAGGGTGGCTGTATCGCAAAGCTGATAAAGCAGCGCCCTGACTTTCTGATGATAACGTTGATACAACCAACGAAAGCTGTTCGCGTTGCCAGCGACACATTGCCGGATCAGCACGTTGTCCGAAAGCTCGGAGTTTCTGGCTTGGTCATCGCTAGCTTGCACCGCACTCCTCTGAACGTCGCGTTGTGGCTCTAAAAGAGTTGATTGCTCTTGGAACCTTGCAAAGCGCATTGTATCCGCTACCACTGATGCATTCTCCGCAGATGATATGAAATTAGACAGATCGCGGCGAAGAAAGGTTCATATCATTACTCACGGTTTTTAGAGAGGACTATCCTCAATGAGGACGAACCATCGAGGGTGGAGGCGGATCAAAGGGTTCAAAGATTGAACTGGGGTTCAGTCCAGTAATGTGTTGAAAATCGTCAGGACTGAGAGGGCTGAAAATTCCGGTACGTTCCCACTGCTGAAGTGACTCGTGAACGTGATTGAAGAATGCGAGTCCGCGTGGCATCGGAATTGCTGCCCAATGGTGCGCGATCTCATCGGCTAAGGCTAACTCAATCCAGGCAGAAGGATACCGCTCTAGCAGTTGATCTAGCTCATTTTCGCAAGCTTCAACCTCTGATCCATTCAGTTGATAGCTGCTAATAATATGCTTTATTCGTTGCTTTTTAAGATGTTTAGCGAGGGTCATTACTTGTACTTGGACATTCAACAACTATTTAGCAAAGCGTTCATGCTTTCAGCTTATAACACCCCGATCAAAACCTAGAAAAAATCAATTTTGCAGCGACAAATATCGCAATCAAACTGCATGTACAAGTAGAATTTCAAGCAGGGCTGATGCAGCCAGAAATAAATAGCGATGTTGAGATACCTAAACCTATGGAAAATACTTTGTTCGATCGCACCTTTCGAGACAGTGAGGGCAAGATTGTTCTGGCACAGATACCAAACCTGCCAATTTTGGTTTGGGGGACAGCAAGCTTACTCCAATTTCTAGTGACCAGCGGCAAAATCCAGGCCGGATTAGATTTAGTCGCGTTTGGTTCCTTGTTCACATGGGCATGGCAGGAGGTTTTTCAAGGGGTTAACTATTTTCGGAGAGCGCTCGGTTTCGTCGTGCTAGTTGGCGCGATCGCGTTCAAACTTCAAGGAGCCACCGGGCTCACTTAATGACTCCTTAATGATTGGCAGCTTGTTGAAACCTCCGACCCTGAACGCAATCGGGCATTGCATTTCTGGATCGCTCGAATTTGGATCACTCAAATTTGAGTGATCCAGATTTGGATCACTTAGAGAGGCAAGAACCTTTCAGTGACCATAAGTAACAAATTATCGTGACAAGCGTGCTAATTTGTGCGATAACCCAACCCGTACCCCTCTTTGAACAGTGCTGTAGGTTTAACACTTATGGATTTAAAGGCTTTGATTCGTGAGATTCCCGATTTTCCTAAACCTGGAATTCTGTTTAAAGACATTACGACGCTGCTACAAAATCCAGAAGGGTTGAGATACACAATCGATTTGCTGGCTGAGAAGTGCGCAGATTTAGCTCCTGACTATGTTGTGGGAATGGAGTCACGCGGGTTTATTGTGGGAACGCCTTTAGCGTACAAAATGGGGATTGGATTTGTCCCCGTTCGTAAACCAGGGAAGCTGCCAGCACCCGTTCATCAGGTGGAATATGAGTTGGAGTATGGAACGGATTGCTTAGAAATGCATAAAGATGCTTTCAAGTCGGGCTGCCGAATCCTGATTGTGGATGATCTGATTGCGACAGGGGGAACGGCAGGAGCAACAGCAAAGTTAATTCAAAATATTGGATGTCAATTAGTTGGATGTGCGTTTGTGATCGAGTTGAAAGATCTCAACGGGCGTCAACGGCTACCGGATGTGCCGATCGTGACATTAGTTGAGTACTGAGTGGGTTGAATAAAAAGTTGATGGGCCGTTGTGCTAATCGCTATCAAAATCCCTAAGCTGACAAGGGCACAGGTTTAGACGGGGTGTATGCAGCAACGGCATTTTTCGATGCCTCGCTTTAGATGACTTAGCGACACATCCGACTTAGCACCGACCGGAGTAATCTTCTGTCAGCCTAGAAGGTACCACCTTAGAACCAAAGCAACTGGCTAAGGGTTGAAGAGCAGAGCCGTGCTAATTGTTGTAAATGGCGATCGCATGTCAGGATTGACGTGTCCACACTCCGATGAAGGTTGGAGGCAACGATGCAGAAACTCACGCAGGAACAGTTAACCCAGATTGTTGCAGAGGCCCAGCGCATCTCCAACAAGCGGCAAGATGAACTGGACGCAGACGAAGTTCGACAAATTCTTCAAGAGTTGAACTTGCCGCCAGAGTTGTTAGAGGAATCTCTGATACAGGTACGGCGACGGCAATCGTTGCAAGTAGAGCAGCGTCGAAATCGTTGGATAGTTGGAGGTGTTGCCGCTATCATCGTTGTAGCGATCGCGTCAATCCTCTATTTCTTGAATCACCAACAACAGATCCTAAATCGAGTGTCTGTACAGCGCGATCGTATTACCCTGCAAGCGGATGGTAGCGATGTGCAGACCGTTTCTCGCCAATCGAATCCCGATCTCTACTATCGTGTTGTGTTAAAAGACGCTCCGATTGGGCAGAAGCTATCGCTCTCTTGTGAGTGGATTGATCCAAATCAGCAGATCGTGAAACAAAACCGCTACGAAACGCAAGAGATTCGCACTGCCCTTTGGAATACTTACTGTCACTATCCAATCGGTACAACAGCAATTCCTGGAACCTGGACGGTGCGGATGCGACTTAACGATCGTTCAATTAGTGATGCCTCGTTTACGGTTCAGTAAGCAGAGACAGAATTAATGGCATCCCCGTTATGCAAGTTCATCTATTTCTACAAAGAGCGCTTGGGGCATCCCCTCGTAGTCTTTTGCTTTAATCGTTTGAATTACGCAGTCGAATGAGTTGACGGCGCATTTGAGGCGAAGCTTCGAGTTCAGAAATTTCTTCTGCGTTCACCTGTACCTGCATTGGCTCCATATATTCATCGCTGCCGCACGAAAAGGCATCAATGAGCATCTCTAAAAGCTGTTCACGATCCTGAAGGACTCCCTTCTCCTCAATAAGCCGAAACTTAAGATGGACTTCACACTCATAGACACTAACTTCGGCGGCTTTAGGCTGATACTCTAAGGAATCGTACTTCATCGATTTCAGCGGTTCCTTTACGCGGCAGGTGGATAGGCAGACTAGGTTCTATTACTAGATTCTATTAATAGTAATTCGCTAAAAAACTGCTCTTGACTGGTCATGTTCAAGGCTGATCAATCGGTAAATACTCCCCTATTGCTCGAAACTAACATTTTTCAGAAGTTGGCTAGATCAGCTATATTGCTGAATCAACTTCGTGAAGGTTAAGGTGCTGAGCTTAGGATTAAAACCAGTATGAGATGGTTTTTAGCAATTACTTCATGACTGACTCAATGATAGTTATAGGTGAGCCGCTTTTGAATTAGTACCGTAATTACACTAGATTTAAGTGGCTTAATAATGATGGAATCAAAGTAAGGAAATGGTGAAGTAGACAAGCAATTTATTAGCTACAGCATATCCGTAGACTGAAATTCCTTGAAGTTTAGATGCACCTTAAGCATTCCCCTAAGCCACTAAGATTTATCAACTAGAGAAGGTCAAGAATCAGCTCGAAAAGTACCCGAAAAAATTCTTGTGTTTAATAACACTAAATAGAAAAGCGCAATACTGACACAACTTGCGCCAAGCCTTATAGCGAAATTGAATTTACTAAACTGTTCCAGCTTTAATCTGCTTTTCGAGAACAGATAATGTACGGCGTATACAGTGCTGTAGTGGAACCGATGTGCATCATGCTACAAGGTAGAACGAGCAGGATTTCAGCGGCTAGAGAGAGATAGTAAAAACTCAGTAAGCGATCGCGTAATTAGTGATCTATTTGACATCTGGGCTTAAAGGGTATGAGCGCCTCAATGTGCTTTTTCTTGAGTGAAGTAACTGTGAAGATAAGATATGGTCAGCGATCTCGCTGCAAGATTCTATTAAAGCAAAAAGACAAATGCATCCGTTTTCAAAAACTTACGCAGCCATCATTGACGGCAATTCATAAGGTAAACCTAGTTCATCAATCAGTACTTGGTTAATCATCTTAGTCTCCGTACAGTACAACTACGGAAACGAAAGGTGAACTCCGCAAATCTTCTGATCTAACCCAAGCAGCTTGCTCTTCAATACTCTGCAAAGTGAATGCTTTAAAGTTCGGTATAGTGCTGATAGATAGCAAGATAAAGTGGCTTGAAGTCCAATCATGCACCAAACCACCTTTGCATTAATAGCCTCCTATTTAGCTCTGTGAAAGAGTTGTTTCACAACTTAAATCCGTCGATTAATTGCTGTTGCAGTCGAAAGACAGGCAATGTGAAGTGAAAACAACTCCCTTGATTTGGCGTGGAATCCACCCAAATTTGCCCATAGTGCGATCGCACTATGCGTTGGCACAGGGAAAGACCAATTCCATATCCGTCTTGTGCTTGGTCGCGCTGAAGCCGGAAATGATCTTCAAAAATGCGCTCTCGATTGTCTTCAGGAATGCCAGGCCCAGAGTCGCAAATGCTGACTTGCACCTTCTGGGTCGTGCGATGCAAAATGGAGACGTGAATTGCGCCATTAGTTGGCGTGTATTTGATTGCGTTGTCCAAAATGTTGACGAAGACTTGCCGAACGCGTTCGGGGTCGGCGTAAACGAACGGCAGATCATTTGGAATATCAGTATTTACTTTCAGATGCTTAGCTTGCGATCGAGCGTGCAAGCTGTCTAATGCTTCCCGGCACATTGCGCCTAAATCAAGCTTCTGAGGCTGGATGTGTAGTTCTGCGCTAGAGCCTTTCGCCGCTTGCAGAATGTCAGTAATCATCCGATCGATTGTGCGAAGCTGCGATCGCGCATGGTTTAACAACTGCAGGATTAGGACAGGCGTGAAGCGTGAGGACTGGCGATCGCCAGATTTGTGACCGATTTCGAGGGTTTCCACGGCGATCGAGGCAGCGGTGAGAGGATTACGAAGATCGTGCGCCAACATCGCGATAATTTGGTCTTTAAACTGAAGCTGCAATTTCAACTCTTCACGCTCTTGATTCAGCCGGAAAACCTCATCTGAGAGTTTTAACAACTCTGCCGATTGAATCACCGATCGAACGCCAGTCGTTTTGGACGCATCAACTTTAGCTGATTTTGCGATCGCGTCTTCCTCCAACAAAAATTCTTCTGCCGCTCGTTGCCACCGCGACCACCACCGCTCTAACTGAGCGACCAAATCGCTACCCGTCAAAATTTGTCGAGGCTCAGGATGAATTTTAATCAGAGCAGGAGTTGCCACTAATCGAAAATGCTCTGCCAAATACGGCTGCTCACCAACATCGACAATCTGAAGCTCAAACCGATTGTCGGACTCTCGCTTCTTGAAAAACGACCGAATCTGCCGGATTTGTTCTTTAGAATTGGGACGCTGATCGACAAACAGGAGAATCTGTAAGGGCACTTCAGTATTTGTAAACTTATCAGAAGGTGCCAGCATCTTTCAGGAGTACGCTTAACCGATAGGGCAAATTAGTGGAACAATTTGCTGTAGGACCAGGAAGAATTGAGATTTGACGATGTTCTGCTTCTAGGCTCAGTGCAGAAGAAAGGTTAGATTCCCTGCGAGTAGGATAGGATGCCACCCTAAAAAACTACAGAGACTTAAAAACTACAGAGACTTTGTGACTCCCATGCAACCGTTTGCCTGAGCTGAAACAATTCACCTCGATTCAATTCCTAACATATAGGGTAGCGTATCCCTTGCAACCTTCTAAAGAATTTCTAAAGTTTTCGTTTTGGCATACTCTGCTGGACCAACTCTGTTGATTCTCTTGAACAAGGTATGACGGTATACTCCGCACCGCATGGCTCCTTCAAATTGCTGTACCGTATTCAACTAAGACTGGGGAATAGTCCGGAGTCGAGGGAGCCTCCGTGTTTCTGTAAAGATAAGAACAGTGATGAGGTGACGCTGTGGGTCAGGGCAAATGAAAGTATTGGTCTTAACCTGGGAATTTCCACCCCGCATTGTGGGCGGGATTGCCCGTCATGTCGCGGAACTCTACCCAGAATTGGTCAGGTTGGGGCATGAGGTTCACCTGATGACAGTGGAGTTTGGGCAAGCTCCCCACTACGAAGTTGTGGACGGGATAAAGGTTCACCGATTGCCCGTAGCACCAGCACGCGACTTCTTTCATTGGGTCGGCAACATGAATGAGAGCTTAGGCTCTCACGGCGGTAAACTCATTTTAGAAGAAGGGCCGTTTGATGTCATTCATGCCCACGATTGGCTGGTTGGAAGTAGCGCGATCGCGCTGAAATACCATTTCAAAGTTCCGCTGATCGCCACGATTCATGCCACTGAATACGGGCGGCACAATGGCATTCACACCGACACACAGCGCTACGTGCATCAGTGTGAGAAGCATCTCACTCACGAGGCGTGGCGGGTGATTGTTTGCACCGACTATATGCGCCGGGAAGTGGAGCGGACGCTCAACACGCCTTGGAACAAAATCGATGTGGTGTACAACGGCATTCGACGTGAAAAAAAACACATTAACCCAGCGTTTGATTACAGAGCCTTTCGCCGTTTGTTTGCGGCAGATGATGAAAAAATCGTTTATTACGTTGGTCGAATGAGCCATGAGAAAGGCGTTTCAACCTTGATTCAAGCGGCTCCTAAGATCCTTCAAGAACTGAATGATCACGTCAAGTTTGTGTTAATTGGGGGCGGACAGACCGCCCATCTTCAACAGCAGGTTAGAGAGCGGGGGCTGTGGGAGAAGTGCTACTTCACCGGATTTATGCCCGATGAAGAATTAGATCGCTTTCAAACGATCGCGGATTGTGCTGTTTTTCCAAGCTTGTATGAACCCTTTGGAATTGTCGCATTAGAGAGTTTTGCGGCACGAGTTCCGGTTGTTGTCTCAAATACAGGTGGGTTCCCAGAAGTCGTGCGTCACGAACAAACGGGAATTGTGACGTGGGTGAATGACCCCGATTCATTAGCACGAGGTATTTTGGAGGTGCTGAAGCAGCCCGAGTATGCTCAATCCTTAGTTAACAATGCTTACAAAGACTTGGAACGCCGTTTTGACTGGTTTAAACTGGCTCAGCAAACAGAAGCGGTGTTTGGGCGAGTGTTGCATGAGCGATCGCAGGTCGATTGGTAATTCAATTTAGCCACTTAGTAAAGAATCTAAATATGGTGGATTACGCTGAGCGAGTTGTGTGGCTGAAGCAAAACACAGCTCTGGGAACGCTACCGGAAGCCGTGCTGGCTGCGATCGCAGCCGCGATTGAAGAAGAATCCGTGGGAGAAAATTGTCGCCTGACGCTGGAGGACACTGTTCCGGCAGCTCTCTATATTCTTTACAGTGGACATATTGAGAGTTACCGCACGAGCAAAAACAGTGAAGCAAGGGCAACAGGGCTGCTTCCGGGAGCGGTGATGTATTTGAAAGAGCTACTGCTCGATGAATTGGCCGTAGAAACCACGATCGCGCTCAATGACTGTGTGCTGTGGACGATTGAGCGATCGCGGTTCCTCGAACTGGCTCAGCAGTATACCGAAATTGGACAAACCGTTTCACGGCAGCTTGCCACCGAGTTAGAGCAAGTTTCGTCTGCCTTGGAGTATGAGCGAGAACGGCAGACTGCCCTGCGTCCCTACCTTGTACCGAAGGTGAGACGAGGAATTGTCGGGTCAAGCCGCTATGCAACGCGGCTGCGACAGGAAATGAAAAAAGCCTCTAAAGATCGCGGTTCAGTGCTGATCTTTGGCGAACCTGGACTTGAAAAAGACAATGTGGCGGCGTTGATTCACTTTGGGTCGAGCGATCGCAAAGAACCCCTGATCAAAGTGAACTGCAATACCCTGCAAGCGAACGGGGCTGAATTGTTTGGTCGAGCAGGCGGTAAACCTGGACTTTTGGAGTGGCTCGGTCGCGGCACACTTCTGCTAAATAATTTGGAAGACGCTTCACCAGAGCTAGAAGCGAAACTGGTGCAAATGCTATCCACGGGAGAATTTACTCCTGTCAGTCGAGACGGAGAACCAGCGGCATCGGCGCGTCCGGTTGAAGCTCGGATCATGATGATTTCTGAACGGGTTTTACCTCAGTTGGAGCGGTGCAAAAAAATTGCTCACAGTATCAAAGTTCCGCCGTTGCGAGTGCGAAAAGCAGATGTCGCGGCGATGGTGGAATATTATCTCAGCTTATTTTCGCGATCGCGGAGCCTGCCAAAACCGACTGTCACCCCAGAAGCGTTGCGGCGTCTGCAAGGATACGATTTTCCGGGCAATTCAACTGAGTTACAGAATCTGATTGAGCGGGCACTGGTGCAGTCTGGAGAAGCGAGCGAACTGACGGAAGAGGTCTTTTGGTCAGCGAGTGCGAAAAGCCGCCGGTTCCGAATCAATCTTCTAAATGCTTATCCAAAGCTACGGCAGTTTCTGCGGAGTCCGTGGTGGCCGGATCGGATCAACTACGGGTTCGTGTTGGGGAGTTTTGCGATCGTGGTGGCTGTGTTGATGCTGGGACCGCAGAGCCGCGATCGCAACATTGCCCTAAATCTGTTTTGGGCGTGGTGGTGGATGCTGATTCTGATTGGCTTTCCCTTTGTAGGACGGCTTTGGTGTTCGATTTGCCCCTTCATGATCTATGGAGAATTAGCACAAAAAGTTTCATTATGGCTGTTTCCAAGGCGACTTTTACCGTGGCCACGACAACCGGCTGAGAAATGGGGCGGTTGGTTTCTCTTTGGCATGTTTGCGCTGATTTTACTCTGGGAAGAACTGTGGAATTTAGAGAACACGGCTTATTTATCGGGCTGTTTGCTCTTATTAATCACGGCTGGAGCCGTTACCTTTTCGTTGTTATTTGAGCGGCGATTTTGGTGTCGATATCTCTGTCCCATCGGCGGCATGAATGGAATGTTTGCCAAATTATCCATGATTGAATTGCGGGCTCAGCAAGGCATTTGTTCGGCAACCTGTACGACCTATCAATGCTATAAAGGCGGACCTCAAAAAGGAGAAGGCATGGACACAGGCGGATGTCCGGTCTATTCTCATCCAGCTCAGCTTCAAGATAATCGAGATTGTGTTTTGTGCATGACGTGCCTCAAGGCTTGTCCGCATCGATCCGTCGAACTCAACCTGCGTCCGCCCGGCATCGAACTTTGGACAACGCACAAACCGACCTATGCAGAACTTTGTTTGCTCTTTTTGCTATGGGGCGCGGTGTTTCTCCATCGCTTGCCAGAAATTGAGCAGCAGTTTGGACTGAATCTTTATTTAGATCACTTTGGAATTCATGCAGGCGTATCGGTGTTGGCGTTGCTGCTTCCGGGCGCGATCGCACTCCTCGCCCATGCCCTGCTGCAAGTTTTCAATGCCAAGTCCCGTCCCTTTTTGGAACTCGCTTACGGATATCTGCCGTTTGTGTTGGGCTGTAGTCTCGCTCACTATCTGCGCCTCGGATTAACTGAAGCCGGGCAAGTACTGCCGGTGACGGTCGCAACGTTTAATCCAGAGGCGTCTTTAGCAACGCTGCCGGTTGCGATCGTTCATCCCGCTGTGATCACCTTTCTACAAGCCGCAACAATTGTCGGCTCATTCTGGCTCAGTGTCTTCCTGACGCAGAAAATCGCCCGCCAAGCGATCGCACTGCTCCTACCCCAACATTTAGCCATGGTTGCGATCGGATCGCTCTTCTGGAAAATTACGATTGGCTGGTAAATCATCCTGAGCGGTTAAAAACGCGGTGTATTGGGAATGAACCCTAATATCTACGGCTCATCTTGTAGGGATGAGTCTCTCTTTAGATAGGTTTGCATTTCTATCGAATTCGGCAGAATAATCCAAAAGGAAAATTATTCAACGTAGAATCTACTGAAAATTGGCAAAATTGGCCAAAAAAGAATTATTCAATGTAGAATCTGACGCATCAATTACGTTGCACCCTTTAACACCGTCATGGGAAAACGAAACGACAATTCACGGGCTTTGGTTTCTAAGGCTACGCCCCGATCTTTAAATCGAGCGATCGCCACCACCCGCTTCACCTGTCGCCTTCTCCTATATCTAACCCAACGCCATCCCATCTTGTTTTGGACAGGTTCCTGGCTAGTGCTGGTGCTAATTTCTGGGATTTCGCTAAAAGGGATTCTGCAAATTGATGTTTCGCCGCCTCAAACAGAGCAAGCGCAATCTGAAGTTGTAGTGCAAGCCCCAGCGCCAGTGCAATACTCAGCTCAAGAGTCTGCTTCGTCCTTTGGTTTGTTAGCGGCTGTCGTGGTGTGTTGTGGCGCAGCCTCAATGCTATTGGCGCGTCAGCTCCGCCCCGCCAAAGCGACACCACGGTTCCAAGGGAAGCTTGCTTCGCGATCGCTAGTTCAGCGGAATGCCGCACCCGCGTCCACCGCCCTGCACCCGCGTCCTCCAGCTCCTTCACCCCTAAAAACGGCTCCACAGAGCGTCAGAAGGTCTGCGCCAAACGCTCCTAGAAGCAGTGCGCAGCCCAGACCCGCTAAACCCGTTGCTGCTCGAAGCGCTGCTGTAGCTGAACCAAGACAGCCTAAAGTAAAGGTGGTTCCTCAGTACGAACATCCTCTAGATTGGACTGAACCGGGTTTAGCTGAAATGATGGACATTCGGAAGCACGATTCGATTTCATCATTTCTTTAAGGTTCTTTTGAACGTTATTTTGCCGCTAGCAACGCTTTCCACTCTGCGATCGCGCTTTCCGTCCACAGCCAGTTCTTAGCCAAAGCATTCGGCTGAAACTCGGTCGGCGTCTGCCTGAGAATCCGGTTGCGCAGAATAATGGCTTGCCGCTTTAAGCTGGCTTGCTGTTTGGGCGGTTGCTGGTTCGCGGCCTTCATGTAGGCGAGGGCAATGCCAGCATAGGCAGTCATCTCATCTTGCAGAGCAGGATTTGCCTTGCCTGTTGCTGCGGTTGCGCCAAGTTTCTGCTGCTCGGCGGCCAGTCTAGCCGAGGTCTTCCATGCCTCGCCCGCGCGTTTGAGGTTTCCCTCCGCATAGTAGGCAAATCCGAGGGCATTGTAATAGAGCGGCTCTGGTTTGCCGTCCACCGCCGTTTTCCAGTAACGACGCACATCTCCAATACTGAATGTCCGATTGCCGCTTTGCTGAAGCGATTGCCAAGCGACTCGCCCGCGCAAAAAGCTGATAGCTGGATTCGTCTGTTTGTCGTTAGGAACAGCATCGATTGCGCTTGTCGCTTGCACTAAATTGTTTTGATTGAGCAGAGCTTCTGTTGCCTCCTGCCCTTTGCGCAGATCGCCCTGACGGAAGCTCTGAGTGGCCGTAGCGGTGAGAATACCAGTCTGACTCGTCGGCAGATTGCTAGTAGGTAGAGTAGCCGGATCAGGCAAGACGTTGCTAGGCCATAGAGACGATCGCAAACTAGAAATTCCCCAAATGGCTAAAACAGCCGCGACAGCAGTTCCCGCGATGCCAAACGTAATCCAAGGACGGCGGCGAGTCGGATGCTTTAAATTTTTGGCAAACACCCGCGAGTGAGGCGGAGTTTCCGTTCTGACTAGCGATGCGCCACTCGACCCCGTAGAAGATTGAGCCAAGTCCGACGGCTCCTGGCTAATGGCTCTGCCCGTGGAATCTGTTCCAAAGTTATGCGCAGTTTTGAGGCGGCGAAGATGTTGCTCCGCTTCGACTAAGTTGGGATTGAGTTGCAGTGCCATTTGGTACGCAATGATTGCTTCCGCAGGGCTGTCATACTGCTCTAAGGCAATACCCATTTTGCTGTAGGCGTCAGCATATCGGCTATCTAGCTGCAACGCTTCACTGTATGCCGCGATCGCGCCTGCCACATCGCCGTTCGCATAGAGTGCTTCTCCTGAAGCGACAAAATCTGCCGCCGTCCGAGGCTGATCGGAGGAGTGGAGCCTGTCCTCATGCTCAAAAAAAGTGTCCTCATAAAAAGGATTGTCAGATTCGTCTTGCAATTCCCGTAGCAGATTCAGAACTTCCTCGCGATCGCGATCATCGGGGTTGTCTAACTCCAGCCCGTCCAACAAATCGTCCGGCATCACAAAAGGAATTGGGGTCGCCGTCGACACTGCTTCAGGAACCGATCGCGTCGGGGTCACAAGCTCTGGAGTCGGCAGTTCGCCCACCAGCGGCGGTTGCAAATAGCCGTCGAAGTTGGGGTGCAGATACAGAATGGGCAGTGACCAATACAACTGGTTTGAGCCATAAGACGAGAGCAACCCCTGACGAGCACGGCTCAAGCTCAAATCGATTGGATAGCGTTGCTTCAAGTTGCGATAGAACAGGCGGCTGAGCGTTAGCGCCACGTCATCGGGAATCCGTTCTGCCATCGCCAAAACTGCTGGAACTCCCCGTTTCAGTAAAGCTTCGGCAAGGTTGCCCGATTCCGTCGCCTTGGATAGGTCGGCGGTGGCGGTGTAAACCCCCCGGCAGGAGTTAAAAACTGCCATGCGAATGCCGTTATTCACCAACAAGCCTGCTAGGTCATCGCCGCTCAACACTTCTGTTAACCCAGTGCGATCGTTGACCAAATATAAATCTCCGCCCGACATGCCCAAGTTGCTGTGTCCGGCATAGTGCAAGATGTGGAAGCGCCCTTGCTCTAGAGCTTGAGTCAGCCTTTCCCGCCCCGGTTGGTTTAGGATAGTGAGTTCAATTTCGCCCGCTGCACTACCCTGATCGCGCATCAGTTCCTCACGCAGATGCGTCGCTTCGCGCTCTAGCTCTAACACTTCTTGGTCGGTCGGAGCCGCCAGTACCATCAGAATTCGGAGCGCCTGACTCTGCTCGACCAAGGACGAGCGGTGCGGCGTCAGCACGGTTGCCATTGGAGCAAAGGCGGCTTGATAGCGAGAGAACACGACATCGGTTCCGGTTGCTAACGGACGCACCCCCGCATGAAGGACTTCCCACGGTAAGCGCGGCAGCAGATCTCCTTTTAGTCCTAAGCGCAGCCGCAATCCTTCTCGCCGATTTTGAGCGATGCCTTGAGCGGTCATCCAACTATCGCGAATCGTTCCTTGAAACAGCGCGTTGTAGAGAGTTTGTCCAAATTCAACCAAGTTCGGCACAAGCACACCTGCGGCATCTTCGGGTGAGTGTCCAGTACGGGGGCGAAAGAGGTTGCCTCTGAGCAATCCTAATAAGGGGTCGTGCATCAACTGACGAGCTTGCTCTAGCCACTCGTCTACCTGCCAAGTCACTAACTCTTCGGCTAACGGCACTCCCGGAGAGACGCCTTCTGTACGGACGAGATATTCGGTTGCTCGCACCGGAGTTACTGATAGAAAAAATTCTTGATCCACGACCACCCTCCAAGACCCTGTTGCTTGCCGACGCCCTCTCTTTCTATAACCACTTGCGATCGCGCCTAGTCAGGTAAAAACTTGACAATGACACTGTGACTGCGCTTGTGATTGCACGAGGGATAAGCCATCCCTCTGCTCTAACTAAATAACTGTCCGCCTAACTTAACTCTCTGTCTAACCTAGATGCCTGTGCCGACTGTGCCGCCCCTTTCTCATAAATAGACAATTTGTGATAAACAATTTGTTTAGAAGAATTGCTTATTTATGGGAACGCTATCAGCGCATATACGGATATATCGTTCGGTGAGATCTTGGCACATACTGAAGCGGTAGACGGTTCCCATGACTAAACGTTATCCCAGGTTAAACAAAACTTATTCTAATCTTCAAGAATGCCCGCTTGAGCTTCCAGAACACGCTTTAGGCGGCAGAAAAGAGCAAGGGTAGATGTACCATCAAAATTAAGGCTGAAAGAATGATTGTGCTTTCTTCGTGCCTCTTTATCCCTTCATGCCCCAGACGGTTCGCAAAGCAGAATTTAGAGAAACGCGACCTCTAACAAATCTCACCCTAGATATATTTACTTTATCGTTCTAGACCCTACTCTGTAGCTATTGAGCCTTTCTGATTCAAAAAGGTAAGTTGCCTTTGCGCTTCAGCACTAGGATGCACTTGCCTTTACTCTTTGTGCGATAAGATCTGACTATTAAGTTATGTTTCTGCTGATCTTTCCGCAGTATGTAACGCTTCGGTTAAAGACAGAGTTCGACTACGACTTAGACCTGTTATTTTTGCTTAAACGCTAACGAGAGGACTAGAACACATGGCATTTACACAAGCTCCCCTGCCGTTTCCAAAAGATGCGCTTGAGTCACACGGGATGAAAGAGGAAACGCTGGAGTTTCATTACGGCAAGCACCATGCAGGATATGTCACCAATCTGAATAAGCTGGTCGAAGGCACTGAGCTTGACAATGCATCGCTAGAGGAAGTTATTCAGAAGTCATTTGGTGATTCATCCAAAACGGGTATTTTTAATAACGCGGCTCAAATTTGGAATCATACGTTCTTCTGGAACAGCCTCAGCCCCAACGGGGGAGGGTCACCAACGGGCGATCTCGCAGCTAAAATTGACGCGGCCTTTGGTAGCCTGGACAAGTTCAAAGAGGAATTTAGTGCGGCGGCGGCAACCCAATTTGGCAGCGGTTGGGCATGGCTTGTCGATGATGGTGGCACACTCAAAATCACCAAGACTGCTAATGCTGAAAATCCTCTAGTTCATGGTCAAAAGCCTCTGTTGACCTTAGACGTGTGGGAACACGCTTACTATCTTGATTATCAGAATGCCCGTCCTGCGTTCATCAAGAACTTTTTAGACAACTTGGTGAACTGGGACTTTGTTGCTCAAAATTTGGCTTCCTAGTTTCAATCGGGACTAAAGTTCAAATTGATAGAGAGTAAAGATAGCCGCGATCGCGCCCTTGGTTCTCCTCGGTTTTGTGATAGCGGCTATCTTTCTGCGAAGTTCCTCCCCTCGCCCCTGCTAAAACTCGCGCATTAACGCGACAATAAAAGTGACCTCCCCCTAGGCCCTCCACCCATGAACAGCTATGACCTCGCCCGCTATTTAGAGCAGACCGATAGCATGACCAAACCTTGGCTGCTGGCTCAACTTCGATTGCTCAAGTTAAACGAACAGCGATCGGAGTTATCTACTGCGGAATACGAGGCTCGGTTGGCTGACATTCACCAAGACTTAATGAATTTAGGAGAATGGTGGGTTGGCATTGAAGACGAGGTATTCTAATGCGTCGGCGAAAAAAAAACACAGTGGACATTAATCTCACCGATCCTCAGTATTATTTCAATCGAGAGTTAAGTTGGCTAGAGTTCAATAGTCGCGTTCTGCATGAGGCGTTTGATCCACGTACCCCTCTGTTAGAACGGCTGAAATTTCTAGGGATTTTTAGCTCTAACTTAGATGAATATTTTATGGTGCGGGTGGCAGCGCTGAAAGAGCAGGTCGAAGCGAATGTAACGAAGTTACCGCCAGACGGGCGCACCCCCCAAGAACAGCTTGATCTGATCGACGAGCGTCTGCGTCCCCTTGTGCAGAAGCAGCATTATCACTTTAATCAAGCTTTGCGTCCTCACTTAGCCACGCAAGGCGTCTTTCTACTGGACTACATCGACCTCAGCCAAGAACAGCGCACATATTTACAGAGCTATTTTCAAGAGCAAGTTTTTCCGGTGCTAACGCCGCTGGCGATCGATCCGAGTCATCCGTTTCCTTATATTTCAAACCTCAGTTTAAACTTAGCCGTTGTGATTAAAGACAGTGTGACCGAGGAAGAACTCTTCGCGAGAGTTAAGGTTCCTGGGATGCTGCCGCGCTTTATCTCCCTGCCGATCGAGACTCAAATCACACCCACCTCACTCTCTAAAAGTCGAGCGACCGTGTGGGCAGGCGTGCCGCTAGAGCAAGTCATCGCTCACAATTTGGAGCCGCTCTTTCCGGGCATGAATATTCAGGAATATCATCCGTTCCGCATTACCCGCAACGCAGATTTAGATGTCGAGGAAGATGAAGCCGAGGATCTAATGTTAGCGATCGAGCAGGAACTCCGAAAACGTCGTTTTGGAGGCTCTGTCGTGCGAATGGAGATTAACTCCTCGATGCCGGAGCACGTCCGAGAGATGCTGATGCAAGAGATGGATCTTGCTCCCACGGATGTGTATGAGGTTGAAGGAATTCTCTGTCTCAGAGATCTCATGTCGTTTCTCGATTTGCCGTTACCTGAGCTGAAAGATTCGCCTTGGACGGCGATCAAGCCTGCCGTTCTGCGGCGAGCCAATGACATTGACATTGAGAAAGCTGCATCTGAGAACGACGACAATTTCTTTGGAACCGTTCGCAAACAAGATGTTCTGGTTCATCACCCTTATCATTCATTTTCACGGAGTGTACAGCGTTTTATTGAGGAAGCCGCCTACGATCCGGATGTATTAGCCATCAAAATGACGCTGTATCGCACATCGGGCGATTCTCCGATTTTGCAAGCCCTGATTGCGGCAGCAGGCAATGGCAAGCAAGTCGCTGCCTTGGTAGAACTGAAAGCCCGCTTTGACGAAGAGAACAATATTAACTGGGCAAAAAAACTTGAAAGTGCTGGAGTCCATGTTGTGTATGGTTTGGTAGGACTCAAGACCCACACCAAATTGACGTTAGTCGTTCGGCGGGAAGAGAGGCGAATTCGGCGATATGTTCATGTTGGCACGGGCAATTACAACCCTAAAACGGCCAGGATCTATACCGATTTGGGGCTGTTTAGCTGTCGAGAAGACCTAGGGGCGGATGCCACGGATCTGTTTAACTTCTTGACCGGATATTCGCGGCAGAAATCTTACCGCAAGCTGTTAGTGGCTCCGGTGAATCTGCGCGATCGCATGATTGAATTTATTCATCGCGAGATCGATCATCAGCGTCAGGGTCGAGACGGGCGAATTGTTGCCAAAATGAACGCTCTTGTCGATTCTCAAATTATTGTGGCGCTGTATGAAGCATCTCAAGCTGGTGTGCAAATCGATTTGATTATTCGCGGCATTTGCTGTTTGCGTCCGGGCATCAAGGATGTGAGTGACAACATTCGTGTCATGAGCATTGTCGGACGGTTTCTAGAACACTCCCGCGTGTTCTACTTTCACAACGATGGTGATCCCACCGTGTTGATTGGCAGTGCTGACTGGATGCCTCGCAACCTCGATCGGCGGGTCGAAGCGGTGGTTCCCATTGAAGATCCAAGCATCGCTCAAGATTTGCAGGAGATGTTAGGTATTTTGTTAGCGGACAATCGTCAAGCGTGGGATCTCCAAGCCGATGGCCGCTATATTCAGCGTCGCCCCGCTACCGACCAGCCCGAACAGAGCGCTCAGAAAGTTTTGATGGAGATGACGCGAGCGAACAATTAAGCGCGTGCAGTCGTCCTCTAGATTAGGCGAACGGGAGGTTAGTGATTTAAGCTAGAGCGTATCTTGCCCGCGATCGCACTCCAAATCATTTTGTCAACATCTTGCTCATGTTTACTGATCGCAGGCAAGATGCCCGCACAACTCACAACTTGTCGATCGCACCGCAAGAATTAATTGATGGCTGATTCCAACACCTTCCTCCGGGACATTTGGTACTATGCGTTGCCGGGGCACCAACTCAAACCCGGTAAAATCATCTCCAAGATTTTGCTGGGCGAACCTATTCTGTTTGGGCGCACGTTAGCGGGTCAGGCATTTGCATTACGCGATATCTGCCCGCATCGTGCGATTCCGCTCAGCTACGGACGGTTTGACGGGCATGAAGTGGAGTGCGCTTATCACGGTTGGCGGTTTGATGCAGCCGGGCGCTGTACCTTAATTCCAGCGTTGACCGAGGATCAGCACCTCAATTTAGATAATTTTGGGGTTCGGGCGTACAGCGTGCAAGAAGTGCAGGGCAATGTCTGGATCTACATGCCTTCTGCAAATCGGGGTGACAGTGATGCGATCGCGCTAGACGTTCCTCGCATTCCCGGATTTGGGCATGAGACATACCAATCCGTTGAAGTGATGAATTTTCCGTGTTTTGTTGATCACGCGATCGTGGGGCTAATGGATCCAGCGCATGTGCCGTTTGTACATCGATCGTGGTGGTGGCGAGCCGATGCCAATTTAGCTGAAGAGGTCAAAACCTTTGACCCATCACCCTACGGATTCACCATGCGAAAGCATCAGCTAGAGCGAGAGACGGTTCTGTATCGCTTGATTGGTCGCAAACCTGCGGTCGAAATTTCCTTCCAACTTCCCGGAGTGCGAATCGAGCAAATCACGAGCGATCGTCACACGGTCTGCAATTTAACGACGATCACGCCAATTACAGAAACCTCAACCGAAGTCACAACACTCTTCTACACGACGCTACCGTGGTTTAAGGTTCTGCTGCCGGTTCTTCGTCCACTCGTACGACGGTTTTTAGATCAAGATCGGCAGATGGTGATCAAACAACAGGACGGGCTGAAATATAACCCCAGTTTAATGTTGATTAAAGACGCCGATACTCAAGCTCGTTGGTACTACCAACTGAAAGCAGAGTTTACACGTGCGATCGCTGAAGGTCGCGCGTTTGACAACCCAGTACGAGAACAGGTGTTGCGCTGGCGCAGCTAAGCAGGTTGATGTCCACCCACTCAAAAAGGGCGAGAAGCCTCGCCCCTTCTCATGCATCCAATAGCGGCGCTTAACTTGCTGCTTTGTCCGTTAGCTTCGTTAATACCTGATTCGAGCGCTCAACAAACGACTTCATACCATCCGCATCAAATCCCTTTTGTGCCATCAACGCCAGATCGTAAACATGGTGACAAATGAGGTTTGCAAGTTCTGCCGAGGGAGACTGACCATCCGGTGTGGCAATGGCTCCATGACTCAAATTGATCAAGTTTTGAATCATTGGATGCGAGGTGTTGACCAACAGAATGTGTTCCTCTGGAAATTGCACGGCCTGCTGTTGCATCAAGGCCGTCATTTCTTGCATTCGGCGCAATTGCTCAGGCAGCAGCACCATAGCAGGCGGCGTTGCGGCAGCGTTTTCTCCCTTGAGTGCCTCCGTCCGAATCGTCAGTTTCGGCTTGTTGAGCGCTTTTTGGAACAACGTTTTAATCTGCTCACTACGGGTTTGATTCGTAGCTGGATCGACAATCTCCTCAGTTTTGTCTTTGTCAATCAGCGTGTCATCTAGCTCAGAATCTACGCGGGAGAAGTTGACGTGAGAGTACTCGCGCTCTAAGAAACTAGCGAAATGGCTGTCGATAAAGGAGTCGAGAAATAGGACTTCTAAGCCTTGACTGGTGTGAAGTTGAACATAAGTTGCTTGAGAGACTTCATCGTTGCAGTAGAACACACGATTCTCATGGCGTTCTTTGTTGCGTTCGAGATAGTCTTGCAGAGTGGTATAGGATTTGCCATCGACAGTGTTGCTTTGGCCTTCTGATGAGTCTTGCCAAACATCTCCTTCTTGCGTTTGAACTTCCACTTTAGGAGCGTTGTCAGTCAGATTTGCAGTGGTGCGATAGATGATGATCTCTTCGACTTGCTTCTTAAATTTATCATCGTTGAGCGACCCAAATTTGACGAAGGTTCCCAGATCCTGCCAGCAACGAATGTATTCTTCCCGGTTATCCCGATAGAGTTCTTTTAAGCGATCGCCCACTTTTTTCGCAATATAGTCGGCAATTCTGCGAACCGTGCGATCGTTCTGCAAGAAGCTCCGCGACACATTGAGTGGAATATCTAAACTATCAATCACGCCCCGCAACGGCAGCAAAAACTGTGGGATAACTTCCTCACAGTTATCGCTGACAAACACCTGGTTGCAGAACAGTTTGATCTGTCCTTTCGACACATCGACATCGGGCTTGAGTTTCGGAAAATAGAGAATGCCGTTCACCACAAATGGATAGTCGGTGTTGAGATGCACCCAGAGCAACGGCTCTTCTTGAAACGGATACAGATACCGATAAAACTCAAGGTAATCTTCTCGGCTGAGATTGTTTGGCGACTCCTTCCACGGCGCAATCTGACGGTTAATTTGTTCCGGTTCTGACGCGGCTTCATCTTCTTTTTCAATGACTTGAAGCTTGATCGGAAACGGCATGAAATCGCAATACGTTTTCACTAGCTGCCGAATCCGGTACGGCTCAAGATATTCTAATTCTTCGTCTTGTAGCGTTAGTTTAACTGTTGTACCTTGCGTTGTACGCGACGATTCCGTTAGCTGAAACTCCGTCGATCCATCGCATGTCCAATTAACAGGTTTTGCGCCTTCTTTATACGACAACGTATCAATCTCGACGTGTTTTGCCACCATAAACGACGAGTAGAAGCCAAGCCCAAAGTGACCAATAATTTGCTGATCGCCGCTGGCTTGGTATTTCTGAACAAACTCCTCAGCGCTAGAGAATGCAACTTGGTTAATGTATTGCTTCACCTCATCTGCTGTCATGCCGATGCCGGTGTCTGAGAAGGAGAGCGTTTGTTTCGGTTTGTCGATCGTAATGACAATCTCCGGCTCACCCATCTCGCCAGAGAAATCTCCAGAACGCGCCACCATCTTCATCTTCTGGATGGCATCGACTGAATTTGAGACTAGCTCACGCAAAAAGATTTCGTGGTCTGAGTAGAGCCACTTTTTGATAATCGGAAAGATATTCTCAGTATGAATCGAGATGTTGCCTTGTTCCAGAATGGTCGTCATCGGCTTATCCACAGTTCTCAAATAACCTCAGCACTATTTTGCACGAAGGTTAGGGCTTGCGTTCCCATTGTAATCAGTAGGGTTGACCGATAGAGCGGTTCGGATATCCTCACCTACGGGGTTCAGAGGCAGTTTTATTGACCCTGTTTTGTTGACTCTGTAACTTTTGGCGCTCTAATTCTAAAGATAGAGCCTAGTAGCTTAGTTGATCCCTCTTAAGTTGATGTAATCCAGAGGTCTTCGCTCTAGGTTTATAGGGCGTCGGATGCTACAGCCAAATGTTACGACAAGAAGATCTAAAGTTTAGTTAAGGAAGGTTTCAATGTTTTTTCACAAAAAAGAAACTATTCATACCGTCAATGTTAATGAGGCAAATCCGCGTTTTGCTCAGCTACTTCTAGAGCAGTTTGGTGGAGCAACAGGAGAGCTAACTGCTGCTCTGCAATATTGGGTGCAGTCCTTCCACGTTGAGAATGCTGGCATTCGAGATATGCTCCAAGACATTGCGATCGAGGAATTTGGACATTTAGAAATGGTCGGTAAGCTGATTGAATCTCACACCAAAAATGTGGATCAAACCGAGGCTTACAAAAGCAGCTTGTTTGCTGTTCGGGGCATGGGACCTCACTTTCTCGATAGTCAAGGCAGTGCCTGGACAGCAACCTACATAAATGAGGGGGGCGATGTGGTGCGCGACTTAAGAGCAAATATTGCAGCAGAGGCAGGAGCACGCCAAACTTACGAAGAATTGATTAAGTTAGCCACTGATGAAGGCACGAAAAAAACGCTCACACACCTTCTCACTCGCGAAATTTCCCACACTCAGATGTTTATGAAAGCTCTGGACTCGATGGGCAAACTGACCGATCCGATGTTTGGCAATATTCAGCCCGATGACACTGTAGACATTTACTACAATTTGTCTTCCAATGGTGGGAAAGATGAGCGTGGGCCTTGGAATTCGGAGCCAACATTCCGTTACATTGCTGATCCGGTCAACCAAAAGTAAACCTAGCACCTGATACGACACATAAGACTTTTTGCATAAGTAGCAGAATGCAAGGCTAAAGCTATCAGGGATTTGTTCAAGAAATAGATCTTCGCACAAGGGATTGATAGTCCCTGTATTCTCTCAGTTGGGAGTACAGGGACTTTATTTTTAACGTCAATTCGGGTTAAGCCATCAGCGCCAAAGCCACGCTCCAACCGCCCTCGCTTCTCGACCCGTCCCCTCTCATTTCCCTTAGCGAGGAGGTGTCGGGGGACAGCTTCCGTCTCCTGACGAGCGGGGGCGCGGGGGGAAGTCCCCCGAATTGTGGCAACGCCACCCAACCCGCCCTAATCGTCTTATCCCGAATTCACGTTATTTCTCAGAGGATCTCTAAATTTGTAAAAGATTTCTAAAAGCGATCGCGATTAGAGCCTATAGATTGCGTCTAGCTCTAATAGGGTGTGAAGCAGCACATTTGCACCTTGGGCACATTGTTCAGGTGAGGTGTATTCAGCTTCAGAGTGACTCAACCCCAATTGACTCGGCACAAAGATCATACCCATGTCGGTGATGCGCCCAACCTCTAGCGAATCGTGCCCAGCGCGGCTCGGAAGCAAGCAATGGGTTAGTCCTAGCTGGTGACTCACAGATGTGATCGCGCTTTGTACTAATTCAGCCGCCGGGGTCGGTTCAACACACAGCAGCGGCATCATCTCAATTTCAGTGTTTGTCTCCGCCGCGATCGTTGCAACTTCAGTTTCTAATTGCTGAATCATGCGATCGAGAACCTCTTTCGACAAATCGCGCATATCGACGCTGAGTTCTACCGTTCCAGGAACGATATTAACGGCATTGGGCGAAACGGTAAGATAGCCCACCGTTGCGACTGGCTGACTGGGCAAGGCTAGAGCGATCGCTTGCACCGCCAGCACAAGTTTAGACGCGGCAATCAAAGCATCTTGGCGCATATCCATTGGGGTTGTACCCGCGTGGTTTGCCTGCCCCGTGATCCTTAGCTTGTGACGCTCCATGCCGACTACACCTTGAACAATCCCGATTTGATGTCCAGTGCGTTCTAAAATAATCCCCTGTTCGACGTGGAGTTCGACGAAAGCACAAAGCGTCGTGCGATCGCGCCGTGCCGTTGCTAACAGACCCCAATCTCCACCGAGACTCTCTAAGGCAGTTTGAATCGTTTGTCCATTTGGCAGATGGTAGCGTTCTATGTCGTTGTAGAGGACTGTGCCCGCGATCGCTTGAGAGCCAATCATGGTGCTTTCTTCATCGGTAAACACAATCACTTCGAGCGGATGATTCAGGCGCACATTATTTTTGTGCAGTGTCCGAACGACTTCAAGCCCTGCTAAAACGCCTAACGTTCCATCGTATTTGCCACCAGAGGGGACAGTATCAATGTGAGATCCCGTTGCTAACGATGGTGCAGGATGTTTTCCGGCGTAGGTTCCAATTAAGTTTCCCGCCGCATCAATTCGCACGTGCATATCGAGTTCAGTCATCCATCTCTGAATTAAAGCCCGAGCATGCAGGGTTTCTGGCGTAAAGGCAAGGCGACAAATACTTCCTGAAGGCTGCTTGCCAATTTTTGCGAGTCGCTCAATATTAGCCGTGAGGCGATCGCGATCGATTTCTAGTTTTGAGAGCGTAAGCATGGGGCTGTTCTGTGCAAGTGAATGCAATGCTACTAAATGTTGAGCGACATTTACTGCACACTGGATACAAAGAAGCCAATCTCTAGCCACTTTTGCCTGTAACGTGAAGCAGACTAGCTTTTGAACCTGAAGTTTTTCACTTTGAGTTTTTCACTTTGCATCGCAATGAAGATCAACGATCTAACTCACCGCTCAATCTGAAAAGAACTGTACGTCCTCATAAAGTAAGTCGATCGCGCCTTCCCAGGCAATGCTTTCTAAAGTTAGGATGTCACCCGTCGTATAAGGCGTGTAGAGCCACATCCGACCTTCACCGCGACGATAACATTCGACGCCGACCTTTTCAGAGTCTACAAGCACATATTCCTGTAACGTCAGCATGTTGCGATAGGCTGTGAACTTATCGCCTCGGTCTCTAGATTCTGTGCCAGGTGAGAGAACTTCGACAATAAGTTTAGGGTACTGGATTAATTTGCGGGCATTGAGGTCACGAGGATCGCAACTTACGACCAGATCTGGATAGTAATAGAGACCGGATGCATTGACTTGAACTTTGACATCTGCCATGTTGATCCGACAACCTTTAGCCCGAACCTGCGATCGCACGAGTGTCAAGAGATTAATTGCAATGTCATTGTGAGGGATGGTTCCGCCTGTCATGGCAAAAACTTCGCCGTCAACATATTCATAGCGTGTTTCTTGGCGAGGTTCCCAGTCCAGGTACTCCTCGATCGACATCTTCTGAGGTTGAGGTGTGGCAATCATGGTGGAGTCCTCTACTTGCTCTCATTATCGCGCCTAGAAGAGTAGATGAAGCAGTACGCTGTGAAACGGAGCTACCAACCTCTAAACTCGGAACTCCGACCTCTGAACTCGGAGCTTCACCCTCTGAACTCGGAACTCCGACCTTTTTGCTCGGCACTTCACGCTCTGAACTCGGAACTCCGGCCTCTGAACTCGGAACTTCACGCTCTGAACTCGGAACTCCGACCTCTGAACTCGGAGCTTCACCCTTTGAACTCGGAACTCCGACCTTTTTGCCCGGAACTTCACGCTCTGAACTCGGAACTCCGACCTTTGAAGTCGGATGAGCGTGCTTTAAACTCGGAACTCCGACTTTTGAGGGGAAGTTGTTGAAGATGAGTTCAGAAAAGCGGCGTTGGCGAAAGCAAGCGTCATAGTTTGAACAGCATTATTTGTGTCCAAAACACGCTCTGGCTTGTTGACTCAGGATGGCTTACCTCAAGACAGGTTGTTTTGTGGTAGCTAATTGTTCGAGTAATGTTGCCGCGATCGCTGGTGCATTGTACTGTTGCATCTTGGTTTGAAACTGCTCGCTGTGGGTGCGATAGCTAGAATCCTTGAGCAACGTTTTGACTGCATTTTTAATCTGTTTGGGCGAAGGAGTGCGCGTTCTCAAATTAATTCCCACCTTTGCCCACTCCACCCGCGCGGCAACTTCCGGCTTCTCCTCTGTTTTCCCTGCAACCACTAAGGGAACTCCATTCGCCAGAGCCATTTGCACTCCGTTGTAGCCTCCATTCGTAATCATCACATCCACATGAGGCAGCAAATGCGCGTGGGGAATGAATGGCTCAATTCTGGCGTTCGCTGGAATGTGAGTCAGGTTGAGGGTGTCAACGGGTGCTCCGCCTGTTGTTGCCACGACTAAAACATCTTCGTGTTCCAGTGCCTGCAACGTTGGCACTAGCAACTCTGCTGAATTCGTGGTCACAGTTCCTTGTGTGACATGAATGATGGGTGTGTTGCCTGCAAGTTCATCCCACCAGACAGGAGGGGTGAACTCGGACGGGGGCGGAGACAGCAGCGCTCCAGTAAAGTGAACTTGAGGGGGTAAGTCGCGGCGCGGATACTCGAAGTCTGGAACACTGGGGGACAGATACAAGAAGGGGGAAATTTTTTCAAAGTAATGGACGGGGCAGGCAGGCAGGTTGAGTTGCGATCGCAAATCGTTCGTGTAGGTTCTCAAATGCCGCAGCACCTTTTGTTCAAAGAAGCACTTTAGCCCCTGATTCCGCAGTCGTCTGAATGGATGATTGCTGGGCAGAAGACCCAACCCAAAAGGAGCCGTGTCTCGGCTGTTCAGAGCTAAAGCAGATGCACCAAACTCTGCCCAAGGTAGCCCTTTTTGTTCTGCGACCCAGGAGACGCCCAGAAACATAGAATCGGCAATCAGGACATCGGCTGGAAACTGATCCAGAATCTCTGAAAGATCTTTGGTTTGCCCTAATGCAGGATCGATGAAGAAATTTTTCAGGTCAAATTTCAGTCGTTGCACTCCCTGAGCCGCTTCACGTTGCTCCATCAAGGACGAAGGAACGTTCTTTGCATCCGAGTAGTCGAGCCAACTGAGAATCGGGGCAAACCGCGCTCCAGTCTTCTCAACCGTTGATTGAAACGCTTGTCCAGTGTACCAACACACCTCATGTCCGCGCTTGACTAGCTCACGGACGATCGGTACAGCAGGGCTAACATGTCCAATAACCGGGACAGTGCCAATCAGAAAACGAGCCATTGGGTTCTCCACTTTCTAAAATTTGCGGTTTATCGTTTCGCTTCGCTGATGATGACAGCATAGCGAGATGCCGTTCGGCTCGAAGCAATAGAACGCTGAGACAGAAAAGGAATGATCAGATTCAAGGTCAAACTTAGAGCAATGCCCAAGGCGGTTTCTGTTATTCAAGGATGAACTGCCAATTACAAATCCTGTCTATCCCAGTCATTGACGTTTGCTTTGCGCCAATTATGCCGTTAGAAGCGAGGCAATTGATTGAGGTTCTGTTCAAGCGCATTAATTATTAACTCGGCAAGTCATTGAGATTACTGCTACCCTTATCCCTTGCTCCTTCTTCCACGAGAGAAGGGAGCCAAACTTTTATCTCCTCTCCTGTGGAAGAGGGTTAGAGTGAGGGCGGTTTGGATACTAGATTAAATAGTGACAGATCAATAATTGGTGGAGACCCGTATGACCCAGACAGCAGCTAAACGCATTTTCATCTGTGGATCAGCGTTGCGCGGTCAATCAGACCACGGCAACTTAGGCAACGCTATGTTTATTGAAGCGACCCAAACAAAACCTTTGTATCGCCTCCATGCTGCTGAAAACGGTTGGCATCCAGCCATTTACCAAGTTGAGGAAGGGGGCATCTCGATTCCGGGAGAAGTGTATGAACTCACTCACGAGCAGTTTGAGCATCTTGCTGCAAATGAGCCGCCTCATATGTATCCTGCCGATGTTGTTCTAGAAAATGGAGACGTTGCAACTGCGTTTCTTTACCCGCGTGAACTCGTGGAGAAATATAACTGGCTTGATGTGTCTGACTTTGGTGGGTGGATTGCTTATAAGTCTAGCGATTAACGCAGAGCGCAACTCCGAAGGAAACACGTCATTACACCCTAGACTTAGACAACTAAACTTAGACAAGCGGCATCTTCTACCACCACTTGCCTGAGTCAATCCGCTTTTTTAGATTTGGGAAAGGCATCGCAGAATTAGATCTGCCAGACTTTGATCTGCCAGGCTTTGAGCTATTAGAGGCTGGGCACTTCTGTAACTGATTCCAGGTGGCGACATTGACAATACCATCATTCTTTAACTGGCACTTTTGCTGAAAGCTCATGACAGCACGTTCGGTAGTGGCATCAAAGCAGCCGTCTTTTTGAACAGAATAACCGTGATTGTGCAGAAGTTCTTGAAGCCCATGTACATCTGCTCCGGTGTGTCCGAGTTTCAGCATTCGCGCTCCCGGTCGGATGTTTGCTTCTAAAGCTTTCCACGTTATTGTGCCGACAACTCCATCGACTTTTAACTCGTGTTGCTGCTGAAATGTTTTAATGGCAGTTTCTGTCAGACTTCCAAAGTCTCCGTCAACCCGTAAAGAGTATCCACAAGCGTTTAGCAACACTTGCAGTTCCGATACTCTTGTGCCAGTGTCCCAAGGGTGAATAGAGTCTCCTGAGAAGGTACAGTGGACTTTCACATCTGAGGCTTTGGAATTAAATGTCATAGCACATTTCGACACTAGGGCGACTAAACTCGTATTTCACCTTAAAGGGCTTAACTCAATCTGTCCATCGTTAACAATTACATCTTCAATGGCTAAGCTTTCATGACAGCAGTGAAGGCTTCTATTCACAGCTTCGCGAGATCTGATTAAGCGCTGGCAACGACTACCACTAGCTAATAATTCACAAAATAAGCAAATCAGTTTCCAAACATAGAAAACCAGTTCTCAAATACAGCAAATCAGTTCCCAAATTCAGCAAACCAGTTCCCAAATATAGAAAACGAGTCCTCAAATATAGAAAATGAGTTCGTCGAACCAAAGAAAAACACGAGGCTGTGAGGTCAGTCAAACGATTAAGCCATGTTTATCTAGCCGATCGCGCCAACCCTGCCGCAACGTGTCATAAAGACGTCGTTATTCATGTCTTATAAAAGCGATGCGATCGCTAATTTGCTGATGGTGAATCTCTGCGCTAAGGTGAACTTAAGACTGATCTCACGACAATAGATCAATTTCAAAAGTACAAATGTTTGCCTATTCAATTCAGTCGTTAAACTGAATAATTCTAATAGTTCGCCTCGGCAAATCATTTTCGTCTAGCCAAGTTAAACCGTTTACTAGGCATTGCTCCTGCCTTCTCTAGTTTCACCGCTCTACACGGTAGGATTACTTCTGCTTCCAGCGCTATCTGATGCAATACTCTGTTCACCCGCCCAACACCTTTATTAGTCAGTATGGCGACCAACTACTGCCAGAATGGTCTGCCCCAGTGCGCTCAATTATCGTGATCTTGCAACCTGCCAATCTAGAACTGACCCATTGCACTCCAGAAGCCGAACATTGCAAGCACCAACTGAGGCAACGCTTCCTAGAAATCGGATTAAAAATTATTCAGCATCTCAAGCAGTTAGGCTACTTGGCCGACGGGTTTGATCCTCAAACTGGGTTACCTCTGACTTCTCAAGCTGGACGAATGCGATTGGATGATGTAGCAGTGGTGCGATCGTCCCTCGGCTATTCAACCACTCAATTAGGCGCGTGTTCTACCGTCGTTCATCCCCTGTGGGGAAGCGCAGTTTACCCCTCGATCTTGATGTCTTCAGCAGACACTAAACTCGTTGAGTCCGCCGTCAAGGCAGTAGCGGGTTTACTGGAGTGCCACCATTCTTTAAGCGGTTGAGGAAGTTTAACCCAATATAGCGTCATCACAACTGATGCTCCGGCCTGTCCTTGTCCAACAATTTCGACGCTGTAGGACGGGCTGCTACGAGTGGCAATATCGGGTATGAATCGTTTGCCAATCCGCCGCCAACTCGGTTCTTTGCTGCGCCATTCAATTCGGCAACAAGGATAGGGCAAGGTTTCGCGATCGAACAATCGGCAGCAAGGGCCAATCACTCGGTAGCTGTAATGACAACCAGGGCTAAAAAAGACGTGTCCGTGAGAAAAAGGATGGGACATGAAATGGGCAAGAGACTAAACAGTAGAAATGACGTGTCCTCTCTATAGTAAAGAAAGAAATAAGAAGTAAGGAAAAGGCACTGATCCCGATTTGAATCAGCAACCCGACAGATTCTAAGGAGATGGGCGTAATCAAACAGAAGAGAGGCTTCAGTTTAATTACGCCTACCTCCTTACTGGCGATTCATCTTGAAGTCATCAACTGCCTCAATGTGCCAATTCTTATCTGTGTAAGTGGGCAGATACATGCTGATGCCAAAGTCAACTCCAATGAGGAACCAAATCGCAGTCTCTCCCGTGCGGCTGTTTTGCCACAGCAGATCGACGGAGCCATCTTCGCTAAAGTCGCGGATGCCGTAGATATCCCAAGCGGCATCGCTCACCCTGGGTAAGTAATGACCCTGCTGAAACTGAGTGTCATTCATCAACCAAATGGCGACTTCGCCTGTACTCTCATTGCGCCAGAGCAAATCAGGTTGACCATTGGTGTTAAAGTCGCCAACGCCTTTAATTCTCCATTCGTTGGAAACCGTTGGCAGCAACACAGAGCGGTTAAACCGGAAGCCATCCATCAACCAAATGCCCGTCTCTCCAGTGCGACGATTGCGCCAGAGGAGATCAGGGTTGCGATCGCGGTTAAAGTCTTGTACGCCCTCAATCTCCCAGTCGAGATCAGCGACTCGCGGTAAATAAATGCCCTCTGATATGAACGCTCCATCCATCTTCCACAGCGCGACTTCTCCAGTGCGATGATTGCGCCACACCAGATCGAGGTTGCGATCACCGTTAAAGTCTGCCGTGCCTTTAGCAACCCAAGCTGGATCACCGAATTGAATGCCAAAGCCATTGGCGTAGCGTGCGCCGTTCTTCATTAACCAGAGCCCGGCTTCACCCGTTCGGATGTTGCGCCAGAGCAAATCGGCTTCTCCATCTCTAGTAAAGTCACCTGAGAGATCAATAACCCAGTTGGTGTCACTTACGGTAGTCAGTGGAACATTTGATGAGAATAAACTTGAGTTGAGCTGCCAAATCATTGTCGCTCCACTGAGATTGTTGTGCAGCAGAACCTCCTGCGTCTGGTTCTTATCAAAATCACCGATCAGAAAGGTATTCCACTGGAGATCGTCTAAGCGGGGTAAGTACAGACCCGTTCCAACATTGGTGCGATTCATGTACCACACTGCATTTTGTCCGCTGAGGTAGTTGTGCCAGAGCAGATCGGGATTGAAATCGCCGTTCAGATCCTTCGTTCGTTGAATCTCCCAGCCCGGACCGGGAAGGGTTTTAATGAAAGACCCTTGCTCAAAGGCAAAGTTACGGGTTTGCCAGATAGCAGCTTGTTGGCTGACGTCGTTTTGCCATACGATGTCCAGGAAACTGTCCCCTGTAAAGTCGGCAACGCCTTTAATTTTCCAGGTTAAATCTGCGATCGTCGGCAGGTAGTATCCAGCCTTAAATTGGGTGGTCTGGAGTTGCCAAATCGCAACTTCTCCACTGCTTTCGTTGCGCCACAGGATGTCGGTGTCGTTATCGTTGTTAAAGTCACCAAACTGCTGCATTTTCCAAGACAGATCTACCACCGATGGGAGATAAGCCGCGCTACTGAACGTGGTGCCGTTCATTAGCCAGATCGCGTTTTCTCCGGTTCGAGTGTTGCGCCAGATGATGTCTGCTTTGCGATCGCGGTTGAAATCTGCTGCTCCCTGAATTTTCCAGTCTGTTCCGGGCACGATCGGGGAAATCACATACTTGATGGCTTGATTCCCCTCCATCAACCACAGCCCGACTGAGCTGGTGCGCTCGTTTTGCCAGATCAGGTCATCGTCACCGTCTCCATCTAAGTCAGCCGTCGCCTTGATGCGCCACCCTTCCTCGTCTACGGTCAGCAGATTGCTTGAGCTTTCATAGGTTGTGTTGTTGAGATACCAGATAGCATTCTCACCCGTGAGAGCATTGCGCCAAACAATATCTGTTTTGCTATCGCGATTGATTTGAGTACCGGGACTGGTGTCGTCATTTTCAATTGTCCCCTTAACTTCCTCTGAACCAAGAGCGATCGTTGCATTGCTGGGATTGCTGAGTTTGAACTGGAAGGTTTCGTTGGCTTCAGGACGAGTATCGCCTAAGACGTTAACGGTAACGGTCTTCTTCGTTTCACCCGGATTGAAAGTGAGTGTGCCTGTGGTGGAGGTGTAGTCGTTATTGGCGATTGTGGCTTGTTCGTCAGCCGTCGTGTAGGATACCGTAACCGGCAAGGAACTTGCTTGAGATAGACTGACTTCAAACACAAACGGGGTGATGCCGCTATTGCCTTCTTCTCGACTCGGCGTAGCGGTAACTTGCACCTGCGGCAACGAATCATCATTCTGAATCGTGCCTGTCGCGGCCAGCGTAGAGCTTGCAGACGGCAAAGTTGCATTGGTTGGGTTGCTCAACTCGACGGTAAATGTCTCATCCAGCTCATATTGAGTGTCACCTGTCACCTGCACCGTGATGGTCTTCGATTGCTCCAATGGTGCGAAGGTTAGCACCCCTGTATTTCGTGTGTAGTCGCTAGTATCGGCGGTTCCGGGCTTCGTGTCATATTGAACGGTGATAGTTTCGCTGCTGGGGTTGGAGAGGTCAACCTTAAAGGTAAAAGGTGTTGTGCCACTGTTGCCTTCTGCTGCTGTGACATTCTGAATGCTAAAGGTTGGACGAGGATCGTCGGCAAGAATGGTTCCAGTGCCTTGATTAGACACCGTGGATAGGGTCGCATTCGTAGGATTGCTGAGTTTGAACTGGAAGGTTTCGTTGGGTTCAAACGTGCGATCGCCTAAAACATTGACGGTAACAGTCTTCTTCGTTTCGCCTGGATTGAAGGTGAGCGTACCTGTGGCGGCGGTGTAATCGTTATCAGCAGTCGTCGCTTGTCCATCAGCTGTGGTGTAGGACACCGTAACTGGTAAGGAACTTGCTTGAGACAGACTGACTTCAAACACAAACGGGGTGATGCCGCTATCGCCTTCTGCCTGGCTTGGCGAAACACTGACTTGCACCTGCGGCAACGAATCATCATTTTGAATCGTGCCTGTCGCGGCCAGTGTAGAACTTGCAGACGGCAGAGTTGCGTTGGTTGGGTTACTTAACTCGACGGTAAACGTCTCATCCAGTTCATATTGAGTATCACCTGTCACCTGCACTGTGATGGTCTTCGATTGCTCCGACGGCGCAAAGGTCAGAGTGCCCGTGTTTCTCGTGTAGTCGCTGGTGTCAGCCGTTCCTGGTTTGGTGTCGTACTGAACGGTAATAGTTTCGCTGCTGGGGTTAGAGAGGTCAACCTTAAACGTAAATGGTGTTGTTCCGCTGTTGCCTTCTGGTGCTGTGACATTCTGGATGCTAAAAGTTGGACGAAGATCATCGGCAAGAATGGTTCCAGTACCTTGATTGGATAGGGTCGCATTCGTAGGATTGCTGAGTTTAAGTTGAAAGGTTTCGTTAGGCTCAAAGCGAGTATCGCCTAAGACGTTAACGGTAACAGTCTTCTTCGTTTCACCTGGATTGAAGGTGAGCGTACCTGTGGCGGCGGTGTAATCGTTATCAGCAGTCGTCGCTTGTCCATCAGCCGTACTGTAAGCCACCGTAACTGGCAAGGAACTTGCTTGAGACAGACTGACTTCAAACACAAACGGGGTGATGCCGCTATCGCCTTCTGCCTGGCTTGGCGAAACACTGACTTGCACCTGCGGCAACGAATCATCATTTTGAATCGTGCCTGTCGCGCTTGAAGGCGGCAAAGCTGCGTTAGTTGGGTTGCTCAACTCGACGGTAAACGTCTCATCCAGCTCATATTGAGTATCACCCGTCACCTGTACTGTAATGGTCTTCGATTGCTCTAATGGAGCGAAGGTTAGAGTGCCGGTGCTTTGTGTATAGTCGCTGGTGTCAGCCGTTCCGGGCTTCGTGTCATATTGAACGGTGATGGTTTCGCTGCTGGGGTTGGAGAGGTCAACCTTAAAGGTAAACGGTGTTGTGCCACTGTTGCCTTCTGGCGCGGTGACATTCTGGATGCTAAAAGTTGGGCGGAAATCATCGGTAAGAATGGTTCCAGTGCCTTGATTGGATACGTTGGATAGATCTGCATTTTTGGGATTTTTGAGACCGACCGTAAAGGTTTCGGTGGGTTCAAACGTGCGATCGCCGACGACCTTCACCGTAATGAACTGCCGCAATGGATCGCCAGGAAGGAAGGTCAGCTTTCCGGTTGCGCTCTGGTAATCACTATCGATCAGGCGAGCAGTGCCATCAAGCGTGTCGTAGTCAACCTCTACGGTATCAGCGGTTGGATTCGACAGATCTACGGCAAAGACAAAATCTTTCAGTCCAGCATCACCTTCTGTGAGCGCGATCGAATTAATGCTGAGTGTGGGTTTTGCATCATCATTAATGATTACGCCTTTGGCTTGACTTGCGATCGTAGAGAGTTCAGCATTGATTGGGTTAATCAGCGTGACATTAAAGATTTCGGTTGGCTCAAACTTGTTATCCCCATTCACGAACACGGTCACTTCTTTTTCGGTCTCGTTCGGTGCAAACGTGAGCGTTGTGGTTGTAACTCCTGTGTAATCTAGGTCATTAGTTCTGGCAGTCCCGTCGCTCGTGGCGTATTGAACAGTAACCGGAACGCTAGTTGCTTGAGATAATTTGACTTTGAATTTGAATGCCGTTGTCGTTCCAGCATTTCCTTCATTGCCGCTTGCATCATCAATACTAATCGTCGGGAAAGGCGGCTGATCATCGTTTTGAATGATGCCTTGAGCATCGGTTGCGCCTGCTGGCAGTATGGCGTTAACCGGGTTAGCCAGCCTGAGCGTAAAGTCTTCATCTGGCTCAACGTCCGTGTCTCCCTTGACTAAAACGGTGATGGTCTTCTTCTGCTCACCTGGATTAAACGTGAGCGTGCCAGAAGCGGGAATGTAGTCTACCTCTGGTGTTGCACTTCCAGGAATCGTGGTGTAATCGACGGTAATCGCATCGCTACTTGGATTCGAGAGATTCACCTCAAAGACAAACGGCGTTGTTCCACTAATGCCTTCATTTTGAGATTGGCGACCGCTGAGTGACAGAGTAGGCTGGCTGTCATCGTTGGTCAGAACTCCATACGCTTGAGCCACTGAGATATCGGCGTTCACCACGGACTGATCGAGCAGCTTGACGACGAATTGCTCGGTCGGTTCAAACTTCACATCTCCAACCGTTTGCACAGTGATTTGCTGCTGGAGGGGGCTACCAGGGCTAAAGGTGAGCCGTCCTGTTTTGGCGAGGTAGTCTCCATCGGCTACTGTTGCCGTGTCGTCCTCAGTGGCATAGTCTACCGTGATAATTTCCGCACTTTCGTTCGACAGCGTGACGGTGAAGACATAATCTTGAGTACCGCTATTGCCTTCGCCTTTTGTGACACCGCTAATTCCAAGGGTAGGTCTGCGATCGTCGTTTGTGATCGTTCCCGTCGCGATCGCGCTTGCAATCGTCGCGTTGATTGGGCTGCTCAGCGTCACCTTAAAGTCTTCGTCGGGTTCTAACTTGGTATCACCGTTTAGCAGAATGGTGATCTCTTTCGAGGTTTCTCCAGGGGCAAAGGTAATGCTCGCATTCGACACGCTAGCGTAGTCGTTGTCGCCCGTTTTTGCTGAGCCGTCGCTGGTCGAGTAGGAAACAGTTATCGGATCGCTGCTGGCATTCGACAGGTTCACCTTAAATTTAAGAGCGGTTTGACCAGAATTACCCTCATCGATACTGGCATCTAAGATGCTAATCGTTGGCGCAGCATCGTCATTCTGAATCAATCCGAAGGCAGTATCTATTTTTAGCGTTGCACTACTGCTGACGTCACTTAATTTGACGAGATAAGTTTCATCGGGTTCTTGATCTGCATCTCCTTTAACATTAACCGTAATGGTTTTTTTCGTTTCACCAGGGTTGAAAGTTAGTGTGCCAGAGGCTGCTTCAAAGTCGTTGTTTTCAAGGGTTGCATTTCCACTTGGAAGGTTGCCATTCAAAGCATCATATTTAACTGTGATAGTTTGATCGCTGGGATTCGATAATGAAACTTCAAATGTGTTGAGATTCGTCTCACCAATCGCACCTTCTAGCTGATTTTGAGTGGTATTTGCGATCGTAATTTCCGGCGGCAGATCATCATTTTGAATCGTGGCAACGGCACTGACTCCACTGGGATCTGCAAGGGTTGCATTCGTTGCGTTTGTCAGTTTAATCGAGAAAGTCTCATTCTCTTCTCGCTTGCGATCGCCCAAAACATCGACTGCAATCGTTTTCTCAGTTTCGCCTGGGTTGAAGGTCAGCGTTTGATTAATTTGAGCCGTGTAATCTTCTCCAGCTAAGGCGGTTCCGTCTTCGGTTGTGTAATTGACCGTAATCGCTGTATCAGAAGGGTTGGAAAGCGAGATCAGGAAGTTAAACGGATTCGTTGTATCCCCTTCAGCTTTAGTGGGTGCAGTAATTTGAACGGTTGGCTGCAAGTCGTCGTTTTTAATCGTTGCGATCGCGCTGCCTTGCTCAACCGAAATTGCTCCATTAGTTGGCTCGCTCAACACTAGTTTGAACTGCTCATCACTTTCAAACGTGCGATCGCCTTTGACTTTCACCACCACTGTTTGCGTCGTGGTGTTAGGGGCAAATGTCAGCGTATTTGTAATCGGCACATAGTCGTTGTCAGAGGCTTTAGCAGTCAAATCTTCAGTGCTGTATTTAACTGTAATAGGTTCGTCACTTGGCTTGTCTAGGCTAACCGTAAAGATATAATCTGTTGTAGTACCTTCTGCTCCCTCATTAATAGCATCAGCAGCGCTCACACTGATGACAGAAGTTTGATCATCGTTTTTGATTACGCCTGTTGCAGTTGCGGTTGAGATCGAAGCATTGCTACTAACGTTGCTTAGAGTAACCGAAAACGTTTCATCTTGTTCAAATTTTGTGTCTCCCGTCCCTAACACGGTGATAATCTTTGATGTTTCTCCAGGGTTAAAGGTGAGTGTTTGCGATACAGCAGTATAATCATTGTCACTTGTGGTTGCACTGCCATCCGCTGTGGCATACGTCACCGTCACTGGGTCACTCGTCGCATTGGAGAGTTTGACTTCAAACTGATAGTTTGTTGTTCCCGAATCGCCTTCGGTAACGGTTGGTAGGGTAATATTCGCGATCGTCAATGTCGGCGGATTGTCATCATCTAGAATCGTTGCGATCGCAGATGAATTACTTCCTACTACCGCGTTGACCACCGCGCCAAGTGACACTTTAAAGGTTTCGTTTGGCTCTTTCACCATGTCGTCTTTTACGACAATGGTTACTGTTTTGGACGTTTCGCCAGGCGCAAACACGACGTTCTGATCAAACGCCTCATAATCATCTGGACTTGTAGCTGTGATGTCACTGGTGGTGACTTGTACGCCGATCTCTTGGCTGCTGGCTTGATCGAGCGTCAGTGTGAAGACAAATGCCGTTTTTCCTTCTAGCTGCTCTAGCGTAGTAGGGCTAATCGTGACGTTGGGCACTGAAACAAGGCGAGCGTTCGAGAACTCAGACGTATTGCCCGTTGCATCGGTGATGGTTGCGCTGATGAACTGTCCCGCCGCGATCGCTTGAGGATGGGTGTAGCTGACGATCGCTTTTCCGGTAGCGTCGGTGGTGATAGTCGTTGTGCCTAAGAAGGTTTGTCCTTCCCCAAAGCCAGAAGGATCAGCCGTTGTGTTGCTGAAAAATTCGACTTGGAAGGTCGAGTTTGCTGCGCCGTCAAACGTGCCGGAAATAGCGGTACCTGTGCTAGAAGGTTCTGCGATCGTCAGCACTGCTGTGTTTTGTAAACCGTTTGCGCCTGTATCAATATCTCCAGGATCATTCGCCGTCACGCCATCGTTGCCTAAGTCAATACCTAAGTCAGTATTCAGGAAAATCGAATTTTGTTGAATTCGGTTTCCAGTAACATTTCCCTCGATAGAAATTCCCGAACCTTGGTTATTGGCAATAACGTTTCCTGTCGTACCACCAATTGTATTGTTACTAGAATTGATGCTAACTCCGTCTAGAGCGTTGCCAAAATTTCCGGTTCCAGTTGCATCTGTTCCAATGTAGTTTCCTTGAACCGTGTTACCGCCTACGCCCTCTATCCAGATTCCATTTTCCGTGAATCGATTGATAATTAATCCCTTAACGGTGTTATCACCTGACTTGAGTGTTAATCCGTTGGCAGTTCCTGCGCCTGCACCATTAAGCTCAATGATTGGAGTTGTCGTGTAGCCTTCTTGAGTTGTACCGTCAATAATCACCGCATCTGTGATATCTGGAAGCGCAGATGCAAGCGCAATTGTTCTAACGCCCGATCCTCCAATCCCAAAGCTAACGGTGTCTTTGCCACTAAACGCATTTGCGTTCAGAATGGCTTGCCGCAGTGAGCCTTCACCACTGTCATTGGTGTTCGTCACAACCGTGTCGTTGGCCTCGATCGTGACCGTATCCGTATTGGCGGTGGTTGAAATCGAATAGGCTGGATCGTCTGCTAATGTTAGTTTCACAAATTCGGCAGCTTCTGCCTGAATGTCATCTTGCGGAGTGAGCGTAAGGTTCACCGTTCCCACGCCATCCGGTAGAGTAATAATTAGATCGCTGCCCGTGATGGTGAACGAGCCAGCATCAATCGTCGGAGTAAAGTCTGCGATTTCACCTACTTTTGCTGCGATCGTAGCGGTACTCGTCGCGTCGATTTTTAACTTAATTGTGAGCGTACCCTCGGTGCGACTACGGCGAATTTGATAGGTCGGATTTGCGGGTGCACCCGATTCAGCAACACTTTTGTTGGTAGCTGACAAACTCACTATGGTAGCTAGGGTTGAGCCAAACACATCTGGTTTGCCGTTTAGATCAGAACTAGTTAAATTGATCGCATTACTTGCAAAGGCAAGGTAGCTTCCAGTGCTGTTGATGACTGGATTAAACGAGGCTCCATTGCCGCCTGCTGTACCTGTGTTGCTGATCCAAGCCGTGGAAGCTGTTTTGAGGTCGCGAACAAAAATATCTTGAACTCCGTTTGTGTCACCACTGACCAAATCGGTTGAGTAGCTGCTGAAGCCAATAAATCGACCGTCACTGCTGATGACGGGATTGGAAGAGCCAGTTCCAGATGAGCCAGTTGCTCCATTGCTTGTGCCCGTTCCGCTTGCTCCCGAAGAATTAATACTGACTAATTGTGTTGTGTTGTCTTTGAGATTGCGAACGAAAACGTCTTCAGCATTGTTTGAATCATTGTTAGTAAGATCAACAAAGGTGCTGCTAAATGCAACAAATTCACCATTACCACTCACAATCGGGTTAAATGCGCCAAAGCGATTGAGAGTGCCGCCTCCACCTGCGCTGTAAGTACTACTGGTATTTACACTAACTAGCGTAGTTGTATTGGTATTGAGATTACGAACGAAGACATCTAGTCCACTATTACTATCTGTTCCTCCACCTAAGTTGCTTGCAGCGCTAGTAAAGGCGATGATCTTTCCATCATTACTGATACTGGCTACTGAAGAATCACCGTCTCCGATCGCGCCGCCGCTGCTTTGGCTGACCAGCGCGATCGCATTCGTTAAGCGATTCCACACAAAAATATCTTTCTTGTTGTTTGTATCACCTGCAACTAGATTTGAAGCCGCACTGGCAAAGACAACATACTCACCATTACCATTAATTACCGGACTATCAGAATCACCATTACCGCCAGCACTCACAAGAGTAGTAGTATCAGTCGTACTATTCCAAATAAAAATATTTTTACCACTTGTAGCAACGCCTGTGAGGTTCGCGCTACTGACAAACGCTACAAAAAGCCCATCTGCACTTAGAACAGGACTAAGTGATGCTCCGTTGCCCACGACACCCGCGATCGTATGGCTAACCAACATCATTTTATTGGTTTCGCGATCGTACCAAAAGACATCGCTCGCCGTATTGCTATCGTTAGCGATGATATCTGACGCAGTACTGCTAAAAACGATGTATCGACCATCAGCACTAATTTGCGGATCGAAAGAGGCGGCATTTGCACTTGCAGTTCCGGCCTGGTTGCGGCTAATCAGCGTTGTCTTTCCCGTTTGCAGATCTCGCAAGAAAACATCTTCAGCCGCGTTTGTGTCATTTGCTGTGAGTTCGGAGGCTTTGCTGGTAAACACCACATAGCGCCCATCTGCACTGATCGAGCCAACATGAGTGTTGGAGTCGCCACTTCCAGTTCTAGAATTTCCGAGTGAACCTGTATTGCGACGAGTTGCCAGTACTGCACTGCCAAACGAGACGCCTGTGATGAACACATCTTCTAAGCTGTTGCTATCATTGGCAATCAGGTCAGTGGCAGCGCTGTTAAAGGCAACAAAATTGCCATCTCCACTGATCACAGGGGCAACTTGAGTGGGAAAACCATTAATGAGGGTGCTACCCGATGCGTTGTTTCCTACAGTGCCAGAAGGATTGCGGCTGATGAGATAGGTTGAAGGCGTTGTAGAAATGTCACGAACAAAAATATCTGGCTTGCCATTGGTGTCGCCATTCACTAAATTCGTAGCGCTACTAATAAAGCTCACTCGCTTACCGTTGTAGCTCAAGGTTGCAAAATCAGATTCATCGTTACCTACTTCGCCTGCCGTGCTGCGGTTGACCAGGACTGTTGTATTTAAAGTCAGATCTCGTACGAAAACATCTTTCTTGCCATTTGTGTCACCTTCCACTAAATCGTTAGCGGTGCTAGTAAAAGCGACATAGTTACCCGTGTCGTTAATTACAGGTCTGAATGACCCGTCACCCGTAACAGAGTTAGGAGTTGTCCCACTTTGACCCGCACTAGTAGCACTGACGAGTTGAATCGTTCCTTTAGTTGGATCGGTCGTTGAACGAGTCCAGACGAAAACATCGTTAAGACCATTCGTGTCGTTCGTGCCCAGCGGACTATTGCTTGTAAATGCAACGCGATCGCCACCTATACTAATCGAGGGCGTGCCAGAAACATTGCCGCCAGAGGTTAATGCCAGTAGGACGCTGTTATCGGTAGAGCCATCATCAGGGCGCTTCCACAGAAACACGTCTGGACTCTGACTTGTATCAGAATCGGTAGCAGTAATTAAATCGGATGCGTTGCTGGTAAAGGCGACATAGCCTCCATCACTGCTCAAGACCGCCGCACTGACTATTCCATTACCAGCAACTGTTCTGTTGAAATTGCGGCTGACCAACGTGACCTTGTTATCTGATTTAGTCCACAGGTAGGCATCCCGTCGAGTATTGCCGCTGTCCCGTGAGTCGAGATTCGTGGCTAGACTGAGAAACGAGATCGCATCTCCAGTCGCACTAATAGTCTGACTAGAGGAAGTATTGTTTCCGCTCAACCCTGTGCTCGATCGGCTCACCAGCGTAGTGACATCATTCTGCCGATCCCAAACAAAGATATTGTTCCGAGTCCCTGTATTTTGAATATCGCCGGACACAAGATTACTAGCATTACTGACAAACGTGACAGAATCTCCGTTGCTGCTAATGATTGGGTTCAGCGAATCACCTGTGGCGCTAAACGTGCTGCTCACTTGATGACTAATCAGCTTGACAGACCCATCTGTGCGGTTGAATAGGAACACATCTGACTTCCCATTCGTGTCGTTGTCGACTAGATTGTTGGCACTGCTGGTAAAGACAACATACTGCCCATCTTGGCTGGTGCTGCTTGCTCCACTGCTGCCTCCTACAGTGGCGCTAAAGAGCGTGGGATCAGAAACCGAGATCAGATCAATGGGCAAAACGCCTTGATAAGCGGCTAACGTATCTGACCGGAGCGCGATCGCAGCCTCAATCTCTCCCATATTCGCTTCTAGCGTCCAGTCGCCGCCCAGCTCTGCGTTTCCTGTCCAATTCGTTGAGGCAGCAATGTCCGCTCCCGTCAGTTGACTAAATTGATTAATGAAGGCTTGCCCCTGCTCTCCCTGAGCAATATCGCACCCATACAGCAGAATATCTGCATCTTCTGTCAGCGCCTCTGACCAACTTTTAAATTGCGATGCGTAGTTGTCAAGCGTCTTCCCTGTAAGCCAGGTGTTGCCTAGTTGAACCCCTCCCACTTCTCCATGAGAAATGATATGCAGGCTAGAAATACCGCTTCGCCCCAAAAGGGTTTGAGTAATCTGCGCGATCGCGCCGCTAGCTTCCCCAGAAATTGCGCCTTGTGCCGAATGAAGGACATGGACTTCGGTTCCTGCTTGCACACCCGCGACTAACGATTGGTAGTCTTTCACCCCCGAATCGATGAAGAGGATAGAAGCCGAGGCGCTTCGCGCTAGTGGCGTCTGAGGGGTTTGCAGGGGCGATGCAGTCGCTTCAAGGGTACGCTCAGCGTCATCCGTACTTAGAACAAATGGTGAACGGCTCCAGATAGATGACCCAGTAAGTTCCATGGGGCGTACTCCTCAGAAGGGGTGAGTTAGGGCAAAGACTAATGGTGAGAATTGTTACCAAGTAGCCGTAGACATTTTGCCCAAGAAACTCATTTTTGCGTACGCTTTCGGATGAGGATACGTGAATTCTGCAATTAAGTAAGTAATAAATTCATAAGCATTGTAAGAAATTTAAGGGAAATTACGGAAGAAATTTATTCAGTTCTAAAACGTAGGTTTGGCAGAGTTTTGCTTTAGACAAATTATTTGTGCAAGGCAAATGCGACGTTGCTAAAGCTTAGACTTACCTGCAATACCTCAAACAGCCAAAATTTAGCTTTACTAATATATATTCGATATCATAATATCAAGATATTGACTGTTGGAACTCAAACAGTTTAGAAGCATCAATCGAATTGGCGCATTTTTAGGCGTAATGGGGCAAAGCCAGCTAGATATGAGCGGCAAAGAAGCAGAACTTGATCCGGGCGATTGGCCTTGCCAAGCTCCGAAGGATCGCGTAACGGCGCATCATTTCGGTCAGCGGATTGCAGAAGTGACCGAGCGATATGTAGCAAATAGTTTAGTGGCAGCAGATTAGGTAGCAGATAGCTCCATCCGCTACCTAATCTGCTGCCTAATCTAGTTCCAAAGCGATTATTTCAAATCTAGCAATCCTTCTTCTTTAATCTTAGGATTGAACCGAATCTCAGATTGAACTCCTCGTTCTTTCAATTGAGCTAAAATATCTGCCTCAACCCGTCTAGCGACATTTTTCAAGACTTTTCCTTGAGCTACTTCGTCATGAATTGGGTTTTGATAATTTGCCTGTTCTTCAGGAGTCATCAAGGCTTTTACCTGAATGGGTTGAGTCCAGAGCGTATCGTCACCCAAAGTTGAACCGTTTTCCTCAATCCAAGCTGCGCGAATCTCTTCTAAAACCGCGCGACTCGGACGATCAACGGTCTTTACTTTTACCCAATAGCAGCGATCGAGCTGTCGGACTAAATGCTGCTTCAAACTTAGAGAAACATCTCGCGAAAACCCAACAAATTGCAGTGTTTTCGTCTGATCAAAAACAGCATATACGCCTACTTTTCCTTGAAATTG
>JAHHHP010000040.1 GCA_019359275.1 Myxacorys chilensis ATA2-1-KO14 | reverse complement strand
TTAGGTTATCTAACACCCGACGAATACGAAAAGAAATGGAATGAGCAACAGAAGTAGAAATGTGGTAGAAAGTAGATACGCTTAAATCTTTTGTGCTTCTGTCCGAACTAAAGGGGTCACTTCAAAGGTATCTCTTTGCCGATTGAAACTTTAATCATCTCGCCAAACTAGCAAAACTAGACTTGAAGTTACATGAGTGTGACTTAAGCCGAATGGTTGCGACTGACTAAGGTATCCTTTTGCCAAAGTCCAGTCTTAAGTGTTCGTTTTCTCGTTATGTAGTCGAGCTGCTTCTTTAGCTAACTCAGTTATCCTCCTACCGAAAGTGCAAACCTTAGCTAGCTCTCTGCCGAAAGTATAGAACATAGTTATAAGATTTGCTTATATTTTTAAGTAGTAATTTGAAGGAAGTTATTGACGTTGACTTGCTTGCAAAGTTTGTCCTGCTCTTTTGCGGGCAATGGACAGTCGATCGCCTGAAACTCGTAATATTGGTATTTACTCTTATCCACCTAGCACCTTGTAAGGAATAGAGTTCTCTTCCAGCCACCCGTTGTTTCGCAGTTCACCGAATGGGTAATCACAATTTCCGCTAGTGCTTTTGTCGGTAAGGATACCAGTTATCGGCGATACTGCAGAGATCGAGCATCTGCATAAACCGTGGAAATGTGCTTGAGCTTCTGATTTCAGACAAAAGTTCAAACGTCTTCGTTCTGCTCTGAATCATCAAGTTCTACCGAATCTCTGAAGCTAACTGCATATTCTTTCGCTTTAGCTGCAAACGGGAAAGGGAATGGCAATGAGCTATCATCAGCATAGTAGGGAAATCGGTTTCTAAGACGGTGAATTAGAAGGGCAAGTCGATCGATCTGAATGCTTGGGTGATGAACAATAGCGACTTCTAGTAACCTTGCATTGACAGCAGAACGGCTGCCATTGTTCAGTCTAGATTCTGAGATCTTTAAAGGGAACTTCTCATTCGTTGAGGCTTTTCTAATGCTGAAGTAAACCGATGGTTCACCTTCAGAGACAGCCTGCCAACGGTAGATCGTGCCCCGTGCCCGACTGCCCAGGTTTGCTCGTTTTGTGGAACCAGGTTTAACGATCGCTACAGGAGTTTCGTAACTGCTTCCTTGTAAGCGTAGTCGTGCAATCCACAGACGATTCCGTTCATCCTCATCTTTCAAGTGAAGAGCACTCAGTATTCTGTCTGCTTGCAGGTTCGGATTTTGCAGCCAGGAGAGTAAGCCTTTGCGCCGAGCGTTTTGCGCTTCTGCCATAAAACAAAACATAAGGTTTCACACCTGCTATTGGCTCGTGCAAACAAGTCTGTAAGCATTCAGAGACAAACTTATTGAGCAAGGCTTCCTCCTTCTCTTTCTCTGAAAAACTCTGTTCCTCATTGAGTTCTGGATTGGTTTCTTCAAACTGGGAGTCGGGTTCCCATTTCTCACCGAGGAAATAGTTGAGTGCAGATGAATAAGACACCCAGGGATTTGCCCTGTTTCGCGCTAGCAAAGAAGGAGTTGTAACTTCGATTGTGGGTTCGCTCGCATTGACTCGAATCATCATCACAACAGTATTTGGAAGATTGCTTGCGGTTGTGCGTTTTGTTCGTCGCAGCACATAAAAACAGGTTAACCAAACGTGCGGTGTAATTCCGTCAGAGGGCTGAATTAAAGGTGCATCGGGCAGAACGCCACATTGTCGCAGTAGATCTGACACCGCACGCTTAACTCGTTCGGAAGCATCCTGTCGTCTGATTTCCTTACCATCTTTTGTATAGGTCAGGGCATGGATATGCTGGTTCAGATAACCTACCTGCATCGCTGCAATGCGCCAAGCTAACTTCGGGTCAGCTTCGGGTGGAAACGGTCTCCGCTTGATTTCAATCAGCGCCCCACTCAAGCCTTTAGCCGTAAGAAGAAATGAAGCAATGCGATCGATCCGCTCCTGTAAAAGTTGAACTCGCCGCTGTGGGCGATCGCGTGGACGAACTGAAGAATCAATGTCTAAATTCTGTGTTAAATCCTCGACGTGCTGAGTTTTAATCCATAGAGAACCAAAAGTGCCTTTGTAGCATTGTGCCTCCCCAGTTGTATGAGAAGCTGTGGTGTAGGTAATGACTTCTTTAGTTGCAGATAGGTGGAGTAACTGGCAAATTTCAGCAATGAGTTCATCTCGACATTCAGCGGTCTCCCAAACAATCAAAATCTCTTGAATGAGATTTGCGGAGTGAAAGACAGCAGGGGCAGCGATGCTGGGACGGAGCATTGGAGTTGATCGCGTATTGGAGTCAGTTTTTTGTTTACCTGGTTGACTCTGATTGTTGGCTGCTTGAGTGATATCTTTTGTAGGTATAGTGGCAGGTAGACCTAAAAATGTTATTGATCTGCCAACTTGAATTGCTTCGCCAACCCGCTCGACAGGCAAACGATCGCAAATTGCTTGATCAATATGAGCGAGATCGAGCGAATTTACACCCGCTCTGCTGATTGCGCTACTACTGGATAGTGAATGTCGGCTATCGAATGCAATTGCAGCTTGCATCGGTCGTGGTGTGGTCTTAAATATATTCCAGTGATACGCAGGATTCTCAAGTAGAGCGATCGAATTTGGTAATCGAGTGTCATCAGCAAGCAATGCTTCGATCGCTGTTGACCATCCGCCGGTTTCTCCCCGGCGTTTCATGGCCAGGGGAATAAAACATAGGGGTTGTCGTATCCCATCCAACAAGCGCAACTCATTTCCAATGTAAGCGGTCAGACCCCGATAGGGAGGACGTTGCTGGGAGTTCACAATCCATCGTCGGGTGGAAAGATGATGATACACAATCGGGCTTTTACGACCAGGAACCGTTTGCAATGCAAACCGCAGCACAAATGAAAGATAGGCGCGCTCTTGTTCTCCTTCACGATTGATTAGAGTGACTGGGTGAGGAGGCCAAGACATTAATTCTGCTCCACCCAGACGAATCACCCGATAAAAGGTGAGTTCCTGGCTGCCAAATTGGACGATTGGATTTTTCAGTCTTTGGCTAAAAAATCAGGAATTGCATTGTAGAGAACTGACTCTTCTTCTCTCGTTTGCGGATGCAGCAGCGAGTAAGTTCTAGGTTGTTCCCACTGCCAATCCGCAGCATTGAGTGTTGCCAAACTCACCTCAACTTCAGACGCGCTGAGCGACGAACTAAATTCCTCCCTCAGCCAATCTTTGATGAGTAGAGCCAGCAGCGACAGATTAGCGATTCGTTCTTCAGCTAGTAGCCAGGGCTGATTTGGTCGCTGCCAACCTTGGCGCACAGTTTGAATAATTCTAGGAAAGCTTGCTGCAACCAGGGGATCAAGAGAGTAAATAGGTGGGGCTTGATAACCTTTTCCCTGGAATCTAGCACGACGGACTGCTAAAGATTTTGCGATCTGCTGATCTGCTGCCAAGCGATCGGCACAGGTAGGGCAAATAGCTGATAGTTTGTATCCTGAGTCAACGACCAGGCACCCGGCAGAATGGTGTTAAAGCTCATTGTTGGAGTTCCTAAAAATGTTCTCAAGTTTTTCTAAGAAGATGTCGTAGAGCGATCGCAGTAATGTTCTTTCGTAGGCGTGTTCTGCATCATCTCTAGAAGATCGCAATGCTTTGATGATGCCAACCAGGAGTGAGGTTGCTTCGCTATCTGGTAAACCGTATGCCAACTGAGGAGCGAATTTTGCGTCTATGAAATAAACCCTGGCAGGCACATTCCCCTGCAGTAAGCGTCCGATAATTTGCCAAATACTCACAAGTTGCGTCCAGCAAAGTGTGTTGCGCTCTTGCTCTGTTAGTTGTTGAAATGAAAACGCGGTGCAGTTGAGGTTGAGCATTTCACTCATTGCATTGAGATAAAAGATTTCTCCTATCCGAGTCAGGGTAAAGGATTCACCTTCAGAACGAGCCGCATCAAATAGAACAGACTCCTATTCGTGAGTGAGTGCCCAGTTGTTGAGCTGCCGAACGGTGAACTGCCAATCATCAGGAATGGGCATTGGACGATTCAAAAACAATACGGCTCCGATCGCTGCCTGCTTTTGAGCATTGAGAATATTGTGTCCCCGCTCCAATGCCATCAAAGGCGCGATGACGATTTGGCTCGGTGTGTGGCGCAACTCAGAGATTTCACCTCGACGCAGGCTGTAAGCGCGTGCAGGTGCATTGTCCCGTCGGAGCGTTGCCACGCCTTCATCTATCTGCTCAAGTCTATATAGGGGTCTCAAAATTTCTCCAACCCAATCGGCTTCATCGTAGCTGCCGACCACAATTAACAGCCGTTGGCGATCGCTCCACCACTCTGGATTGGTTCGCTCAAGTTCTGCTAACTCCTGAAAGCATTTTGCTAAGAAGCTAGAAACTTTTCCAGGCGATTCACACATCGCTCTGACTAACTGATCAGCCGCTAGTCTGCGTTGAGCAACAGGCAATCCTGATAGCTGGATAAATTTCCCATCTGTTGGTCTTCGCATTGGGGTAAAGAAGAACTCGCTGGCATGGATACCTGAGCGAGCTGAGCTATTTTCCTGTGCAGACTTGAGTAGTACGGTAGGTTGAACGTTGATGTGGTAAGAAGGGGAGCCTGGGGCGTAGCTCGTGCCCGAAATTAATACCGTGTGCGCTCCATCCCAATCATCCACTGCAAACAACGTTGGGAAGCGCAGAAGTAACGTGCGACCCACACCCACATATCGGAAATATTCTAATTTGCTGCTCCTTTTGAAATTGCGTCGATCGCATTTGTACAAGAATCCAAGAATATTGCCAACTGGCGCTTCAGGAACAATGGGTAAATAATCGCGGGGTGGACGATGAACAATTGCCTGATCAAGATCATGTAAATCTACAATGCGACTTTGACTGAGTTCTGTAAGATGATCCACTAGAAACCCGAGTCGATTGTCAAGAACAGCAGTTAGCACTGCAAAGTGAACGTGATGAGTGAGCTGTTCAAAGATTTCGTCTTGTACAGCAATTTGGTGCTGCTCTAGCCAGGTCTTACACCAGTTCTCAACCTCAATAAGTGCTTGTCGATCTGTTTCAGCATTCAACACAGTAAATGCTAGATTAGACAGGCTACGACTCCAGATACTCCGACTTTGACGGCAATTAAGGGGTGATCGTAAAAAGTCTTGCAGTTCTTTAATCAGAGCTTTCCGACGCGCATGTTCCTGATCTGGAGACAAAGCTGCTGCTAAAATTTGCTGTCGCCGTTCTTGCATTCTTTCTTGGCGCGTTAATCTAGGTGCTTCAGTGTCGGTTTCACTAATAGGTGAACGAGACAGGTCATAAATGATTCGTGCAAACAAAGAGTAGCCCGTAAACGGATTCCGCCCTAGCCACACAACCAGATGCCCTTGGGTCAAAAGCAAGTGATAGAGACGGTTTGTGGCATTTTGAATATGATAGTGAGCACTGATCCAGGCAACAAATCGATCGCCAACCATGCTGCCCCGATCGGAGTGATAAATTTTGGCTAGGTTCAATCCCAGCTTGTTTAGGAAAGACGTTCCAGATTGATCAACAAGAACCTGACTGGGCGCAAATTCTTCATCAAATTTCACCTGCACGCGATCGGCTTCGTCCACAAATAGGACATCACACTCACGATACACTGCTTCTGCAAGCGTCAGTCTCGTGCCAACTACCTGTTCGGGAATGGAGTTATCAATAAGACTACCCGCAATCTGTCTGGGAACACGACTATGAATAAAACTACTCGGTGTCAAAATCCAGACAACAGCAGTTGCAAAGTCTCTCTCTAATTGATGTCGTGGGCATTTGTAATACAGGGGACAGGTGAGTTTTTCATCCGATTCCTGCTCTTCTGCGTCTTCATCGATTTTTGCGTCGATCGGTGAAGCTCCTTTCTGATAGAGGCTATGGCAAGGTTCCTGACCAAAATTCCACCATTCCTCTGCTTGAACTAATGCAAGTAGGGGGCAAACCGGACTGAACCAACGCCAAGCAGGATGGACACCACCCTGATTAATTTCCTGCCCTACATTCTGAAAGAGGGGTTGATAGACTTTCGTTAGTTGATCGACGCGATCGCTTCCCAGCACTGGAACTGCTTCAACCCCCAATCCCCACCGGAATAAAGAAGCAAGCTTCACGGCTGTAACCACTTCGTTCACAATCAAGGCACAGCGATGTTTTCCCTGCTTTGCGAGATGATAAATAAGAATTTCTAGTAGCGTGGACTTGCCAACGTTGAGAAGTCCCACAATATGTACTAGCTGTTCTAGCTGCAACACCTCGCCGTCACGGAAATCATCGAACTCGGAGTCGTATTGTTCCAGCGCAATTCTTCGCAGTCGGTCTACATAATTTTCCGGTGCATGCCCTGATTCAGCTAATCTTTGATCCATCTCTTGGGCAGCAAGCTGCAAATCTTGCCACCTCGCAGTCTTGGGAGGATTACGAGCCTCGCGGGTACGATGAAATCTCACGATCGGAGACGGAGCAAGATTCGCAACCTCTGTCGGAATATCGATCGGAATTTCAACGAATGAAGGTTCCTTTTGACTTACTTTGCAAAACCATGTTCCAGCAGTTGCAAGTTTAGGAGAATATTCCTTGTGGGGGGGAGTTCGGGTTAATGTTTGCTGATATTTCTCTAGTCGGCGTGGACTGGTACTAGAGGGAATTAAGCAGGGAACTTGATTCAAACCAAATAAGCGGTAGATTCTGACAGATTCGGGAAGCCGAGTATACTCCTCTAACGATCGCTCCCACCGCCGACCTCGATGACGAATCAGATAGAAACGTGCCTGCTGCACTGCTTGCCAGTTGAGATCATTCTGAAGCGTCTCATGGGGCAAGCGATATCCAGAAAGTAAAACTGCAACTGAAGATGCTGGCTCGGTTGGAGCAACCTGCCGCAGCAGCGTTAATGCGAGCTCTACATCCGCAATCAATCGAGCCAGACGTTCAAGCTCGCGCTTCCGAATAGAGTCATGGCTACTCGACCAGGCATCGTCTACGTAGTCTTGTAAGCCATCTGAACGACGAAGTTGCTTGCAAAGTTCAGTGCGCCATTGGGAAATATCACGCATTTTTCTTCTGCTCCATAATTGCATTGGCGTCAGCAATGACTTCGCTGAAAAGCCTTAGACGCACTCCTTGTAACTCAGGTTCTAACTGCTCACGTCTGACGCGAATTCGCAGGTAATCTTCTCGCTCGTCTGGAAAAACAATAAAAGTTTCCGTTGTTTCTGCCTGATACTGCACCCGTTTGAGCCGCTCCTCATCCAGATACGTCCAATCCTTCACATCGATCGCCCACCGCACTTTGCGAGTTAGCTCGACGAGCAAGTCGTATTGATCAATATGGGGCCACAATGTAACGCGAATCCCTAGTTCGGAAAGTTTCGCCGCCAAATCCACTTCCCAGATGCCTGGTAGCGTCCCATATGTATAGATGCCAGGAGTAACGACTATCCATTGAGAGGCTTCTTCTTTAGAAATAGTAGTGACTTTGCCAGAACTAGTTCTTGCACATAGCGTTTCACAGAAATGATTCCGGCAGTGATGACTTCCATCTGCTCGCCGACGGTGTACATATTTACATCGAGGACAGAAATGATAAACGTCTTCCTCGGCAAATTTGTCTAAGTCAATGTATGACTGATGCTGTCGTAGAAACTCTCGTAGAGGTCGAAGTTCCGTCTATCTACATGCTGCCGATAGTCTACAAACCCCAATGCAGGCTGAGTGATGACAAGATATCGATAAGCACGATAAGCATCTTCAAGCTGATGAGTTTCACAGTATTCTTTTAGGTCTTTCAGAAAAGACTCTTGCACTTGCTTAAAAATATCAGAGCCAGCAACATGCCAGGATCAAGCGAAATCAGATGCTATCCCGTCCTCAACTAATGTGACCTCTGGTGATAAATAATGAATATCCTGGCTTGCAGCCCATGAACAGCTCGGTTGTTCAGCCCACTGGAAAAAGTTACAGAGATGATCGGACTGCTCAAGGGTTTCTTCTCCTTGCAGCATTGAAGTTAAATACATCCGCGATAGTCCTATCCGAAGTGCCTCTGGAACTTGCGATCGCTCCTCAACCGGCAATTCTTCCCACTGCACTACACCCGTCGCCAGATACCGCAGTGTTTCTGTCGCTGAAATCTGAACGGATGGTTTTTGTGGCTCAGGTCTCAAGAGATGAAGCGATCTGGCACTATGGTCTTCCCACTGCACATCGATTCCCCGTAGCGTTTGTAACCAACGTTGAACCGTGGCTTTCTGCTTAGTCTGCATTTCAAGTAGAAGGCAAAGCTCCTCAAGCGTTGGTCCTTCCTTATGGGTGCGGAACCATTCTCTCAGCACATCTAAAATTCTCTGTCGATGTTTCGTGACCTTCATCAGCAGATACCAATAAAGAGATTCTTGGATTTAGTGTGTCACCCCGACTCTGACCAGTCAATAAAAGTTTTGCAGTGTTTCCAAAATGTTTCCTAAGTTTCCATTTTTACTGAGGTCAACCTACTCTATATTTCGCGAAAAGCAATTGTTCTATCTGCGCTTTGGAGAAGTTTGTGAAAGAGCCTCCTCAAGAGTCCAACGCCTTAGTTCAACTCGGAGCGATCGCCTCTACTCAACTCCTGGTTGATATTTAGACTTTGATTACAAGCAGCCGAAGTTGGGCAGCCCAAGCGGTCAATGCTGAACTTGTGTTGCTCTACTGGCATATTGGTAAACGGATCCGCAGTGAAATTTTGGGTGAAGGGCGGGCAGAATATGGTGAGCGAATTGTTGAGAGTTTGAGTGACGCATTCCCTCGTGAGTACGGCAAAAGATTTAGCCGCCGCAGCATATTCAGAATGGTTCGATTTGCCGAAGTGTTTCCCGATAAGCAGATAGTGTCAGAGGACGTTTGAGAAGTAGCAGATTATGCCAGCCTTCGTAGGAGTGTACGGAGAGGTGAAGTTTCAGTAGATCAAAAATTTTCTAAGAAAGGGGTAGAGTCAGGCAAGAAAGCATTGAAATTGCGCCATCACTCCAGCATCCCCAAGTTCACTATCTGCTCTTCCCGCATTGACGCTCCTCAAAGCGCTGAATCTTCCGTTTGTTACGCCTGCCCTCATTCGAGGCAAGCAAGGCGGGACTTGTTCCTTACTCAAAGGGCGCAAAAGTTACACGACACACTATACGCTGAGTGGTTCGCATGGAGCAGTGAACTGCACGATAGGCATCGTTTGCCGCTATCATCAAGGCAATCGGGGACGACGGGGAATTCAGCATCTGCTTTATCTGTTCCACCGCGTTCGACTGGCTCTGTCTACCTTGCATCAAGACTATCATTATCGCTTTGGCATTGAAACCAGCGATCGCAAGAATAACAGTCGCATTCGGACGACGACGAAAAACTCAGTTGTCCGCTTGTTGTTCGTTGCTTTAGCTTTTGTACTCGTCAATTGATGGATCTAGTTACTTTGGTGTTTTGTCAGCCATCCTTGTTCAGGAGCGCGACGAGTCTATCGCTCCCTCTTTCCGCTCAAAACCATGCTGGAGTTCTTGGTGTAGGCAGTTGAGCAGCGCTTTTCAGTGCGTGAGCCATTTTCTTACCTCTGACGATCTAAACTTATCGATCTACTGAGTCTACTTTTCGATAGAGCTTATCTAGTGGCGATAGCTCTTGGTAACGAGCAGAATGCTGAGTGAACTTAATTGATTCCTGTTGCCCTAATCCTAAAACTCCGAATGGGCATAGACTGTCGTAAAAAAGATTGTGAACTCGCGTTTGCAGGGTCTGATTAAAGTAAATTAAAACGTTGCGACAGCAGATGACGTTGAATTCGTTGAATGAACCATCCGTAACTAAATTGTGTTGTGCAAACACAATATTTTTTTTAAGTGATGCTCTAAGAATGGCTTCTTCATAAGCCGCCGTGTAGTATTCAGAAAACGATCGCACTCCCCCGGACTTTAGATAAAGTTGGGTATAGGCTTTCATCATTCGCAACGGGTAGATCCCTTGTTTCGCGGTTTGCAATACCTGTTCATTGGCGTCTGTGCCGTAGAGTCGGCAACGATCGTAGAGTCCTTCCTCTTGCAATAAAATTGCCATTGAATAAACTTCTTCTCCAGTGGAGCAGCCTGCGTGCCAAATGCGAATAAAGGGATAGGTTCGCAAGGTTGGAATGACATGATTTCGGAAGGCAAGGTAAAAGCTTGGATCGCGAAACATGGAGGTGACATTTACCGTCAGGCTGCGAACGAACCGATCGAAACACTCTCGATCGTGCAAAACGCGATTTTGCAAGGCTGAGACAGTAGATAAATTTTCAGCCGTTAAGAAGCCAGTAATTCGCCGCTTGATAGAAGACGACGCATAGTTGCGAAAGTCATATCCGTGATAGCGATAAATGCCTTCTAACAGGAGATGAATTTCAATTTCTTCTAAGGGTGTGGGGTCAGAAGACATAGAATTTTCTACTGATACAACCAGACCCGCAGTAGAGAAATTAACTGTTCAGAATCAACAGGTTTCGTGATGTAGTCTGAGGCCCCCGCTTCAATGCATTTTTCGCGATCGCCCTGCATCGCTTTAGCCGTTAGCGCAATGATCGGCAGTGCCGCAAACTGATTGGCTTGACGAATCGTTTGCATCGTTTCATAGCCATCCATTTCTGGCATCATGATGTCCATCAGCACAACATCGATGTCTGAATGCGCTTGCAGAACATCAATTCCATCGCGGCCATTTTCTGCATACTCTACCTGCATCTGATAGCCTTCGAGCAAGCTGGTGATTGCGAAAATATTGCGGACATCATCATCGACAACTAGCACTTTCTTATTGGCTAAAACTGGATCAATTTGGCGTAGCGATTCTAACATTTGGCGCTTGGGTTGCGGCAAGTTTGACTGCACCCGATGGAGAAAAATGGATGTTTCATCTAAAAGCCGTTCTGGCGATCGCACATCTTTGACAATAATGGTTTCAGCGAGTCGCTTGAGTTGCGTTTCTTCTTGGCGGGTTAGCTCTTTGCCCGTGTATACGATAATTGGTAGGTCAGCCAACCGCTCTTCCTGCTTGATCTGCTCAATCAAGTCAAGACCGTTGATGTCGGGTAAGCCTAGGTCTATTACAACGCAATCAAATGTATTCGTTTGTAATGCTTCAATCGCTTCTGCTCCTGTGTAAACGGCAGTACTCTTGACATCTCCGTTACCAATCAATTCGATAATACTTTGAGCTTGTACTACGTCATCTTCGACGATTAGTAAATTTCTAACGCGGCGTTCAATAAAGTGTTTGATATCGGTTAGCACTTGCGACAATGCTTCGGGCGAAATTGGTTTAAGGAGATACGCGATCGCACCGGATTGCAACCCGCGCTGACGCTGGTCATCACTGGAGAGGACGTGAATTGGAATGTGGCGACTGTTTGGATCGCGTTTGAGCCGATCTAGCACCATCCATCCGTCGCCGTCAGGAAGATGGATGTCGAGCATAATGGCATTGGGTCGGAACTGTTGCGCCAAGGCTAAACCGGTTTGACTCCGCAGCGCCACTAATCCTTTAAAGCCCTGCTGCCGCGCCATGTCTAGAAGAATTTTGGCAAATTTGACATCATCTTCAATAATTAGCAGAACGCGATCGCCCGGTTGAATCGAGTCGCGATCGTCAGGAAGTTCAGGATAGGATGGCGGTTGAATGACTTGGGAAGGTTGAGGCACGCTAGAGCGAGCAAGTGAAGCGTCTCGATACGGGGTCGCGGGTGGTGCTTCAGTTCTCAGCGATCGTCGAGAGCTAACTTCTGGCTGAACATTGAGTGCTAGGTCGTCTCGGTAAAGCTGAGGGAGAGACAGCGTGAACGTGCTACCTTGTCCTGGTTGGCTGACCAATCGCAGTTCTCCGCCCAGCAAGGACGCAATTTCGCGGCTAATCGATAAGCCCAATCCCGTTCCGCCATAGCGACGGCTAGTTGTCCCGTCTACTTGCTGGAAGGCTTCAAATACAATCTTTTGTTTGTCGGCAGGAATTCCAATGCCCGTATCGCTGACGGCGAATAAAATCGTCGCATTACCCATGTCGGAGTCTTGCTCAACCGAGTTTTGTGTACTGCTAATTTGTAAGGTCACACTACCTTGCTCAGTAAACTTGAATGCATTAGACAATAGGTTCTTCAACACTTGCTGCAACCGTTTTGCATCGGTTGCGATCGCGGAGGGCAACTGTTCGTCTAATGCGATCGCAAAGGTCAAGCCTTTTTCCTTGGCAATCTGTCGAAAGGTGCGCTCTAAACCATCTCGCAATTCGGTAAAGGAGAGGGCTTCGATATTAATAGAAAGCGTTCCTGATTCAATTTTTGCTAGGTCGAGAATGTCGTTAATGAGCATTAACAAATCTTGTCCAGACGAATGAATCGTTTGGCTGTATTCCACTTGTTTTCTGCTTAAGTTACCTTCTGCGTTATCGGATAGCAGACGCGCTAAAATCAGCAAGCTATTGAGCGGTGTCCGCAACTCGTGGGACATATTCGCCAAAAATTCTGACTTGTATTTAGAGGAGAGCGCGAGTTGGTCTGCTTTCTCTTGCAGTGCTAATCTTGCTTGCTCAATCTCATCATTTTTGTGTTCTACTTCGCGTTTTTGCGCTTCTAACGATTCAGCTTTTTCTTCTAATTCTTCGTTAAGTTGCTGTAACTCGTCATTGGAGTGTTTTAATTCTTGCTGTTGCTGCCTTAGTAATTGTTCTGATACTTGCAGTGCTTTTGCTTGCGTGTGCAGTTGGTCATTGCTCTCTTCTAGCTCTTCTTGCTGAGCTTGCAGCTCTTCAGTCAGCGACTGAGCTTCTTCTAAGAGTTCTTGCTGACGCATGGTTGCCGCGATCGCAGCCAGCACCACTCCAATTGTTTCACTCACTTGATCTAACAATCTGAGGTGAATGTCACTAAATTGATGAAATGATGCCAATTCCATCACTGCAATGACTTGCTGCTCAAATACGATCGGCAGCACCACAATGTTGAGCGGCTTTGCCTCACCTAGGCCAGATCCAATCCGAATGTAATCACTCGGAACTTCGGTGAGCAAAATACGCTGCTTCTCTAGCGCACACTGTCCGACCAAGCCTTCCCCAAGCTGAAACTGATTGCCTAGATGTTTGCGCTCTTGGTAAGCATAGCTACCGCGCAATTGCAAAACTGGCTTACCATCGAACGTCTCAACAATGTAGAACGCGCCCTGCTGAGCATTGACCAATGGCACAAGCTGAGATAAAACAGAACGAGCAACCGTTTCAAGCTGTCGCTGTCCTTGCAGAAGTTGGCTTAACTCAGCAATGTTTGACTTGAGCCAGGTTTGCTCTTCGTTGCGCGAGGTGGTCTGCCGCAAATTGGCGATCATTCGGTTGAAATTGCGAGTGAGAACCCCGACTTCATCGGCGCGATCGCTCTTTGGCAAACTTGCGTTTAGATCACCCTCAGCAACCGCTTTAGTCAGATCGGACATGCGCTCTAGGGGGCTGGCAATATTGCGTGTCAGCAGAACGCCCAGAACGATGAGCAGACCCAAAGAAATTGGAATGCCATAAATAATGCTGTCTAATGTGTTTCGAGCGGCTGACTGAGCATTTTGAGTGCGTTGAACAAGGAGACTGCTCTCCCTAGCTTCCATTGTTGCAATAGTACGGCGAATGTCGTCCATCGCATTTTTGCCAAGATTTGTGCGAACTCTTTGAATTGATGCATCTAATCCTCTTGTTTGTCGCAACTCAATGCTGGCTTGCAATGCTTTCATTCGGATTGCAATCAAAGGTTCTAGAGCATTAAGGCTGGCTTGTTGACTAGGATTATCTTGCGTTAGCTGCCGTACCGCTTCGAGCTTCTGGTCTAGCCCTTTGGCAGCGTTCTCGTAAGGCTGGAGATACTGTTTATCGCCTGTTAGAAGATAACCTCGTTGCCCTGTCTCTGCATCTTGTACTAGAGCCAAAATGTCCTTAAGACCGTCCAACACTTCATAGGTGTGCTGTTCCCACTGTCTTGCCTCGACGAGATGATTGGTTCCTCGGTAGGCGACGATCCCGATCGCGGCAAAGATTGCTAAGCCAAGGGTAAAGCCTGCCCCAATTTTGGTCCCAATTTTTAGGCGATTCAACATGTCAAAGTACAAGATTCAGTGTTGCTTCTCTCATCTATTGTATTACTAACGCTAAATGTATTATTAACGCCAATACGGATGTGAGTTCAAGTTGCGACAAGCATTAGCTCCATTGTAAGCATCTGAAGTGCTGATCAGTCCTCCTCAAGAGGGAGCAAGGGGCTCCCTCTGATTTCACCTTTTCTAAGGCAAACTCTAAAGCACATTACTCTATGCCACCCGGAATCTCATGAATTGAGAGATTTGCTCCACCTACGGCGGAATCTGCTCGCGTCTGCCATTTCAAAAATTGCCCTTTGGTCAAATTGTCAGCAAAAATTCCCACTCGCAAGCTGATCTTTGCTCCGGCGGGCAGCATCAGCGTTGTACAGCCCGAAAAGCTAAACCCTGAGTCTTGCATATTCCCGTCTTGAGATAACGCAACGACATTTTGCCCTAGCCGGAGTTCGTGAGTCCGAATGCCTGGATTAGGAATTGGATTCGGTGGAATGCGAATGATTAGTGCTCCCATTACATCAATCGTGGCATTCGGATTGCTAGCTTGTACCGCGCCCTGAACATAGGTAGAGCCGCAGATGATGAACCGTCCCGCCTGCTGAACCAAGACTTCTCCCGTTGGAGCGTTGAGGATCAGTGCCTCATCCCCAAAGCGGTTACTGGCGATTTTACTCAGCCCAGCAATGTTGTAGCGCGTCACCTTGCCCGCGATCGCGCTAAACAGTTGCGGCACTCCGATAATTGCAAACTCTGCCCAAGCAGACCCACTTTTAGCTGAAGTATCTTCCACAGGTTCTATCTCTCAACGACACACCGTGTTTTAGTGTAGTCGTCGATTCTAGAAACGATGCAGTCTGTCGCTAGATTGCGCTCACTAACCGACCGTTTGTCGCAAACCGCTTCGACAGAGCTTCCCGATAGACTGCTTCATACCCATCTACCATTTGCTTGACACCAAACTTTTGGTTGACGTTCGATCGACAAGCTCTGCGACGAATCGAATCAATCTTGTCAAGAGCGGCAACGCACTCATCCACGCTGTCACACAAAAATCCTGTTTCGCCGTGTTTGATTAGTTCGGGTGCCGATCCTCGTCGCAGCGCAATCACTGGTGTTCCGGCAGCCATAGATTCCACCATCACTAATCCAAACGGTTCGCGCCAAGTGATCGGAAAGAGAGTAGCTACGGCGTTCCCCAGTAAGGCGTTCTTCTGGACGTGATTTGCCTCTCCTACATACTCAATTTGCTTGCCGTCGATGTGCGGGCGAATTGCCTCTTCAAAGTAATCGACATCGACTCGATCCACTTTACCCGCCATCTTCAGGTGCCATCCCGATCGCTGAGCGATCTCAATCGCCAAATGAGTTCCTTTTTCTGGAGAAATGCGGCCTAAAAAGGCGAGATAAGGCGGATCAGAAGGCTCAGCATAGAACTCGTGAGAGGCTAAATCAATCCCGTTATATACCGTCGAGACATAGTTCAGGTTTAAACGTGGCTCTCGTTGTGTATCGGAAATACTAACGTAGGGCTGCTGACGCGCATGGGTAAAGAGCTTTTCGTTATCAGGTGTGAACACTCCATGGAGAGTGTGAACAGTTGGCGTCTTAACCAACTTCGCCATTGGCAAAGCTGCACATCCAATATGAGAATGAATCAAATCAAACTGTTGAGCGCGATCGTAGAGCCGTCCCAACTGCAACATCTCATAAATAGGATGCTCGTTAACGCTGGGATCAAGCCGCAGCGCATGAGGATGCACAGATTCTAGCTGAGCTAAGGTTTGTGAGTCGCCCGATGCAAAGAGGGTTACATCATGCCCACGCCGCACCAATTCATCGGTCAGCAAGCTAACAACAAGCTCAATTCCACCATACGCGGGGGGTGGAACGCTTTCCCATAGAGGAGCAATTTGGGCAATCCGCATGTTCTATCTCCAAATTTTGTAGTGAAAATTTAACTATCAAATTTAACAAACTACACTTAACACTACGCCTTTGGGATGGGATGGGCATCTTGCCTAAGAATGAATCCTTCACTAAAATAAATACGGTTTCGTACCAAAGCAATGTTTTTATGCAATTTTTGGCAGTAGCGATATAGATCTTCTGCATGAGTTCTAACGCTCTAATCCGATTGCTAACACATTCATACAGAAGATCCAACCAGTACTGAGCTACGGTTGAATAGAAACGTTTAACTTGTAAGTCGATGCGTCTCCTGTAGCAACAACATCGACGATGTACGTTCCATTGTCATTTAGTTTACCGCTCCAGCTAGAAGCACCGCTCTGATAGCGTTGAATTGGGCTGCCTTGAGGATCGATCAGCGTTAGCAGAACCGTTTGGTTGGGGGACTCGACGGAAATTGTGCCATTCTGCCCAGCAGAGGCCGTAAAGGTATAGCGATCGATTGCTTTGCTAGCAAGATTTCCGTCGACGCTGGTTGAGGTACTGCCAGCAGGGAAGGTAATTTGACCGCGATCGCGGTTGCCGTCAGTGCTAGGTGAGGCTTGGGCCGTCGGAGATGAACCTGGAGAAGCACTAGTAGGCGCTTGAACGGTTGGAGCATTATCTGGAGCCGCATTATTTGGAGCAGCTTTAATAGCCGCTTGAGGGGGAGGCGGCGGAAGTTGGGACGGGGTAGCTTCGGGGGTAACGGCAACAGGCGGATTGGATGGGGCGCATCCGGCAAGCACCGCAAAGCCTAGACTTGCACTACACAGGCTGCTAAGAAGGTTTCGCTTTAGAATCGATTTCATTCACTCATCTCCTAAAATTCGGATGTCTCAAATGCTGTATGACTCATTATTCATAGGTCACAACAGCTTTTCCTGATGGTTTATCAGATTATGATGACATGTTGGCTCGATGCATGGTTTAGTTTTATCTTTGGTTAGCCTCATATTTGTCAATGCAGATCAAATTTGTATTGGGCCTGGTTTCTTCACTGAATTCTGAAAGGGCGCTAAACAGAAATACTAACTAACGTGAATTCGGGATAAGACGATTAGAGCGGGTTGGGTGGCGTTGCCACAATTCGGGGGACTTCCCCCCGCGCCCCCGCTCGTCAGGAGACGGAAGCCGTCCCCCGACACCCCCTCGCTAAGGGAAATGAGAGGGGACGGGTCGAGAAGCGAGGGCGGGTTGGAGCGTGGCTTTGGCACTGATGGCTTAACCCCAAATTGACGTTAACTAGTTGTGAAAGGCTCAGCCCTTGGCCACAGAGCTTCTCATCAGTCGTAGGTGGGCATTAAGGTTCGGTCTGGAGAATGATGTCTTGCGATCGCCAAACCCGTAATCTGAAAGCTTCTCTAGAACTGACGTTTGAGGTGGCAGTCTGTATAGAGCTAGGCTTTACGCTAAGCACACCTTAATAGATGGTTTTGGATCGTGCTGCAATTTGCACGTTTGCCTATTTAGTGAACTATTTGAATTGAGAGGTTTGTGATGGATATTTCCAAGATCAAAGAGAATCTTGCTGTTTATGCTGAAGGACGGGGAGGTCTAGACGGTGCATCGGACGTCCATATTGGCAATGTTGATGGGTTAGAAGGCGATCAGTACGTCAAATTTACAAAGCACAGTAAGCAGGGTGCTCCTCAAAGCGAACCCTCCTGGTTTCCCGTTTCTTGGATTCGTGCAGTGGATGAGAGCGCCGTTTTCCTCAACAAGACCATTGATGAAGTCACGTCAGAGTTGATGGATCAATCTCCTGGCGCTTAAAGGTTTTGAGCATCGGTGTTGCGATGCTCTACTTCACCAGCTTAGTTACTAGATCATCAGCCAATTGGTTGCTAATTCACCCGTTCGGTGATGGAGGTCAGGGTGCTGCGATCGCGATTCGCCACTAGTTCAGAGGGAGCCGCTTGAGCCGTTCCCCACTGTCCAACGAGCGATCGCAGCAGCGTTTCTTGTCCGGCGCGGAAGCCATCTAAATTTGAGCCTCCGCCGTTCATCACCACAAACCAAACGACGCCTTTTTGACGGGTTGGAAATGCGCCTGCTAAAGCGCTTACTGCGTCTAAACTGCCAGATTTTGTCACGGTTTGCGTGGGTAGATTGCGCGTTTCAAGAATTCCGGTGTCTTGTCCGACTACCGCAAAAATATCTGCGATCGTCATCTTCTTTGGCTCAAGATACCGCTCAATTGCTAGAAACATGGAGCAGACTGCACGAGGAGAAATCCGGTTTTCGACAGCTAAGCCTGAGCCGTTGACCAATGTAATTTCGGCTTGAGGAACACCAGCGGCTTGGGCAGCTTTATACGATACTACTTTTGCGCCCCCGACCGAACTTGCAATGATCTCCGCCATTAGGTTATTGCTGTAGCGATTCATTTTCTTAAGCAGTTCTGCAAGCGGTAGGGACTGGTGCTTTAGCAGAGGTCTGAAGGTATCTGGAGGAGCCGATGCCGCTTGAACGCCACCTGCGATCGCAACCGTAGGTTTTGCCGTTCCAGCAGGCAGGGTTCGATATTGCTCTGCGACTTCTCCTGACCACGTTCTAGAGTCTAAGCTTTGCTTCAGCAATGCCCCCGATTGAGCCGGATCAACCTCGAAGTTCATAAAGAAGCGACCGACGACGATTAGCTTTCCGGTCACTTGCTTGATCTGCATTTGGTTCAGAAGATTGCCAACTGCGATCGCTTCTTCCCACACGAAAAATGGGTCGTTATTACCAACGACAATCAGATCACCTTTGACAATGCCATTCTCAACGCTGCCGTTTGTGCCAATTAGCGTTTCAAACCGATGATCAACCCCAAAGGTTTGCAGTGCTGCGAGCGAGGTCGCGACTTTTGTGAGAGACGCGGCTGAGAGTGGAGTTGTACCTTGGTGATTTGCCAGTAAGGTGCTGCCCGATTGTATCCAGACGCCCTGATCTTGTTCCGAATAGCCCTGAGCCGCTAACTTGCTCAAGTATTGCTTGACGGTCTCCGAGGTTTGAGGGTCGGGTGTCCCGATCGCAACGGCAAGCGGACTTTGCGCGACGGGAGGCACGACGGTTTTATTAGCAGCGCTCTCAGCAGCAGGATTAACGGTTGCGGCGGTCGGGTTGCGATCGGTGCAGCCACTAGCGGTGAGTAGACCAACAAGAAGAAATTGGAAGATCCGGTTGTGATGGCGAAGCTCAAAGACGTTGGGCATAAGAAGAAAAAGGGGGATAATTTCCTGGTTAGCCAGGATTGGCACAAAGCTTTCGGGTATTGCGTAAGTCCTATCAGCAATACAGCTTAGCGTAAATACTCGCTTTCCTACTTTTCAATTTCGCTGCCAATTTTAATCCGAGATAATGGCTCCTGAATTGGCAGGTAAACGGTTCAGAAGCTCGCGATCGGGGTGGTAAATTTCTTTAATTGAGTCCCCCATTGTCCAAATGTTGGGTCAAAGATTAGCGCATTGTCCCGTGTTGGGGACGTTCCAAAAAACAGATTGTCCTTAATGTTCACAGTGACGTTCAGAGAATCATTCAATGTGTTGGTTTCGGCGTAGAGGATGATATTACGAGTTGTTTGCGCCGGTTTTTCTCTTGCTCAAAACAGACTAACAGGGCATTGGGCTTTTCATACTCTGTATTGTTGTAGAAATTAAAACCTTTGGCATGTCTTAGGCAGTTTTTACTCATGTTGTCGCGATCGCATCCTCAAAGATCTTGTAACGCTTTATGAGATTCTTCCTAACATTGCTCGTTAAACAGTTCAATGTTTTGAAGCTTGGCGAATCAATTGCAAAGCTTCAGTGCCAATCTAAAAGCTTTGACCTCAGATCCCCAAGTTTCAGGTTCCTTACTCGAAAGATGAAGCTCGGAACTCGATGTTCCACGTCCAGAACGCGAGACTTCAGGCTTTTTACTCGGAACTCCAGGCTCAGAACTCCATGTTTCGCCTTCAGAGCTTGAAACTCCAAGCTTTTTACTCGGAACTTCAAGCTCAGAACCCGGTCTTTCGCCTTCGGAACCCGGAACTTCAGGCTTTTTGCTCGGAACTCCAGGCTCAGAACTCCATGTTTCGCCTTCAGAGCTTGAAACTTCGGGCTTTTTACCTCAAAGGTGTCAAAAAAGGAGCCATTCACCTCTTCCGCCCCTTCCTCATTGCAGATTAATTTGCAAAGGCTTCAGCTACAGGCTAATTGCGAAAGAGTTTGCTGAGACTGGAATCTCACCAGAGGCGCGATCGCGTCGATTCCATCCTGCCCTGAAGAGAATTTGACACGAATCCTCGCGCTGTATCTAAAAAGCCCAATCTGTCATAGAAACTGAGGCAAAATTTTAACTCAAACTCAGCGCCAAGCCTCTGTCCGGGTATTCTACAGAAAGCGTATTTTCTCCCAAGCATGGATTCTTCTCAGCCCCCGCTCGCTCAGCCGCGACTAGCATCAAAGATACAAGCTTCGATGAAATTGCTCCTTCAACAGATTTGGGGCTACTCCGACTTCCGATTCCCGCAGGGCGAAATCATTCAAACGCTGTTGACCGGACAAGATGCCCTAATCATTCTGCCAACGGGGGGCGGCAAATCAATTTGCTTCCAACTTCCAGCACTGATGCAATCGGGCCTCACTCTAATCGTCTCGCCCCTCGTTGCATTGATGGAAAATCAGGTTCAAGACCTGAAACGGCGACGCTTGCCCGCCGCACTTCTGCATAGCGAGATGCCAAACGCAGACCGCAAGAAGGTGTTGTGGGCACTAGAAACGCAGCAACTACGCCTGCTGTATTTATCTCCTGAAACATTGTTGAGCGCTTCTGTGTGGCAGCGGCTCTGTGCCCCTGACCTCAAAATCAACGGCTTAATTTTAGACGAGGCGCATTGCCTTGCCCAGTGGGGAGAAACCTTTCGCCCTGCCTACTACCGATTAGGAGCTGTTCGTCCTGCCCTGCTACAACACAAACCGCCCGGAACTCACATTGCGATCGCAGCCTTTACCGCCACCGCCGATCCGATCACGCAACAAACAATTCAACGAGTCCTCCACCTCGACGCCCCTAATCTGTTCCGCCTCAGTCCCTACCGCGCTAATCTATCGCTCAACGTCCAGTCAGTTTCAACCCCAAAAGGACGCCGCCAGCGCTTGTTTCAGTTCATCCAAGCCCAAGGTCAGCAACCCGGATTAGTCTACGTTCGGACACGGAGCGACAGCGAAGCCCTAGCCGCTCAATTGCAGCAGCAAGGCTACCGGACGGCTGCCTACCATGCTGGACTTGGAGCGATTGGCTCTGCCAAGCTCCCTTGGATCGCTCCCTCCAAAACTTGCGCCCCTGATGCGAATCGCCGCCAAATTGAACACGACTGGCTAAGTGGCAAATTGCAGTTTGTAGTCTGTACAAACGCCTTTGGAATGGGAATCGACAAGTCCGACTTGCGATGGATTGTGCATTATCACGCGCCGTTGTTGCTCAGTGAATATGTGCAGGAAATTGGGCGAGCTGGACGAGATGGCAAGCGGGCGATCGCGCTGACCCTGGCCAGCAATTGGCTCGATCCAGACGACAAACAGCGTTGGGACTTCTTTCAGCGTCAAGCGCGATCGCAGATTCAATCGGCTCAACAATTAGCTCAAAAAATTCCAACTGAGGGATCAGTAGCAGATGTTTCCAAACAGTTTAAAGAGGGTGCGATCGCGCTGTCTCTGCTGCACAGTAGCGGCAACCTCACCTGGAGCGACCCCTTCCATTACAAAATCAATCTGCCTCAAAATACGAAGCACAACGCAACCTTAAACTCTGCACAACCCATGCGAAACTATCTCACGACAAAAGGTTGCCGCTGGCAATTTCTGCTTTCTGCCTTTGGGTTTGAGACAGAAGCCAAAGCGTTCCACTGTGGACAGTGTGACTCGTGCCAAAAGCGCTAGAACTAAATAGCTTGAGCGATGTTCAATTGCAGAACGGCAGTTTTCAGTGGGGCAAGGATTGAATTTCAGCGATCGTCAGTCCAGTTTTTTGGCTAATAGTGTCTGCGTCAAGTACACCGAGGAGCTGCTGAGCAATTGCGATCGCGGTTTTCTTCGCCCCAATTTCTTCTCCTTCTTGTCTGCCTTCTTGTAGTCCTCGCTCTCTGGCGTCTTGCTGAGCCTTGAGAATTGCGTTTCGGCTATCGTGAATAAACATTTGTTGCTTGTCCAATACCTCTAATTCTTTTCGAGACAACCTACTTTGCTTAGCTACTTCAAAAGCGCGATGAATCGCCGGAACTGAATCCAAGCTAGACGGCACTGCTTGAAGCTGATTGGCACACTTGAGAAAGTACAACCACTTGTCTGTGATCGTCTCTAGCTCTTCAAGCGACTTCTGAAACTTGGGCAACTCGACAAACACAAGTTCGATGTCGTCGCTATAATCGGTGAGTTCTTCTTGTTCTTTAAGTTTGTATCGAGAGATGACTTTCTGCGTTTCAGGAAACATCTCAAAATCTGTAATCGTTAGTGCAATCACAGAATTAAGTAGTGTGTAGTCTTCTCCAACATTAAGTTGAACTGAAAACGCTTTCGCAGCATTATACAGAACTCGTTTCTCAAATCCCAATACATTTAGAGCCTGCATCTCAATGATGACCGTTTTACCGCCTACGATCGTTGCCTTCACATCAACGTAAGAATCTTTTATGCCTTTAATACGCGGCGCTTGATACGGGTCGAGAATCTCTACATCCTCAATGATCGATCGTCCCTGATAGAGAATGGCATTGAGAAAGCTGATCAAAATATCTTTACTCCGTTTTGAGCCAAAGATCTTCTTGAACGCAAAGTCGGTTTTGGGGTTGATAAAAACGCCAGCCATAGCCACAACACAAAGGTAATCGTATCTATACGGTAAACCCCAACGGCTTGAACGGTAAACCTAACATCGCTGAAATTTTCAGCCATCGGGAACCACAACAGCCCTGTTACGGTTTGCCTCAATGCCGCGATCGCGCTCCCCCTATACAGTAGATACATACAGACAAGGCAGTTGATTCACACCACTGAGATGAACAACTTCCTGTCTTCTACCCTCTCTTTAATGACTCTAAAAGGTGACTGTAATGATGACTCTCCGTTGGCAACCTTGGCAAGAAATGGAAGCTGCTCGGCGTCAATTTGACCGCATGTTTGAAGACCTAGCACCGACTCGCGAAGCGCTGCTTAAGTCTGAGCATTGGTCTCCGGCAGTTGAACTTGCGAGTACAGACACTGAGTTCACTCTCCGCGCTCAACTTCCTGGCATCGATGCCAAGAATCTCGATGTCCAAGTCGGTCAGAAGGCAGTTTCCATCTCTGGTGAACACAAGTTCGAGAAGACTGAAAATAACGGCTACTTCCGCTCGGAGTTCCGCTATGGTACTTTCCAGCGCGTGATTCCGCTTCCTGCTCCCGTACAGAACGAGCAGGTCAAAGCCGAGTTCAAAGATGGCATCTTGACCTTGACTCTACCCCGACTGCAAGCTGTCAAGCCCTCGGTTGTGAAAGTGAACGTGCTAGGTGATCCCGCTCCCGAAGCGATCCAAGGGAACTTGGCAGAGCCAGTCGCTCCTGCTGAAGCGGCTCAACCCGAAGCGATTAGCGCAGAGCGCAATTTCGCATCAACCACAGACGCAACCGCCGAAATGACAGGTGACGCTTGGCACTAAGCTTCTGAAGCGGGGATGATTGGGCTTAGAAATTAGACAGGGAGCCTGTTTCAGCCCTTTCTTCCCCTGACGTCCCCCTCTCACCCCACCAAGATAGGTTCGGTAAATACCCCTTCATGGAAGTGCCGAACCTGAACAGTATATAAGGAGGGGGATTTGTGTTGCTTCAGGTAATTAGGTTTTACTCTTTCGCAAACCCGTTTGAGTCCGCGCCGCCCTCCTGCTTCTGGCACGACTCGCCAATCCCCAAAGTTAACTCGCTGATTTGATGGAGCCAAAGCACAGATATGGCAAAGGTTGTTGGAATTGATTTAGGAACGACAAACTCGTGTGTTGCAGTCATGGAGGGTGGCAAGCCCACTGTCATTGCTAACGCAGAAGGGTTCCGCACGACCCCCTCGGTTGTGGCATTTGCAAAAAACGGCGATCGCTTAGTCGGTCAAATTGCTAAGCGCCAAGCCGTGATGAACCCTGAAAACACGTTCTATTCGGTAAAACGCTTTATTGGTCGTCGATTTGACGAAGTGACGCATGAAGCCACCGAAGTTTCTTACAAAGTGATTAACGCAGGCGGCAACGTCAAACTTGACTGTCCTGCAGCGGGTAAGCAGTTTGCTCCCGAAGAAATCTCCTCGCAAGTGCTTCGCAAGCTGGTTGAAGACGCCAGCAAGTACTTGGGTGAAACCGTTACCCAAGCCGTGATTACGGTTCCGGCTTACTTCAACGACTCGCAGCGTCAGGCGACGAAAGACGCTGGAAAGATCGCGGGTGTTGAAGTCCTGCGGATTATCAACGAGCCGACGGCTGCATCGCTAGCATACGGTCTCGACAAGAAGAGCAACGAAACGATCCTCGTCTTTGACTTGGGTGGTGGTACGTTTGACGTATCCATCCTCGAAGTAGGTGATGGCGTGTTTGAAGTGTTGGCGACCTCTGGTGACACTCACTTGGGTGGTGACGACTTCGACAAGAAGATCGTGGATTACCTAGCGGCTGAGTTTCAGAAGGCAGAAGGCATTGACTTGCGGAAAGACAAGCAAGCCCTACAGCGTTTAACTGAAGCGGCTGAGAAGGCAAAAATGGAGCTTTCCAGCGTCACTCAAGCTGAAATCAACTTGCCGTTCATCACCGCAACGCAAGACGGTCCGAAGCACCTCGACACGACGCTAACGCGCGGCAAATTTGAGGAATTGTGTGCCGATCTCTTCGATCGCTGTCGCATTCCTGTTGAAGCTGCTCTCCGCGATTCTAAGCTCGACAAGAGCAAAATTGACGAAGTGGTTCTCGTCGGTGGTTCGACTCGGATGCCAGCAGTACAAGATGTTGTGAAGCGTGTCCTTGGCAAAGCTCCCAACCAGACCGTGAACCCAGATGAAGTAGTTGCTGTTGGTGCAGCAATTCAAGCAGGCGTCTTGGCTGGGGAAGTCAAAGACATTCTGTTGCTGGATGTGTCTCCGCTCTCTCTCGGTGTTGAAACCTTGGGCGGCGTAATGACTAAGATTATTCCTCGTAACACCACGATTCCAACCAAGAAATCTGAAGTGTTCTCGACAGCAGTAGATGGACAAAGCAACGTGGAAATTCACGTGCTGCAAGGTGAGCGCGAGATGTCGAACGACAACAAGAGCCTTGGAACCTTCCGTTTAGACGGCATTCCTCCGGCTCCACGTGGCGTCCCTCAAATCGAAGTCACTTTTGACATCGACGCAAACGGCATCTTAACCGTCTCGGCGAAAGATAAGGGCACTGGCAAAGAGCAGTCGATCAGCATTACGGGTGCTTCGACGCTGCCTAAGGATGATGTTGAGCGGATGGTGCGCGATGCAGAACAAAACGCATCGACCGACAAAGAGCGGCGTGAGCGCATCGACCTCAAGAACCAAGCTGACTCGCTGGCTTACCAAGCTGAGAAGCAGATGAGTGAGCTTGGCGATAAGGTTCCGGCAGACGACAAGACTAAGGTGGATGGATTGGTGAAAGATCTGCGCGAAGCGATCGCATCGGAAGATTTCGATCGGATCAAGACACTCACCACCGATCTGCAACAAGCCCTCTACGGCATCACAACCAATCTGTATCAGCAGTCGGGCGGCGATGCTGCTGGACCTGATGCAGGCGCAGCCCCCGATAGTGGAGCGGCTCCGAGTGGTGATGATGTGATCGACGCTGACTTCACCGAGTCGAAGTAGTGAACAGCTAGTTGCTAGAGTCCTAGCGATTAAGTTCTAAATCTTAAAAAGCTGGTGACTTCTGAAAGGAAGTCACCAGCTTTTTGTTTAAGTTGGTCATCTGTTATTGGTCATTTATGATGTCTACAGGCCTAATGCCTCGCGATCGCGCTTCGTTATGCTCATTCACCTGTTGTCTACATTGACAGCGCCACTCCATAAGAACCGATTAGAGCGCGCTACGCAAAGTTCCTGCGATCGCTGAAAATAGACTTTTAAGCTGCTTGCATCCCATGATCTTTGACTCAAATCACTATTGGCTCCGTAATGCCCATGTTCCAGCGTCTCTGATTGTGAGCGGCAATAAATGGACAAGCCGCAAAGCAGCGAATGATGGCTTGCTGTCGGTTGATTTAGAAATTGTAGACGGGGCAATTTCAACAATTTTAGCTGCCGGAACTTACGATACCTATACTCACCCCTCGTTAGATCTCAAAGGTCGGATGGTGTGGTCATGTTTTGTGGATTTGCACACTCATTTAGACAAAGGACACAGTTGGACTCGAACACCGAACCCAGATGGCACATTCGATAGCGCTTTGATCGCCGCGAAATCTGACGCTAAGAAGTGGACTGCTGAAGATGTGTATCGCCGTATGGAATTTGGATTGAAGTGTAGTTATGCCCATGGCACAAAAGCGATTCGCACACACATTGATTCGTTTGGCAAACAAGGCGAGATGAGTTTCAGCGTGTTTCGAGACTTGAGAGAGCAATGGCGCGATCGCATGATTCTCCAAGCCGTTTCGCTCGTTCCGTTAGACTATTTTCTTGCACCTGAAGGTGAAGCATTAGCAGATTTAGTCGCTCAATCTAATGGCATCTTAGGCGGCGTTGTTTACATGAATCCTGACATTGACCAACAACTAGATCGAGTGTTTGCATTAGCGAAAGAGCGCAAGCTTCATCTTGACTTTCACAGCGATGAAACAAACGACCCAAATTCAATGACGCTACGATACATTGCTCAAGCCGTTCTGCGTCATCAATACAAAAGTAAGGTCGTTTGCGGACATTGCTGTAGTCTATCGGCTCAAGAAGATACTGAAGCTAATAAGACCATTCAACTGGTTAGAAAAGCTGGAATTGGAGTGGTGAGTTTGCCAATGTGCAATCTATATCTGCAAGGACGGCTGCCAAAGCAAACTCCTCGTTGGCGAGGCGTAACATTACTGCACGAACTTAAAGCGGCTAAAGTTCCCGTTGCGATCGCATCTGACAATTGCCGTGATCCATTTTTCGCATTTGGTGATCATGATGCATTTGAAGTTTTTAACATGTCCGTTCGCATTGCTCAACTTGATCATCCCTATGGAGACTGGGTGAATGCCATTACGTCAACTCCAGCCGATCTGATGGGATTACCAAATGTGGGGCGGATTGGGGTTGGGCTGCCTGCGGACTTAATTATATTCAAGGCGCGAAACTACAGTGAACTATTGTCGCGATCGCAGCACGATCGAATCGTTCTAAGAGATGGCAACGCGATCGAAACCGCATTACCCGATTATGCTGAGTTAGATGATTTATTTGTGAAGTAGTTTTAGGAGTTGTTTGTCATGAATATAAATCTACAAATCAATCTGTACGAGACAGATTATTTGAAATGGATCGAGACAACCGCCAAAAACCTAAAAGATCGCGATTACACCAGTATCGATTGGGAAAATCTGATTGAGGAAGTCGAAGATATGGGGCGTAGCGAGCGTCAAGGCTTTGAGAGCAATCTCACAATTCTCTTGATCCATCTATTAAAGTGGCACTACCAGCCCGATCAAAGAAGCGGTAGTTGGAAGGGTAGCATTGTTGAACATCGCAGACGCATTCTCAAGGCTCTTAGAGACTCCCCTAGCTTAAAGCCTTATTTAGAAGAGATTTTTGATGAAAGTTATGAGGATGCAACCGTACAAGCATCAGTAGAAACAGGCTTATCGCCTGAAACGTTTCCTAATCGTTGTCCTTACTCAGCAATTGAGATTTTAGATGCCAATTTTCTCCTCGCAATCTTCTCTGACCAAGTAAACTCTGCTCAAACAAATGAGTAAGGCAACCAAATGATGAATACAGACCTAGCCCGTCAATCAAATCTCTACAACGCAGACTATATTAGCTGGATTGAGACTACGGTTAAAAAGCTAAAGCACCAAGACTATGCCAGCGTAGACTGGGAAAATGTGATCGAGGAAATGGAAGGAATGGCACGCAGGGAACGACAACACTTGAGAAGTAATCTCATCGTTCTTTTACTGCATCTCCTAAAATGGCACTATCAACCTAGCAAGAGAAGCGGCAGTTGGAAGGGTAGCATCGTCGAGCATCGTCAGCGCATTGAAGACATCCTCGAAGATTCTCCTAGTCTCACCGCTTATCCAAGTGAGGTACTTGAGAAATGCTACCGAAAAGCCGTTGCCCAAGCCGCAGCAGAAACAGGTTTACCTCCTGAAACCTTTCCTCAAGGTTGCTCTTACTCCATTTCGGAGGTTTTAGATACTAACTTTTTTCCCGAATAATTCTATAGGTTAGATATAAAGAGGCTTCGCTTAGCATTATGACTTCAGCCACCACCCATCTAGACGCACTTCTGAGCGACCTCAATGGACTCGACCTCATCACTGACCCGAGCCAAGTTGCCAAACTATCGCAGGACTACTATCACTTCAGCCCGGTCTTAACGTCACAACTGAAAGACAAAGTGGGCGATGTTGTAATTCGTCCAGCGAACGAAGCGGAAGTGCTCCGTGTGGCTCAGGCTTGTGTGAAATATAAGATTCCGCTGACCGTGCGAGGTGCAGGAACCGGAAACTACGGGCAGTGCATCCCGCTCGAAGGGGGCGTCATTTTAGACATGACCCGAATGACCGCCGTGAAGTGGATGAAACCGGGTCTAGCTTGTGTGGAACCCGGAGCAAAATTAGCCGCGATCGACAAACAGACGCGAGAAATCGGTTGGGAAATTCGCATGGCTCCCTCGACGTATCGAACCGCTACGATTGGAGGATTTATTGGCGGCGGCAGTGGCGGAATTGGCTCGGTGATGTACGGACAACTGCGCGATCGCGGCAATCTTTTAGCGGTTCGAGTTGTCACGATGGAAGATCAGCCGCGTGTAATTGAACTGCGCGGCGATGACGTCTACAAAGTGGCGCACGCCTATGGCACAAATGGGATTATTACGGAATTAGAAATTCCTTTAGCTCCCGCCTATCCTTGGACAGAAATCATTGCGACCTTTCCTGATTTCATGAGCGCTGCACGATTTGGTCAAGCGCTGAGCGATGCAGATGGAATGCTTAAAAAATTGGTTTGTATTTGCCCTGACCCAATTCCAAATTATTTTGCAGCGTTAAAGAGCTATATTCCAAACGGAACTCACTGTGCTTTATTGATGGTTTCCGAGACATGTTTAGAGCCGTTAAACGAATTTTTGGAAGAATTTAATGGCACGATTACCTATCAAAAGAGCGCCCAAGATATGAGTCGAGGAGTAATGCTTGCAGAATATTCTTGGAATCATACGACGCTTCATGCTCGCAGCGTTGATCCAACGATTACTTACTTACAGGCTCTGTTTCCAAATGACAAGAACCTAGAACTAATTGAACACATGTATCATCATTTTGGAAACGAAATCATGATGCATTTAGAGTTTTTGCGCTATGGCGGAACTGCCCGTCCTGCATCGCTTCAGTTAGTTCGCTATTCTACAGAAGAACGTCTGAATGAGATCATCAAATATCACGAATCTAAAGGAGCCTATATCTTTAATCCGCACACCTATCTGATTGAGGATGGCGGTATGAAAACAGTAGATATAGCTCAACTTCAATTCAAACAGAAAGTTGACCCTTACGGGTTGCTGAATCCGGGTAAAATGCGGGCTTGGCTAGAGAATGTTGTACAAATAGAAGCTAAGCAGAGCTAATCGAGAGCAAAGTCATGAGCTAACTCAGCTCACTAAAATCTGAATCAATGTAAGAATTCGATGAAGCCATACTACTGCTACATCAAAACTTTGTACTCATCAAAACCTTGTACTAAAGATGACAGTAGGTTAATAGGCTGAAAAATTATTTGCAGAAGGATGTCGGACTCACTCCACGTCTAAACTCCGGGTTTAACGCTTGGCTGGCTACAGTTTGTTACGCGATCGCTTCTACAAAAATAGGCACACATTATTAAGATTCCAAAAACGCTATATTCTAAAAACACTGAAAATTTCAGAATCTGAGGCATTTAAGCCTCTATTTCCGTCCTAAATGACAAACATGAATTACGTAGAAAATTCACGTAAGAAAAACAATTCGTGTCAAACGGTATAAAACACGTTACATTGCCTGAGGTAATCTAAGTTCGTCGAAGTAAACAGCTTAGATAGGGAATCTCTAAATCGTTCGGATTAGGGGTGTAAGCCTCTGAATGAGCTAGTTGAGAAGTTGATGTCGTTAGGAGTGAAGTCTCAGCATGTTTGACTGTATCGTTGTCGGAGCCGGACCCGCCGGAGGAACTGCTGCTTACCACCTCGCTAAGCGGGGACGCTCAGTATTAGTCCTAGAAAAGGATGCTCTTCCCCGATATAAAGCGTGTAGTGGTGGAGTGTCCCCTGCGATCGCGCAATGGTTTGATTGCGATTTCAGTCCTGTGATCTCTCGCAAAGTCAACACAATTCGCTACACCTGGAAATTGGGCGATCCGGTTAATGCAACGCTCAACACACCAGAGCCAATGTGGATGGTGCGACGTGATGAATTTGATCACTTCTTGATCAAACAAGCTCAGCAACTTGGTGCAGAACTGCGCGACAATACTGCCGTTACAGGCATCGAGTTTAAGGGCGACCACTGGCAAGTCAACACCACCGAAGGAACCTTAGAAGCCCGCTACCTGATTGCAGCAGATGGGGCGAAAGGTCCTATGGCGAAGTGGTTGGGCTTTAAGGAGCGCAAAACCCGTATGGGAGCCGTGATGGAAGTGCCTAATGCGGATAGCGGCGCGGCGCAGTTTGATTTTGGGATGGTCAAAAATGGTTTTGTCTGGAGTCTTCCCAAAGCAGATGGCTTCTCCGCCGGAACAGCAACATTTCGTGGCGGAGATGGCCTAGATCTCAAGGCAGCCCTGCTTGACTATGCTGCAGAAGCCAGAATCAACACGGCGGGCGCGCAAATCTATCAGCACCCAATCGCGTTTTGGGATGGCGATGAGACACTGCACACCCGGAATGCGCTATTGGCTGGAGAGAGTGCTGCGATCGTAGACCCAATGACGGCTGAAGGAATTCGCCCATCAATGTTTACTGGCATGAAGGCAGCCGAAGCCATCGATCAAGCGTTGGCTGGCAATCCAAATGCGCTGGCCACCTACACCACCACGATTCAGCAGGAATGGGGAAGTGATATGGCGTGGGCGCAACGCTTAGCAGGTGTGTTCTACCGTGTACCGGGAATTGGTTACAAAGTGGGCGTGAAACGTCCGACTGCAACCGATCGGTTGGGCAAAATTATGTGCGGCGAGTTGCGCTATGCAGATGTCGCTACTCGTGCGCTGAAGCGGTTAAGTGGCGGACTGATTCCCGGAATGGGATAGATGAGTGGTGCGCCTAGCGCCAAAGGCGCAGGCTCCGAAGGACATAGCGTCAATCGCACCTCTGTAGAAACTGCGGAGGCGGGGTCTTCTCGCTTCCACAACGCTAAAAAACTACCGTGAAGCGCAAGTGAGCGCTTGAGTATTTCTCAAGTAACCTAGAGAGGCTGTACTGCGACCCTCATTGCAGTACACAAACACAATGTCATTTGGTACGATTCCCAGCTTGTAAGACTTGGAAGTTCCCGTCGAGCCAATCACATCAATGGATAGTGCCGATGCTGGCGACTTCAGAAAAAGCACTGTCCCTAAAATAATCAGTACAGCGTTGAGTAATAAAGATACGCGGAACACTTGCTTGTAGCTAAATCTAATCTTCCTTGAACTTTTCATAGATTCTCAGACGTAGGAATTTACCCAATTTGAACCAAATTCTACAATTGCGCTAAAATCTTGTCTACCAATTATTCAAACTCTTAACGCCTACGGCTCTCCTCTACAACCGAGCTGTAAATCTTCTGACTAAATTCTTACTATTCCTAACCCTAGCTCTTCGAGCTGGGGTTTTGTCGTTTGCTGAGGTTCAAAAGACGGATTATTACGGTCTGTTGTGATCTCTTTGAAAAAGTTTCTAAATCGGAATCGTTTCGACTATGTGATTCAAAAGAATTCATAATGGCTAGGATTAAATCGGCTGTTGATGAAGACATGCTCGATCTGTAGCCCAGGAGCAGCATCTCAGTAAAGTGATGGAGAAATCACTATGGCTGAACATACATTGACTACTGCTGATGGAATTCCCGTTGCAGATAACCAAAACTCACTGATGGCAGGCGATCGTAGTCCTGTACTGATACATCTAAGCGGGCAATCTATATCGGTTATTGACACCAGATAGTTAAGGAGGGGTACTGAGACTCGATCCTTGAAGATCGAAAAGCGGTTCTTTGGGCGATCGCACTTCGCACTAATTCCAGAGCGGTGATCACGTTTCGTTCTTCACTCTCTAGTCTCCACACAAACGCCGATGTCTTGCTTGAGCATCTGCCCATGATGTCGGAAACTCGCTACCCAGGACTATATCTTCAATCGCGGCACGGACTTGCCGAGCACAAACATTGACATCCACCTGTCCAATCCCCGTTGCTAAGCCCGGAAACGCAACAGTTTGAACCACGTCTGAAATCTTCTCCCCTGCCAGCGAACCGGACTCAAACTTACCGTGTTTGACTAGCAACAGAACAGCGCGGGCGGCTAAATAGGGATTGACTGAATCTCGTAGAACCATCGGAATGCGCATCGTTGGGGCAGCAATCAAATATGGAATTGCGGGATGATTGGTCTCGACAATCTCAGCCATGCCAACCAGCAGTTCTCCATAATGTTTCGTTTGAATCAGCTTTTGCAAGCGCTCTTGAACATGCCACCCGAAGCGATCGCTATACCTTGCATCGATTCCACCATCCATAAAACCAAAGCTATTAGCGGGACTCACCACCGCATCACACGGCACATTTAGAATTGAACCCCGATGCACAGAAACATCTTCTAAGTCTTGACAAATTCCGTCCCACGCCGCAGCCAACTCTTCCCCAACGGCTGCCAGCACTATTTTCATGACGAAGTTGAAGCAGGATTAATATCGACTTTCTCGTAAAGATCTGCGATCGCGATCGTTAAATCAAGCGACTTCAGCACCAGTTCAGAATCTTGCTCATCGTACTGATCAATTGTCCAGCGCTTGTGTCCTGTCTTAAAGAATTGATTGATTGCAATTCGATTCTGATCAATTAAGATGTATTCCTGAAACGCCGGAATTGATTGATACAGTATGAATTTTTCATTTCGGTCAAAGTCCTCCGTTGAATCAGATAAGACTTCGATAATCACTTGAGGATTCGTGATAGTTGTCTTGCGATCGCTATATAGCTCAGGCTGTCCAGCCACAACCATAATGTCGGGGTAACGAAACTTTCGAGATTTAGGCAGCCATAATTTTACGTCTGCTATGAAGACGCGATAATTCTGCCCTTTCAACCCCAAGCTTAAAGCAAGGGCGCAATTAAGAGAAAGTTGATTGTGATTAAGCGTTCCACCTGGCATTGGCGTAATTTTTCCATCGTCATACTCGCTCCTAAACGCCGCATTTCTTTCTAGCTCTAAATACTCTTCGGGTGTGTAGTGGCGCTGCTCTTGAGCGGAAATCGCTTGCGAGGTCATTGAAATCTTCTCCACATCATGCAGGTATTTTAACAGTCAAGAAATAGTGCCAAAAAAATAGTGCCTGCCAAACATCCTGAACCTCTCAAGATCTTTAGCAGACACATCAATTGTTTCAAGAAGAAACAGATTTAGAAGAAACCAAGAGTCAACCCTTGGCTAACCGGGAAGGTTGCGCCAATTCCGAGCCACATTGTAACAGCCGTTCCAAACAGGAACACAGCCATTGCAACCGGACGACGGAATGGGTTTTGGAACTTGTTCACGTTCTCAATGAACGGAACCACAATCAAACCTAGCGGTACAGAACCCATCAGCACGACACCCAGCAGCTTGTTCGGCACAAGACGCAGAATGTTGAACACAGGGTACAGATACCACTCAGGTAGAATTTCAAGTGGAGTCGCAAATGGGTTTGCAGGCTCACCGATCATCGCAGGATCGAGAACCGCCAAACCGACGCAGAGTGCGATCGTGCCCAAAATTACGACCGGGAAAATGTAGAGCAGGTCGTTAGGCCAAGCAGGTTCACCATAATAATTGTGACCCATGCCTTTGGCCAACTTAGCTCTCAACTGTGGATCACTTAGATCCGGCTTCTTAACGGTTGCCATTCGTAAAGGCTCTCCTTAAAGGTCAGAAGTCAGCAGAGGAAAACAGCAAGCAATCTATAGAGTAGAACTAAACAGAAGATTCTTGAACCTGTAAAGCGACGGATATTGTCACGTTTTACAATGGGCCAGAAATACCTTGCTTCCGAATCATCAAGAAATGCGCCAGCATAAACACGGCGATTAGCCATGGCAACACAAAGGTGTGTGCGCTGTAGTAGCGAGTTAGAGTCGATTGACCGACGCTTGCACCACCTCTAAGCAAATCTGCAATCAGCGTACCTACAACCGGAATCGCTTCGGGCACACCCGACACGATTTTGACTGCCCAGTAGCCAACTTGATCCCAAGGCAATGAGTAGCCTGTCACGCCAAAGGAAACGGTGATCACCGCCAGGATCACGCCCGTTACCCAGGTCAACTCACGAGGCTTTTTGAAGCCGCCCGTCAGATAGACCCGGAAGGTGTGCAGAATCATCATCAGCACCATCATGCTGGCAGACCATTTGTGAACCGAGCGAATTAGCCATCCAAAGTTGACATCATTCATGATGTACTGAACGGAGGAAAACGCTTCTGCCACAGTGGGCTTATAGTAGAAGGTCATCGCAAATCCAGTGGCGAACTGGATCAGAAAGCAAGTTAGCGTAATTCCGCCCAGGCAGTAAAAAATATTGACGTGAGGCGGCACGTACTTGCTGGTTACGTCTTCCGAGAGCGCTTGAATTTCAAGGCGCTCGTCAAACCAGTCGTACACATTTGCCATAAAGCAAGCGTTCCTAAAAATGATTGCTGTTCATAAAAAATGTAACACAAGAGTAACGGTGATTACACCTTGGAAAGAGGCAATTGGACAGGAATTGAGGCGTTTGGGACTTGTTTTCAAGACATTTGTTAAGCTTAATACTTTGTTAAGAAATCTTTCCTTCGATTCAAGGTTTGAAAGCTTTATAAAACTTTGTCAAAGTAAGACAGACTACACTGTATAACCGTTTCACGCTACGATCGCTGACTATGAGAAAACGCTCTTCTTGGTTCCGCTCGCTCATAATTGGGATTCTGTCGGTGGCAATCGCACTTGGCGTCGTGTCTCCAGCCTATGCCCTGACTGAGAATCAAAAGCTTTTGAACGAAGCTTGGCGAGTCATCGATCGCGCTTACGTCGATTCGACCTTCAACCACAGCAATTGGTGGGCAGTGCGGGAGAAATATCTGAAGCAGCCATTGCCGGATCGAGAAGCGACCTACATGGCGATCGCAAAGATGGTTGCGGTGTTGGACGATCCGTTTACGCGGTTGCTCAAGCCCGATCAGTATCGGAGTCTGCAAACCACGACTTCTGGAGAGTTAACCGGCGTTGGCTTGCAAATTGCCCTTGACCTGGAGACAAAGCTGCTCAAAGTGATTTCTCCAATTGAAGGCTCACCAGCCGCGAAGTCTGGCATTCAAGCGGCAGATATTATTTTAAAGATTGATGGCGTTTCGACGCAGGGCTTGAGCCTCGATGAAGCCGCAGAGCGAATGCGGGGCAAGATTGGCAGTCAGGTGACGCTGACCGTAGCGCGAACCGGACAGACGGAGCAGGATCTAGTGCTGAAGCGCGATCGCATTGCGGTTAATCCGGTCGTGGCAGAACTCCGCCCTCAAACGAACGGAAAAAAGGTGGGATACCTGAAGCTGAGCCAGTTTAACGCCAATGCAACGATGGAAGTCGCTCATGCGATCGCAAAGCTAGAAAGCCAAGGCGCAGATTCTTACATTCTCGATTTGCGAAATAATCCAGGCGGCTTGCTAAACGCGGGTGTTGAGATTGCGCGGCTTTGGCTAGACGACGGCACGATCGTTTACACCGTTAACCGTCAAGGAACGATTGGCAGCTTTGAAGCGCTGGGCGGTGCGTTAACCAACGATCCGCTGGTGGTGTTGGTCAATCAAGGCACCGCTAGCGCCAGCGAAATTCTAGCAGGCGCACTGCACGACAATAAACGCGCCGCCATTGTAGGCGAAAAAACCTTTGGCAAAGGCTTAATTCAATCGCTATTTGACCTGTCTGATGGGGCAGGATTAGCGGTTACGGTCGCGAAGTACGAAACGCCAAATCACACGGATATCAATAAGCTAGGCATTCAGCCCGATCGCATCGTGGCCCTTGACCAAGCCATTAGCCTCGATCAAATTGGCACGGCGGTTGATAATCAGTATCAAGCGGCGGTTGAGACTGTCACCTCAGATTCTCTCGTCGCCGGAAACACGTGAGGGCTGAATTGTGGGATTTGAGCGGGTGTATCACGATCCGTTGCATGGTGCGATCGCGCTCAACAGCAACGACCCAACCGAAGCGCTGTTAATCAACCTGATTGATACTCCTGCCTTTCAACGATTGCGACGAATCCGGCAACTCGGTCCTGCCAGTCTCACCTTTCACGGCGCGGAAGGCTCGCGGTTTACTCATTCGATCGGGGTAATGGCGGTGGCGCGGCGAGCCTTCGATCGCATCGTCCGGGACTATCCGCAACTGCTGCCTCATCGTCCGATTGTGCTCTGTGCGGCCATGCTTCACGATATTGGGCATGGTCCATTTAGCCATACGGCAGAAGAAATCTTTGGCAGCGATCATGAGATCTGGTCACGGCAGATTCTGACTCACTCTGCTCCAATTCGGCAGTTGTTGGATCAGTTTTCGCCAAGTCTGCTGGGTCAAATCGAGCAGGTTTATGCCAAAAAATATCCGTTGCCGATCGTCTGGCAGTTGATTTCGAGTCAGTTAGACTGCGATCGCTTGGACTATTTGATGCGCGACAGCTACTTCACAGGCGCGTCTTACGGCAAGATTGACCTCGATCGAATTCTGATGGCGCTGCGATACGATCTGGTCAGCCAACAGCTGGTTGTGGCTCAGAAAGGCATCGCCGCGATCGAGCATTATTTAGTCGTCCGCTATTTCATGTACGCTCAGGTCTACAACCATCACAAAAATATTGCAGCGACGTGGGTATTGTCGAAAGTCTTTGAACGGGCAAGACAGCTATTTCAAATTGGAACGTTGATGGCGGATGAGAATGTCAGTGCTTGGTTAAGTCACCATTCCCCTTCCTTAGAGCAATATCTGGCGACCGATGACGGGGTGTTTGTCTATCATCTTCAGCGCTGGCAACATCACGACGATCCGATACTGTCTGACATGTGTCGTCGATTTTTGGATCGCGATTTACTGAAAGCGCTAGAGGTAACGCATTTAGATGAGTGCGATCGCGCCATCCTGCTAGAAAAAGCGCATCATTGGCTGACTCAAGCTGGACTTGATGCTAACTATTACGTAGGTTTAAGAGTTGCGGTGAGTCGCGGCTACACGCTATATCACAAAGGCATTAACATTCAAACAACCAAAGGACTGCGAGAAATTAATGAGCTGTCGCCGCTCGTGCAAACTCTATCGCAACCAACGCAGCGAGTTTGGTTAATTTATCCACGTGAAATTGAATTTCAGTTAAAGCACAATGAATGATGGAAAAGCAGTTCTCTTGATCGTTGTCGACATCGACATCGCTGGCATCAAATTAGGTTCATAACATTCATGACTTTGCCTGCTGGTTCTCACTTGCCGCCGCTGCTACAAACCCTCGCGATCGTAGCTCAGCCCCTAAAATTTCTCGACGCTTGCGCCGCTCAACACGGCGATACCTTCACGCTTCGAGTCCTCGGCATTAACTCACCCCCTGTTGTTTTCTTTAGCAATCCTCAATCAATTCAATCGATTTTTACAACGCTGTCCGACTCGTTTGAGTTTGGTCAAGTCACCCACATTTTTCGTCCGCTGGTCGGAAATCAATCGCTGATTATGCAAGCGGGAGCGCAGCATCAGCGTCAGCGTCAGTTGCTCATGCCCGCGTTGCACCGAGAACAGCTTTACAGTCAGGGAAATCTGATTTGTCAGCTAACGCGATCGCGAATTGAGCAGTGGCAAACTGGATCGTCAATTTTTATTCGCCAGGAGATGGCGGAGATTTCGCTTCAGGTCATTTTGCAAGTTGTCTTTGGACTTGTGCCAGGCGAACGCTACGAGCGACTTCGAGTGCTACTGAGCCAATTGCTAGAAGCGATTACGTCGCCATTGTATTCAACGCAGTTCTTTTTTCCAGTGCTTCAGCAGAACTTAGGAAAACAGAGTCCTTGGGGCGATTTTCTCCATCGGCAGAAGGAAATTGACTCGTTGATTTTTGCAGAAATTGCAGAGCGGCGGTTGGCTTCGCCAAACTCTGAAGGATCGCAAAATCTTAGCCAGCGAACGGACATTCTATCGGTGCTGATGACTGCCCGCGACGAGCAAGGCGAGGCGATGGGCGACCAAGAACTTCGAGATCAACTCATGACGTTGCTGCTGCTAGGACACGAAACGACAGCCTCAGGGCTGACGTGGGCGTTCTATTGGATTCATCGTCATCCAGAGTGTTTGACACGGTTAGCGCGTGAATTAGAGGCCATGGGAGACACGCCCGATCCAGTGGCTCTATCTCAGTTACCGTACTTAACTGCCGTTTGTAAAGAAGCATTGCGCGTTTACCCGATCGCGCTGATTGCTCAGCCGCGCAAAGTGAAACATGCGATCGCGCTGGAGGGCTACCATTACGAACCCGGAAGTGTCCTCGTTCCCTGCATTTACCTCGCTCACCGCAGAGCCAAGACCTACAAGAATCCAGATCAGTTTCAGCCAGAACGGTTCTTGGAACAAAAGTTCTCACCTTATGAATTTTTTCCGTTTGGCGGTGGCAATCGGAGTTGTATTGGAATGGCGCTGTCACTATTTGAGATGAAACTGGTGTTGGCAACCGTTTTATCTTGTTACGAATTGCAAACGAATTATGACCGTCCTGTACGCCCAAGTCGGCGCGGCATAACATTTGTGCCGCCTGACCAATTCCGGCTCTCGGTGATGCGTAAAAAATCTTCTTGTGTGTTGGTTTAGTCAATGGAAATCACCGAGTCGATTAAGATCAGCTAATAGTCTAAGTGCAGTCTTTTTGATTTCGCTCTGTGAAGCTCTTTCGGGCTTCGTCGAGCCAATCGCAGATTGCTTTTGCGATCGTCTAGATCTCGGTGTGATTCTTACGGGGTTTCACCTTGCATCGATCGCAGGTTCATTAAAGCTAACCTTTAGATTTGTTTGCTCATGACAGCTATTCAGTATCAACTCGATCAACGTCCTACTTATAAAGACCTATATCAGTTTTTACTTACCTGCAAAGAGTCCATTTCTGATCTTCAAGAGCGACGCATCGCTAGTATTTCTCTAGCAATTGAGCCAGTTGATCTATTAGCTGTTTTACATTCTGTTGTTAAACCGACTCAGCGTCACTTTTATTTTGAAAAAAGCGGTCATCAAGAAGCAATTTTAGCGTTTGATGTAGCCTTGCAATTAGAAACAGAAGGTCGTCATCGTTTTGCTGAGGCGAAAGAGTTTATTCAAACCGCGTTAGCCAAAATAACTTTGTTTGGAGACCTAAATGCCCCTTTTGCTGGGGCACATTTTTTCTGTAATTTCTCGTTCTTTGATACGAGCGAAGAAGATGCATTTGCCGCCGCATCGGTCTTTCTACCCGCTTGGCAGATTGTCCGATCTAGCTCCTTGTCGAGTCACGAGTGGCTTTGCCAAACTCCGCAAGAGTTCACACGGAACTTAGAGGAGCGCTACACAGTTGTTGCAAACATTGTCATTGATGCTGATTTTGATGCTGAAGCAACTGTCAACAGGGTATGGCAAACACTGCAAAAAATTCAAGCCGTTAAATATGAAGTGGTGAATTTGAGCGATGCTAATAAAACATTTTTTCAACAGAAATTTGTAGCCCCGCCCGAACAATTTATAACCTCTGTTGCTGCGGCATTAGATCTGATTCGAGCCAACCAGTTTCACAAAGTAGTTTTAGCTCATGCGCTGGATATTTTTTCTCCACTGCCGCTCAACTTAGTGGCTTCGCTACATCATCTTCAAACGTTGTATTCAAACTGCTATATTTTCTCAGCCAGTAACGGGAGAGGCTCAACCTTTATCGGGGCAAGTCCTGAACGGCTGGTCGGTATTTCTCAAATTCTCTCAGAGCGTACCCTGACTACCGATGCTCTCGCTGGGTCCGCCCCGCGTGGCAAGACCTCCGCAGAAGATGCTCAATTTGCCAACCATTTGCTCAACAGTCGGAAAGAAATTCATGAGCATCAGGTCGTCATCGATTCGATTATGCAGCATTTAAGCACGCTAGGATTATCCCCTCAACTTACCCCGGCTCGACTGCTACAGCTATCTAATATTCAGCACTTGCAAACTCCGATTCGGGCAAGCGTCCCTTCTAGCGTCCATTTGCTAGATGTGGTGGCAGAACTGCATCCGACTCCTGCGGTAGCGGGTGCGCCGAGACGGGAAGCCTGTGAGCAAATTCGCCAATTTGAAGCCTTTGAGCGATCGCTCTATGCCGCTCCGATCGGTTGGGTCGATCATCAGGGAAATGGTGAGTTTGCGGTTGGCATTCGCTCTGCCTTGATTCAAGGCCGTCAAGCGCGATTGTTTGCAGGCGCAGGAATTGTGGCAGGCTCAAATCCTGAGAAGGAACTGGCAGAGGTGCAGCTAAAGTTGCAGGCGTTGCTTCAGGCGATTAGCGCATAGCGCAACTTTGTAGAAACCGCGTAGAGGCAAGAGCAAACCGACTACCGTAGAAGAGCAGTACTCGCTTATTCTGATTTCATGCCGCTCGATTTTCGTAATACTAATACGCTCTGGGCATCTATTCTGACTGAGACGTTAGCACGGCTCGGTCTAAAGACGGCGGTGATTTGTCCGGGTTCGCGATCCGCACCGCTAGCGATCGCGTTTGCTCGCCATCCTAACATCGCCGCAATTCCGGTTTTAGATGAACGCTCGGCCTCGTTTTTTGCGTTAGGAATTGCCAAGCGCACGGGTCAGCCTGTGGTACTGGTTTGCACCTCTGGCACCGCGGCGGCAAATTTTTATCCTGCTGTGATCGAGGCGCGAGAAAGCCGAGTGCCGCTTTTGGTCTTGACAGCGGATCGTCCGCCGGAACTCCGCAACTGTAATGCCGGACAAGTGATCGATCAGCAAAAAATATTCGGGTCGTATGCTAGTTACGTTGAAGTCGCGTTGCCGTCGTTGGAACGGTCGATGTTGGCATATTGGCGGCAAACGATTGTGCAGGCATGGGAGCGATCGCGCTATCCCGTTGCTGGGGTGGTGCATTTGAATCTGCCGTTTCGCGATCCATTACCGCCAATTCAACAGGACGGAATGAGCGAAATCGCCGATCAGTTTCCACATGACTTTTTTGATCACGTTCGCTCGGTCGATGACTTGGTATGGGAAGCAAAATCGTTGACATGGAGTATGCCGGATGCTGGACGTCGGGGAATTATCATTGCTGGGGTTGCTCAGCCCAAGGATGCAGAGCGATATTGCGCTGCGACCTCGCACCTATCAAAAGCGCTAGGAATGCCTGTCCTAGCTGAAGGATTATCCCCGGTACGAAATCACGCCCGCCTTCAGCCCTACCTGATTTCAACCTACGACGCGATTCTGAGAAACGCCGATCTTGCCGAAAAATTAGCGCCAGAGGTCGTGATCCGGATCGGAGAAATGCCAACTAGTAAAGAACTGCGGCAATGGTTAGCGGTGCATCAACCAAAACAGTATGTGATTGATCCGGGGGGCGATCGCAACCTCGACCCGCTCCACGGCAAGACGATTCACATTCCAATATCCGTCGAACACATCACTCCTCCAGAAACAGGCTTAGGTGATTCTCAGTATCTCAACGTTTGGTTAATGGCTGAATCCAACACGCGCCGCAACGTTGATCAGACCTTGGCCGCCGAAGCTAGTTTGTTTGAGGGAAAAGCGGCGTGGCTATTGTCGCAACATCTTCCTAGACAGACTCCGCTATTTGTCTCGAACAGCATGCCCGTGCGCGATGTCGAATTTTTTTGGCAACCGAGCGATCGCGCCATTCAACCGTTTTTCAATCGCGGCGCGAATGGCATTGATGGCACGCTTTCGACAGCGTTAGGAATCGCTCATGAGCAGAGCGCCGTGTTATTGACGGGAGATCTCGCGCTATTGCACGATACGAACGGATTTTTGCTCCAATTAGCGCAGGGTGTAACGTCGCAGAAATCACACCTCACCATCATTTTGATCAACAACAACGGCGGCGGCATTTTCAACATGTTGCCAATCTCCCAATTTGATCCGCCGTTTGAAGAATTTTTCGCCACGCCTCAAAACATAGACTTCGCCAAACTCTGCCAGACTTATGAGGTGCAGTATGAATGCATCCAAACGTGGGAGCAGTTCACCCAGCGACTGAATCCTTTACCAACAGAAGGAATTCGCCTTTTAGAACTCAAAACCGATCGTTACCTTGATGCCCAATGGCGCAAAAATAATCTAGGCACATTCGCAACCCTTTGACTCATGACCTCTGACTGGCACATCGCTAAAACCTACGAAGACATTCTCTATCACAAAACAGACGGAATCGCCAAAATTACGATTAACCGACCCCATAAACGCAATGCTTTCCGCCCCAAAACGATCGTAGAACTATACGACGCCTTCGCGAATGCCCGTGAAGACAGTCGCGTTGGCGTTATTTTGCTAACTGGAGCCGGGCCTCACACCGACGGCAAATACGCCTTCTGCTCTGGAGGCGATCAAAGTGTCCGGGGTCATGCGGGATACATAGATGATGAAGGCGTGCCGCGTCTAAATGTGCTGGATTTACAGCGCTTAATTCGCTCCATGCCAAAAGTGGTGATTGCCTTAGTCGCAGGCTATGCGATCGGCGGTGGACACGTTCTGCAAGTGCTATGCGATCTCACGATCGCGGCTGAAAACGCAATCTTTGGTCAAACCGGGCCTAAAGTTGGCAGCTTTGACGGAGGATTTGGAGCAAGCTATATGGCTCGGATTGTCGGGCAAAAAAAAGCGCGAGAAATTTGGTATCTCTGTCGCCAATACACCGCCGCTCAAGCGTTAGAAATGGGACTTATTAACTGCGTCGTTCCAATCGAGCAGCTTGAAGCAGAAGGCATTAATTGGGCAAATGAAATTCTAGAGAAAAGCCCGATCGCGATTCGCTGTCTCAAAGCCGCATTTAACGCAGACTGCGACGGACAAGCCGGACTACAAGAACTAGCAGGCAACGCTACTATGCTCTACTACATGAGTGAAGAAGGATCGGAGGGCAAGCAGGCGTTTCTAGAAAAACGCCAGCCCGATTTTCGCAAATACCCTTGGCTGCCTTAAAAAATCGCACCGTGATGACGGCACGAAAGCCATACCCCTGTAGAAGCGGTATCAGTAGCATTGCATCAAACGCGATCGCAGAAGGTGGCTCAAGCTAGGAATTACTAACCACAGCAACGTTCACTTCTTCCAAAATTGTAGGTATCGGAGATTGCAGTACCTCCAGCCGCTCTTGTTGCCACATTGGAAGTCCATCAAATTCCCACGCAGGTTCAAAGACAGGGGCGGCGATCGCGCAAGCTTTCCACCGCCCCTGAACCGGCACATCTAATTGAGAACAATGTCCTCCGCGTCTACCTTGCGGAAGGTAGTGCCGACAATGGCGACAAGCTGAAGTGAAGAAGTCAGAACGTTGCATAGTTAGAGGATTTTTTAACGGAATTTGACTGATTAAAAACAAGACTCATGACTCAAGCCGCGACTCAAAGAGCGCGCTGCTTAAATGGCTGTGAAAAAAACAATTTTCTTGACGTGTTGAAACAATCTTCAACTTAACTTCTTTGCTTCAGACTTAAAGCAGTATTCCCACGATCTATTCTGCCTTCTATTTTTTTATGTCATCGCTTCATCAAACAACGCAAACGTATTGCTATACAACGGTTCTAAGGTTTTAGACGCAGCAGACTGACTTTAGATTCTTTTTAGAATTACATTGCAGTGGCTATTTATTTAACTCGGTTTTCTTAAATTGAACGAAATTGGAGGAATTTTGCCTCAAACTGAACAGGGATCAAGTTAAACACCAAACGTTTATACACTCCTTTTAACTGGATGTTTTAGAAATAAATAAGGTTTCTAAATGTAATTATTCCTGCAAGGTATGCTAGTTTCAATTTGTCTTGATACGTAAGTATGCTCTTCTAAACATTCACAAACTTCTGATGAAAGCCAGATATAAATACCCCTAGAATGACGGTTTACAGATATCAAAAAATATGCCTTTTACTGCTTCTGCGCTGAGCAGAGTGAGCAGACTCCCCAACGTTCTAGTTCTCCTGAAGGGGTTGGACACTGGCATTGAGGGCACACCGGCAAGTGCTGGCTACGTTGTTGAATGCGAGTCAGCCATTGGTCAAAGGCAGTTTCTGGAGTGAGACACAGTTGAGAGGCTTGAGCTGCCGCTTTACCCTTCCCCTTGGCAGAACTGTTATCTGAGCACCGACAAGGATGATTAGTCCACACGGTTGTTGTATCAGCAGAGATATCCAGTAAGGGTTGCTGATGCCATTGAACCGTGGAAAACCGAATCTCTTCTAGCGGAACTGCCAACCGATCGTTTAGTTTCTGTAGAATCTTGGGCCGCTCGAATACAAGAGTTTGCGTCCATACCGGACTAGAAACGGCGACTTGTAGAACATTTCGCTGGACTGAAAGCGGACGAGCTTGCGCTGCGATCACGTCTCCAACACACGCTGTCCAATCCGCTAAGATTTGCTCGAACTGCTGCTGTTCTTGGCTTTGAGGCAATTCAAAAGATTGGAGAAGCTGTTGAATCTCTAACATAAATCCTCACTCGTGATCTGTCGTCTGTCAGAGGTAAATTCTACGATCGCTATGTAGTGAGTTAAGTGACTCCTACGAAGTGTTGCTGTACTACCCGTGTTTCTGTACTAATAGTTTTTCCGTACTAGCACGGTTGCGGCTTATCTATCCTGGTGTAGAAGCGATTCAAGCGCGAATAAACTGCTTCATTTCTTAAAGTCTGAACTACACTAAATACGCAAACTATCTGGTAAAAATTCGTAATTTACATCAAGTTAATTACGAACTCCGAATGACGAATTATCTGGAGTGCTACATGCGTCACGATGCGTCGAGTGAGTCTATCCATCCTAAACTACAGCGGGCACTAGACTGCTTAGATATTCGATTAGATGATGAATTAACTCGATATCGACGGCAACGAGTACCCCAACGAGGGACTGTACAAGTGGGACACTCCCTTTCATCGATCATTGCTCCGCCACAACAAAAGCAGATCAAAGCAGCAATGCTTTCACTTGGAGCCGCTAGTTCTCCTCAACTAGCGGGCGCTCATTCCGTCTCCAAAGCGTTTTCGCAAGATCAAGCATTTTCTCAAGATCAAGGTGTTGAGGATTTGAATGTAAATGCTTCCGAGTCCTCGACAGAACTTGCGCGGCTTGCCCTCGATCTAGATTTAGATTCCGGGGCAGAACAGGGTGCGTTGTCTCCCTCAGAGATGACCAAAGAACCCGATCTAGATCTAGACGATAGCGCTGATCTAACCGAAACTAATACTCCTCCTGATGACTACTTAGAATCTTCTGAAGAATTGCTTCAAAGCCTATCGCGAGAAGAATCTCAAGTCGAAGTGGAACGCAGTTTTCTAGAAAGCTTGGTAACACCGCTTGGTGTTGGCTCCATGCTGATGCTATTGCTCTCTAGCGCCATGTTTGGATATGTGATTATGAATCCCGCTAGTCTACGAAATATCGGAAGCATTTTTGCTAAGCGCGAAACTCCTGCTATTCGTCAGGCGACGGCTAATCCTGTGGGGGAAAGCGACGTTTCAGTTGGTGTGCCCTTGGATTCTCAAGAATTTGTGAACTTAGGACTCGACAATCTCGCGACGTTAAAGAGCGCATCCCGAGGAAACGTTCCGATTAGCGCAGGGCGCAACTCCGTAGGAACCGCTGGTCAATCTACTTTGCAACCCTCTGCTTCTTCAAAGACACAGCAACCCGGCTCAAACGAGCAGTCGAATGGTGGCACTGTCGTCTCTCCTCCAGCGCCTAGCTTTTCAGGAGGAACTGCCTCATCCACAGGAGCAACAGCTAGTAGTGCCGCGCCGCCTAGTCGTTCTCAACCTGCTCCTGCCAGAAGCTACTCCTCAGGAACCTCATCGAGTTATGCGAGCCGCTACAGTGCTTCTTCTTCGAGCGGTGGAAGCTACTCTGGGCAGCGATCGCGAAGCGAGCTTCCCTCCCTACAATCGCAACGCAGCTACAGTCCTGCCCCTGCTAGAAGCTACAGTCCTCCCCCTGCCAGAAGTTACAATCCTGCCCCTGCTAGAAGTTATAGTTCGCTGCCGCCGATCAGAAGCTATAGTCCTCCCGTTCGAGCTAAGGTTTACTTGCCGCCTGTTCAAGCTGCTCCAACCGTTGTCAGTCGAACTTCAAATGAAAATCACCCTTATAAAGTGGAAATTCCGTTTACTGGCGATCGCTCTTTAGATGCGGCTCGCAAGGTTGCTCCTGATGCTTACCTGCGTCCTGACGGAAAGATTCAACTTGGTGCGGCTAAGAATCAAGCGGAAGCTCAACAAAAAGCTCAAGCCTTGCAAAATCAAGGAATTTCAGCAGATATCAATCAGCGGTAGAGGGATCAGAAGTGAGGGATGAGGGATGAGGGATGAGGGATGAAGTAAACACGGTCATTCTTTCATCCTTCATCCCTCATCCCTCATCCCTGGAAAATGAAGCGTTGCATCTGCTAAAAAAATTGTTGCTAGTTCACTCTTGCAAGAGGTTTTGTATCCTACGGTAGTATTGAGGAAAATCGGCAAGCGGGGACAGGAGATGAGATCTAGAGAAAAATTGCTTCCATCAGCACCTTTTCTTGACGTCTCACTCTCTACACCCCATACCCCACCTACCGGAGATCTGCTATGGGACTGTTTGATCGAATCTGGCGTGCCATTCGTGCAAATATCAACGACTTCATCGGACAGATGGAAGATCCAGAAAAAATTCTGGAGCAAGCGGTGTTGGATATGCAGGATGAGTTGATTCAGCTTCGTCAAGCGGTAGCACACGCGATCGCAACTCAAAAACGCACCGAGCGTCAAGCATCGCAAGCTCGCTCCACGTCTAACGAGTGGTATCGTCGTGCGCAACTTGCCTTGCAAAAAGGAGATGAAGCTCTCGCACGAGAAGCTCTAACTCGCCGCAAATCGTATTTAGACACGGCTGAAGCGATGGAAGCGCAACTCGGTCAGCAGTCGGGAGTGGTCACGGGGCTGAAGCAAAACATGATGAAACTGGAGAGCAAAATTCAGGAAGCGAAAACGAAAAAAGATCTCTACATTGCCCGCGCTCGCTCTGCCAAAGCCTCGGTTCAGATTCAAGAAATGCTGGGGCGCGTGGGAACGGGTAGCGCCATGAATGCGTTTGAGCGGATGGAAGATAAAGTATTGCAGCTTGAGGCAAATTCAGAAGCGATCGCAGAACTGGGCAGCACCGACCTTGAAAAACGGATTGAAGCGCTCGGTGAAACGGATGAAATTGATGCCGAACTCGCCGCTATGAAGACTCAACTATTAGCGGGTGGTCAATCTTCTCAACTGCCACCCGGTCAATGATTAAACATCTGTTCTAAAGCTTGAATGTCTTTTCTAGGTTTTACAGACTTATTGCTATCTCTGCCTAATCCTAGCGATCGCTCTTGTTCGTTCAACTTGAAAAACCCAGCTTCGGAATCCCGAACAATTTTTGATCGCTCATCATTATAAAGAGACAAAATTTATTACATCTTCTTTTGTGTTGACGTACTTAACGTTAGGAGATGAGAACTGGTCAAAGCCAAAGCTTAATAAGTTCTCATCTCTAGGTTGTGTTGACATTTCAGCGAAGTTCAATCAGCAAGGCAGTGAAATAAACAAAGCTGAGAAAATTCTTCGCTTTCTTCTCAAAACGAGAAAAGACGCGGCGAAAGTGCTTGA
>JAHHHP010000039.1 GCA_019359275.1 Myxacorys chilensis ATA2-1-KO14 | reverse complement strand
AAGCGGTACTCGAAACGCAAAAAGCAAGTTCAAACCTCTGCCTGAACGTTTAGCTCATGGTTTCTCAATTCTGGCTCAGCACCGTAACACGGGTTGGGCTTATTTCCGCTTAGTCTCAACTCCAGTTGAGATCTCATGGTGTAAAACTTGGAACTGCGATCGCGGTATCAAGAATCATAGCGTGTGCATTAAACAGTGAAAACTTAGATGATAAAACGGTGAATTGTGAATTAGTAAGTGATATCTTCCTTCGCTCCAATTGCGCTTTCATACCAATAGCAATAGAAGTTAAATAATGAAAGGGAACCAATGTGATTACTACAAAAATTTTAATGATTAGCTCTTTTGAATCTTCGTCTTGTTGGAACACCGATATCTTTTTTGTTCGTTATTACCGACTGAATCAATCGATACTTTTATCTGTAACAGAAGCTCAGTCTTTCGGGAGAATTCAAGGATTTCCGTAGCGTTTACCTTCAAATTGGAAATTTAGATCGTCGTAACTGGCTCTTATCTTTTTGCCAAGGGATGAGAGCTTTTTATTGCAAGAAAGTAATCTTAAAAATCCTTAATAAACGCTAATCTTTTAATGTTTAGCTACCAATTATTGATTCTTTAAATTGTGTTTGTCAGCACCACTTGAATTAAATTAGTTTCTATCTTAAGGTAGGCAAGTAAGGCAGGGGTAACTATTAAAGTATTGAGCTAGCTGATGCGAATTTGTTAGTTCTAAACGGAATAATTTCTCTACAGCCGAGTTTTGTGTCCAGTAACAAAAAATTCAACGACCATCTATCTGGGTATTAACTCTGCTTTTGCCTTCCATTCTGTTCTCTTCTGAAATGGTGGAAAGCTGAAAACTTCTGTGTTTGAGCGACTCATTATCGTTCAGTTTCCTATCGTCCAGTTTCAAACAAACATTGTTCAGAAAAAATGTAGGCGAAAGATATGGCGACAAAGTTTCCAAAATTTAGCCAAGACCTCGCTCAAGACCCGACTACACGGCGCATCTGGTATGGTATTGCCACTGCGCACGACTTTGAAAGCCATGATGGCATGACCGAAGAGAAGCTTTATCAAAAGATATTTGCAACTCACTTCGGTCATGTGGCAATCATTTTTCTATGGACATCGAGTCTTCTATTTCACGTGGCATGGCAAGGTAACTTTCCTCAATGGATCAAAGATCCGCTCAATGTTCGCCCGATTGCACACGCCATCTGGGACCCTCAATTTGGTCAACCTGCGGTAGATGCTTTCACCCAAGGGGGCGTGAACTATCCGGTCAACATCGCCTATTCAGGCGTGTATCACTGGTGGTACACCATCGGTATGCGAACCAATGGTGATTTGTACCAAGGTGCAATTTTCCTGATGTTCCTGGCAGGTCTCTTCCTGTTTGCAGGCTGGCTGCACCTACAACCCAAGTTTCGCCCCAGTTTAGCCTGGTTCAAGAATGCTGAGTCTCGGCTCAACCATCACTTGGCAGGATTGTTTGGGGTGAGTTCTCTCGCTTGGGCAGCGCACTTGATCCACGTTGCAATTCCCGAATCACGCGGACAGCACGTGGGCTGGAATAATTTCCTGTCTACCCTACCCCATCCTGCGGGTTTGAGACCCTTTTTCACGGGAGATTGGGGCGCTTACGCTCAGAACGCTGATACGGCGGATCACGTGTTCGGCACAGCGCAGGGTTCAGGAACCGCAATTTTGACGTTCCTAGGTGGCTTTCATCCCCAGACAGAATCGCTCTGGCTGACGGATATGGCACACCACCATCTGGCGATCGCGGTGATCTTTATCATCGCGGGTCACATGTACAGAACCAACTTTGGCATTGGTCACAGTATCAAAGATATTGTTAACGCCAAGAATTTCTTTGGTAAGAGCGTTGATGGTCAAGGTAACTTACCGCACCAAGGGCTGTACGACACCTATAACAACTCCCTGCACTTTCAGCTGGGCATTCACCTTGCTGCTTTGGGAACGGCGTTGTCTGTAGTAGCGCAGCATATGTATGCGATGCCGCCCTACGCCTTCATGGGAAAAGACTTCACGACTCAAGCCGCTTTGTATACGCACCATCAATACCTTGCGGGGTTCTTCATGGTCGGTGCGTTTGCCCACGGCGCGATTTTCTGGATTCGGGATTACGATCCTGAGCAAAACAAGAATAATGTGCTGCAACGGTTCATTGGGCATAAAGAAGCCATCATCTCCCATTTGAGCTGGGTATCACTCTTCCTCGGCTTCCACACACTCGGCTTGTACGTTCACAACGATGTTCAAGTTGCGTTCGGGGCACCTGACAAGCAAATCCTGATCGAGCCAGTGTTTGCTCAATTCGTCCAAGCCTCTCACGGCAAAGCGATATACGGCATTAACACTCTGCTATCTAATGCGGATAGTCTGGCATCTAACACGGGCGCAACCTACCTGCCCGGTTGGATAGAAGCAATTAACAACGGAACAAACTCCTTGTTCCTGACGATTGGCCCTGGCGATTTCTTGGTTCACCATGCGATCGCGCTCGGTCTACACGTCACCACGCTCATCTGTCTCAAAGGCGCGTTAGATGCTCGTGGAACCAAACTGATGCCCGATAAGAAAGATTTTGGCTTCTCCTTCCCCTGCGACGGACCCGGACGCGGCGGCACCTGCCAAATCTCTGCTTGGCAACAGTCTTTCTTCCTAGCTATCTTTTGGATGTTGAATACGATTGGGTGGGCTACGTTCTACTGGCACTGGAAGCACCTCGCCATCTGGTCGGGTAACGTCGCTCAATTCAACGAAAGCTCGACCTATCTCATGGGTTGGTTGCGCGACTATCTGTGGCAGTATTCTGCTCCGCTGATCAACGGGTACAATCCTTACGGCACAACTAATCTGTCTGTCTGGGCCTGGATGTTCCTGTTTGGACACCTGGTTTGGGCAACCGGATTCATGTTCTTGATCTCCTGGAGAGGCTACTGGCAAGAATTGATCGAAACTCTGGTTTGGGCGCACGAGCGCACACCTTTAGCGAACCTAGTTCGTTGGAAGGACAAGCCAGTCGCACTCTCGATCGTTCAAGGTTGGCTGGTAGGTCTAATTCACTTTACGGTGGGTTATATTCTCACCTACGCTGCCTTCCTAATTGCTGCAACGGCTGGTAAATTTGCCTAAGTTGATAGCCTAAATTGGCAGGCTATTCATTCGCAAGTACTCATCCCACTTAGTTTTGTTGGGGTGAGTACTTGCTTCGATCGCGCTGCTGTTATCACAATCACCATAACCGTGAACCAGGAGCAGAGGAGTCGGATCGCGCGATCGCGGTTCACTTAATGTTACTACTGTAGTGTTGCCACTGTAGTGTCGCCGCTATGACTCGTCCTGACATCCATGCACTATTAGAACTTGCTATTCGAGAATGCAGTGCGATGGGTCGTCCCCTCGACTCGACCCAACAACAAACCTTATTCCAAGTCATCAGCACCTGGATGACTGAACAATTTGACAAGCAAATCCCAAATCCTCTTTCACAACTGAGCAACGATCAGCGACAAATCCTACTCCGCTTCATTCGAGATCAGCAAGCTCAGGATCGAGATTGGAAAACGACCCTACTCAATGACTGGCTACAAAATCGGAGATCAGGCGCAGTTCAATTTATTCGCGAATCGTATGGGATGGTTTGGCTGCAATCAATTACTCCCTCGCATCTTGCCGAATACACCGACCATGACGCTGCTCGGATCAAAGTGGGCGATCGCATCGAAGTTTGCAACGCTTTGTGGGAATGGGTACAAGACGACGGACCCTGTAGCCGAGAATGGTTTGCTTGTACAGTCATCCATACCACCGCTCCCACAACTGCCGACTTTAGCGCAACCTGCACGATTCGCTTCGATAACGGCAACGAATTTGAGATCCAGGGCATCTACGACTGGAACCGTACCAACTGGCGCTTGAAATAATCTGTCGTTTCTCCGGTCTAGATCAGACTGAGCGGTAAACGTGGCAATTGCAACACCGCTTCATACAACTCTTCAACCTGAGTAATATTGCGACTCAAAGTGTAGCGATCGAGTACTCTTTGCCGCGCTTTCTGCCCCAACAGCGCTGTAATCTCTGAGTGATCTTGAAAAAGCGGCAATAGTGTCTTTAACTGGGCCGTTACCCGCTGCGTACTCATCACCACTCCCGCACCATCTTCTAGCACCTCTCCATCCGCGCCTGCATCGGTCGCAATACACGCCAATCCAGACGACATTGCTTCTAGCAGCGACAACGACAATCCTTCCACAAGCGATGGCAGAATGAACACATCGGCTCCTCTTAAAATCTCAATTCGTCGCTGCTCTTCAGCAATGAAGCCGAGCCAATGAATGCCGTGTTCAGGTCCATAAAACGGCATTAACGACGTTGCCAACGGACCGTGATTTCCCACAATCAGTAGCTTACTGTTCAAGTTCATCTCCGAGGTTTTCCAAGCCTTCAGTAGAGACTCAACGTTCTTTTCAGGGGCAACGCGACCTTGATAGAGAAAAATCCGCTCTGCCCGAAATTCTGCATTAAGGGTCGATCGCCCAGGGGAGTATCTCTCCGAATCCACACCATTTGGAATCACTACCACTCGCTCGGCGGGAACGCCCAATTTAATCAGCAAATCTCGCTGAATATACGAAAACACGATCGTGCGATCGTAGTTTGCCAAAAACGGCGCATAAAGCTGATACATCAGATGCTGAGTGCCCGATGTAAAATTGCGTCGCTTGCGATCAAAGGGCGGATGAAACGTAGCAATCAGCGGAATGCCCAACTCCTCGCAAATTTCTGGCAGCAAAAAATCAAGGGGCGAGAGCGTGAGCGAGGCATGAACGAGATCAGGCTGAACATCTCGTAGCGCTTGAGCCAACACTTTACTCGATCGAAACGTTGGAATGGTGTAAATCTGAGACTTGTAGAGAAACGGAATCGGAATCTCCTGAAAATCGGGCCAATTGTCCGGCCCCGCATCCTCCTGAGCAAAATGAAAGAAACTAACCCGATGCCCACGATCTAACAGTGCATTCGTAACCTCTCGACCATAAGTAACATTGCCGCAAAACGGCGCTTTCTTTCCAAGCCAAGCTATATGCATTTCAGTAGGTTTTAAATGAAGGGGGGCGTCGGCTGTGGGGGAACGGGTTATTAGAGGATGTTTTGCGCTTCATCCTCTCATCCCTCATCCCTCATCCCTCATCCCTCCGAAGATCTCCTCGTATGGGAAATATACCAGGTCAGAGTTCCTCCTGCGATCGTCAGAGCGGCAAGTGCCAAAAAGACGATCCGCAGCCCAAATAATGTTTCTGAAACGCCTGCTAAGACAAGCGGCAAGCTGAGAGCAATATTGACCGCATTGTTCTGCAATCCAAACACCTTACCGCGCATATCTTCCGGAGTTTCTTGCTGAATCGTCGTCTGCATTGGAATGCCAACCAGCGCCGCAAACGCACCGAGCGACGCAATCAGCAGCAGGGTAATCCACAAGTGGTGATAGAAAAACGCAATTCCAGTCAGCGAAGCGGCCATTCCTGTTGAACCGATCGTGCCTAAGCGAGCATGGGTAAAGCGCTGCCCAACACTACCTAAGATGGCCGCTCCTCCTGCCATACCGACACCGCCCGCCGCCAGCAAAAAGCCGAACTGCGACGATTTAATTTCGGGCATTACTTCGGCAAGCCTAACGGATAGGACTGCCAGCGCGGCAAAAATCGAGAAGAGAATCACGAGTTGAATTAATGCACCGCGAACGTGGGAGTGATCTTTGAGATAGCGCAATCCATCTTTGATATCCTCAAACACGTGGGGCTGATCTTCAGGTAGAACGTCATCCTTGTTTTTCTCACCTGTTTTCATCAGGAGAAGCAGCAAGCCCGCGATCGCATACCCACCGCCCACCAGCAGTTCTTTTCCTAAATCAGGAAATCCACCCAGCCGCTCAACTAACGAATCTGCCAGCCCCAACAACGGTTCGCCCACCGCAAATCCAATGATCACCGATGCCATCATCGTGGTGGTGTAGAGCGAATTAGCTGATAGCAAATGCCGACGCTCAACCACCAGCGGAATGAGCGATTGTTCTGCCGGGGCAAAGAACTGAGTCAAGGTCGAAACCAGAAGCGTGACCACCAGAAGTAGACAGAATCCGACGGGTAAACCGTGAATGGTTTTTAACCCGTGAGACAGCCAAATCAGCGAAGGAATCGCAAACACCAGTGCCCCGCGCAACAGATTGGTCGCAACCAAAACGGCTTTCTTTGACCAGCGATCGACAAATACCCCCGCGATCGAGCCAAACAGCACTGCCGGAATGGTGAAGGCGATCATAATCGAAGACACCCAACCACTGATCGTTTGGCCCTCAGACTGAAAGCGACTCGCAATCAGCGCAATCATTAACACCAGATAAACTTTATCCGACAACTGCGAGAAGACCTGCCCTGCCCAAAGCGTCAGAAAATTGCGGTTTCTCAGCACCGGAGCAAACCCACGATCCTCTTCATCGGGCGGCAGGTTTGGCGGCTGATGATCGTTTTGCTCAGGCGGAGTACTAGGTATATCTGTAACTGACACCGCCTCTCCACCCGTATCTTCGGATAAATGTTTACCAGCTAAAGCCGCTTTTCCATTACCATTCACCGATGGTTCATAATCCATCATCGATGATTTCTCAGAATGGTCAGGAGAATTTTCCTGGGTTCGTAACATGGACGGAACGCTCTCCTCACCCGAATAGACTTCCGACGGCTCGCTCCCAAGTTTACCATTGGGGCTGTGTGCAAAGACGGAAGAGAGAGAAAGGTCGTCAGAATAGCAAGGTCGAATCATGGCAGTTCAGACAATTCAGGAGCAAAACAGGTATCGATGAGCGTAGCCGATCGAATGGGACGATCAAAGTGATGTTGAGCATACTGGCGAAGCAGCCGCTCTAGAGACAACCACACCAAGGATGAGATAGAAGACTGAGTGAGTTCTGCATTCGCTAATTGTTGAAAAACAGATAGCTCAACGGCATTTAGGGTAGTGGTTTGAGAAGACGGGCGGCGAGAAGCGGAGGGCGGCGTGACTGCGGTAGCGCTAGGGGCGGGGGTAACTCGGTATTCTCCTACTGTAGACTGAACTCGCGGCGAAGCAGAAGGTTCTTGCGCTTGAATTTGTTCCAGGGCTTTTAGCGTGACGGCTCCGCCTGCGATTGCGCTGAAGCCCACCTGCCAGTTTGGATCATTCACATCAGGCTTGAGCAGGGTCTGCGTCAAACAGCACTGATGCACCTGCGGAGCAACGCCTGCGATCGCCAGCATCTGAAACACGGCATGAGTGAGGCGAGCTAATACATCGGAATCGGGCGATCGCTCAATTCGTCCTAGATGCTCATTCAGCAGGTAAAACAAGTCAGCTTGAGGCTGCTCGCTCAACGCCTGATTCAATACAAGTTCTGCCAAATATTGCCCCGCCGTTAGTTTCTTGAGGTTACGCCCTAGCCCTGGATAAGACTCTAGCGTTTCAGCCTGAGTAATCTTGTCGAGCGTTTTTCCTTGAGCAAGCAACAAATTGTTAACGACAAATAAGCCGCTCCGTCCGCCCATTTTTGAAGTTTGCTTCCGTGCTCCCATGGCCACGGCCCGGATCAGCCCATGCTCTTTAGTGAGAATAGTCAACACCCGATCCGCCTCTCCTAGAAGCGTTGCCTTAAGATTAATTCCAATCGCCTTATAAGTTCGACTCATCCCTCTTTAACGTAGCGTTACCGTAGCTGTTTTATCCCTTTTCTAGGGTATCGCGCTGACGTAGAAGATCAACGCCACGAGATGTGCCGAGACGAGTTGCGCCTGCCATGATTAACTCTAAAGCTTGCTCAATGGTACGGATTCCCCCAGAAGCCTTAATTCCAACTCTGTCTTGAGCAATTTCTTTCAGCAGGCGAACGTCGCTGATGGTTGCGCCACCACTCCAGCCAGTACTAGTCTTGAGAAAAGCAACTCCAGCATCTAAGCAGATTTCACCCGCCAGCCGTTTTTCAGCATCTGTCAAAAGTGACATCTCTAGAATGGCTTTGATGGATTGCCCAGTGGATTCCCGAATCTCTGCTAATTCTCGATGAACTTCACTGGTCATTCCAGACTTTAGCCAGCCTAAATTAATCACAACATCCAATTCAGTCGCTCCATTTTCTGCCGCTTCTTGCGCCTCGTATAGTTTGACCGCAGAAGTCGTTGCTCCAGTCGGAAATCCGATTACGGTACACACTTTGGGCATTTTGTTGTGCAGTAAATCCACGGCTTGGCGCACATGCACCGGATTCACACAAACTGCTGCAAATCTATAGCGGTCGGCTTCATCACACCATTGTTCAACCTGCTGCGGCGTTGCGATCGCGCCGAGTAGCGAATGATCAATGAAGGGAGCAATATCAATGTCAGAATAATTCATCAGTAATTTGAAATTCTCAAGATTGCAGCTTTAAAGAAGCATAGAACGCAATTGAACTGACTAACTCACCCTCATGCTAAAACCTTTAATGGCATAGCAAAAAGCCCACTAGCGTTACCGTCGTGGGCTTTCTACGAGTCAATCTAATGGATCTGAAGTTCAACGTGTTCCAGATCCGCCAGTTGTCGTTGGCGGGTCGTTTGGATCAGGTTCAAACGTGACGTTAACCGAATTAAGCGTTCGATTAGGCAACTTAACGGCTTTGGTATTTGGAGAATTACGAACACTCTGAGAAGCTTGCTTGAAAAACAAATCAGCAACGTTACGGAATCCTACTCCGCTAGCTTGGAGCGTAGCCAGTCCTATGGATGTACCTAAAGCCAAAGTTGCTATAAACGCGGTCTTTGAAAAGGTACTCATCGCGGCAACCTATATAGATAAAGCAGCTTATTGGATGCCCCCTACAGCACAATATTACGTCAAGTAGAGGGCAAAAATCCGGCAATTTTGCGGATGCTTCATCATTCCTGCATAGAGTTGGCCGAGTATTCACTAAGGCTTTTGCGTATATCTACGTAAGCAGTAGGCGAAAAAAACTTTTTCATGACAAGTCCATCCTGTGTTTCAATCTGAGTTTGTTACTAGAGTCGAATCTCTAATAGGATTGCCGCGCCTGGAAGAAGTGCGACATATTATTACTCTAGTTAATCAAGATGAATTTGGTTTCCGCAGAATTGAGTAAAGTCTAGAACTTTTTTGCGGCTCAGCGAGAAAAATTGCTGAAGCTGTATCGAAGGTGGCTACAAAATATTAGAAACGATTAGAAAAAGTGAGGGTTAGAAACCAATTTGCCTGCCATTCCTAGCAAACCGCGATCGTCGCGAAATCGGAGCTTGACCTTGACTGACGCCGACCGACAGCGGCTGCGATCGCGCCTTCTCACGCTCGAACCGACGCTGCCCGCTTTGGCGATCGGAACGATCCAGGGCAATTGCCTCGACATCGTTCAGCATCTACCCTCAAGCAGCGTTGATCTGCTGATTCTTGATCCGCCCTATAACCTAACGAAAGACTTTAATGGACTAAAGTTTGCTAGACGGGCAGTGGAAGACTACACCGCATGGCTCGATCAACTCATAGTCGCCCTCAAGCCGCTGCTTAAGCCAACCGCCTCTATCTACATCTGCGGCGATTGGTTGTCATCTGCCTCTATATTCATGGTCGCAACCCGCCACTTCGTGGTACAAAATCGCATCACTTGGGAGCGAGAGAAAGGACGTGGTGCAAAAGCAAATTGGAAAAACTCTAGTGAGGATATCTGGTTTTGTACCGCTTCTAACCATTACACCTTCAATTTAGAAGCCGTCAAGCTGCGTCGTCAGGTAAAAGCGCCTTACCGGACTCAAGATGGCACTCCCAAAGATTGGGAAACAACAAAGGGCGGAAATTTTCGCGATACCCACCCATCAAACTTCTGGACAGATATCACAATTCCGTTCTGGTCAATGGCAGAAAATACGGAACATCCCACCCAAAAAAGTGAAAAGCTGCTCGCTAAACTGATTCTTGCAAGCTCTAACCCTGGCGATTTTGTGTTCGATCCCTTTGTCGGCAGTGGAACGTCTTCTGTCGTTGCAAAAAAGCTGGGCAGGCAGTATTTAGGAATTGATTTGAACGAAGAATATTGCTTGCTAACTGAGCGCCGACTAGAATTAGCCGACTCTGATCAAGCAATTCAGGGCTTCACCAATAATGTGTTTTGGGAACGCAATACGCTCGCCGTTCAGAAACGCGATCGAGAAAACGCTGACGTGCAGTAAGCTCGAGCCAATCGCCTAATCTTCCAAGACTTGAGCCGAAACTTCTACCGCATCAACATCAATCGTGCCAACGGGCGTCAACCGCTTGAACTTACCATGTTCAGCCTGAAGCGGTTCACCACAGTTGGGACATTGAACCTCCGCATGGTTCAAACCAGTCAACTCAAAATCGCAGACCGGGCAAGCTGCCTGCACAAGATTCTTCCGCAACCACCAGCGTAACCCAATCACTGCCACAACCGGAGCGAGGAGCAGCAACGCCAACAATACAAAAAATGACTTAATCAACCAGCCTAACCCTAGGGCAGCAAGTAGCCACACAACACCAATTAGAGTGATCAGGCGTCCGACGCCATTTAAGCCAAGTTGCAGGGCTTGAAGGTTGTTCTGGTTCACAGGATTCTCCTGAGTGAAATCGTGAATCTGTTTCTATCTAACCAAAGATTACCCAGAGTGTAGGGGCGGCTTTTGCGACTAAAAACAGGTCTGGTTTCCGTACTGAGATTCAGCGTTCTTCAACGATAAAGGATTTGCATGAAAGACTGCCTAAACTACCGCAAAGTTTAATGAGCGTAAACATTCACCCTTACGGAAATGGTTTCACCCATTTCTGCACCATTGCCCAATCTAGAACAAGCCGCGCGATCGCAAACAAAACAATGCTTTCTCCCGCCAAAATCACAAACGGAAAAAGGCTACCCTGGGTCGTCAATCCCACATCGATTTGAGCCAGCCCGCGCACGAGTCCAAATGCCAAAACCGCTCCTGAGCGTAAGTGTAGGTTCGGGTCTTGACGAATCACGTAGCGATAGGTGATCCCAAACAAGAAGCCTGTAAAGAGCGCGATCGCAAAGCTCACCCACCCTTGTAAATCGCTCATGCCTAGTACGGAAAGTCCTCCTCTAGGCGCAACTGGCTCTGCCAAGCCCTGAAGGACAGCTACTTGATTAATCAGGAGAGTCAGCGGAAAAATGGCCGCTACCGCTCCTAGCGAAACGCCGCCTGCTTTGATCGATTCAACCCGTTCTTCCCACATCATGTCTTCAATCTTGTCTAATCTCACGTCTCAGTAGTGCATCCAAGATCTTAGTGCTTCATCTTTGATTTATCATTAGATTTAGCATTCTTCTGTAACGTTTGGTTGGACAGTATAACTATGGATATTTTGTCGCTCGGTTGGATTGCGCTGTTGGCGGTGTTTACATTCTCTATCTCGATGGTTGTCTGGGGTCGTAACGGATTCTAGTTGCTGCTCTTAGTCCGCAGCCTAGCCTCTGGCTCCGGACTCTAAATCAATTTATTCAAAAGAACCTTGCTCAATGGAAGCTAGCAACCTCTTTAGCATTCTGGTTTTGGTCGCATTTGGTCTTTTAGTCGTCGTTACAGGCGGAGTGATCTACTTGACCCTGGCAGACTGGCGCGATCGCCGTCGTCAAGATAAGGAAAAACAAGCGAACCGTCGCTAACTCTATTCCACCTCAATCTCCTGAAACACAAGGCTCCAAAGTTAGATGCTTTGGAGCCTTACTTCATTTATCGTTTCAGACAGAAATCACTGTTCTAGACAGAAATAATTGAATTACTCAACGCGGGTCATACTGAATGCACCCATTTCTTCTCCATATCCTTCTTCGCCATGCTCATTAACATCCACCCCTTGCAGTTCGGCTTCGGAATTGACTCGTAAGCCAATCGTGGCATCTAAAACTTTCAAAATCACAAAGGTTCCAATGCCTGCGATCGCGTAGGCAATCAGGATTGCAATGATTTGCGTAACTAGCTGACCCGGATTGCCATAGAACAACCCATCGCCGCCTGCTGAGTTCACCGCTTTTGTTGCAAAAAGACCAGTTAGCAATGCGCCGACTGTTCCGCCCACACCGTGAACCGGAAAGGTATCTAGAGAGTCGTCAAACTGCAACTTGGCTTTGAGGCTGACGGCGAAGAAGCAAGCGGTTGATGTAATTGCACCAATTAGCAGCGCAGCTACGGGGGTAACAAACCCAGCTGCTGGTGTAACCCCTACTAAACCTGCGACGGCACCTGTCGCAATGCCAACAGCAGTCGGCTTGCCGCGCAACACCCATTCCAAAATGACCCACACAAGTGCCGCTGCTGCCGCAGCGCTATTGGTTGCCACGAATGCTACTGTAGCCAGTGATCCAGACGCGAGGGCACTACCAGCGTTAAAGCCAAACCAGCCAAACCACAAAAGACCCGCACCGATCAAGATATAAGGCACGTTGTGAGGCGCAGCAGGTTGATTTGGGAACGTCTTACGCGGACCAATTACCCGAGCCGCAACCAGAGCCGAAACCCCAGAACTAATGTGAACGACTGTACCGCCTGCAAAATCTAGCGCTCCTAGTCCACCATACAAGCCGAGAAATCCACCTTTCGCCCATACCATATGAGCAAAAATAGGATATAGAAGGGTTGACCACAGAACAATAAACCAAAAATAAGCCTTAAAGCTAATGCGCTCTACGATCGCACCAGAAATGAGCGCTGGCGTAATAATGGCAAACATTCCTTGATACATCATGAATGTTTCGTGCGGAATCGTAGCGGCATAAGATACTACTGCATCCGGCGCGGAACCGTTCAGATAATCGGTTGTTTCTAGACCAACTCCATTTAGAAACAGCCACTGCAAGCCACCAATAAAAGGTAGACCTGGCGCAAAGGACAGGCTGTAGCCCCACAGAATCCAGGAGACGCCAACAATGCCCATGAGAATGAAGGTCATCATCATGGTGTTGAGGACGTTGCGCGATCGCACAAACCCGCCGTAGAAAAACGCGAGTCCAGGAGTCATCAGCAAGACCAAAGCCGCACAGATTAGCATAAAGGCTGTGTCTGCCTGCACCGTTGCGGTGGTTGCCGCTGTTTGAGCAGATTCAGCCGTTGCAGGTTCAGCAAGGACACTACCCGTAAGAGGAATCGATAGCAGCATTAATGCCACTAGCCCTATCGTTAGAAGTTTTTTCAACACTGACTTTCGACCTTCAACGCCAAAACTATGAGTTTGATATAATCAGCCACCTGATTCGTATCATTGGATTTCACCAATTTTGAGTGGGAAGATTCTGTATAGAAAAATACATTTTGATTGCGATCACTTTGTCAGCTTAGAAAGGGTAGATCTATCTCAGGGCATAGCAAAGTATCTACTGCTCGGCAGAAGCAGAATATTAAAATATTACTTTCGGTTTCAAATGGCTTGGGTGAAACATTATTCATTATTTAAGGCAAGCGAATTGGATGTTCACTCAGCCGTAGGTTTAAAGCAATCAAAGAGCGGTTCTAGACATTTAGAACCACTCTTTGATTTAGAAGTAATGAAATTTAGGAGTACCGAGCCAAAAAACTCGTCGCTCTATTGATACGTCTTTCCTACCACATCACTTGGAAAGTCCTGATGTGTAGCGCTTCCAAAGGAAGTCTCTTTCGCGAAACCGGCATAGCCTTCCATGCCGTGTTCCGAAATATCGAGTCCAACCATTTCTTCCTCAGCCGTCACTCGGATACCCAAGGTTGACTTCAGCGCAATCCAGAAAATGCTGGAAAGTAGAACCGTAAGCCCTCCAACTGACAACGTGCCAATCAACTGAATCCAGAGCTGACCGATGCCACCGCCAAAGAACAGACCTGCCGCAGGAGCAGGAGTCGCTCCGAATGCATCGCCTTGACTAAACAAGCCGAGTGCCAACGTACCCCAAATGCCATTGACCAGGTGAACTGAAATTGCACCAACCGGATCGTCAATTTTAATCGAATCAAAGAAACCGACCGCGAAGACCACTAAAATGCCACCGATCGCACCAATGATTGCTGCAGAAGGCACGCTAATGAACGCACAGGGCGCAGTAACCGCGACCAATCCTGCTAACAATCCATTCACGATCATTGACAAATCAGGTTTACCCAATACAATCCACGCCGTGATAGTCGCTGCGATCGCTCCAAATGCACCTGCCGTATTGGTCGTTAAGGCAATATGTGCAATCAAAGAACCGTTGCCCACGCCCATTGCAGAACCTGGGTTAAAGCCAAACCAGCCTAACCAAAGGATCAAGGCTCCCAAGGTTGCAATTGCCATGTTGTGACCGGGGATTGCATTTGATCGCCCATCTGAAGCATATTTGCCAATTCTTGGGCCTAGAAAAGCGGCTCCCATCAAGGCAGCCCAACCGCCGACCGCGTGAACCACTGTCGAACCTGCAAAATCGTAAAACCCAGCGTCAGCAAGCCATCCGCCCCCCCAGACCCAATGTCCGGTAATCGGGTAAGCAATTCCTACCAATAGCAAGCTAAAGATTAGAAAGTCAACGAACTTAATGCGTTCAGCTACAGCACCCGATACAATCGTGGCCGCTGTTCCAGCGAAAACGAGTTGGAAGAAGAACTTCGCGCCCAGAGGAATTCCTGTCCAATTTAATGCTGAGAAGACACCTTGGTAAGCGTCTGCTGTAGCAGGACTATTGTCTGCCCCAGTTAAGAAGAATCCGCTAGAACCAATGAAGTCATTGCCATCACTGAACATCAGCCCAAAGCCGAGCGCCCAGAAGGCAATTGTAGATAAGGCAAAGACAACTAAGTTTTTTGACAGAATGTTCACTGCGTTCTTCTCGCGGCAAAATCCTGCTTCTAACATGCAAAATCCTGCGTTCATGAAGAACACTAAGAAGCCTGCAATCATTACCCACACGGTATCTAAACCGACCCGCAGGTCAGATGCCGTTTGCGATACGCTTTCTAGCGTTGCTGGCTGTTGAGCAATAGCGGCACAGTTCCACAGCAGAAAGATCGCACTGGTGAGTAGAATGCAGCTTCGCCAAGTAGGAGACAGCTGCGTCGCGATGAATTTGAGCGATCGCACGACGGGATTCCGATTGAGAGAAACTCTTTGAGGTTTCCTTGTTCTCTTTTTCAAAATGGTTCTAGACAGCATAAAGTTTTCCTTGCAACGCGCGCTGGAAGATCGGTGATTCTGGATGCACTCTTGAGTAAATTCAGAAGTTCTCTCTGAAAAGAGGCTTTGGAGAAACAAAAGCTCCACAAAATGACTGTTTTAGGAACCGCAGAGCGGCTTGAATCTTTCAGGTCAAACCATAGTTACTGAAGAGAATCAGGTCGAAAACAGGAGACTTTGAGCTTCCCAAAACAATCAACTCATAGACTGAAAATCTCGTCTAGAAGGTGAAGATGATTGAGCAATAGCAAGGTCTAAGATCACCAAGAATAAACTTGCGCACAGAATTTTAGAGTGGTTTGATACTCATTAAGATTTCAGCACTAGGCATGCAAATTCTGTATTGAGGAATACAATTTAGTATCACTGGTGCTTTTAGGGTAAAGCCTAACTGAAATATTTACAAAATTCTGGGGATTGCTCTAGACCATTCTTTCAGACACTAGAAATCGACAACAAAGATTGACTTGGTGAAGGTTTTGCGAAAAAACAGGGCTTACGCAAAAGCTCCTCCTTAGCAAAAGATGGCAGATCCCTTCAGAAGAGGATTCGCTTGCGGATGGATAGACGCCGTTGAGACTTCATCTGCTGATTTGTTGCCAATGCGTTCGTCTTAAAATTGAGTTAGCGATCGTCATTGACAAAACAAGACTATCTATAGTACTTTTGTATTGTATTTGCTCCGTCTCCTTAAGTAACGCCTCCAGTAAAATCTTGGAGGCAATTTTTTTAGAAACAAGTTTTTCGCTAAACTAGAGTGATGAGCGATACGAAAACAGAAGGGTTCAAAATTGTTAGCGACAACCGCCAAGCCAGGTTTCAGTACGAAATTTTAGAAACTTACGAGGCGGGAATTGAGCTACTTGGGACTGAGGTAAAGTCGATTCGAGCAGGTAAGGTAAACCTTAGAGACGGCTTTGCTCTCGTTCGCAATGGCGAAGTTTTGCTTCATAACGTCCACATTTCGCCTCATCAAAGCTCGAGTCTATTTTTTAACCACGATCCGACTCGGACTCGGAAACTGCTATTGCATCGTCAAGAAATTCGCAAGCTGATTGGAAAAGTTGAGCAACAAGGACTGACCCTCGTTCCGCTCAAGATGTATCTCAAACGAGGTTGGGTCAAGATCGACCTAGCGCTGGTGCGCGGTAAAAAACTGCATGATAAGCGGGACGATATGCGAAAGCGCCAGGATAAACGTGACATGGAGCGCGCTATGAAGAATCGCTAGTGTTGCAGTTCTTCTGAAGGTGCGTTGAGTCTAATTTGCTTTAAGTCATGAGCGCAATTTTGGATGTGACTTTAAAGCTTCTTCAGCAATTTACTACACACCTCCTAACGACTTTAGTACGCAATAACTACGATCGCGAGGGAAGCGATAGAATCATTAAGGACTGTTTCTTTTTGTCCTCCAATGCCAAAGCGTCCTAGCACATCTAAAAGCTCTGCATCCCCGGTTCTGAGTCCTGATGTCGGGATGGAGGAAATTCATTCATCTGGCGACCAGATCTCAAATCAATCAAATTCTCGCCCCACGAAGCCCACGATTTCGCTTAGTTCGATTCGGATTCGAGGCGCACGGCAGCACAATTTAAAGAACATTGATCTGGAACTGCCCCGCGATCGCTTGATCGTTTTCACAGGCGTTTCTGGCTCTGGAAAATCTTCCCTTGCCTTCGATACGATCTTTGCAGAAGGACAGCGCCGATACGTCGAGTCGCTCAGTGCTTACGCTCGGCAGTTTTTAGGACAAGTCGATAAACCCGATGTCGATGCGATCGAGGGTCTCAGTCCAGCAATTTCTATCGATCAAAAATCCACGTCTCACAACCCCCGTTCTACGGTAGGCACAGTCACAGAAATTTACGACTACCTGCGCTTGCTCTACGGGCGCGCTGGAACGCCCCACTGTCCAGTGTGCGATCGCTCAATTGCTCCGCAAGCGATTGATCAAATGGTCGATCGCGTGATGGAATTGCCCGATCGCACCCGGTTTCAAATTTTGGCTCCGGTGATTCGCGGCAAGAAAGGAACTCATAAAAAACTGATCTCTAGTCTCAGTTCGGAAGGGTTTGTGCGGGTTCGGATTGATGGAGAAGTTCGCGAACTGAGCGATTCGATCGAACTCGACAAGAATCAATCTCACACTATTGAAATTGTGGTGGATCGGCTCGTCAAAAAAGAAGGAATTGAAGAACGCCTAACGGATTCGCTGACCACCTGTTTACGCCACTCAACGGGGATCGCGGTCATTGATATCATGCCAGAAACCGAGTCTGAAAAGATTCCAGAACTTGTCTTTTCAGAAAATTTTGCTTGCCCAGAGCATGGAGCCGTCATGGAGGAGCTATCTCCCCGGCTATTTTCGTTTAACTCTCCCTATGGCGCATGTCCTAACTGCCACGGCTTGGGCAGCCATCGCACCTTTTCACCAGAGCTGATTGTGCCAAATCCGCAGCTTCCGGTGTATGCCGCGATCGCGCCGTGGTCAGACAAAGACAATACCTACTACCTCTCGCTAATTTGTAGCGTTGCCGAAGCGTTCGGGTTCGATATTCAAACGCCGTGGGAGCAGTTAACCGACGAGCAAAAAAACGCGCTGCTCTATGGATCTAAAGATCCGATTTGGATTGAGGTAGACTCCCGCTATCGCGAGAATAAGGGGTACCATCGCCGCTACGAAGGTGCTGTCAGTCTGCTCGAACGCCAATACCAAGAAAGTAGCTCAGACGCTTACAAACAGAAGTTAGAGCAGTACCTAGTTGATGAACCGTGCAGCGAATGTCAGGGCAAACGGCTCAAACCAGAGGCGTTAGCCGTGCGGCTCGGACAGTTTCATATGGATGATTTCACGGGTGTCTCCATCCGCGACTGTCTCAATCGAGCGGAGACGGTAGAACTCAGCGATCGCCAAGCGCAAATTGCCGATCTGGTGCTTCGCGAAGTGAAAGCGCGTCTACGATTTCTACTGGATGTCGGGCTGGACTATCTAACGCTAGATCGGACCGCCATGACGCTTTCGGGCGGAGAAGCCCAGCGGATTCGGCTTGCAACCCAAATTGGCGCAGGTTTAACAGGCGTGCTATACGTTCTAGACGAACCCAGCATCGGACTCCACCAACGAGACAATTCGCGACTGCTCAATACCCTAACCAAATTGCGAGATTTAGGAAATACACTGATTGTTGTTGAACACGACGAAGAAACCATTCGCGCTGCCGATCACATTGTCGATATTGGACCTGGTGCGGGCGTTCATGGTGGAAGTGTCGTATCTGAAGGCGATCTAGACAGCCTGCTGAATGCTGAAGATTCCTTGACTGGAGCTTATCTTTCTGGTCGGCGGAGTATCCAAACACCTGCAGAGCGCCGCTCAGGAAATGGGCGATCGCTGCAAATTCGCAATGCTCATCGGAATAACCTCAAGCAGATCGATACTGATATTCCCCTTGGTAAATTGGTTTGCGTGACCGGAGTTTCTGGTTCCGGCAAATCGACCCTGATCAACGAACTACTTTATCCGGCAATTCAGCATCATTTTGGGCAGAAGATTCCGCAACCTAAAGATATGAAGCCGGTTAAAGGATTAGATGCGCTCGACAAAGCGATCGTGATTGACCAGTCTCCCATCGGTCGCACCCCACGCTCAAATCCGGCGACTTATACCGGAGTATTTGATGTCGTTCGCGAAGTGTTTTCCACCACTATCGAAGCAAAAGCGAGAGGCTACAAACCAGGGCAATTCTCCTTTAATGTCAAAGGTGGACGCTGTGAAGCGTGCGGCGGCCAAGGCGTAAATGTAATTGAAATGAATTTTCTTCCTGACGTTTACGTTCAGTGCGAAGTCTGCAAAGGCGCTCGCTACAACCGAGAAACTTTACAGGTAAAGTTCAAAGGGAAATCGATCGCCGATGTCTTGAGCATGACTGTTGAAGAAGCTCTAGACTTCTTTCAAAATATTCCTCAAGCGGCAAATCGCCTGCAAACGCTATTTGATGTTGGATTGGGATACGTTCGCCTCGGGCAGACGGCTCCCACCCTATCGGGCGGTGAAGCCCAACGGGTAAAACTGGCAACAGAACTGTCTCGCCGTGCTACAGGCAAGACGCTTTACCTGATCGATGAACCCACAACCGGACTGTCGTTCTACGATGTTCACAAACTGCTAGATGTGGTGCAGCGACTGGTCGATAAGGGAAATTCTGTTCTCGTCATCGAACATAACTTAGATGTAATTCGCTGCTCTGATTGGGTGATTGATCTCGGACCGGAAGGGGGCGATCGCGGCGGTGAAATTGTTGCGGTAGGCACACCAGAGGACGTTGCTAAAAATCCTTATTCCTACACCGGTCACTATTTAACTCAGGTGCTTCGGCAGTATCCGCCGGTTGCAACTACTGCTTAAGTAAGGTGCAAACCTCTAGATGCAGGGTGTAGGGTGCTAGAAATTCATGCACGTTTGCCCTCATGTTAGAAACTTGGCAGCACGAGTACGTTCACACCAACGGTCTCAACCTTCATTACATCACTCAGGGGGAAGGACCGCTTATCCTATTTCTGCACGGGTTTCCTGAGTTTTGGTATTCTTGGCGGTATCAGATTCCAGAATTCGCTAAAGACCACAAGGTGGTGGCAGTTGATTTACGCGGCTACAACGACAGTGATAAGCCTGCGGCTCAAAGTTCCTATGTGATGTCAGAGTTCATCGCTGATATAAAGGGCGTCATTGAAGCATTGGGCTACCAGCAGTGCATTCTCGTCGGACACGATTGGGGTGGCATCATTGCTTGGCATTTTGCTGACACCCATCCCGAACTACTAAAGCAGTTGATTGTTTTAAATGCACCTCATCCTGCGTTATTTCTTGAAAAATTCTTTACGTCTCAACAGTGGCTGAGAAGTTGGTACACGTTCTTCTTCCAAATTCCTCTGCTGCCCGAATTCCTAATCCAGCTTGGAGACTATAAAGCGCTAGAAACGGCGTTTTCGGGAATGGCAGTTAGAAAAGGTACATTTACTGAAGAAAACATTAATGCATATAAAGCTGCACTCTCGAAGCGCGGCGCTCTTACGGCGGCGCTAAGCTATTATCGCAATGCAATGCAGCAAGGGTTGACTAAACGCGATTGGACGATGCTGCAGGTTCCAACGCTCATGATTTGGGGAGAGGAAGATAGTGCACTAGATAAGCACCTTACCTATGGCACTGAAAGGTACGTTCGCGATTTTCGGATTCGCTATATTCCCAACTGTAGCCATTGGGTTCAACAGGAGCAACCTGAATTGGTCAGTCAATACATTCGAAAATTTATAGCAGCTGAATCAGTAAAAACAGCTACATAACCTCATTTAAATTAAGCGTTAGAGTAAGGAGAAAGACCCTCTTCTCTAGCGCTTAGTTTTCTTTGACAGTGAAGCAATTATGATGCTATGGCAAACGAATCAGGTACATTGCTCACTTCGCTGGGACGATCAACAACCTCAAAAACTTGATCCATTCCTGTCAACTCCAGCAGCATCTTGACTTGCTCATTAATCGAACAGATAAACAGTTTGCGCTCTGCTTCGCGAACACGCTTAAAAACCACAACTAAAGCCATCAAACCAGGGCTACTAATGAACTCAACTGCATCAAAGTCAACTAAAACAACATCAGCACCTGCTGCGATCGCAGCGTCTGCCTGCTGATAAAATCGCTCAGTTGCCTCGTGGTCAAGAGATTGAGGAAACTCTATAGTTTTTACTAAAAATTCCATACATTAACCACCTGGTTACTAATAGTACAACTCACACATCAACCATCAAACTTGGCAAGAAAAATTGCTCTTACAACTATTGAGAACAAGTCGGAATTCGGTATCTCTAGAGCAAGATAACATTCAGTTTAATTAAGAACTTCTATCCTCAGAATGAATCTTAGAATGAAGCTAATTCTATGTCTATCCGCAAGCATTTGCATCGAGTATTTTGATTCTAAATCAGTTGAAAGCATATTAATCGTATTTAAGAATACAATTCTTTTGAATTGATGGATTAGATTTAAAGCTAATGGAAAACAATGAGAAAAAGTAATAGTAAATATTGAATTAATTTAGCTCATTCTAGTTAAGCGATCGCTAGCAAAAACTATAGAATAACTGGCTGAAATTGTAGAGGTTGAACAATTTCAGTTTCGTTTTTTCAATAAAAAAGCTGTATTCACTTTAATACAGCTATCAGCGTATTCAAATGTTATAGAAGATCCAAGATTATCAGTCAGTGTGAGTTTAGGACAAAGTTAAACTTCAAAACCTTCCTGACTAAGTTAGATCAATGGTGCTCTTAACGTAGTCAGACCCTAAACCCTACTAAGCGTGCCTCAGTAAATACTGGAACCAGAGAAGAGTTCTCCTTACTTCACTTCAAGGCGCTTGTACAGAATTACTCAATCTCCCCGATCGCTTTATTCACATCGGCTGGAGTCTGGAATTCATCTCTTGGTAGTTCCTGCAAAATTGACTGCAATTCCTCATCAGCACCATTCTTTTGCGCGTGTTTCACAAGATTTTCCTTGTTCACCGGATAGTCAATTCCTTTCAAATGCTTCTAAACTTCAATTGGATTTACCCTAGCCATAGCGACCTCTCCAAATTTAACATTATTAATTCTGGTAATCGTAGGCTAACCTCAACGGACATTGCCTCTCTCTACAGAATTGCGCCGCCTTTGTTGACCATCCACCTCAGAACAGAGGATGTTTAACACACAAAAACTCTAACTGAACAAGATAAGCTGCAATCGTGGAGCTTGCTAACCCATAAGCAAGCGTTGAAGAAAATTCAATGCTTGTTTAGCTAGACTCTTTATGAACGCAAAGTAGAAGTAATTCACAGCACCACAGTAAGCTCCAATAAAAAAGCCCTACGAGTGTAGGGCTTTTTTGTTTCAAAGCAATTAACTGGGCATTAGAACGTGAAAGTGGTTCTTAGGGTACCGATAATAGCATCTTGGTTGGCCTCGTTTTGACCAGGATTCACAATCCAAATCACACCAGGAGTAATCGAGATATTGTCATTTAGCTGGTACTTGTAGAAGCCCTCAAAGTGCAGAGGAATGTCATTCCGCACACCTGCTGCCCGCTGGGCTGCGGTCGGATTACCCAAGTAAGGCTCTGCACCTGCAACGAAACCAAGCAAGTTACCTTTCTTACCAAAGTCAGGGAAAGAAAGACCTACACCATAAGTCCAGATATCTCTCTGACCAGCACCATCATCTACAAAGTCAGCATTGATAAGTGAACCAAAGGCGTTAAGGACGATCTTAGGACTTAGTTTGAAGGCAACTTCAGCACCATAAGCATTCACTTGCGCTGGAGTTATGAGGCCAGTGGCAAGATTGGTAGAAGTGTTGCCGAAAAGGGTGCCACTCGTTGAAGCAACGCCACCACCAGCATCAAAAATCGCTCCCCTCCGATAAGCATTCACATAGGTTAAACCAATCTGCAAGGCATCACTAGCGTTGAAGCTAATCTGTCCCAAAGCACTATAGCTTCCGTTGAATAAACCGCCCTTAGCAGCAGGATTATTCGCACCAGTAGTGATTGCACCTGTGCTCTCCGAGTTGTCTGCCAAATAGCCACCGCTGATTTGGAAAGCATCACTCACTTTGACATTGACACCAACACCAGAACCACCACCGATGTTATAGATAGGGTTGCGCTGGCCAAAGAGCGACAACGTTGTGCTGCCACTATCGCCTGAGTCTAAAGCCGGGTTAGCAGTCGGAGCATAATCATAGTGCAAGCCCCCAACCGCTGGGATGTAGAACTTAACCCGGTCATTGAGTGGGAAATAGTACGCAACCCAATCAATCAGCGTGTTGTTATTTCCTGTGTTGCCGAAGTTGAAGGTTTGAAGACCCTCAGCAACAGTACCGTTAGCAGTACCAGCTGGAGACAATGCAAAGGGGGTAGCGTTACCCGCTGCAATACGAGTAACCAACAAATCGTTTCCTGTAAAGCTTGTGTTCAAGGACAAGCGGATACGATTTTGGAACACGGTGTTATTTCCGTTGGTTCCATCCACTCCAAATTCATCGGTAACTGCAAAAATTGCCTCACCAGCTAGCTTAGTTGTTGTTGAAAACTGCTGCTTCTCTAGGGTGGTGGTACGTGCTTCCAGAGCGTCTACCCGTCCACGCAAGGTCGCAAGCTCAGCCGCAAACTCTTCTTGTAGCTTTTGAAGCGTCGCCAGATCCTCTTTCTTCACGAGGTCTGCGGTTGACGCTGCAATTAATTCGTTGACGCGATCGAGACATGCATTCAGACCAGCCGCAAATTCATAGCGGGTCAACGCACGGTTTCCACGATAGGTGCGATCGGGATAGCCCGCAATACAGCCGTAACGTTCAACCAACGATTGCAAAGCTTGGAATGCCCAGTCCGTGGGGCGAACGTCCGAAAGCTGAGAGACCGAGGTAACCTGACCTGCAGACGAATTGCCAGCCGACTTTCCTTCTCGGCTGTAGCGGTTAATCTGATCCAGGGAATCAACACTAGGCGCTGAGGAATCAGGAGCTGCCTGAACCTCTGGAGAAACCTGCGCAACTTTTACATTGCTAGGAGTCTGTGCAACCTCAACTGATGTAGTAGAAGCGAGTTTGTCTAATGACTTAACAGATTCAACGGTGGGTGCAGATGGCTTGGCCAAAGAAAGTTGACTATCTGCCTTCAGAGCAGATGCATCAAGACTTTGGGAGTTGATCTGAACGGGGGATAACAAAGAAGCCTGACCTACCTGCTTCTCTGCTGCGATCGCAGCAGAAGACATCACGAGTGCCGCACCCAAGACGGCAGGACTGATGAACAAAGAATTCAATAAAACCTTACGCATTGTTTAGTTCTCCTCACACCTGGTATCAAACGACTATTAGAGCTTTTGGTATTGGAACCTTTAGTCGGCATGATCACTCAACAGTAACACTATCAAGTTTAACCGCAGAATTAGACTTTAGCGATCAAATTAGAAAATATTATTTCTCGATGTGCGGCAGACAATATTAGGCAAGGTCAAGCAAAACTCAACAAAATAAACTTTCTTAGCAGTGCAGTACCCTTAAGAATGCTGCATGTTTGTTGCAATAAGGCTAAAGAGGCTCAAATACAGGCCAGAGTTATATCCCGAAACTAAATCCTTAACAATTCTATAGAGGAAACGTTCAAGCGGCTTGTAATTTATAGAATTCAAATACCCTTTAAAAAACTATCCGCTCCTACCAAAAGAAAGCTAGCAAAAACTAGAACTCTTAGGGGTAGGAGCGGTGTAGCGGGTCTTCAGGTAAGAACCAGACTGCCGGAAGGAAATCTGTTTAGCCTAGTCTTTAGCAGACAGTATCTTCACAAGGAAGATGGGTTCAGCCTCTAGAGAACGGCTCCGGCGCACAGCCGATTCAGTTCAACCTGACGACCCATGCATTTACTACTTTCTATCATGGGCATCACCTCCTATTGCCTAAACGGTCTAATGTGGATGGTTTAGAACCTGTAAATCGGGCATCTAGTACCCTTCGCCTACTATAGCACGAGCTTTTGATAATGAGGGTAAAAAACGCTTCTGCCGATCTAGCAGAAGCGTTTAATTTAGCTCTACATACTATGTTGCTTTAGAGAGCATTACCGCGAGGCAATACTTCTTCAGGGAATACAAAGCGTTCATGGGGCTGGTCTTGCGCCGCCATCCAAGCGCGAATACCTTCGTTCAACAGAATGTTCTTCGTGTAGAACGTTTCAAACTCCGGGTCTTCCGCCGCTCGCAGCTCTTGCGAGACAAAGTCATACGCCCGCAGGTTCAGCGCAATGCCAATGATGCCAATCGACGCCATCCACAGTCCCGTTACGGGCACAAACAGCATGAAGAAGTGCAACCACCGCTTGTTGCTGAACGCTACTCCGAAGATCTGCGACCAGAAGCGGTTCGCTGTCACCATCGAGTACGTTTCTTCCGCTTGGGTCGGGTTGAACGCCCGGAAGGTGTTGGAGCCATCGCCGTCTTCAAACAAGGTGTTCTCCACTGTGGCTCCATGAATCGCACAGAGCAGCGCTCCGCCGAGAATACCGGCGACGCCCATCATGTGGAACGGGTTGAGCGTGAAGTTGTGGAAGCCCTGCACAAACAGGATGAACCGGAAGATCGCCGCTACTCCAAAGCTCGGCGCAAAGAACCAGGAGGACTGGCCCAAGGGGTACATCAGGAAGACGCTGGTAAAGACCGCAATCGGACCGGTGAAGGCGATCGCGTTGTACGGACGGATGCCGACCAGGCGGGCAATCTCGAGCTGCCGCAAGCAGAAGCCGATCAGGCCGAAGGCACCGTGCAGGGCGACAAAGGTCCACAGACCGCCGAGTTGACACCAGCGGGTGAAGTCGCCTTGCGCTTCTGGTCCCCACAGCAGGAGCAAGGAGTGCCCTAAGCTGTCTGCGGGGGTGGAGACGGCAACGGTGAGGAAGTTGCAGCCTTCAAGATATGAGCTGGCGAGGCCGTGGGTGTACCAGGAGGAGACAAACGTGGTGCCGGTCATCCAGCCGCCGAGGGCGAGGAAGGCACAAGGAAAGAGTAAAATGCCGGACCAGCCGACGAAGACGAATCGGTCGCGCTTGAGCCAGTCGTCGAGGACGTCGAACCATCCCCGACTCGCGGGCGCACGCCCTACTGCTATGGTCATGATCAAATCCTCTAGCGATACTTAAAAGTGCAGAATGTCTAGAGTGAACGAGTTTATATGTCTAAATATAATAGGAGAAATCAGATTTTTTACAAAGCGAAACGTAGTGTCTCAGCAGAGTTTTCATCAAATGTAACGCTAAGTTCCTATTCAGTAAGGCGTTACAGCATTTGAAGAATTTCTTCAGTTCCTGAGAGAAAGCTAAGCTTGATAAGTAATTCTGCTCAGCTTCACAAGCGCTTACGAAATGTTGTAAGTACTATACTAATTGTGGTTACTTGCAGGATTGTTGGTTGTGCCGGAATTTCTTTATTTCGAGTTTAAGTTCCGTGTCAAGACCGGCTCTTCCGTTTTGCGGCTAACTTTAGAATTTCTTAAGGCAATCGTAAGTTTATGACGGCACAGACCACGACTGATACCCCCGTTCTACGATCGCAGGTGTTGGGATCTAGGCGGCTCAGCAACTATTGGTGGGCGAGCATCGTCTCCATTGGGGCAACGGGATTCTTTTTAGCTGCCCTTTCTAGCTACACGAAGGTTAACCTGTTGCCGTTTGCCAACCCCACTCAACTGGTCTTTATTCCTCAGGGCATCGCGATGGGATTTTACGGGACCGCAGGAATTCTGCTGGCTCTTTATCTGTGGCTGACGATCGCGTGGGATTTGGGAGGAGGCTACAACGAATTTAATAAGGAAACAGGCGAAATTACTATTTTTCGCTGGGGGTTTCCGGGTAAAGATCGCAAGGTTGAGCTGAAGTCTAAAATGGCTGATGTTCAAGCCGTTAAAGTGACGCTGCGAGAAGGCATCAACCCGCGACGATCGCTCTATCTCAAGATCAAGGGAATGCGTGATATTCCGCTCACTCGTGTGGGACAACCAATGGCACTATCTGCGTTAGAAAATCAGGCAGCCGAGCTTGCACGGTTCTTGAGTGTACCGCTTGAAGGATTCTAGAGTTTACATTGGTTTGAATTGAACGAGGATTTGAGTTGAACGGGTTAACTAGCCTTAATCTCTGTGATCCTTGTTCAGTATTACTCTGCTGTTCTCTCGCCGTCTTCACGACCACCATCTGAACAGAATGTGCGTAAGATGTTGAGGTGATTTGTTCAAAGGATATGAAAATGCAGACAGACCTCCGTAATTGGCTTCTATCTACGCTTGCAGTGACGCTCTTTGCAATTGCGGGCTGCAATACCCAAGATGGAACATCAGCTACGCCGACTGGTACTTCTTCCGCCACGCCGACCCCGAGCGTTACAGCAAGCGCTGCTCAATCTGGCTTGCCGCGTTTAGAGGGGAAAGCAACCGTTGTGATGACAGTGAAAGGCTCGCCAATCACGCTTGAGGTTGACGGAACAAATGCCCCAATTACGGCAGGTAATTTTGTCGATTTGGTCGAGAAGAAAGTCTATGACGGGCTTGTGTTTCACCGGGTTGTGCGGGAGCCACAGCCATTTGTGGTTCAAGGTGGCGATCCTCAAGGGAAGAATCCAAACTTCCCATTAGAGCAGTTGGGAACTGGAGGATATGTTGATCCTGCCACCTCTCAACCTCGGAATGTCCCGCTTGAAATTAAGCCAGAGAATGCAGCCGAACCGATCTACGGCAAAACCCTTGAAGGCGTTAAGCCGAAGCTGAAACATACTCGCGGAGCGTTAGCAATGGCGCGATCGTCAGATCCAGATTCTGCCTCGTCTCAGTTCTACATTGCTTTGGCAGATCTAACCTTTTTAGATGGAAACTATGCTGTGTTTGGCAAAGTGACGCAAGGCATGGAAGTGGTCGATAAAATTCAGCAGGGCGATCGCATTGAGTCTGCTAAGGTGACGCAAGGGCTAGAGAACCTCAAAACGGGTGCTGCAACTCCTTCGGCCAGTCCTTCTGCTAGTGCAAGTCCAACAACGACCCCGTAAATGGATGTTGTTGTCACTGGAATTGGGCTGGTTTCAGCGTTAGGTCATTTAGAGCAAACCTGGACAGGGTTGGTAGAAGGTCGCTCAGGCGTTCATCTCTGCCAACCCTTCTCCGATTTAAAGCCGTATCCTCTAGCGCTGATCGAATCTTCTCCGACCGATCTCCTGAGTTTGACTGAGCGAGTCCTGCAGGATTCGCTGCACGATGCGAAACTAAAACCTCCATTACTTGATTGTGGGGTTGTAATCGGGTCGAGTCGGGGCAATCAGGCACAGTGGGAAAAACTGACTGCGAATCGAGAGGATTTGAGCGGTTGGCTCAACGCGTTACCAAATGCGGGCGCGATCGCAGTGGCTCAACAAATCCAAACCCAATCGATCGTGCTTGCCCCGATGGCTGCGTGTGCAACGGGAGTGTGGGCGATCGCACGAGCCGCAGAGTTAATTCGGGCGGGGGAAGTAGAACGGGTGATTGCGGGAGCCATTGAAGCGCCGATTACGCCGTTAACATTGATTGGATTTGGGCGAATGGGCGCGTTAGCCAAAACGGGGGCCTATCCGTTTGATGGTGATCGTGAAGGACTTGTTTTAGGCGAAGGCGGCGCGATCTTCGTTTTAGAATCGGCAGAAGTCGCGAAACGACGAGGAGCAACGGTTTACGGGCAAGTGTTGGGATTTGGACTAACGGCAGATGGCTATCATGTCAGCACGCCAAAGCCGGGAGGTAGCAGCGCGATCGCCGCCGTTCAGCAGTGCCTAACCCGAAGCGTGTTAGCGCCTCAAGACATCGACTACATCCACGCCCACGGGACAGCAACTCAATTAAATGACCAAAACGAAGCTCATTTAATTCAAACATTGTTTTCGCCGCGAATCTCTGTTAGTTCGACGAAAGGATCGACAGGACATACGCTAGGAGCCTCAGGCGCATTAGGCGCAGCGTTCTGTCTAATGGCGTTAAAGCACCAAGTTTTACCGCCAAATGTTGGGTTAACGCACCCTGAATTTAATTTGGCATTTGTGAGAACCGCTCAAGCGGCTCGGGTTCGGAATGTTCTTTGCTTTAGCTTTGGCTTTGGCGGACAGAATGCCGCGATCGCGTTTGGCGGTGTCTAACTTGTCTTCAAATGACCCGATTACCCTTCGGGTTGCGAAGCAAATCGCGCTACTGTAAGCATGAGAAACAGGTTAAGACTGGTGCTATGTCATTGACTGAAGAAATTTTGGCTCACATTCCAGGAGATGCGATCTCAGGTTTACGTCGCGCTGATGGCTTATGGAAGTCTTTGCGAGAGGGGACATTACCGATTCCTACAGTCGTTCAGGAAAGCGATCAAGATCTAGAACGCATTGAGTGGGACGTGATCATTTCGGGTGGTACTCTCGGAATTCTAATTGGGGCAGCGCTGGCAAAAAAAGGGTGGCGAGTCGCGTTGATTGAGCGAGGAGTTTTGCAGGGACGGGATCAAGAGTGGAATATTTCTCGCAGAGAATTAGCGGTATTTGTCCAATTGGGATTACTAACCGAGCCGGAATTAGCGATCGCTGTCGCCACCGAATTCAATCCTGTCCGAATCAGTTTTTCTCAAGACTCAGAAATTTGGGTCAAAGATGTTCTAAACGTTGGTGTTGATCCAATTTATTTACTCGAAACGCTGAAGTCGAGATTTCTTCAAGCAGGTGGAAAGCTAATTGAAAACACCGCGTTTGAGCAGGCGACTGTTCATCCAAACGGAATTTGTGTGACAGCAGGAGAAGAACTGCGTGGGCGGCTTCTGCTCGATGCGATGGGACATTTTTCTCCTGTTGTTAGACAAGCAAGGCAAGGACAAAAACCGGATGCGATGTGTCTTGTTGTGGGAACCTGTGCTGAGGGTTTTTCTAAAAATGACTCCGGGGATCTCATCGCCTCGTTCACACCCATTCAAAATCAGTGTCAATATTTTTGGGAAGCGTTTCCGGCGCGAGATGGCAGAACGACCTACATGTTTACCTATGTGGATGCAGACCAAGGTCGTCTGTCGCTAGAAGAATTTTTTGAAGAGTATCTGCGCCTGCTTCCCCAATATCAGAGCGTTGACTTAACTCAACTGAACTGGAAGCGGGCATTATTTGGATTTTTTCCTTGTTATCGTGACAGTCCATTAACCTTGTCTTGGAATCGAATTCTACCTGTTGGTGATAGTAGTGGTAGTCAATCCCCTCTCAGTTTTGGCGGCTTTGGCGCAATGGTGCGTCATCTCAAACGATTGACCAAAGGAGTTCATGAGGCTCTAGAGGCGGATTTGCTAAACCGTCAAGCGTTGTCATTATTACAGCCCTATCAACCCAATCTTTCAGTCACCTGGTTATTTCAACGAGCCATGAGTGTTGGCATGAATCAAACTGTGTCACCGAATCAGATCAACCAGTTGTTGACAACTGTGTTTGAGGAAATGGCACAATCTGGAGAGCAGGTTCTCAAGCCCTTTTTGCAAGACGTTGTGCAGTTTGTACCCCTTGCGCAAACATTGTTGAAAACAGGATTGTCGCATCCAAGATTGGTGCTAAATATTCTTCCTCACGTTGGCCTCTTGAATCTGCTCAATTGGATGATGCATTTCAGTACTCTAGCGCTCTATTCTGTTTTGTATTCCGCTACCGAATTGCTGCGCCCGTGGATTAAAACCTTATCTCCAACTCAGCAGTACTTCTGGAATGGCAGGCTTCAGGCTTGGAAGTATGGTTCGGGTGGCGACTATTTAGAGGACTAGAGGCTAGAGGACATGGAATTTTCGATCGCACGGCAGCAATTTTTTCAAGAAGTGCGCCAGCCGGATGAGCACATCAATCTTGAAAAAGCAGCGCTCTATATGGCTCAGGAAGCAAGACCTGATCTAGATGTAGATGCCTATTTAACTAAACTCGATGCGATCGCAAATGCTATCCAACCGCACCTGCCCCAAGAATCCTACCCGCTGCGGGTCGTCCAACTAATCAATCATCATTTGTATGAGGACTTAGGGTTTGTTGGGAATGAAACCGACTATTATGATCCCCGCAACAGTTTCTTAAATGACGTTATTGATCGCCGTACCGGAATTCCAATTACGCTGTCATTACTGTATCTCGTGATCGCAAAACGTCTAGCCTTTCCAATGGTGGGGATCGGAATGCCAGGACATTTTCTGATTCGTCCTGATGTTGAAGAAATGGAACTGTTTGTCGATGCCTTTCATGGAGGCGAAATTTTATTTTTGCAAGACTGCCAAAATCGGTTGAATCAGATGTATAGTCAACCTGTAGAGATGCAGCCGCAGTTTTTTGAAGCTGTCACAAATCGGCAATTTCTGGCCCGAATGCTGACGAACCTAAAACATATTTATCTCAGTCGAGGTGAGATTAGCGCTTGCTTGTCGGCAATCGAACGAATTCTGATTCTCTTTCCCGACGCGCCGTTGGAATTGCGCGATCGTGGTGTGATTTATTTTCGCACCGATCGCTGGATTGAAGCTCGCCAAGACTTAGAACGCTATTTAACCCTAATGCCATTGGCTGAAGATCGAGAAATTGTTCAAAACCTACTAATCCAAATCGAGAATTCTTCATAGTCCTTGCTGAAGTTTTTCAGCAACTTGCTTGAGCCGTTGTAATTGAGTTTGCATGTCTGCTTCCGTCCATTTTGCTGCAAATGTGTTGAAGCCAAATTTGATTAGTGGATTGGGGATCTCGAATTCAAAGCGATTGATTAAGCAAGTGCCTTGAGATTGAGGCTGACATTCCCAGCGATCGCGCCCCTGAAAAAATCCTTCAAATTGCCACACAATCAGTCCAGGTTCTCGTTCCACGACAACGTTGCTTAAGGTCGGCCGTAGCACTGGAACTTGAAGCACAAATCGACTTTGAGCGCCCACTTGGGTAGACCAATCTCCGATCGGTTCGCACCGAAGTGCTGGATTTAACCAACGATGCATTAGCATCAAATCCGTAAAACATTGCTCTACGATCGCGGCAGTTGCGTTGACTAAAATGGACTGTTCAAATACTTCTAAATTTGACATTTTAAGGTATTATCTCCGCACGATTTGTCAAAGATTGAGTTGAGATCTACCTCTCCAACTAGAGATCTAAGCTAGAAAGACAATCCTACAAGATAGCCTTCTCTTCGCTCAAGAAATACATCTCAAGCATGAGGAAACCCAATTAATAATCATGGCATTCTCGTCATGCAGCGTGACTTTGACAACTAAGTTGATACTGAGGAAAAAAAGAGTTACTTTAAGTCGGTTGCGAAAACTCATTGAACGCTAAAAAAGTATTTCCAGAGTCTTTTCTCTTTCTAGAGATAGTCGTACTCTGAGGATGCAACCTACTCTCTGCTGGCCGTTTTTTACTTGATTTCGCGCATCCTGGGGGACGACACTTGTACATTAACTGCGTATACAAGCGGATTACCTAATTCTGGATGACTACTTTACCTTAAGTAGCGATCGCGCGGCTCGTTTAACTTAATAGATAGAGGCTAATTAGACCACCATGAACGAACTTTGGCAAATTGGATCTGCCACAGGACTGCATCTGCTACCGGGGCTTGATCCGGTGTTGATGCAGGCTAGAACAGACGCTCCCCTGCCCCCCTACTCAAACTATTTTCCAGGAATTGGCGCGAATATTGGTGATGTTGTCATCAAGCTAGTCGGCGCGATCGCGGTGCTCTTGCTTGGTTGGCTGATCGCTAGCATTGTCTCCAAGGTTGTCAACAGTTTGCTCAAGAAAACGAGCGTTGACAATCGGATTGCAGATTGGGCAACGGGTCACTCTGGTCGAAGGACAAACTTTAACGTCGAGGGACTCATCTCCTCAGTGGTGTTCTGGATCATCATGATCTTGGCGCTGGTTGCCTTCCTCAACGTTCTCAACCTGACGACCGTTTCGCAGCCTTTAAACAATTTCCTGAATCAGATTTTTGCGTTTCTGCCTCGCTTAGGCTCTGCCGCTATTTTGGCGGGTGTAGCTTGGTTAGTGGCAACGTTGGCTAAAACCGTTGTGATTCGCACATCTCAATCGTTTGGGCTTGACGAGCGCGTTGCAGGTCAGAATGATGACCCACTGGCAACCAATTCATTTGCCTTGAGCGAGACGCTTGGAAATGCGCTGTATTGGTTTGTCTTCCTATTTTTCTTGCCCCTGATTTTGGGCGTTTTGGATCTGCAAGGGCCGCTTCAGCCGGTTCAGAACTTGCTGAACGACATTTTGGGAGCGTTGCCCAACATCATCAAGGCGATCGCAATTGCAGCGATCGGTTGGTTAATTGCTCGCGTGGTTCGAGGCGTAGTAACGAACTTGCTGTCGGCGACGGGGACAGATCGTTTGGGACGGCAGTTTGGCATTGGTCAGGCGACAGGGGGACGGACGCTCTCTTGGCTGATTGGCACGATCGTGTATGTGCTGGTTTTAATTCCGACGGCTACGGCGGCGCTGGATGCTCTACAAATTCCAGCGATTTCGGGTCCAGCGACTTCGATGCTGAATCAGATTCTCAATTCGTTGCCCCTAATCTTTACGGCAGCGGCGATTCTAGCGATCGCATATGTCATTGGCAAGTTTGTTGCAGATTTGGTCTCCAGCATTCTATCTAGCGTTGGATTTGATAACGTATTTTATTGGCTGGGTCTGCAATCGGCTCCCTACACGCCGAGAGTTCCGCCGACGCAGTACGATACTGAGTTTCCGACGGGAGAAACGATTATTCAAGACACCGATGCTCTCCGGAAAACGCCGACGGTGCGATCGCCGTCTGAGATTGTAGGCGTGATTGTTTTAGTGGGCGTCATGCTGTTCGCCACGGTTGCCGCGACCAATATTCTCAACATTCCAGCGTTAACCGCGATCGTCAGTGGTTTGCTGCTGGTCTTTGGACGAATTTTGGTCGGCTTGGTCGTGTTTGCGGTTGGTCTGTATCTGGCAAATCTGGCGTACAGCCTGATTACGAGTTCGGGTTCGCGGCAGTCAAGAATTTTGGGTCAGACGGCTCGGGTTGCCATTATTGGGTTGGTGTCAGCGATGGCACTCCAGCAGATGGGAATTGCAACGAACATTGTCAACTTGGCGTTTGGTTTGTTGCTGGGCGCGATCGCGGTGGCGATTGCAATCTCCTTTGGTCTGGGAGGTCGCGATGTTGCGTCTGAGCAGTTGCGTGAGTGGCTGAAGGACTTTAAGCGTTAGAGTTGACTCTCCTTATAGTTCAAGGAGCGCTCGGCGAGTCCGAAGCGCTCCTTTTTTTATGTGGCAGCGGATTGGGTAACAGATGTGGCGGATGCTTGAGGCGAAGTTTTGCAATGGACAAAAAGAATCTACCTGTCCTATCTGTTACATCCGCTATCAAATCCGCTGCCAATGAAAGCGTCAGTTCTATATCAATCAATGGATTCTAGATATTGATCATCGAGCAGAAAGGAACCTTTGCTAAACCGGATGCCCCAATATCCGCCGGGACGACGATCGAGGACGATGCCTTCTTCTCCGACTCGAATGAGTGATGCTGGACGGAGCATCGGCATGGGATCGGCAGTCTTGACATAGGGCGGAAGTGCGATCAGACGAACTTTGGAGCCGACCTGAAATTCTTTTGACATCGGCGGAGATGAAATAGAGGGGTACTCTTCTTAGTAGAGCAGGTCTGATGGCAAATTCGCAGCCTATTTAGACGGAAATTCTGGGGTTGCAGCGATCGCTAGCTCGGCTAAAGAGGGATAGATCTGGATCAATCCTGCTTCAGATCGGAATGTTTCTGTTTTGAACAGGACGGTTCCTGTTTGAGATCGGAATGCTTCTGTTTGAAACAGGAATCATTCTATTTGAGATCGAAACGTTCCGGCTTTAAATAGGAATCGTCCTGTTTCAAATAGAAATGACCACTTCGTGAAGCAAAGCGATCGCATTACAACATAGAACGATTGCTTTGCAAGCTCCGTAGGATCGCATTTTTTCCTCATCAGTGCTGTTCTCTGTAGAAAATTTGGACATTTGCGGAACATCTTTGATTCTTGAGGTAGAAAAGATATAGCCCTTACTTGAATTAGTTATGGTAGAGCCTGCATCAACGTTGACGGCTGCTATATTGATCGATCTTGCGTTTAGAAAACTGGTTGAAGCGGGAGCGGGTGAAGTCGGCAAGAAGTTTACCGAGACTGCTCTGAAACGAATGGACGACTTGCGACAGGCGATCGTGGCTCGGTTGCGGGGACGATCGGAGAAAGTGGATGAAGCATTGGCTAAATTGGAGCAAGGGGACAAGTCGGGATCGGAAACGGTGGTTAAGAATCTCGATGTCGTGATGGATGAGTATCCTGAGTTTGCGAATGAATTGAAAGCGATCGCACAAGAAATTAATGCTGGGAAGCTGCAAGACAATAGCAGCATGACGCAAAACGTTTATGACAATGCGACGGGCATTCAGGCGAAGGCAGAACAGGGAGGAACTCAATACATTGGGACACATCAGTATTTTGGAACGAACCCCTGAGAGCATTCGTCGGCATCCGGCTCCGACAAAGTAACGCCGTTATATGAAATTCCTTATACCGCGTCTCCTAATTTCGTAGGACGCGCAAAGGAGCTTGAAGATCTGCATCAATTTCTCACATCATCGGAAGGTGCGGTAATTTCTGCCGTAGCTGGAATGGGTGGCGTGGGCAAAACTCAGCTAGCGGTGCAGTATGCGACTCGACATAAGCAAGATTATGGGGGCGGCATCTATTGGCTAAACGGGCGAACGGGTGATTTGGCGACTCAGATTCTTCTGAAAGCAGAATTCGATCAGCAGTTGGAGGGATTGGCGGCAGCGAAAGAGCAATATATCGATCTCGAACAGTTGGTGCAATGGTGCTGGAGGCATTGGACGCCGAATGAAACGACGCTGGTGGTGTTGGATGACATTCCCGAGTGGGCAAAGTGTCGATCGTATTGTCCAAAAGAGGCTCGGTTTCGGGTGCTGGTGACGACGCGCCGAAAAGATGTATTGCCCAACTTTCCTCGGATCGATCTGGAGATGCTGCAACCGCCAGAGGCGCGATCGCTGCTGGCAGGTTTGGAGAAACATGGACGAGTTAATAAAGATTCAGAACTGGCAGACAAACTTTGTGAGGGATTGGGCTATTTGCCGTTGGGGATCGAGCTAGTCGGCTGCTATCTTGCCAGAGATCGACACACTACGCTCTCGCAAGTTTGGGAACGGCTGCAAGCAAACGGAATGCAAGACCCGGCACTGGAGCGATCGCAGGAGGATGAAATTACAGCAGAACGGGGCGTGAGAGCGGCGTTTGTGCTGACGTGGGAAACGCTGGATGCGGATGAACAACAGGTTGCCCGATTGCTGAGTTACTTCGCGCGCGATTGGATTTCTTGGAATCTGGCGGAATGGATGATGCAGCGTGTGGAAGGAGAGGCGTACCTGCTGGGAGAACGGAAGGCGCGGTTAGAGAATGCGTCCATCGTGCAGATTGAAAAGGATGCTCCTGGGGTGTGTCGATTGCATCCTTTGATTCGGCAGTTTTTGCAAGAACAGGAAGCGGAGGCTGTTAAAACCGTAGACGAAGCACCGTTACGATCGGCATTTGTGTTGGTAATGAGTGCGATCGCAGGCCGAATGCCACATAACCCACCGACGAAGGATATTGAGTGGTTTTCGGGAGTACGATCGCATGTTCAAGAAGTTGCAGACCACTACACAGAAGGATTGGAAGGAGGTGATCTGCTGTGGTCGTTTATTGGACTAGCGCAATTTTATGCAGGACAGGCACTCTTTACTGAAGCGGAACATTGGTGTGCAAAATGTTTGGAGGTGACGCAACGGCTGTTCGAGGGCAACCACCCGGATGTGGCATTGAGCCTGAACAGTTTAGCAGGTCTCTACTATTCACAAGGACGCTATAGCGAGGCAGAACCGTTGTACGAGCAAGCGTTGGCGATGTATCAAGTGCTGTTTGAGGGCGACCACCCAGATGTGGCATTGAGCCTGAACAACTTAGCACTTCTCTACTATTCACAAGGACGTTACAGCGAGGCAGAACCGTTGTACGAGCAAGCGTTGGCGATGCGGCAAGGGCTGTTTGAAAGTGACCACCCGGATGTGGCAACGAACCTGAACAACCTAGCACTTCTCTACGAGTCACAAGGACGCTACAGCGAGGCAGAACCGTTGTATGAGCAAGCGTTGGCGATGCGGCAAGGGCTGTTTGAAAGTGACCACCCGGATGTGGCAGGGAGCCTGAACAACTTAGCCTATCTCTATGAGTCACAAGGACGCTACAGCGAGGCAGAACCGTTGTACGAGCAAGCGTTGACGATGTATCAAGTGCTGTTTGAAGGCGACCACCCGAATGTGGCATTGAGCCTGAACAACTTAGCCAGTCTCTATCGGTCACAAGGACGCTACAGCAAAGCGGAAACATTGTACGAGCAAGCGTTGACGATGTATCAAGTGCTGTTTGAGGGCGACCACCCAGATGTGGCATTGAGCCTGAACAACTTAGCAGGTCTCTACAATTGGCAAGGACGCTACAGCGAAGCGGAACCGTTGTACGAGCAAGCGTTGGCGATGTTCGAGAGAATGCTGGGAACCAATCATCCCCATACGAAAACGGTGCGAGAAAACCTAGCGGAATTTCGTCAGAAAACGCAGATGAGCGATCGACACCTGCGATCAACAGATCACCAACTGCGATCGAGCGATCGTCGCCCTCTCCGCCGCTCTTTCCTGCATCAACTCTTGCGGCAAATTAAACGATTCATCGGACAGGTGATGCGATTTGTGTTTCATTGAGAATCGAGACCGCGATCGCAAGCTACTGCTATCCTCATTCACTGCTGCAAAATCTCAATCAGTTTTGCAATCACCTCATCTAATTTCTCAGCCTTTACCCGCCCCACCTTAGACAAGATGATTTGTTGATCGGCTGTAAACAAACGATTAGGACGAATATTGCTACTTTGCCTGAGACTCCCTAAATCGAAGTCGCTGTTCTCAACAGCGATCGCATAATTATCAGAAATAGACTGACTGATGATTTGACACAGAATTAAATCCTCTCCGCGCAACCCGGCAACCACCCACGCCGGACGTTTCTTCGATTGCGTCAAATCAGAGAAAGGAAACGGAACCACAACCACGTCGCCTTTTACAAATCTTGCCACGCTTCATCTTCCTCTGGTCTGAGCCAATCTCTGGCTAATGCAGACTCACTTAGCAGACTCACCTCAAGTTTCTCCTGAGAATGCTTCGTTTGCAGAACCTTTAGAAAATCGAACACCTCATCCAGCAAATCATCTGGCATCTGTTCAATTTCTTGAATCAATTGCTCTCTCGATCGCATGTTCAACGTATCCAGAAACATCACTACATAGAGGCATTGTATGTCTGAGCAGGGCAAACAAGCGACACTTCAGTTAGTGGAATCTATAAGTCCATCAACGAATACTATTGACCGATTACTAACTGCAATCGTCCGGGCTACCCTCACCCTTACCCTCTCCCGCAGGAGAGGGAACAAGAGCAAGATTAGCTTCTGAGGCTGAAGACGAAAGATCTATGACACTTACGGAGCCTGCCAAATTCGCTCATGATAGTCCGACAGCTTCGCGTAAGGATCTACACTTTCATGCCCATGCGCGTGTCCATGCCCATGATGGTGATGATGATCATGCCCATGATCGTGCGAGTGATCATGCCCCTTCGACACCGCCGCCAACCGGAACTTACACATCTCACAATTCATCGCCACCTGTCCCAACTGCGTCTCAATCTCGCGATCGCGCAAAATCGAGAACAACTGAGGATGAATTCCCATTTCAGGCAGATTCACAATCTCCGTTTCTGGATACCGCTCCCGCATCTGAGCCGTCACATCATAAATCTTCTTCACCAGCGTTCCAGTAAACAAGAAATGTGGCAAAACGATCACCCGCTTCGGCTGATAAAGCTGCGCCCGTCGAAATCCTTCCTCCAACCGAGGATGAGTGATCCCAATAAAACACACCTCAACCGTCTGATATCCGCTTCCTTCCCAGACAATCCTCGCTAACTTATACACATCTCCATTGGCATCCGGGTCACTCGCCCCCCGTCCCACAAACAGCAGCACCGTATCTTCCCGCCGAATCGTGGAATTATCGAGTTCAGCCAACCGCGATCGCCACAACTCCAAAATTCCCGGCGTAATTCCAAAATGTCGCCCATAGTGAAACTTCACTTGTGGGTGTCGTTGTCTCGCGCGATCGAGTTCATTCGTCACGTCAAACTTGTTATGTCTCGCCGCAAACAACAGAATTGGCAACACCGAGAACTCTGTGAATCCTTGCTCCACGCATCGATCCACCCCTTCCTGAATCGTCGGTTCAGTCAGCTCCAGAAAACACGGCAACACCGGACGACTGCGATCGAGGGCCTGATACGCCTCCGCAAAATCCATCAGGCTCTGTCGTCCATCCGTATCGCGAGTTCCGTGCCCAATTAAGAGCAACGGACGTTGAATCGGCAGTGGCGGGAGCGCCAGCGATGCGATCGCCTCTTGTTCCCAAGCAAAATCATCAAGCGTTAGAGTCAACATTTTAAGTCCCTTTTCCTGTGCAACGCAGGAAATAGAGTGAATAAGCAGCAATGCAGGTGTTCTGGCTTAGAACAGGGATGAGGGATGAGGGATGAGGGATGAAAATAGCAATTTTGAACCAGGCGTGAACAGCCCAAGATTTCACAACTCAAATCCGTTTGCTATAAATTCACCCTTCATCCCTCATCCTTCATCCCTCATCCCTCACAGTTGCGGCACAGCACCGGACTCTCACCGGACTTCCCCTACACTAATACGGTTCACATGTGCTTTGTTATCTTACCTTGACCGCCATTTCTGCAAATCCTATGGGAGGGGATTCCGAAGCTGAAGAAGACAATTAAACAGCCTATTAGTTCTACAATCCCCCGTTCTACAAGATCAAGACGACAGATAGGTGTATCCGCTCAAGCTCCGCTCGTAGTTTTGCAACAGCAACTGCGACTCTTGCAATGTAATGCGCCCGTCCTCCAGTGCTTGTTCTGTCTGACGCCGAATACTCTCAATCAAATCATCCACATCGTACTGAACATAACCTAGGACTTCCTTCATCGTGTCGCCTTTCACAACATGCTCAATCTGATAATTCTTCGGCGTCAGATGAATGTGAACAGTGTTCGTATCCCCAAACAAATTATGCAAGTTGCCCATAATTTCTTGGTATGCCCCATTGAGAAACATCCCCAAGTAATACGGCTCGCTCGGCTTCAATGCGTGTAATTCAAGCACCGACTTTACATCACGCAAATCAATAAACTGATCAATCTTGCCGTCGCTATCACAGGTGAGATCCGCCAATGTTGCCCGCTTTGTCGGTTCCTCAGTTAAACGATGAATCGGCATAATCGGGAAGAGTTGATCGATCGCCCAGCTATCTGGCGCAGACTGAAAAACCGAGAGATTCATGTAATAGATCGACGCCATGATTTTCTCTAAGTCTTCAAGATCATCAGGAACGTATTCTAGCTGACGTGCGATCGCTAGAATCTTCTGACAGCAGGCCCAATACAGGCGCTCTGCCCGCGCCCGCTCTGTCAACGTCAGTTGTCCAAATCCAAACCGACTGACCGCCTCTTCTTTGAACTCCGTCGCATCGTGATACATCTCCTGAAAGTTCTCGGCATTAATCGAGCTATAGGTTTCATAGAGATTGCGAACGGTAAGCGACTCGTCATCTTGCAGAGGTTCGGGTTCTTCAGAAGACACGTCACTCGTTCCCAACACATCAAACACCAGAACCGATTGATGCGATGCGATCGCTCGTCCGCTTTCACTCACTAAAGTCGGTACTGGAATTGCCGCGATCGAGCAAGCATCTTTAATCGCCGCCACAACATCATTGGCGTAGTTCTGAGTGCTGTAATTTTTAGAAGCATGAAAATTCGTGCGAGACCCGTCATAATCGACACCCAAACCACCGCCCACATCGAGATACTGCATATTTGCACCCAGTCTCGATAGCTCCACATAAATCTGTCCCGCTTCCCGCAGCGCCTCTTTGAGCACACTAATCGCCGAAATCTGAGACCCAATGTGGAAATGCAACAACTGCAAACAATCCAGCATGTCTGCGGCTTTCAATTGGTTCACTGTGTTAATCACTTCAGGAACCGTTAACCCAAATTTGGCGCGATCGCCTGCCGAGGTTCCCCACCGTCCGATGCCTTTCGCGCTCAGTTTCGCCCGCACACCCAAAATTGGCTTGATCCCCAGCTTACGGCTCGCTTCGATCACCAAGTCCACTTCTTCGATTTGCTCTAAAACGATGATCGGAGTTTTTCCTAATCCCCGCGCTAGCATTGCGGTCTCTACATATTCTCTGTCTTTATAGCCATTACAGATCACTAATGCTCCTGGCGTCTTTAGCGTCGCTAACGCAATCATCAATTCTGGTTTAGACCCTGCCTCTAAACCAAACTGGTGAGGCTTACCGAAGCGCACCAAATCTTCAACCAAGTGACGCTGCTGATTGCATTTAACCGGAAACACTCCTTTGTAAATGCCGCCATAGCTGTAGCGTGCGATCGCTCTTGCAAATGCCGCATTAATCCGCTCGATCCGATCCTCCAAAATATCTGAAAACCGAATTAATAGCGGTAGACCTAAATTGCGTTGTTTGAGCGCATTCACCAATTCAAACAGATCGAGCGACCCGCCGCGATCGCCTCTAGGGGAAACCGTTACATGACCCGCCGCATTAATCGAAAAGTAAGGATCACCCCACCCCTCAATTCGGTACAAATCCTCACTATCCTCAATTGTCCAAGCCTGCTTTGCATCGGGAGAAACGCTAACGGCTTTCCGTCCGTTCACCTCTAAGTTTGGTTCACGGCTCAGATTATTTGCGTCTTTTTTGGCGATCGTGGAACGTTCTCCCATCATGCGGCTCCCCCAGTAATAGTCTCAAGTGATAGTCTCAATCGAATGCCAGTCTATCGCACCGTTGCAAAAATCGAAGTCAGTCACAAGACGTTAATAGAGGAGATCACACATCAGAAGTCTCAATGGCTGATTTCAGACGAAAACATTAGAGACTGCCCTCTTCATTACCTGTGCCCTCTCACCCGTTCTAGGCTAATCTGGTCTTTGTAAAAATCAGTAATTTTTTTGGGAGTCCCAGCTTGGAACGCACCTTTTTAGCCATTAAGCCCGATGGAGTTCAGCGCAAACTCATTGGTGACATCATCAAACGGTTTGAGACGAAAGGATTTACGCTCGTCGGTCTTAAATTCATGAGCGTTAGTCGCGAATTGGCAGAACAACATTACGACGTACACAAAGAGCGCCCCTTCTTTAGTGGATTAGTCGAGTTCATCACGTCCGGCCCAATTATTGCAATGGTCTGGGAAGGCGATGGCGTCGTTGCTGCCGCTCGAAAAGTTATTGGCGCAACCAATCCGCTAACAGCAGAACCGGGAACGATTCGAGGCGATTTTGGCGTCAGTATCGGACGCAACCTAATTCATGGTTCCGATGCGATCGAGACGGCTCAGCGTGAAATTGCCCTGTGGTTCAAAGACGAAGAGTTGGTGAATTGGCAACCCACACTCACCGCTTGGACTTACGAATAACTCAAGCGGCTTTATTAGCAAAGGGCGACTGAATTCAGTCGCCCTTTGCTTTTTTATTTAGCGTTCTTCCCCGACTTCAACTGCCGAGTTCTCTTCCAACTCAACTGTCGGACTCTTTTCAAACTCAATGGCGTCTCCCTCAGCGGCTACCAACTCGGTTTCTTGGGCTTTACGCTCTGAAAAGCCCCAAGCAAACAGCAGCCCAATCATCGAAATCATCAGCCATTCTGGTGGTACAAGACTGTCATTTACCACCCGCAGTAAGAGGCGGAGTCCGACCAAGGCGACCGTTAAATATCCTGCATCTTCAAGATGAGAATATTCTCCTAACCAGCGAATAAATAAGCCTGCCATAAACCGCAGGGTAATAATGCCAATTGTGCCTCCGATCAGAACGAGCCAAATTTCATCAGAGACCGCGATCGCAGTCGTGACACTATCCAACGAAAACGCCAGATCGGTAATTGCAATCACTGGGATCGCTTGCCACAGCGATGCGAATCGAGGTTCACGGTGCTGCTCGTCCTCGCTCTCTTCGGGCTTGGATCTGAAATATTGGAACACGAGCCACAACAAGTACAGCGCTCCTGCCAACTCAAATTGCCAGAATCCAATTACCCGTGAAGCGAACACAATCAGCGTCATCCGAAGGACGTAGGCAAACACTAAGCCAATGTTTAGCGCTCGCTTTTCAAGTTCGAGATTTTGCAGTCCTTGGACTAAAGCTGCTAGCGCGATCGCATTATCGGCGGACAACACCGCTTCTAGCGCCACCAAAACAGGCAACAGCAGTAGGGTATGAGCACTAATGGGATGGGGAGAATTGAACAACTGATCTAGCATTTAAAGCTCAACAAAATCACGACGCAATAACTACAAAGGCAAGAGACACTCAACCATGCCACTATATACCCATTCACCAGCCTAGCTTTTTCATGCTAGATTCTGCTCGTAACCAAAATAACCCTCTAGAGGCGCATTGACCACTCAAGGGTGACTTCGCGTCCTCTCAAAGCGTTGCCGCAGAGAGTCCCTCTGTTGCATCTTGTTACAAAGACTTTCCGAAATGAGCATTTTAGTTGAAATTGAGGAACTATAACGCTGAGATAAGGAGTTTCACAAACTATGTCTTTATCGGATACCCAGATTCTAGTTGCTTTGGTCGTTGCCCTGATTCCAGGGGTACTCGCCTTCCGGTTAGCAACCGAACTGTATAAGTAGGTTCCTCAACTAGCGCATGGCAGGAAGCTTGACTTGCATTTACTCTCAACCTTGAAGAGCGATCCAAAAAACTTTGCGATCGTTTTAACAAGTCCGAGTAAACTAGCAAGGCTCGTTTCCTGTCAGACTGGAGGTTTCGTGTTCAGACAGGAACGTTAGAAAGCTACTTAGTTCACCCGTACTTCTTGATTTTGAGTCATAGATTTGCGATTTTGGATTAACTCTGTGTATAAGAGTAAATTTGCTCGTCGTGATCGACTCAGTAGTTTGCTCAAGAGTGCGGAGCCGGTTTTGCACGCAAGACGCGAAGCGATGAATTGAGTCCTAAAATCGCCCATCATACTTTTGTTTCTATTCGGCAATGCTTTCTCGTTACTTTTTCTGTTTGTTGACACGTTGTTGAACCCATGAGCGCACTGCCTTTACCCAAGCCCCCTGCCCGACAGCCGACTAGAACCCCTCGTTCTAGTCCCCAAGCCTACCAACAGCGCCAACAGCGTCACCATCAAGCGCTTGCGTTTGAAGCGACTATAAAAATTGGTGTGAACTTAGTTATCTCTGGAGCCGCGATCGCTGCCTTGATACAGCTTCTTCCCTACAGCGCTGCCCAGCAAACTAAACTCAAAGAAATTCAGGCTGAAGTCAAAACGACGAACGAACGGGTCGGAAAAGTGAAGGTAGAATTCAACCACTACTTTGATCCGCGTCAAACGAAGACCATTATTCAAGAGCAAACTAATCTAGCCGACCCCAATCAGAAGATTGTCGTGTGGGAGCCCGAATCAACTCCCGCTGAGAATCCGTAAATTAGCAGTTCGTTAGTTCGTTTGCAACTTCTAGAAGGTCGAGGGACGGCACCTCGGCTTTTTTTGCGGAAGAAATGTTAGATCGGCATGCTCTAAATGCAGGGATCGAATATCTTTCCTCAATTTGTAATCTATGTATCTTGTATCTCTCGTCAGAGTGTCTACAATAAGTTTGTTCAACTTTATGTAACGAAACTAGACCGCACTTACTGCCCTAAAGAAATAAAGATTTAGAAAGTTCAGTAAGTTCACTCATTTTATTTAAAGAAACATTAGGCAAACTAGTGGCGTCTGTTAAGATATATGAAGGTACCGACACATAAAAGCTCTACTCAACTTAATTTAGGTGTCGCTTCCGATCAGACTAGTTGTCCATAGCTGCTTCATCCTTTCTACAGCAACCGTTGGACATTCGCTAACCCTCTGAACTTTTGTCCCGTTTGAGGATCGCCAATCAAATGAGTTTCCAACAACTTGATCGCCTCGACTCCCCTAGCCAAGATCCAAAAGAGCATAACGTTACCCTTGCCGGATGGATTTTGCTACCTAACCCTACAGAAGGCGAGTATCCTGTTCAACCTACCCAAACGTCCAAATCCAATTTGTTACAGTCTTTCCGACAGAAGATTGACCACATTGAAGTCCGTAGTAATCGATTTGCTCATTCTGTTTGTAAGCTAGTTCCTGCTCAGTGCCCTTTTGAGCGCGACGTAAAGCTTTTTGGGAAGACGCTGTTTCACATTCCGCCCCTCTGCAAGCTAAATCCTTTTTACGAAGAAGTTGTAGGCTTGCGGTTTCGAGCATTGTGCTATCTAGCCGATGAATGTGGAGAAGACATTAGCTGCTATTGCTAAGAAATTTCCATCTTGGCAGTCCGTATTGACAGAGATTAAAAGATCGCTATCTGAGTTCGTTCATCAATGAACTATAGGTAGCGATTTTTTGCGGTTTATATAAAATGCCGCACTACCGTTAGGCATCATGTTCCTCTTTCAATTTCAAAGTCTACAAATTTTTATCTTTGCAAAATAGCTTTGTAGTTCTTTTGTACTAAACTAGATAACGATGGGCGCTCTGATCTTATTTTGCGAGTTTGATCAGTTCAACTCTATATACAATAGCCAATAAAAGAAGACCACTCAGAGAATAAACGCTGGGTGCTGTAGTCTTAAACTGAGAAAGAGGCAGGAAACGGCATGGCGATTATTGCTCTCAAAGCGTGGTATTTAGAACAGTATGAACCCATCCGGGACTTAAAGAAGCGGCCCCATGACTTGAGATTGAGTAAAAATAGTCTGTTGAAATCGGGGCTTCGGGCAGACTTTCTGGAAGACAGTTCAGAGGTTGAAAAATCGGTTTGGTTTGGGCGCTATCTCGAGGGCGAAAGCGTCGAGTTTTATATTGAAGGAAGCGGTGGATACGCAATCTCTAACATCGATCTCTCTAGCCACGAAATCTATTTTTCAAAGCAAGAAGTGATGGCCTCTCTAGAGCCAGAGATTTTCTTGTGCTACCAAACTGAGTTTTCAGAATCGAGCGAGCTTTTGCGCGATGAGCTAGGCAACATCATTGAGAGCCTGAATCGGCGATCGCGCCTTCCTCTAACCTTGAGAGAATCTCATCGTCTCTCAGATGGCCCGATTCGGATCAACAGCAGTTTGATGCGATCGATTCGCCAGTGCCTATTATTTGTTGCCGATGGAACGGCTATTGCCGAGATCGCTGGCTCGCCTTCGTTGTTGATCCCCAGTCCCAATGTCTGTGTCGAAGCCGGATATGCGCTACAAGCCAAGCGCACTGAGCAAATTTTGTTGACTCAGATGGAGCGATCAGATCTACCGGGACAGTTTCCATTTGATTTGCCCAGCCAAAATCGATTGGTCTTTAAAGATAAGGCGCAACTGCGGAAACTCTTAGCAAAAACCGTCGAGGCGCAGTTGCAACGATTTAATTTGTTCTCGTAGGCTGGCTCTCTTAAGAAAACTACGAAACGCTACGATCGGCATCTTTAAACGTTCTAGAATAGCGGTCTGTTATTGAATGCGATCGCCATCTGCGCCATTCCATTCCGCACTACGAACTACACCTTACTACGATGCCGGACAATCTTAAGAGTCAAGCGATTACCCAAGGCGTGCAGCGCTCTCCAAATCGCGCCATGTTACGCGCTGTTGGCTTTAACGACGAAGACTTCACTAAGCCCATTGTGGGGATTGCTAACGGACATAGCACGATTACCCCCTGCAATATGGGAATTCAACCCCTCGCAAACCGTGCCGAAGCGGGAGTTCGAGTGGCGGGTGGAATGCCTCAGATGTTCGGTACGATTACGATCAGTGATGGGATTTCGATGGGAACGGAGGGAATGAAATATTCTCTCGTGTCGCGGGATGTGATTGCAGATTCGATCGAGACCGCTTGCATGGGTCAAAGCATGGACGGCGTTCTAGCGATCGGGGGCTGCGATAAAAATATGCCTGGTGCGATGATCGCGATGGCACGCATGAATATTCCTGCCATTTTTGTCTATGGTGGCACGATCAAACCCGGACATTTAAGCGGGAAAGATCTCACCGTTGTTAGCTCGTTTGAAGCGGTTGGAGAATATAGCGCTGGCAAGATTTCTCAAGAGACGATGCTAGAGGTCGAGCGTCATGCTTGTCCTGGTGCTGGCTCTTGTGGGGGTATGTATACCGCGAATACGATGTCCTCGGCTTTTGAGGCGATGGGGATGAGCTTGATGTATTCCTCCACAATGGCGGCTGAGGATGCCGAAAAACAGGACAGCGCAGAAAAGTCAGCCCATGCACTGGTCGATGCGATTCGGAATCAGCGTTTGCCGCGTCAGATCATTACCCGCCAATCGATTGAAAATGCGATCGCGGTGATCATGGCAGTCGGTGGCTCGACGAATGCAGTATTGCACTTCTTAGCGATCGCTCATGCTGCCAATATTGATTTCACGCTCGACGATATTGAACCGATTCGCGCTCGTGTTCCCGTTCTATGTGACCTCAAACCGTCGGGGCGCTATGTTGCAACCGATCTGCACAAAGCAGGCGGCATTCCTCAGGTGATGAAAATGCTGCTGGCGCATAACTTATTGCACCGAGATTGCATCACCATTAACGGACAGACGATTGAAGAGTTGCTGAAGGACATTCCTGAAGAACCGCGCTCCGACCAAGACGTGATTCGTCCCTGGAATAACCCGATGTACCCGCAAGGACACTTGGCGATTCTGAAGGGCAACTTGGCAACTGAGGGCGCAGTGGCAAAAATTACAGGTGTTAAGAAACCGCAGATTACTGGGCCTGCACGAGTTTTTGAGTCTGAAGAAGATTGTCTGGATGCAATTCTAGCAGGCAAGATTGGTGTGGGCGATGTGGTGGTGATTCGCTATGAAGGCCCGAAAGGGGGGCCTGGAATGCGCGAAATGCTGGCTCCGACCTCGGCGATTATCGGGGCTGGATTAGGCGATGCGGTAGGGCTGATTACCGATGGTCGCTTCTCGGGGGGAACCTACGGAATGGTGGTCGGGCACGTTGCACCAGAGGCATTTGTTGGCGGGACGATCGCGCTGGTGCAGGAAGGTGATTCGATCACCATTGATGCTAGGGCGCGATCGCTAGAACTGCATGTCTCGGAAGACGAGTTAGCCCGTCGGCGTGCGGCTTGGACTCCTCCCGCGCCGCGTTATACCAGAGGGGTGCTGGCAAAGTACGCCAAGCTAGTGTCGTCGAGTAGCCTGGGTGCGGTCACAGATCTGGGTTTGGGGTAGAAAAGATGGGAAGAGCGATTGCCTAGTGCGATCGCTTTTCTGTTTATGTCCTTTGGTGCGATGTTTGCAGAATTGAGCAATCTTATTTTGCGCAGCAATTCAGTAGCCAAAGGCATGAATTCAGGTCTAAATGGCAACGTTGACCGTTTTAACTCAACAGGGCGAGTTCTGATCTGAAAGGTTCGCCTTCTGATCCTGGAACTCCGCCTTCTGATCCTGGAACTTCGCCTTCAGATCCTGGAACTTCGCCTTCAGATCCCGGAATTCCGCCTTCAGATCTCGAAACTTCGCCTTCAGATCTCGAAACTTCGCCTTCAGATCTCGGAACTTCGCCTTCTGATGCTGGAATTCCGCCTTCAGATCTCGAAACTTCGCCTTCAGATCTCGGAACTCCGCCTTCAGATCTCGGAACGTCAAGCTTTCTACTCCAAAGATGAAGCTCAAATCTCGGAACGTCGAGCTTTCTACTCCAATCTTGAAGGTCTGATCTTAAAGGGTTAATGTAGGTCTTGCACCAGTTGCCACAAAAGAGTTAGCAGCGGATTCGATCAGTACATAAACACAGAAAACTGCATATCCAGAGTTCCAATTTCTTCGAGAACTCGGAAATTTTTGCACATCACTTATTGAACAACGTTCAGTCTCGACTCTTCTAGACCCGACTCTTTCAGACCCGACGTTTCTTAGAGGTATACAGATGACATTGCTGAAGAAATCGAGCGGGTAAATTGGGAGTTGCGCCCCAATGGAGATGAAGATAGGAGGCGTGGAGGTGAGGAAGACGCCACCCTTCTGAAAAAGGTTGCGGCGTCGTGGAATATGGAGAGGAAAGATCAAACAGAGGAGCTTCGGAACTAGGTGTTAGGTGCGATCGATGAAATTCGTGACCCTGAACAATCTCGCCCTGAAGCATCAGAGGAGTGTTGTGCAGGGCTTGAGCCTTACGGTAGCCAAGCGTGAGCCGTTTACCCATTACAGCAGTCGTCGGCAGAATACCGACCATTGGGAAAGAATGATTCGAGAAATCGGTTAAGCGATCGCACAAATACATCAGTCCGCCACACTCTGCAACCGTCGGCATTCCCGATTCAATCGCCGCCTTGACAGAGCCACGCATCGTCTCATTGTCTGACAGCGTTTGAGCAAAGACTTCAGGAAAGCCACCACCAAAATAGAGTCCGTCGATATCAGCAGGCAACGTTGTATCGTGCAGGGGACTCCACGGGACGAGTTCTGCACCGAGATGCTGGAGCAAATCTAAATTGTCAGGATAGTAGAAATTGAAGGCGGCATCTTGCGCGATCGCAAGGCGGACGGGGGAGGGAGGGATGAGGGAGGTCTTCGACCCGCTTCGCGAGGAGGGATGAGGGAGGTCTTCGACCCGCTTCGCGAGGAGGGATGAGGGATGAGAAAGGTCTTCGACCCGCTTCGTGAGGAGGGATGAGGGATGAATTGAGCGTGAAATCAATAAGGCTTTTAGCGGCGACCAGTCGAAGCAGGTTTGTCCTAAATCAGCCAAGCGATCGATGAGCGAATCGAGATCCTTTAGTTCGTCAGTTGGGATTAGACCTAAGTGACGATCGGGGATCTGAATCTGATCGTCTCGATGTAAGACTCCAAGAACGGGAATGTTGAGCGGTGCGATCGCGGCTTTCAGTAATTCTAGATGGCGATCGCTGCCGACTCGATTTAGTACAACACCCGCAAATTCTAATCGGGGATCAAACGAGCGGTAGCCGTGTAAAATTGCCGCGATCGAGTGCGACAATCGGCTGCAATCGACCACCAATAGAATTGGCGCGTTCAGCAAGCGAGCAATGTGAGCGGTACTAGCAAAATCGGGTGTTCCAGCCGCTCCATCAAACAGCCCCATGACACCTTCAACTAGGGCATAGTCAACCGACTGAGTGTGAGCCGAAAAGCACTGCTGCACATAAGCTTCAGAGGTCAGCACCGGATCGAGATTTCGGCACGATCGCCCCGTCACATCGCGATGAAACATCGGATCGATATAGTCAGGCCCAACCTTAAACGATTGAACCGATAACCCCCACCGCTTCAGCGCCGCCAATAACGCCAGCGTGACGGTTGTTTTTCCAACCCCACTGCGATCGCCCGCAATTACAAGAACCATGAGTCAGCGAATCACCTAAGAAGTTGCGTTTCTAGAGTTGCGTTTCTAGAGTTGCATTGTCTCACACCCCGTTCATTCCCCACTCATTCAGTAGATCAGCCGCGAAATTAATCTATCTAAAGTAAACGTTTTCAAACGGAGCGAGTACGGTAAACTTCACTACCACAGGCAATATGCGCCCGTTACCATAAACCTAGTAAGGAAAAAGAGTTTTAGGAGCCATCCAGGATGCAAAGCACGTTCGATTCTGGCAAACGCAAACTGCTATCGTGTCTTAGTCATGCCGCTATCTTCTTCAGCACAACATTTCTCTCGATTGGAGCACCGATCGCAGTTTACTTCTTGTCAGATGATCCTGTGGTGAAGCAGAACGCGAAAGAGTCAATCAATTTCCATCTAAACGTTTGGTTATGGGGAACCGTGATTGGAGTACCGATCGCAATTCTGTCATTTATCACATTTGGATTGGGCGGGGTTCTATTCTTTCCAGTGATTGCTCTAGGATTTTTGGTTCATTGGGGTTTAACCGTCGTAGCGTTACTACAC
>JAHHHP010000038.1 GCA_019359275.1 Myxacorys chilensis ATA2-1-KO14 | reverse complement strand
TCTAACACCCGACGAATACGAAAAGAAATGGAATGAGCAACAGAAGTAGAAATGTGGTAGAAAGTAGATACGCTTAAATCTTTTGTGCTTCTGTCCGAACTAAAGGGGTCACTTCAGGGTTTCTGCTGCTCGAGAACTGAGGAATCGCCATGCTGAGCTACCGCACTATCCAAAATAAACCTCATGTGTTTCAAAGCTTGACGGGTCTCAAAATTCAGGAATTTGAGCAGCTACTTAAGCCGTTCGAGCAAGCCTGGATGGACTATGTACAGCAACACCACATTCAAGGCAAAACACGACGACGCCAATATGGGGCAGGGCGCAAGAGTCAGCTCAACACGATTGAAGACAAACTGCTGTTCATTTTGGTGTATTTCCGGCTTTATCCGAGCCGTGTTGCAGCAGTGTCCAAGTTTGGAGTTCATCATTGATGGGACTGAGCGTCGCATCAACCGCCCCAAGGACAAGGAAGACCAGAAGCAATACTACAGTGGCAAAAAGAAGGCGCATACGGTCAAAAATAATGTCATCAGTCATCGTCGCGGGAAGGTGATGTTTTTGAGCAACACCTACGAGGGCAAAAAGCATGACAAAGCGATTTGTGATGAAGAAGACTACCAGTTTCCACCGAAGAGCAAGCTCTGGAAAGATACCGGATTTCAAGGATATGAACCCAAGGAAGTAACCACGTTTCAACCGAAGAAGAAACCGCGAAACGGAGAACTGACTGAGGCAGAGAAACAACGGAATCGAGAACTATCAAGTGAGCGGGTGGAGATTGAGCATCAGATTGGCGGCATCAAGCGGTGCAAGATTGTGGTGGACAAGTTTCGCAACCGGATGGCTCATTATGTGGATGATGTGATGGAAACAGCTTGTGGATTGCATAATTTCCGTCTCAGCTATCGCCAGTTGGCACCAGCTTAGCTTGAAACCAAGTCAAGGTCCCCCGCTCCGCTCCTCCCTTGAACAGCTCTTATTTCCGATTAAGTCTTTTGTTTCATTCAGGTCGATCGGGGAAAGCGTCTAAGAACATACCAAAAAGCAAAACTGTTGGCAATGAGCAGAATCAATCTGATCCAGGACGGATGACGGAATAATTCCACCACTTCAAGCGGCAAACTTGCTCCTACGCCAATCAACAGTAGCCATCGTGCCCAATGTTTTCCGAGCCAAAGCCCGATTGCTTCTACAGCCGATATGGTGCCGTACAATCCAGCCGCAACTGCCGCGAATTGCAAGGTATGGGGTGGAATCTGTGCCAAGTGTTGAAGTACCCAAGAAATGATGAATCGATGACTGGGTAAGGCATAGTCGGATACATTAAGATGACGAACTCCAGCCAACCAAATTGCGATCGCACCTGCAAAGAGTACGATCGCTGAGCATGACTTATAAAGCACAAGCAGAACTAACCCAGGAGGACGATGCTTCATCTGGTGAGAACTCCTTGACATTATCTCTGAACCCAGCAGTTAGAAAACAACGTTTGTTTCGCTAACAAATGTCTTGCTACAAACTTAATACCTAGGATAGCTTTTTTACCAGAGTACAAGAGCGAACCTGAGTTAAAAAATTTGTCGAAACTGACATATGATAATGCCTGGTTCATTTAACCAAACTGAATATATTAAGACAGACTTTAACATTCTAATTTGAAATCAAGTATTTCTTAACAGATCTATTGTTAGAAGTGTTCACAGCAATTTAGCTTTAACTTTCTGCTTAAGTTATCTATATTCGCTGGTCATCTTGTTTGGAGGAGACATACTTGAGATAGCAATCGTATCATTTAGGGATTGTTATTCGATGAAATTCAGACTCGTTTCTGTTTTGGTTGGAGCTGCTCCACTTTCAATTTTTTCTGGTGCGATCGTAGATTATGCACCATCAATTTCACAGAACATATCTGCTAGCACTCACCGCCCAGGGTTTTGGCAGCCCAAAGCACGGATTAATCCAACCGATCCTATTCAAATTGTGATCTTGAATCAAACCGATTTTCCTCTAGATTTTGGTCTTACGACGAATCAACCTCAAGTCATTTAACCTAGTAGCAATTCAATGCTCAGTACGAATACACTGCCTGCAAATTTTTTAGTTTACCCAACAGCTCCTCAAGTCAGTTTGAAGTATAAACTTTCTGCTGTTGGTAACCTCATTACCGTTGCAGTAGAGCAAACCAATAGTGACACGCCCGGAAATCAATCGATCTGGATTGATCAGACAGGTGGAGTCTACATTCAGTAAATCTTATTTCTTCTAAGTTCAAAATCGTAACAGTTCAGGAGTTTTGTTGCATGGATGTAATTCTTGCAACTCGAAGCGTACTGTCTTTAGCTGCGGGTTTGTTAGCAGGTATCAGTATCGGTGTGTTAAGCAATCATGTAAGCGATTACAAACCTCTAAATGCTTCATCCCTTCAGATGAAGCGATCGTCTGACCAGAATTTCATTACAAACGTAGTGCATCAAGTTAGTTCAGCTGTTGTCCGCATTGATTCAACTCGTATTGTAAAGAACCCTGATGCTGATGTGGAGAGTGTTCTTTCACAACTGTTTGGACTAGATTTACCGAAAGCGCCCAAACAACAGCTAGAACGAGAAATAGGGTAAGGCTTTTTAACCGAGCAAACGGACATATTTTCACGAGCGCTCATGCTATCGATGGTGTTAAAACTGTGACGGTTACTTTCAAGAATGGGCGGACGTTTCAGAGCAAAATACTGGGATCTGATCCAGTTACTGATGTTGCTGTATTAGGAGATAATCATGAATTTCTTTAAATCTACTTTACAGATCATTCCGATTCAACTTTCCAGTATTGTTGTTGCTAGCAGTCTAGCGGTCGCAAGTAATGCGATTGTCCCTACTGCTGATGCAGCAGATCCTTCGACTGCGACTTCAATTCAACAAGCACCTTACAGTCAAGTGTTCTACACTGGCTCAGTCTATGCAGTCAAAGACCGAGACTACAAAGCTAGTAATCCTAAGCTTGGGTTCTTTAGCGTTTGGAGCAAGAATCCAGCAAACAATGATTTGCGGGTCAGTGTCCATTACTGCTTAAAAGATCAAGCCCTCTCTGAGTCGGGTAGTGATTTAACCCGCATGAAGCTATTGAACAACAGACAATCCTTACTGACCATCAATCAAGTAATCGCAGAAAAACCTGTGTATGAGAAAGAAATCAGTCCAGGTTATTATGAACAACCGAATTTTGAAGCTTTTGACTGGTTTGATGATCCATTTTCTTGGGATTTGCCATACGATGGCGACTTTGATTCCTTTGCTCCAGTTTATAGTTCTCCGGCATTTTGCAATGCGGGGTTTACTCAGTTTGAGATTTCTTCACTAAAAAACGAAATTGCTCAGTTGCCCAACCAAACGCTACAAGTTCAATTGAGTTTTAGTAATGGAGAAACGCAAACTTGGCAGTTGGGGCAAGGCACAGTGCAAGCGTTGAAGAAATTGGCGACGATTCGCTAAGTCTAACCGCTTGGGGAATGAATCTGCGGCTACACAAGCTAAACCTGCGCAGGCAGGTTTTTCTACATCAGTGTTTAATGGGGGTACTTCGTTTGTGTATCCGCAATTTTAATTGCTAGACAGTACGGAGAACAATTGTAAAGTCTCTAAACAGGACAAGCTATTCTTTATTCCGAACTCATATTTGCTAACGATCGCAAATTATGAGAGTTCAGAGTCTTTTACCACTAACACAGAGCAACTCGCATGATGAATCACATAATTGCTGACGCTGCCCGTAAAGAACTCTGCAATCGCAGATTGATCATGTCGACCTAACACAATCAAATCTGCCTTCCATTGTTGAGCAACAGCGCAAATCATGACTTCTGGATTACCAATCTGATACTGGTATCCGGTCGGAATCTTCAAATTCGTCGCTTTTTGACAGTACTCTTGCAGCCAAGTGGTTGATTGCTGAATTTCTGACTGGAGTGTTTCATTGAAGACCCATTGCGAAAACCCAGCGTCGATCGGATAAATACCAGCAGTAGCACCTTGTTCCAACGGTAAAATAGATTCAGCAGGATCTACAAGGCAATGCAGGATCATGAGATTAGCTTGCTCTTTCTGAGCTAGATCTAATGCTCGCTCGAACACAGTAGCGGTTAGAAGAGAATGATTAATCGTAACTAGAATTCTTTTAAAGTTCATTGTCTTAATCCCTTAGTGTTCATCTCAGTTAAAGGCGTCCAGGATCATTGCTAAGCACAGAAATTCTTATTGTTCATCTTCGGTTGCTACTTAACAAATGTGTCTCGTTGAAGCATTACTTTTAGTTGTAGATTTGGCTTGAGAATTACACCAGGGACAATTAGCAAGTTAAGCAGGCTAAGGTTAGACAAATTGTTCTGAAGCGATCGAACTCCAACTTTAGTTCAAGCTAATGTTCCACTGCAAGATTGATAGGTGTACCCATCCTACGATCGTACAAAAGTTTCAACACCAGTTGGACGACAAGTGAGAAGGCAATTCTCTATAGTAGGCTCACACTAACACTAACGCAGCCCAGTTGTGAAAAATATGCTACCGCGAAAAGCCCAACCGCGTCAGGGTTCTGAAACATTGCAAAAACTGCAACGCTTAGTTCAACTAAGCGATATGCCTTTGGTGCGGTTCTCTACTACTACTTTAAGCCGTCATCAGTTCTGGATCATGAGCAGTTTGTTTGTCGTGATGCTGATCTTCGCTATCTTGAAGCCTGCTCCGTGGTTAACGGTAAAGCCAGTTGCAGCAATCGAGTTCTTCTCTGCTGTTTCACAATCTTTAGCAGCATTATTGGGAGTCTTGATTGTTTTCCTAACTGTGACCAATCAGTTAATTTACCAAAGACAACTCGATGACTACCGTATTTTGCAAACGCAAATTGAACGGCTTATTCAGTTGACTCAAACACTTCCCTCTGAATTAAGTAGGTTCGACGGGATATTAGTGGAGGTCATTCGTTATCTCGTTCCGCTGCAAATGAAGGATTTTCCCGTCTACCTATCAACTGATGTTCAACAAGCTGTATTTATGGAGAAACTATTAGAGAACTTTGAACAGGAATGGACTGAAAAACAACAGCAATTTTCCCTAGCTGCTCGTTTGCACTTGCAGCAAACTCTACTGCTTCTCAATAATATGAAAGAAATTTTAGAGGAATTTGTCATACTCTACGATCGTATTTTAGAACTGGGGCGGTTTATTCTCGCGATCGTTCGATTATCGTTTCTGCTTGGAGTTTCACTACTCTCTTTGTTGCTGTTTGGCATCATTGAATTACAAAATAACTTTCCCGACCTTAGTATTCCCATTACCGTCACTTTAGCAGCTTGGGTATTGATTGCTGTCTTAGAGCTAGTCGGTGATGCTTGGTACGTGTACAAAAGCTTCTACGGCGCTCTCCCGAATCGCTCAATCCATCACTAGCCCTACTTGCTGAAATTCGCCAAGGTGGTCAAGGACTTATTGTTTTACTTTCATTTTCCTCATAAATATTAGGGAAAGAGCGCTGCACAGAATTAATAATTTCAACAGGTAGTAGCAATCATCAATTGCCATCGTGGTTGCCTGTTGCTGCACAGCATGAGCGATCGCATCGATTGCTTGCTGAGTTGCGGTTGCTGCATCTGCGCCTTTACTCATAAAGTATTGCTTGATTTCTTGAAGCCGTTGCTGAGTAGCTTCGTTGTAAAGGCTAACATCACCGTGCAGACGATCATAATGGAATTCGGAACGGTGCTGAATCAAAGTCGCAAAGAGGGCAGATGCAAAAGACCCTCCCAAGTAACGCACCTGATTAAACAGCGCACTGGCATCACTCAAATGCTCCTTCTCAATTCCACCAGTTGCTAGAGCAGATAGAGGAATCGTGATTAAACTTTGACCAATGCCCTGAAGAAACTCCGGCAGCATTAATTGAGGTGTACCTGATAGAAGACTCATGTGAGAATTCATGGAGTTGCTAACAGCAAAGATGGCACATCCTATAGCAACAATAATTCGTGAATCAACTTTAGACTGAATTACAGGCAGAAACGGCATCACCAAAACTGAACCCAGTCCAACCCACATGAGAGTCAACCCGACCTGATAGGGCGTGTAACGCTGCACAGAATCAAGGTAGACAGGCATCACATACATCGCACCAAAAATACCACATCCAGCGACGAAATTGATAATACTAGCAAATGCAAGGTTACGTCTCCGCATCAAACGTAGATTGATAAAGGGATGCTTTCTATTCAATTCAATGATCAAAAATAGAAACAGGGAAATGACTGCGACTACCGTTAGACGTACAATAAACGGTGAACTAAACCAGAGATTGCGGTTTCCTTCTTCTAACACGGTTTGTAGACAAGTTAAACCAATTGCCATTGTTAATATGCCCGTCCAATCCCCCTGCTTTAATTCGCTTAAGTGCGTAGGTTCATGTTCGATGAGAAACAGGCAGGTTGCTAGCATCAAACTACCTGGAATTAGGTTGATATAGAAGATGTATTGCCAACTATAGTTGTAAGTTAGCCAACCCCCTAATGCGGGTCCGATTGCAGGTCCAGCAGTAATCGTCAGACCAAAAACTGCTAGTCCGATCGTGTGTTTTGAGGGAGGCAGATGACCTAAGACATACGCCATTGCTACCGGAACGAATGCACCTGCAAAAAATCCCTGAAAACCTCGAAAGGCAATCATCTCAACTAGCGTGGTAGCATTCGCACAAGCAATGGAAAAAATTAGAAATAAGATTGTGCTAGCCGTCATGTACCAGCGTGTGGAAAAGATTCTGCCCAACCAACCCGTTAACGGAATGACGATAATTTCGCCAATTAAATAAGCGGTAGCAATCCAGGAGCCTTGATCTAATGTGGCCGATAGGGCACCCGTCATGTCTTGCAACGAAGCATTTGTGGCGGTGACATCCAAGGATGACATCAACGCACCCAAGTTCATTCCCAATACTGCCAACCAGGTTGCTATGGAAACAGCATTACTGGACTGTTTCACCTGTAGTTTGCCCATTATCGTTTCCTCTTCCCTATCCATTCGCCAAATAGCATCAAAACCTATCGGCTTACTTTGCAGCCATCTATTTCCGATAAAAACACCGGAAATAGACACTAGAACGCTTCTAATGACCTGAAAAGTCGATCGAATAAAATGAACTGGAATTTACCTTCCCGTATTCACAGTCACTTCAACAGACATTCCTGGCGTGATGCGGTTCTCGTAACCTTTAATACTATTTGGATCAAAAGTAACTTTGACTGGAATTCGCTGTACCACCTTGGTAAAGTTACCCGTGGCGTTGTCAGGTGGCAATAAAGAAAAATCCGAGCCAGATGCAGGCGATAGACTGTTGACGCTCCCTTTGAACGTCTTGCCCGAAAACGTGTCTACACGAATCTCTGCAATCTCCCCGGGCTGCATCTTACTTAACTGCGTTTCGTTGAAGTTGGCAACAATCCAGCTATTGCCACCTACGACAGCAAGCAGGGGTTGCTCGGGCTGGACTCGCTGTCCAACTTGAACCGTTTTGTTGCCAATTCTGCCTGTCGTTGGAGCTTTAATCAGGGTATAAGACAAATTCAGTTGAGCTTGTTTGAGATTCGCAGTGGCGGCAGCAATTTGTGCCTGCGCTGCCTGATACTGGCGGCGGTTAACTTCGGTTTGCTGTCCGCTCGCTTGTGCTTGCTGAACTTTACCCTGAGAATCAACTAAATTTGCTTTGGCTTGATCAATTCCATCTAGTGCAGATTGATATTTTGCTTTTGCATCTACAATGCTTTGCTGCGCTGTTTTCGTTTGTGCCTGAGCAACTTGATAGGCGGTCGAGGCATCATCTCGCTGCTGCTTTGGAATTGCACCGGATTGATAAAGCTGCTCATACCGCTGATCAGTAACTTTGGCGTTAATTTCCTGCGCTTGAGCTTTAGCAAACTGATCCTGAGCAGAGACAACTGCTGCTTGAGCTTGGTTCACCATTGCTTGAGCGCTGGAAATGCCCGCGATCGCAGTTCCAACTGCCCCTTTTGCCTCTGTCGTATTGGCTTGTGCAGTTTGAGAAGAAAGGTTGATCGTGGCTTGAGCTGCACCGGCTTGTCGTTTGGCATTTTCTAATGCAGCTTGCGCATTTTGCACAACAACCTGATAGTCTTTGGGATCAAGTTCAACTAATACTTGTCCCTTTTGTACCTTTTGATTATCATCTACATGGACGTAAACCACAGTCCCTGAGATTCGGCTACTCACAGGATGAAGATAGCCTGTGACATAAGCATCATTGGTTGACTCATGCGTTGAGGCATAAGACCACCAGCGGTAACCCACAAAGCCTAAAACAGTTGCGATCGCAATTCCTGAAACGATCAAAATAGGCGTTTTGCGGAATTTGGAGACTAAAGGCGCTTTGCTTGAGGGATTAGTTACGTCATTTATTGAATCAGTTTCCACTTCATGAGAAGGGGTAATTGGTCTGCGGAGTCGCACGAGAGTTCCTCCAAAAAATCACGAACATCATTTTATGAGGCTCAAATCAGCCGATAATCACAACATACTGTCTATTCGTTCACCTGTGAATGACTGTTAGATAAGTTAGAGGTAACCTAATCGGTACGAGAAAATAGATTTGCTTGCTCGGTAATCATTGCTTCAAGCAGATTGAGTTGCGCGTTCTGACTCTGAATTGCTCAGTGTGTCTCCGCGCACTTTGTCTGTGTAGCTGCGAATCCTATTCGTCAAAGCGATTTGTGCAGAAAATCTACTGAATCATCAAGTGCAGGGCATCACTGTATTTTCAGAGCTGAAGCAAATAAGTGATAGATGCTCAAGATTACTCATTAGCGCTTTTGCGACTAAGTAACCCGCGATCGTCCAAGTTTGATGTTTTCTAGCTTCCCGTCCAATCAAGTGACCGTATCGACCGTCGTAGTACTCTGGAAACTCATCTACCTCAAGGCTACGTTCAGCGATCGTGATTGCTTTTTGAGCTAATTCGCTTCTGTCCGCTTTGACTGCCGCTGCTGCTAATATCCAAAGCAGAACCGTCCAATTTCCGCCATTGTGATACGACCAGGGAACATTTTTAGGATCACACCCGGTCAGAATTTTCCATTCCAAATCTTCTAATGCCGGAAAACAAATTTTCATTGGCATTTGTCCAACCAGGTCATCCCAGCGCTGTTCAATCAGATTCAGGATTGCCTGAGACTGCTCGTGAGTTGCTAATCCGGTGATCACAGCCATTAAGTTGCCTAACGTGAAAAAGCGAAAATCTATCCATCCCGATCCCAAATTTCCGGCATAATATCCAGCCGTTTCAGAAAGCCACTCGATGAGCCACTGTGGAATCGACTCTGGATAGATATTGAACTGATTAACAGCGCGATCGCCAAACTCTTCTTTTTTGTAGCGGTAAATTTCATTCAAGTGTTTGAAATCAAGCCAGTAATACTCTCGTAAGTGATAAGTTAAATGATTGAGCCGTTCTCCTACCGCGTTCAAATAGAACGAGTTCTGATCATTCGGCAACAATAGCTCTTGTACTGCTCTGAGCATGGCATAGAATAACACTTGAATCTCCAAAGGGCACCCGTAAACCCCCATGCGGCGATCGATCATAAATGCGCCATCTGGAACGAGCAGCGTTGGATACAGATCAAATCGAGCTGCTAAACAAAGATCAAGAATCAATCGAATGCCATGTTGAAAATCTGGTTCAGCAGCTAACTGACTATTGCCAGTCGCTTTGATGTAAGCTCGGAGCAAAATCACCCACCACAAGCAGGAATCAATCGGCGTGACTCGCCCGATCGCTTGTTCGCCAAAATCTGCAATCAATTGTTCTTGACCGTTAACAGTTTGCACCTTGAAACTCGCAGGCATTAGCCCCTGTCCCGGCTTAAAGCAGTTCACGTGCCGTTCTTGACTCTGAAGCGCCAACGTTTCGACTAAGAAGTTCCGAACAATGTCTGTCTCTCCTCGCATTAGAAATGCTAAATACTACAGTTGTAGATCATCAGACCCTGTGAGTTAACAAATTTGATCGGCTGTCTCAAAACGCGGTTGGACTAGCATCGGACTGAATCGCCATTTTGAAGTACGCTGTAACGACCAAATCTTGTGAGACTGAACTCAGATGAAGGTGTTAGGAGGTAGTGGACTAGACCTGTGGAAATAGAGGACACTGAAAGAGCCGTTTACCTCATGGTTAGCCAGATGGTACTTGAATCGGTTCTTTGCCCTACTTGTGGAGGTGATGATGTCGTCAAACATGGACAATCAGGTGAGGGGAAACAACGGTACAAATGTCGTAACTCCGACTGCTCTCGCTGCACCTTCATTCGAGACTATGCCTACCGAGGGTATCTACCCGACGTTAAGCAACAGAGTGCTGATATGGCCATTAACGGCAGTGGAACACGTGACACAGCACGAGTGCTCAAAATTAGTCGAACTACAGTGACTGAAACGTTAAAAAAAAGATCGTCATCTCCAAGCAGTCAATGAGAAACGCTTGAGAGAGCTTGAACCGACCCAAACGATTGTTTATCTATGCCAGTGGCAAGATTTAGAGGTTGAGGTGGACGAGATGTGGAGTTTTGTAGGTTCAAAGCAACAGCAACGGTGGTTGTGGCACGCCATTGACCATCATACAGGTGAAGTATTAGCGTATGTACTCTCTAGCCACCAGGATAGTGCTTTCCTTCAACTTAAAGCATTGTTAGAACCCTTTGGGATTATGCAGTTCTACAGCGATGACTGGGGAGCGTATAAACGGCATATTGATCCAACGTTTCACACAGTTGGTAAACGCAATACTGGGCAGATTGAGCGCAAGCATTTAACGTTACGCACAAGGATTAAACGCTTAGCTCGCAAAACGATTTGTTTCTCTAAGTCAATTTGGTTGCACGATGTTGTTATTGGTTTGTTCATCAACCGTTATGAGCTTGGTGTAGATGTCTGACTCGATCCACAGGTCTAGTCCACTACCAGGACATCCCGCTTCTCCCTGTCTAGATTGTCTTCTGGCGTTATCTCACTCCTCTAGACTTCTGCTCTGATGGGCAGACACTCACCCACTATCTTCTTAAAGATCTTGCACAATTTCAAAATAGTTAATAGACGAAAAGTGAATCAGATTGATTGACTGTAGCTTCTATCAATAGATTAAGCCGTTGATAGCCAAAGCAATGAAATCGTGAATACCATCTTTACATACAGTAAATAATTCAGCTTTGCTACTGTGACTTCTGGAGGAACCTCTATAAGATGAACCATCAACAGTTCTCGCAACTGCATTGCTAACGCTCGACGCTTGAAGTGGTAAAACTGGGCAATCGCTTGATGCCGTCGTCGCCATGCTGACCAATTTAACAGATAGGCGGGACTCAGTTGAGGCTGCCAAACTAACCGCCATAACAATCGACGCAGTTCGGCGACACTCAAGGGCACACTGCCAATCCATTCGACTTCTGAGCAGGGTGGTGCTGGGAATGAGCTACTGTTGAGATCCCTTTTTTAGCAGCATTCGTTCGTGTCACTGTTAAGAAAGCCTGAGCTATTAGCGCTAACGTCATGTGGCGATACCATCCACTCCACGATCTCGCTTCATACTCATCCAGCCCCACTTCCCCTTTAGCACTCTCGAAACACACTTCGATTGTCCAGCGCTGACCGGCAACCTGCACCATCGTCTGCAAAGACGTTCCAGGCGGTGCAAACACCAGAAAATAATTCCAGTCTTCCGGATGTTCGATCCCCCGTCGCACGAGTGCCCAGTGCGACCAGTCGCATCCTTCGGGACTGTTAATCAGCATACACGTCCAGTCAAAGTAGCGCTCTCCCTTTGTTCCCGTCCCGCAACTGAGCCGTTGCCATTCTTCGGCGGGCCAACTCACGGCGAGTTCCTCGATTCGCATCGATAAGGCATCGCGACCAACGTTCTCTTTTGACCAGGTGGTGAGAACATACGCTTGATGCCGCGATTCTAGCCACTGCCGCAAGGCCGCATCTCGACCGTAGACTTCATCCCCAGTCACCCAACTGCCTGGAATTCCCGCCGCAAACGCCCGCCCTAACATTCGTTGTGCCAGAACCGGTTTGATCGCAAAGGAGGCATCTTTCGGAATCCCCGCTTGAGCGCACCGCTCTGGCTCATCGATCCAACTTTGCGGTAGGTACAGTTCCCGATCAATCAATGTGTAGCCGTTCGCGGCAGCATAACCCAGAAATACGCCGACCTGACAATTCTCAACCCCATTTCCGGTACCACTGTACTGAGGCTGCACTCCGGCTGAGTGGTCGCCTTTCTTGAGAAAGCCGGTTTCATCAATCACAAACACCGCTTCTGGATCGCCTAGCGCTTCATTCACATAGGTTTGCAGGTCGTCTCTTACCAAATCTGCATCCCACTGTGCTCGACCAAGCAGATGTTGAATTCCATACGGCGTGGGCTTGCCCAGTTGTTCTGCTATCTGCCAGCTATTCTTCCGTTCGGCTGAACTGAGCAATCCTTGCACATACTCTTTCACCCGCTCTCGAAGCTCTCGACGTTTGAAGCGCGGGGCAAGCCGAACCATCAGGGCATCGAAGTCGCTTGCCCAAGTCTCAAGCCGTTTCAGCTTAGCTTCGACCTCGGCTTCACTCAAGGTGATCTGCGAAAGGGCAAGCGTCATAATGCATCCCCTAAGATGCTGGTTTTACGTTGATTCTAGGCCAAATACAATCTTAGATTCAACATCTACAACTGTAGTACGACAAGATAGGGAAAGAAATTTCTAAAAAGCTATCTGAAGAGTTGTATCATGGAGAACCCGCCAAAGTAAGATTAGCGTCAAGAAATTGAATACTAATCTTCGTGCATTTTACGGATTAGCTACTCGCTCCTCGGCATAATTTAATTCTGTTGCAAATACTCTGTAAGTTCTGAGCATATTGACCTTGCAGATGTGGCTTAATTTCATCACAAAGCTTTGTCAGATCATGACCTGTTTCAAACAGATGATTCACTAATGCAATAGCAAAATCTCTATCAGAATAGATGAGCGAAATGAAGTTAAGATTCCCTGGATCTAATCCAAGCATTTGGCAAAGAGCTTTACGAGAAGTGCTATCTGCTCGTCCACTCCGTTTCAGCAAATCTGCGAGATCTGACCTATCTGAAGCTCCAAATTTCTCATCCACACCTAAGAGACTGAGTGGAGCCTGGTAGGAATCTTCTGAAAGTGTTTGTTTGCGATCGCGCGGTGATAAAGTGCGTAATTGCCCTAATTCCCTTTTGTAGTTTATAGATTGATTAGTCAGGCGACGATAGAGTAACTCATCGCCTTCCGCAGTATTGACACGATAAAAGGTTGCACTGCGAAGAGGACTGGGAATAAAGTCGGCATCCTCTAGGGTGAAAATTATCGGAATGAATTTCGAGTTTTGCCCCTGAGCGTTATAAAGCTCTTGGATAATGATGGCACCTTCCCAAGTAACACCCTTGCCACTTCCAAGCTCCTCATCTCCTCGAAAACGTCGCTCGTAATGTTCTGTACAGACAACCAGCACAAAATCTGCTGCTTCCACTTGATTCAGCATCCAGCGGTGCCATCCCACCGCAGGTGATTCTTCGTGTTGATCAATCGTGCAGTTGATGCCATCCTCACGCAAACGATCAGCCAATCTCCACACCCGATCCTTATGCTCCTGAGAATCATAGCTGTAGCTGATAAAGACTTTGGGAGGTATGGGGTTGAAAGCCATTCCCTCGGAATCAGGCTCTATAGCTTTTGTGTTTCCTGCTGGTAACGGAGCAGTCTGAATACTTGTATCCTGCCCGATAGATTTAAAACTAGCTGCTTCTGAAGTTGAAGATTGCTCTGATACCTGCTCCCTGAAGCGGCGTTGCAGGTCTTCGATAAATTGCTCAATTGGCTTTGGAGTACGACGATGCTTAAGTAAAGCTTTTTCAATAGGGGAGGTAGTTGAAGTGTAGAGATTATATATGTAGCATCGTCGTGAAGATGAATCGCCGAGTTCGCATTTGAAATAGCTATGCCAATGCCAAAGACATCGAAAGATATTAGGGTTCTGGGCAGGTATTCCTAAGCGCCTTAAGCCTCCTAATTTTGACGCAATTTCCTGATAAAGTTCACTATATTTAGACTCTTCCTGATCTATTGACTGATATTCAATAGCAACAGCAATCATAATAGATTTTAGCTTTTCTATCTCCGAAACTAAATCTTCAAGTAGAGTTGGATTTGCTATCGATGCTGTGCCTTCTGCTAAAGCATCTTGGTTATACTGATAAAGTTCATTTTCAATCGCATTAATAGCATCTAGATATAACTCATAGACGTATTTTCTCTTTGAACTTGCATCATCAAGATAATTCTTATAGTAATAATGCCAATCCCATAAAGATTTAAAGAAGTTGGGATTAGAAATATGAACTCCATCCTCTTGAAGCAACTCAAACTCCAGAGTAAGCTCTTTCCAGAGCGCAACATAGTTTTCCTGTTCATCCCTAATCGGATAATTCAAATAATCAGTAGCCACACCAATCATAATGAACTGTATTTGCTGAATCTTTTCGAGGAGTTCTTTGAGATGAATGGCTTCCATATTTGTGGCTAGTAGCTGTTGGTAGATGTAAAACTTTAAGTGCGATTGAGTTTACGATTGCTGATTTTTCAATATTCGCAGTAATCTTAGTAATTCGTTAAGCTGCGTATCTCTGTTGTGAAACCATTCCTTCGACCAAATACGATAAATTTTCCAATTGAGATCTTCCTCTAAAACTTTTCGACGTATACGATCACGGTCGCGCGCTGTATTGTAAGCCTCGTAAGTTCTACCGTCCACCTCAATGCCTAGCAGAAACTCAGATGGTCGCTGATCATTGAGAATGGCAAGATCGATAGGGAATTTAGAGCGTCCAACTGAAGGACAAACGCGATGTCCCGCTTGCTGAAGGGCGTAATAGATATCTTCAACTACCCCAGCATCGGCAGGCAGTTCTGGTAAATCAGCAAGTTCTTCTGTTTGAGCATGATTGCGCTCAGCGTAATTCAGGTAATCCTGCAACTGTTTTACGACCAAGCTGTTTCCTTCTGGCTGTAGCTCGCTCCCATGTATTGATGCGACTAATATCAGTTTCTGCCTGGCTCGAGTAATTGCCACATTCAGTCGTCGCTCTCCCCCTATCTTGTTGAGGGGTCCAAAATTTTGCCACACCTTTCCTTCTTTATCCCGCCCATAGCAGAAGCTGAGGATGATTACATCTCGCTCTTCACCTTGGACGCTTTCTAGATGGCGAAGAAAGAATTTATCAGCATCCTCTTGTAATTCTGCTAAATCAAGATTGTTCTCACTAAGACGGTCAAGTTCCTTCTGAATAGCTTCTGCTTGATTTTTGCTGAAGGCAATAATTCCTACAGATTGCTGACTGGATTGAACCTGACGCAGCACCAGTTTTGCAACTTCTTCCGCTTCACGTTGATTAACAGGTTTCCTGCTGCCTCGATCGTAGACTCCATCTGCAACGTAGTGAAAATGGACACCTCGATTCTCATCTTTGATTGGATTAGGAAACGTAATCAGTTTCGAGTTATAAAAGTGTTCGTTTGAAAATGAGATTAGGCTCTCATCCTGGCTACGGTAGTGCCAGCGTAGTGTAAAACTCCTCATAAATTTTCCGCATTCAACCAGGAAACTCTCATAATCTCCTTCGCCGTTACTGTCCTCATCTTCATCCGCATCAAATTTGGTGAATGAGAATGTTGGCGGTAGTTGCTTATCATCTCCCACTACGATTACCTGCTTAGCACGCATGATCGAAGAGACAGCTTCTTCTGTACGGATTTGGGAAGCTTCGTCAAAGATTACTACATCAAATTGCGGAGTCTGTGGGTCGATGTATTCACTCACTGACAGCGGACTCATCATCCAGCAAGGTTTCAATGCAGAAACTAAATCCCCTGCTTCCTTGATAAATTGACGAACTGACCTATGTTGCTTCTGCTTCTTACTTTCAGTGTTGAGCAGCATAATTTTTTCCTGAGAACCAGGCTGCTCAGACCATATTTTCCATTGGTCAGCGTGCAGTTTCTGGAGCCGTTCCTTAGCAACAGAGTATTGGTCGCGATCGCATTTTGAGAACTCCTGAATTCTACGTTCATGAACTGTGGCGCTGAAGTCCTTCAACTCAGAGAAGTGATCATAGATATAGTCTAACCATCCTTGATACACAGCTTTCTGCAATACAGAAAACCATGATTCTGGTGCGATCTCAGATATCTTTAAACTGCTCAGAAAAGCTTCAACTCCCATCGCTTTAAGAGTTGCAAGACATTTTTGATAGCGTGTCCAGTCCGCAAACGTGTTTAGTTCATCCTCGGCTCTGTCTAGGAAAGCCTCGATTATACTAAAAGAAGTCCAGTCTAGAGGCTGATTGGAACCTAACAGTGAGCGCGTCACATCCGGAAAGCAGGCGTTCAGAAATACAAATCCTGTTTCGATTTCTTGTTGGGCAGCCGCCAGAGAATTTTCTAAAGAGACAAGTTCGATAGAAAGCTCACTAGATGAGAGAAGAGTAGCAACCCGATCGCTTGGTAAGGGGTAGTTTTGTAATTCTTCAATCCAATTCAATGCTGTTTCAATGGCATTTAGATTAGGTTTTCCCTTGTCAAAGAACGGAGCGAAAGCTGCGTGGGTTGGGCTGTTAAGCGTTTCGTACAATCTATGAGATTCATCAGATCGTTGGAGATCTGCAATCAACTCTCGATAACCAAACAAAAAAGAACGCCAGAAGGCAAGCCTGCTTTGCTCTTTTCGACAGGCAAAGATAGCTTTATGCGCTCTCCAATAGTTTTTGTTGATGAGACGCAGAATATTCCTATATTTTTGGTAAAACTGCTGTAGCGGTTCTGCAAGCGCTTCTGTGAATGGATCGCGCGCGTATTTCTTTCCCAACAATTGGCGCAGCTTATAAAAGTCTGAGTATATTTCTTCAAATCTGGAGAATGAGCGCTTCAAATTCGTCACTGTTACATTCTCCCACTCGCTTGGGAGTAACGAAGGCACACCAGTAACGTAAGCAACGGAGGCAGAGAGGGATTTGCTCTCACTTAAAGAAGTGGGGACTTGTAAACTCAATAGTTCTTGTATTCGCAAAGCAATTGCTTTCGTTGATTCGATTCCACGACGAAGGGTTGTGATTTCCTCTTGCAGTGCTACACGATCCTGCAATGATGAGCCAGACCTTCGACTACTTACCCAGAGCGTCGTCCGTCCACCTCGGAAAAATGAGTCAAATCCCTCTAAAAGTTCTAATTGCCGTTTTACGTCTCTTAAATGACTAGCTGACCATTGATTGATATTTCGGATAGCAGCTTTGAGCGGAGGGAGATTGATTCGTTCTAGCTTGAGCAACTCACTATACAAGTCAAATGATGATTTCTCGATAGGTTCCCAAATGTGATGAAGTTTCTCTGGATAGCTATTAAGAGTTTGCCGAACATCTTTCAACTGATCAAGAAATGAGTCTGATAGGCGTGTCTCAGAGTAATCCTCTAACTTATCTGCTGTCGCTTTGAGCGATCGACTAAATCCCTTTTTACTGGCGGTTTCCTTCTCATATAAAGTCAGGCACAGATCTTCCAGCCCACAATCGCGTAGCCTTCTTGCAACAACCTCTAGGGCACCTGGTTTCTCAGCAACCAGAAGAACGCGCATTCTCTTGGCAATTAGTTCAACAATAATATTGGCAATTGTCTGACTTTTCCCAGTTCCAGGAGGTCCCTGAGTGATGAAGTTTAACCCACTCTTGGCTGCCTCAATCACGACTTGTTGGCTTGAATCTGCATCCAACACTTGGAAGAGCGATCGAGGATGTTGCTGATCCAAGTGCCTAGCATCAGGAATATTGTGATGCTGGCGCTGATAGCCACTTAAATCATTGGCAAGTCCTTGTAGGATGGGATGTCTAGCAATCTTCTCTGCATACTGCTCAAGGTCATTGAGCATTGCCGCTTTAGGGCGCTCAAATAGAGCAAGATGAGCAACAGGCTCAATTTTCCAGGCGGAAAACTCAGCTACATCCTGACGCACTTGGTCTAATACAGCATCACAAGTTAGTGTTTGACCCGAAGGAATCGGGCGCAAACTGATACCATGGTCTGCATCAAGCTTCTGGACTAAGACGGGATTGAGTATAATATCCTCGTCGATCGCGACAAGCGTGAATTCCTCGCGCCTTCTCGTTTTCTGTAGTTCAACTGGGATCAGCAGAATGGGAGAAACTGCCGAATTCTTCGTTTCACCTTTCAGATTCCAGGTGAGAGTGCCGATCGTAACGAAAAGGCTATTGACCCCTTTCTCTCGCTGAATTTGGTTGGCACCATTACGAAGTTTCTTGAGAATGGGCAGATGTTCAGGGGCTACTGGATCAGTTTTGACAGTGCTCATGGGCAGACGGGGCTCCTCGCTGACAAGCACTTGAAACACTTGTGAAGCTGGAAGCAATAACTTGACTGTCTTGCCTTTACCTTCAACAAAATTCAGCAAAGCAGTGTCTCGTTTTAATCCAGCAAGCCGATCTTTCCAATGTTGAATCTTACGCTGGATTTCTGGAGATATTGCGTTCACTATGGACACCCCTTAGTCGCAAAACCTACAAAAATGAACCTTCAGACACTAAATCCTGAAAGTTCTTAAGTAGGGTGTGAAAGCAGTAAGTACTAAGCTTTACGGCTAGATCAAGTGTAACGTGTTTAAAAAATTACATGAAGGGTTCATCAGTACTAAAGCTTATTAGTACTAAAAATGCAACAGAGAGCAGTGGACGAAATTGATGGGCTGTCAATATACCTCTGGTGTTTCTTTGCTACCCTTACTGCATGCGAAAAACGGTGAGTACTCCCTCAGCCGCAATTGCCTCTAACAGTTTAATTAATTGGATAATCAGAAATTGGCTAAAGGATTATACTGCTCGGTTAGTTTGAGGAGGGCAAGATTTTTCGGAAAAGTGCGCGGTAACGTTTGTTAGTAGCTAAAGCTTGTCGAATCTCCTCGTTTTGAGAACATTCATCCTGCTCGAAAAGTATTTGTGCGGCACCAAGAGTGGACGCGATCGGGAAGATGGGTTTATTTGGATGCAATTCCTTAAAGATTGTGCATTCCTCAAAAAGTCCTCCCATGCCACCAATAAAGACAGCAGCGGCGAAGGGGCGAGAGCCAATTATTTCTCTTCGCATCACGGTTAAGCTTTCTTCTAACGTACTTTTCTTTTGAGTCCAAATTAAATTTGGGAAGGCTTTTGCAACATCAGGGATAACATTTTCAAACCAACGGGATTGGTAGATATAAACATGATGCTGAGCTTCTAGCGTACGTGAAGCATGATCCACTAGAGGAGAAATTGCAGGATGCCCACCAAATACTAACTCACGATCGCGAACGGTTTGAGTGACTAAGGCGAGGATCGCTTCACGAATTGCGATCGGGTCTGCTGGATAGCGATCAAGATCCCGATCTGGAATGCCTGCTGATAAAAAGATTGGAGCAAGTTCACTCATAGATCATTCAACCAATTCTCCACTGAATCTGATTCGGAAGTCCGTAACTCCAATCGACCATTGAGCCACGCTAAGTGTTTTTTATAGTTCGGTTCGACTCCAAGGCTGTCATAAATGATAAGGTTTTTCGAGAGATCTACATCTTCCGCTAGGGCACGAATTTCTGCTTGTTGAATCAGAGCAGCATCAGGGACTCCAACGACTGGAATGACATTGGCTAAAGCGCGATCATCCCGATACAGTCGAATATTGCCACCAGGGTCAATTGTGGAGGCGATGCCTTGCGGAAGTTGTTCAACAACATCTCCAATGACACGAGTTCTCCGGATAGCGATCGATCGAATTCTGGCAGACTCTGCAGTAGACAAAATGGTTTTTATTGCTTCCCCCGTCAAGGAATCCTGGGCATCAGCTTTACAGTGGGCAAAGTCGCTGTGCTGGAGTTGAATGAACGTCGAAAACTCTGTCCCCAATTTGCGGGTGTGATCGACCCAAACTAACTGTAAAACGCCTAATCCCAAGCTTTCTGCTTGTAGGAGTTCCTTGTAAACCCATTCTGAACTAAGCGCGTTGGGCGAGTCGAGAAAGATGAGCAAATCGACATCTGACATCCGTCCCCACAAGACTTGTTGAAAATCGACACCTGCATCAATGGAGGCGATGTCTAGAAAGACCTTATATCCTTGCAAGGAAAGGGCTGAAAAAAGCTGAATGGCGACGTTTTGGCTATCCATCCGTCGATACGAGATGAAGGCTTGTCGTTGTTCTCGACAGAGCCGAAATGCTTTTAGAATGTCTGCGACGACCCGATTTGGTTCCCACTGTAAACCGTTCAAATGGCGCAGTACTGCTGGAACGAGGCTTGGATACCGCGTCAAGCTATCCACGATCGGAAAGACGTAGAAGCTTTCTTGAAGAAATCGGTTGAGTAGTGCGACCTCGTCTGCGCTAGGCTCACTTTCTCCCCCAAACCAAATCATTACTGGGAGACCATCCCAATCGATCCGCTCGGCTTGACTGACTTCTAGAAATTGAAAATACTGCTGTTCATCTAATCCAATATCGTTTAGGTGCTGTATGAAGCTTTGAAGAAAGAGACTGCGGTAGTAATCTAGAGATGACCCTGCAAGAACGAGTTGATACTTCTGATTCTTCATTTCAGTCGGTATCTCCAAATGCTCTAAATGATGAGATCGCTGATGAGGACTTCAATTTGATTTTGGGCTATTCCGGTGCGATCACGGGATTCGTTTGTATAAGTTCCGTATCTACTTCACTCCGTATTATGTGAAGTGAGATCGTGGTGTCTATTGGAGACTGCACTGCGATTTCCAAATAAAACTGATTCGCATTCGCTAGGATAATTCATGTTTCAGCAATGCCGCTATATTAGTGCCCGAACCCTTTTAGGACTGTCGAAACTCGATCGCTGTCAGTCCTTGCCTCTAGGGACTTGGACACCCGTGGATCAGCTTTGGCACTTGGTGTTTGTTTCCCATCGTTGGGGGAGTCAGGATGATCCTGATCCTTTGGGGACGCAGCTTGCGGCTTTGCAGCAGTTAGTGCGACGGATGGCGGACATTGCTGGGGCAATTGCGGATGAGCGAGTGGAGGGAGAGGCGGTGCGGGACAGGTTAGTGCTAGTGCCTTCATTAGCACGACACGGAAATTTGCAGGCGGCGCATTTAGTTTTTCGGACGCTATGTGATGGGCAAACTTTTGCAGCGGATGAGGCAGAGCGAATGGAGGGAGATGGAATTTTGGATTTGATTGGGTTTTGGTATGACTTTTCTTGTTTGCCGCAAGATCCGAAAACGATGGATGAAGAACGGGAGTTTGTGCAGGCTTTGCAGAGAATTGGGGAAATGCTTTTGTCGCCGCGTGTCAGTACATTGGTGTTACGGAAGGATGAAGATGGGTATTTGGAGCGGGGGTGGTGTTTTGCGGAGTCGATGATTGCGGGGGCAAAGGAGGATGTGTTTAAACCAATGATTTTGCGAACGGATCGTTGGAATGCACCTTTGTCGATGCAGTTGTCTGGCGCGTTTATGGCGCTGAAGCCGGAGATAGAGGAGATGTTGGGAAAATGGGAGAATTTGGTAAATCCGGTGGCGGCGGGACAAGCGTTTGAGAGTGCGATTAATGGGACGGCGGTGTTGCTTCTGGCAAAGGCGGATAGTTCAATGTCGGAGTTTGTGGTAGCGTCGACAGCAATGACGATCGCTGGGGTGGGGATGTTTGCGGGAATTCAGAGCAGTATTGCGCTGTTGCCAGTGGATGGGTGTTTAGATCTATCGGCAGATTTGGTAAATGTGTTGCGGAGACAGGGATTGGGCTGTCGGGATGAGCGCGATTATATTTTAGTGGCTTTGTTGTTGCTGAAATCGATGACGGCGGTGGAGGCAACAGGGGATTTAAAGATTTGGTGGGAAGCGATCGCACGGTTTACTGAAGGGTTGCCATTGCATTTGACGCGGCGAAATGGGGTTCTAGAGTGGCTGGAGAATGAGGCGTAAGGGTCGCGTCGCGCCTCGACTATAATGGATGATGTTGTTCAAGGAGAACCTATGAACCAACAACACTCATCTAGCAGATTCAGAGTAACGCTTCGGTTAGAGGCTCAGGCTTCAGGCAGGGTTACGGCTTCAGTGGTTGAATTTCCTGATTGTCGAGTAGAGGCAGCAACGCGGGAGGCAGCGATCGCGGAAGTTCAAGCTGCTTTTTTGAAACAACTTGCTCGTAGCGAAACGATTTCCTGGGATGTGCCTTTGCCATCCGACCAAAATTTTAATGGGTTTGAACAAAGAGCGGAAAGTCCCTGGATTAAATATGCTGGGATGTTCAAAGATGATCCGGATTTTGCAGAAATTGCTGCTGCGATCCGAGCAGAGCGGGAAGTTGAGGATGACACAGAAGTTGATCCTTCCGTTTATTCGTAGAAGATTGAGGACGGAACTTGTATATTCTCGATACTGATCATGTTTCGCTGTGGCTAGAAGATCATCCAGTAGTTAGGAGCAAAGCTGCCGAATTTGAGGCGGATCTGGCAATTACGATCGTGACTGTGCAAGAACTGTTTAATGGTTGGGTCGGTCGCCTCAATGATCCTGCTCAGGCAAACCATCAAGTTAGGCTTTACGCTAAATTGTCGAAGATTGTGGCGTATTTACAAGAGGTCAAGGTTTTAGATCTGGATGATGTGGCAGATCGCTGTTTTCGCCAGATGCTAACGGATAATCCGAATTTGCGAAAAAATCGTATTCAGAAGGATATGCGGATTGCTGCGATCGCGCTTTCTTCCAATGCTATAGTTGTTACCCGAAATCGTCGAGATTTTGAGCAAGTGCCTGGACTAAGGATTGAAGATTGGACGCTTTAGGAAATTGATTTTCCTGCTAGTACTGCTTCGCACTCAGCTTGTAATGCGCGGATTTCGGTTTGGCGATCGCTGGAGTTGACTTGTCGATCAAGCCTCACAGCAAGCGGCAGTGCCCGATGTAGCCAACGTTTTACTTTTGGAATGAACCGTTGTGAGTTGCCTTGCTTTAACTGGTGAAGACGAATCTCTGCAAAATCTCGATAGATGAGATAGAACGCTTCTGGTTCTTCCATTTGACGGACGAAATGCAAAGCCTGAATTTTTGTATTAATCGCTTGAGTAATTTGCTTTTGTTGCAAATATACATCCCCTAGCGCATTATAGGCAGCACACATTGGACTAGGTGATTCAATTGACCCTGCAATCTCCAGCGCCTTGAGCATACAACGCTCTGCTTCTGCCCAATTCTCCTGTTTCGATGCCACCTGTCCTAAACCTCTCCAGGCACGACATTGCTCATCTCTATTGGACTCACAATTTTGCGTTACCTCTTGGTAGTACTTTGTTGCATCGCCCAATTTCTTCAAGTCTTGCAGCAGGTCTGCCGTCTGCCACAGATGAGCCTCTAGCATAAAGCCTGGTCCATTAACGTTGCGCCTTCTCAGCGCCAAAGCTGCTTCCATTTCTTCTAGCGCTGCTTCCTTGCGGTTTTGACTTTTCCAAAGCATTCCTCTCTGAAGTCGTAATCCAGCTTCCCAATTGCGGCGACTGATACTGCTTAACCAAGCTAAACCCCTATCTACAACTCGTTCCAAGTCTACAACTCTCATCTCTGGTAGAAAGCGACCCACTTCTACAAAATTCCTGAAGCCACCATCCACAAACCAAAGGTCGTCTTCAGTCAAGTTGCAGCTCAGAACTGGATCATAAGCAACTTCAATCAGCCAGGTGAAAACTCCCAAGGCTTCTTTACGTTTGCCCTGCATTCGCTGCATAGTTGCAAGCCAAAATCGCGCTCGAATCAGTCGTGATACATCGTTGAGTAGTTCTGCCAACTCTGCTGCTCTTTGACAAAACCTTTCTGCTTTTGCGTACTGAAATTCAGCGTTGCAATCGAGGGCAAGTTGCATCAGTTGATCGATTTCGTCACACTTTTCTTCGTTTGCGAAATAGGTTTCGATATCGAAGTCATCGGGCAAGAAATCATCTGATCCAAACATAGCTCTATTTACTCACCTTAAACTTTGAAATGCTTCGCAATGTATTCTTGAGCATCACTAATTGATCCTTTGCCTGCCCCTGTCTGTTCCGCAATTGTGGCAGAATCAGCATCACAGAATGCACCTACGGTTTTATAGTGATCAGCAATTGTTTGAGAAAATCCTCGACGTAACTGTCCAACAGTCTCCAGAACAGCTATCGACAAGAAACTTTTAGCCCCGCTGCTTCTCAGATGTTTAATATTACGTTTCTTACCAAATTCTTGCCTCAGATACTCTACAAGCTCCTGATCACTGAGATCTGGATCATAGAAAGATAAGAGTTCGCCTTCAATATCGATCGGCGGCTTCGCACCTTTTCGACAGAGATAGATGAGGGGGCGACCCTGTTCTCGATATTGGCTAATTCGCCCAATCTCCAAAAACACATTAGGATTGCCGTCACTTACTTCTGCCAGGTAGCAATGACTTTGGGCGATATGATCTCGCACATTGGTAGGAATCGTATCGCTAATATGTTCACTATCAGCACGAGTAACCTCCCAGCCATAAGGTTGCTCCTGTAAAACCTGCCGAATGGCACCGAGCAATTTGTCATATTTTTCATCAAAGGGCATAGCAAAGAAACAACTAACATGATCAGTCTGAGATGTATTTGCTGACTGTTGCCGAAGTTGTGTCTCTTTATCATTGAGGTCTAATTTCAGAGAATTCAATTTAGTCGTTAACTTTTGCACTTCATCTGCTTGAGCAATCATGCGATCGATCACTCGATTAAACCCAGCAAACATTACCTCTGCATTCTTCGCTGTCAAAAACTGTTGCGCCAACATTAGCGCGTTATTGTAGATCGCAATGCAAGCTGATAATTTATCTTCTGTCGCAGGCAAATCCATGAGATTTTGAATCGTTGAATTATCCGCATTTAGATACAGCGTGACTGGAACGGTTCGTTCCCCTTGCATCAAATCTTTCACCAAATTCCGCACTTCATCAGGGATTAGGGGATTATCACCCACCTGTCTCAATTTCTCCTGACTCTTTGCCGCTGCGGTCAACACGGTGAGGGCAGGAATTGAAGCAGGCTTAAATCGCACCACTTTCGCCACACTGCGACGATCAGACACCCCCCGCATAAACTCCATCTCTAAACCACGAAACGCCTCTTTCTCCTCATCCTGCAACGGTTCAAAGATAAAATCTGACTCACCAATATTGAGTTGTCGCAGTTTGATTTCTGGATGAAGTCGTCCATATCGCTCCAAGAAACCATCTTCAAACACCTGACTCGCATCAATGACTAGCAAGCCCTGGGCATCACATAGCATATAAAACTGTGTTGCACTACCCCGCTCATCAAAATACAGCAGATCCGTTTCCGCCTGTCCTCGCTTCTTCGCCTCCTCAAAGTAGGTCTTCAAGTTCATTGGCATCAGATTTGTTTCAAACGGGATCAAATCCGCCACTGCACGAAAGAAGTTATCTTCCCGGAGTGCCATGCCCTTCAAGTGATAATGATGCCAATCGCACAGTCGCTGAAACCGGATCGGATCTTCCTTAGAAAAATTCGTTAGATGCCTAATAATCGCCTCACCTAACTGCTCTTTAATCTCCTTCTGAATGGCATCCTGCTGCACGGCATCCCGCGAAGCCGTCAACGTCAGCGCAGGCGAATCAATAATGCCGCGCACAAACTTCGCCCACACTGGCAACATATCCCGATTTGCTTCCATCACAAACATCCGCGACTGGTAAATATCCACCAGCCCCGTCGTATTCACATCAGGAATCCGGTTATCCGATACATACAGCACCCCATCCACCTTGTAGGGACTCGTCAAATGAATCGGAATCGTAGACAACGGATTATCTGGAAACCGCTTCGCAACGAAGATTGCCATCTCCATCACTTCTTCTTTAGGATTGTCATACTGCCTATGCCACGGCGCGTTTACCGCATTTGTCGGCGTTTCATCCTCATTCAAATAAATCCCCACTGGCAAGAAGTCTGCATATTTGCGAATCGCCTTCCGCAACTCCTCAGCGGACAGCATATCCCGATAATTCTCATTAATATGCAGCGTTACGGTCGATCCTGCATCCTGCCGCTCGCCGGGTTGCAGTGCATAGGTTTTCTCCCCACTGCTTTCCCATCGCCACGCCGGATTACCATCGAGATACGATCGCGTCTCCACTACCACGCGATCAGCAACAATAAACGCCGATAGTAACCCAATCCCAAACTGCCCAATCACCGTCACCTCAGCTTGGCGACCTTTCTCGATCAGATCCCGTCGAAACGCATCCGTTCCACTGCGCCCTATCGTCGAAAGGTACTCCCGCACCTCTTGCTCTGTCATCCCCGCACCATTATCTGTAATCGTTACAGTTGCTGCTTGCCGATCAATTTTTACTCGCACGACACCATCGGGGGTTCCATCTCCCTGCCACTCCCGCCGCCGCTTAATCGAATCATGTGCGTTCTGTAACATTTCACGCACAAACACATCCGCTTCTGCATAGAGATTCTTCGCCAGCAGTTTAATTAACCCCTGCAAATCAATCTGAAACTCACTGATAATTTGGTCATCGTCAGGCTGAGGCGTTTGTACAAAGGAAGACTTCTGAGGCATGGCAATGCAAAACAGATCAAATTTTCTCTTTAGTCTAAACAATCTCTCAGAGCGATACCCAAATCGGAATAAAGATTTTGTAGAATTCGACACCTGTAACCGTAGAGTTACGGCTATACTCATCAAGTCATTAGTACTACAGAACTGATAACAGTTGAGATGCCAAGAAGCGTATTTTTCAGCTTTCACTACCAACGAGACATATTTCGAGTGAATATTGTCCGCAACCACGCTATGACCAAAGGTGGCTATAACTCAGCAGGCTACTGGGATCACTCCCTTTGGGAGACTGTCAAGAAGGAAGGTGACTTGGCAATCAAGCGAATGATCAACGCAGGTCTTAGGGGAACTTCAGTTACTGTCGTGCTGATTGGTGCAGAAACTGCCGCTCGACCGTGGGTAAAGTACGAGATTGAAAAGAGCTTCGAGCGGGGTAACGGTATGTTAGGCATCTATATTCACAATATCCAGAGCATGAATCAGCCCCCTGATCCGTCCGGCTACAATCCTTTCGACAACTTCTACACCACGGCTGCCAACGGAAGACAAATCTATTTTTCGCAAATTTATCCAACTTATGATTGGATTTACGATCGCGGCTACAATAACTTCAGTACATGGATTGAACGAGCTGCAAGAGCAGTAGCAAAATAAGTGAGCAACTCAGAATCGCAAATACCTACAAAAGTTTCACCGGATTCTACTGCTGTGCAAAACTACCTCACCACTTTGCAGAGCGTAATCAATCGTATGGCAACCAATAGTTCAAGTTGCAAAACATTGTGTATCACCTTGGTATCTGCGCTCTTTGTTGTAATTACTAATAAGGACAAGACTAATTATGCCTGGATTGCCCTCCTACCCGTTATCGTTCTAAGTTTTTTAGATGCCTACTATTTGGGTTTAGAGCAAGGATTTAGAGCAACGTACAATAGTTTCGTAAAACGGATGCATGCAGGTCAAGCAGTACCCGAAGAATTATTCCTTGTATCACCTCGAAGAATGGTGAGAAGGAAACCAGGAGACCTTCCTCCATTACTTCACACAGAGCCATTTAAGTCTGGTGCAGCAACAGCCAAAGCCTTCATCTCCTTCTCAATTTATCCTTTTTACCTAACACTTGTAGTCATTGTGATATTAAGCAGATTCCTTATCTTTTGAGATCAATTTATCCAGCATTGATAAAAAATCTCGAAAAATTGCTTTGTTGAAAATGAATCTTGATTCTCCATCGCCAAAAGTTCTCATTAGTTACAGCCATGATTCTCAGGAGCACAAGGATCGGGTATTAGCTCTGGCTGATCGTTTGCGAGAGGATGGGATTGACTGCACGATTGACCAGTACGAGGAATCACCTGCTGAGGGCTGGCAGCGTTGGATGCTGAACCAGGTTGAGATATCGAACTTTGTGCTGGTTGCCTGTACGGAACACTATGATCGCCGTTTTCGAGGGCGTGAGGAGGTTGGTAAAGGTAAGGGAGTGACCTGGGAAGGCGGCGTGATTATTCAGGAGCTTTACGATACCCAAGGGCAGAATTCAAAATTCATTCCCATTACCTTGACTTCAGAGGATGACAATTTTATCTCTAGTCCTCTTCGCAGTGCAACCAACTACAGGCTAAACACCGCAGATGGCTATGAGTTGCTCTACCGTCGTCTAACCAATCAACCTAGAACCTGTAAACCAGAGTTAGGCAAGCTACGGACATTAGCACCACGCGATCATCAGCAGTTTTTTCTAAGTCAGGATAGCCTGAATAGTTTGAAAGAGGAACTACTGAATGCCTCACAAGGTTTGTTGAATTGGAGGACAACACTCGGTGACAACCAACAAATTACTCGTCCTGAGCTAGCTCAACTGACCAACCACATTGAAACAAAAGCGTCTTCTACAACAATTGTCCTTGGTTCTCCTGGTTGCGGTAAATCAGCGCTAATGGCAAGTTTGGGACATTGGGCACTAGAAGAAAAGTATTCCCTACTAGCAATTAAGGCTGATTTTCTCAGCAATACGATTAACACAGCCGAAGACTTACAGCACGCTCTTGAGTTAAGCAGGTATCCAAAGGATGCAATAAAAGCGATCGCAAATACAGAAAAGATTATTCTTCTGATTGATCAACTGGATGCAGTTTCAGAACTGCTGGATCGCCAACCAGGACGATTAAGTGTTTTATTGTCATTGATTCAATCCCTTGCTGGTACTGAAAATGTTCATATTGTGGCAACCTGCCGTGAATTTGAGTTTCGTCATGGAACCCAGTTTGCTCGGCTTGATTACTTTGAACGCTTGGATCTCCATCTACCAACATGGGAACAGATCTCTCCACTTCTGGAGCAGGAACAGCACGATCCAAATCGTATAGGAGAGCCGTTACGTGAACTGCTGGAAAATCCTTTGCATTTGAAGATTTTTCTGAAAATCGCCAAACCTGGTGAAGCGTTTGAATCTTTTCCAAAATTGCTAGATCGGCTGTGGGAAGTTCGGATCAACAGTGAACCTGAAGCGCAACAACTAATTGCTTTTCTAACTCGACTCGCTGAACGCATGACAGAGGAAGAAACGCTGTGGCTACCATCCTCAATCGCTGATGAAAATCCTGAAATTTGCCGTACTCTGGAGCGGGCTGGAATTTTGATGACCAGCCAGGAAAACTCAACACTGGGTTTCTGCCATCAAACTTTCTATGATCACACCTTAGCACGAGCCTTTGCCCGTGGCTCCAAATCATTGGCTGACTTTGTTCTAGAACGCCAGGATGGCCTTTTCATTCGACCAATTTTACTGAGGAGCCTCAACTATTTACGGGGAACCGCGCCTCAGCAGTACCAACGACAACTACAAATTCTTCTTAACACTGCCAAACAAGTCAGATCTCACATCCGTACTTTGCTGATTGAGTTTGTGGGGGCACAACCTAATCCTGATCCTGTTGAAGCAGGCTTGCTCATTCCCTTGCTGAATTCAGAAACAGAGGCAATCAAAGTTTTGGATGCCGTGATTGGTAGTCCGGGCTGGTTCAGAAGGTTGCGCGATCGCTCCGAATTCAGGCAGTGGTTGGAAAGACCAACCGAACAGTCGGTCTACTGCTATCCAATCCTCACAGCCGCCGCTAGTTTTGCCGCCGAAGATGTTTGGGGATTGCTAGAAGAGTATTGGCTAAATGAGCAAGCCTACGATTTCTTATGTATTCGAGTAATCTGGAATATCAGCCAGTGGACCTCCGAAAGGGTCTGGTTGACACAACAGGTCATTCAACGCTCCAATATCGGATGGCATGATGTTGCTGCGATAGCGGAAAGGATAGCTGAGGCTTTACCTGATTGCACTGCAAGAGTTATTCATGCTCATTTAGAATACCGACTAACTCAGGCACTTAAAGCCACTAGAGTGCCACCTCCAGAATTACCAGCGGATGCTAATGAAGGCGAACGCTCATTTCATGCCTATAAGCACAACCCCCTCAATCCCTTAAAGGCAATACTGGAAAGTGAAAGCGATTTTTACGAAATTGAGAAATTTGCTGAAGTTAACCCACAAAGCTTTTTAGCATCGATCTGGTCATGGTTTGTTGATCTCATTCAACAACTTGCCTATGATACAAACCCCGTTACTATTAGTTACCGCTGGGATTGGGTTAGAGATTTTAACTTTTCCGGGAGTGAAGTAATTCAGGCATTGCTTACAGCTATTACCGAGTTAGCCAAACGAGATAAAACGGCTTTCCTTCAGTTGGTTGGGCAAAACACAGATTCAGATTTATTAGTTGTTCATCGGCTGTTAGCGAGTGGATTGGAAATAGTCGCTACAGAGGAGCCTGTCATTGTTTTGGATTACCTGCTGGTAGATCCAAGACGGTTTAGGTTGGGTAGCCAGATGGATGGCGATTGCCATCGAGAAACAAAAAAATTGATTGCGGCTATCTTTCCTCACTTACAACTAGAGGATAGAGCGCGGCTTGAGCAGGCAATTCGAGAGTTTACCTACTGGCAGCTCAGAGAGGATAGGGATGCAGAGTTTCGTCGTAGATGTCTGAAATACAACCGTGAACATCGATTGTCTCTTCTAAAAGCTATCCCTGAGGAGTATTTGAGTCCTGGGACAAAGCGGTTGAAAGAGGAGGAGGAACGTGCACTCCCCTGGTTTGACTTACATCAGAAAAGCGGCGTTATCACAGGTGGGTTTGTCGGTCCTCGTATGACCAAAGACGAGATGTCGCAGGCTTCTGATGAAAATTTGATCAACTTATTCAATGAATTACCCGACGAGACAGCATGGGATAATCCTCTTGGCATCTGGTCGAAGGAGGATATCTCACGCGCAGGCGGAGCGATTCAGCAGTCTCGCGAGTTCGGTGAACTGGTGAAGAATGATCCAGCCAGATTCATTCGCATCCTTCCACAACTAGAGCCTCAGCGGCATGAAAGCTATGTGGGTAATGCAGTGGAAGATTTGGCTGAAACTGACTTTCCAGCGAATGACATAATCCGTATCGTTGAGAAACTTAATCAGCAGGGCTTTGTTTCAGAAGGCTTTCGCTCTGAAGCCGCTCATGCCTTAGAAAAGATTGCAGAGCGGAATCAAGGTTTGCCACAATCCATTTTATCGTTGCTTCAGGGCTGGTTATTCAACCATTCCGAACTAGAGTTAGCCTACTATAGGAGCAAAGAAGAACAGCGCTCTGACCTAAAATCACCCATTCTCTTTGGTATCGGCGGTTCTCATATATTGCCCAGTGGTAGGGGCAATATTGTGCGGGCAATCGCTGAGGGATATCTTAGGCAAAATCCCTCAGACTTAGAGGGTTGGGCAAGATTTATCCGATCACAACTGGGTATAGAACCTCATCCAGCAGTGTGGGCCGATATACTGTCACGAATGCCACCTTTGCTAAATGGTGATCGCACTGAAGCGACCAAACTTTTTGATGAAGTTATTCGTAATTGTCCAGAGGTTCTTCAGTACGCTTGGGCGCTGTACTTTATCTCACACACGATTGGTTGGTTTGAGCCCAAGGAAACCGTGCAGGGTTGGTTAGAGATGCTTCAGACTAACACCTCAAACTTTTCCCAACAAGCGTATGGTGAATTATTACTGATTCAATACCTGCAATATCAGGATGAATGGTCAGTTAATCGAATGCGCGCTCACCTTGCAACTCAGGATAATGAAGCAATCCTTTGCGGGCTTGCTCACGCAGCAAGTCATCTGTGGGTTCAACGTAAATGCAGGGCAATCGCAGCAGAGATTCTCCATGCCCTTGCGTCTTCCCCTACCACATCTACTCAGCACGCTGTGGCAAGCGTTTTCCGCTGTAGCCGTGACCATTTCGAGTTGAATAGTGGAATGTTGAAAGTTATTCAAGCCACTTGCAAGAATCAAGGTGTACTTCTGGAAGCCGCTAATGACCTGACTGAAATCATTGAAGCCGAAGAACTAGTAGAGACTCATCCTGAAGTTGTTGCAGAAGTTTGTGAGAGTCTAGTTGGCATTGGAGCAGAACTCAGCAATCCAGTACGAGCAACAGCACTCATTGCTGAAAGTCTAACCACGATCGCTATCAAATTACACCGTCAACACTTGTACCGCAAGACTGGTCTACAAATCTTTGAGCAGCTACTGGCTCTGAATTTCAGGGAGACACGAGCAGCATTGGAAACACTTGATCGAAGACCCATGCGACTCAGTGCCTATATAAGCCCCAGGAGGAGATTGCGTCGCCGTACTCCTCGCAATTAAAGTAGCAGCCTTTCAAATACAACGACGCAAGCAACAAAGGATATGAGCAGATACCTAGTGTAAGAATTTACTTTGTATCTACAGTATTTCAAGCATTTTTCGGAGCCATTTCGCAGCATCTCTATTCTAGCAACAGCTATTGTTACTTTGTGAATTGGGAAAGCTTGTAGATCCTAACTACTAAAGAGGCGCTTATTCATCATCATCAAAGAGCCGTTCGTTGAGACGGACAATCTCTGCTATGCTGAAACGGGATTTGTTCTAAAATTACCAGTGCTTTACTGATAGCATTTTCTACTGAGGGCAGCAATTCGATCTCTGGGCGTAGACCTGCTCGACGGATAAATCGCCATCTTGGAGGACAAACTCCTTCTTGCATACAGCAGTCTAGAACCCATTGGACGCGGCGAAGAGCAAATGATTCACGGGTTTCAGCTAGCTCACTTAATGCCTTTGATGTACAAGGAAGTTTATCAGAGTGCTTTTGGATCAGTGCCAGTTGTCCAAGCTCCCTGGAGATCGCTGTAGCTGTTACTTGACGCGGTCGCCCTGCCAGATTGTATAAGTTAGCAGAAGCAAGTTTCACTGCTTCTGCAAGTTCAACATCTCGGTTCTCCCAGTTAACCCGCAGGAAGGGTGAAGCTACCTGTTTTTTGGGTGGCATGTTAGCTTCCAGCCATTCAGGATCATTGCGTCGAAGCCATATGTAGACTCTCTGAAATTGATTCTTCAACACAGTTCTCCCTAACGCAGGACTGTCTCTTCGCGCAGCTAGCCATTCTGCTCTGTAGCTTTCCAAGGCGGCCTCTGAAACTTTTTCCCGAATCTTTGAGGAAGAAACAAGCACCCGATTACTTCTGTTAGTCTGCCGCTTGCTCTGGCGTGGGAGAGATAATTCTAGTGCAGCGGCATGCAGCTTGACAGTAGTTGGATCAACTCCAAGCTGCCGCGCTATTCCTCGCAGACTAACTGTTGAGTCTGCCCACAGTTGTTTTAGCTTATCTTTCCAAATCGAGCCAAAGTCTCGAACCTTTGTAATACGGAACTGATCCTCTTGAGTCTTATCCGGTCCAGTACGGCAGTAGATGAAACCGCAAGAGCAATGGAATGTGCCTATGGGTTTGCCGTGTTCCTGGCTGTAAGTGATTTCACAATCTTGAATTACGGGTTGATGAAAATGAGGAGCAGCTTGATTCAAGCAAAGCCAGGGACCTTTACCAAAAGGTTTGAATTGATAGGGAAGCTGGAAGGATGCCTCGGCTGTGTAGCTTAGGAATTGAATCAACAACAGGTGATGTAAGGGATGCTGAGACCCTTTGGGCGATCGTACTAGCCGCAACAACCAGCTATGTTGGCTTTCAGTGTCAATTTCGCACTGAAGGCTTTGTAAGAGATCATTTGGATAGAACTGACAAAACTCCTTGAGTAATTCACTAACCCGCACTCTACCGCTATAGGTGGCAAGACCTCGCTCTGCAAGAAGCTGACGATAGCGTTTTGACAGAACATCTAATCCGGGTGGGGAAGTAGTCTGTTTTAGCAGCCAAGCAGCATCCTGAGCTATTTTCAGTAGAATCTCATGGTGAGGATGCAGCAAGCTGAATGAGCGTGACTTTGGCAGTTGAATTCCCTGCTCTGCTGCAACAAACTCATGACGAGTTTGAGGATTTTGAATCCGAACTTGGCTATTCAGTAGACGAACATTGTGTTTAGGGCAAACCTCGACTCCGGATAACTGGTGAAGACGACGCCAGTAGTACTCGCCGAATGCGTGTTTATCTTGCTGTACACAAAGGGGACAAAACTTGAGCCACTCTGGAGGTTGAACGGTACTTGCCATCACACCAGAGCGCATTTTGATAGCGGGTCCTCGTGCCCCTTCCATATCAGCCCAAAGCTGTTGAGCCTGTTGGGGATGCAAGAAAGGCGCGAAGAACGGGAAGAGCGTATGATTATTAATTAGGCGTTCAACCGTATATAAGTTACCAAGTGGTAACGCTGAGCTAAGACTGCAAAGATTACTGGGTAAATCAACAACTGCGATCGCTGCCTCATTCCCAAACAGCTCCCGCATAGTTCCCTTCTTATTGGGATACTGCACCCGCTCATGAAAACGGGCACAAATGCTATAAAGCAACTCATCCGGATAAGAATCGGGAAAGCAGCCAATCATCAGGATACCTCCTCCAGTAGGTACTCAGTAGCCGGGCGAATGAGTCCTGCCTGCCGAAGGGCTTCATAGGCACTAAGCTTTTGCTTTTCTCCCGATGCTGCAATCTCAGGTAAACTTCCTTCCAAGGGAGCAGTTTTCTTGCGCCTTCCAGAACCTTTTTTGACGGTTTCAGTAGGCACTCTTTGCGATTCTGTTGAGTTAAGCGCGACTGGTGATGATTGTTTGTTGAAATTGGTTGTACGTGTGTTAGCTAACGCTTGTTGTTGTTCAGCTTTATTTAATTGGTTTTGGACATCCTGTAAAAACTGATCGATATTAATGGGATGAGCATCCTCAACACTGGCAAGAATCCGAGTATCTTTGTTTTTCAAGGCTTGCAGAATAGGGTATGCCATTCGTAGGCTCTCTTTAGCTGCTGATCGAATTCCTTGTTCGGTTACAACCTCTTCTCCACTTGCGATTGCTCGAATCTGAGCCAACATGTAGACCTTGATGGCGAAGTCAGTAATACCTTGCGTCACCTCATACAACGCATCGCGCAGTTCTTGTGTCGAGCGAGATTGCTTCTTAACATACTGGTATCCCCATAAACACTTCACGAACCATTGCCAATCATCGTCATTCTTCATCCTGTCCCAAACGAGATCACCCTGTCCTGTTCCTCTTCGAGTCTGTCGAAACTCTCCACTAAGAACAGAGATTGCTTTATAGGTACCGACAAGCACGACTGGTAACCCGATCGTGTTGATTAACTGAACGAAAAAATTCAGCATTTTGCTGGAACCACCACTTTTAGCTTGACTAAGGTGCTGAATTTCATCAATAACCAGAACACCAATCGAGTGAAGAGAAGCTACCCGTGCCATTCGTGGCAGCAATTCATCCACTGTTTTACGACCACCCGCATAATTGGCGTAGTAACGAGTTCCAAGCAGGTCATCCACCGCTTGGAAAAAGTTTAAGCATAAGCCCTTGATCGAACCGTCGAATGGGCAGTCTAGCTTAAGCCAGACAATTTGGGTGAAATTGAAATCGCGATCTCGATAGTGGTTGTGAAGAATAACTTGTGGGTATAGTGACAGAATTGCTTCTATCGACGTGGTCTTACCAACTCCACTAATCCCAATAATGGTAAACCCTGTTGCAGTTGAACGGGGGGATTGGCGAGTCATGCCTAAAGATTGAACCCGCGACTGCACATCTTCCCAAAACCCTATAATTGAAGGGTTTCGGGCCTGGTATCCTAACCGAATCATGCGAGAAAACCGTTGTTCTAGGTCAAAATGAATCGGTAAAGGAGCAAAAAACTGCAATGTATTTTGAATCAAATGCAGCCGAAGATAAGCAGGCATACTGCGATGCTCTTTGTCATAATCTGGATAGAATGCAAGATATTCAGCAGCAGCATCCTGCGTCAAGATGGGAGGAAGAGCTTCAATTAAGGGATTACCTCGGTAATTCGGAATGATAGGATCAAGGTAAGTTGCCTGTTCCGTTCTGCCCTTGCTTACTAAAAGAGATGGAATGTGTTGACTACTCATCGTCGCTCCACATTTTTGGACGTAGTTTATGCAGTTTGTCGATTAGTTGGGATTGAGGAACATGGGTTGAGTCTTCTTGATTATCTATTGGCTCAGTGGCTGAAGCTTCATGCTGAGGCTCTTCAGCATCGCTAGGTAGTTCTGGTTCTGAATCTTCAGCTGGCACAATTAGAGGAATTACCTTGTCAGAATGATCAGAAAGCGACTTTTCTCCCAATTGCCAAGTTTGGGCTTTGCGCTCCATTTCGCGTTCTTCTTTACGGTTCTGACGGATGCCTTTGATGCGCGATCGCTTACTCTGCCCTGTTGCCTGCTCTAAAGCAGTAGAAGTTTGTTCCTTACCTTCATTAATAATCTGCTCCATTTGAGCATTCAGAGCAGCACTAGATTGCTGCTTTCGGCTTCTAGATAACTCCTTTTGTTGCTTGCGGATTTCAATATAGTCAAGAGTTTCATACAAATCTCGTTCTCGGAAAGTATCTTCAGCATCAATTAACTGGCAACACTCCAGACGCTGCCCTGCATCAAGACGCAAATAGATATCAGTGATACGACGGGGATCATAAGCCACATCAATCTTCCAACCTCCTCGTTCTCTAGCGCGTACAAACCACTGCTCTCGTAAAGCCAAATCGCAAGAGTAAAATAAGCCCTGGAAACGGATACCACGATAGGTAACAGAAGCCTGCTCAGTAGGTAAAAGGTTCAAGCGCAAAATATCGCGGGACTTAACCCTCAAATGCCCTGCCCGATTACGAATTCCCCAATTCCATAGATCCAGAGGATATGGTTCAACATGCTCCTGAATCATAAATTCATCCATGCGATACCAATCCATTCGGTGCTCTTGGTTATGGTCTAAAATCGCAAGAATCATCAGCTTCCGGAATTGATGCAAATCCAAACCAGCCTTAAAGCGGTAGTCATTATCTCCACGTTCACGAGGTTTATAAACAGCTCCTGGGGCCCAATGAATGACTTTGTCATTACTCAAGCGAAAGTTTCGCTCTACGATTGCTTTCCAGTCTGCTCGGTAGGGAGGAGTATTGGAAACGCTCACATTCAAAGCTTTGACGAGGTTATCAGCGTTATAGCCCTCTAACTCTCCTCGGTCTGCCAGAATGATCTCCGGTAAATGATGGCAGGGCCAGTCTTCTTCCGTAATCTCAACTCCGTATCCTTGGCAGAACGCAACTTTATCCAACGCTGCATTTTCTAATGCCTGCATTGCCCCTAGCCAACTTGGACCTTCTAAAGTGACACTCAACCCAGTAATCATGCGACTAAAAACATCGATCAGAATATAGATGACAGGCCGACCAATAATACGAGTGCGATCGAGCGAACTAACTAGATAAATGTCTCCAATCGTGGCATCAATTTGATAGATGGAGCCTGGACCGAAAGCCATCTGAGTTGAATCCCCCAGTACCTCTCGGTGGCGCAGATTATAACGGCGTTTTCCTTCTCTTGAGGTGAGAGCGTGGGTTGCATCTCGTGCCTTCTCATACCAGTAACGAAATTGCCCAAAAGTCGGTAACTCATGGGCTGGTGGCAGGCAAGGAATCAAGACTTCATCAGGGGAAAGCGTGTAGCCTTTATGAAAATACTTCTCAAGTGTTTTCTGAAATGCATCCTGAAGCGTCCGTCCCTGAGCATTTTCATAAAATTGGCGAATACCTCGACTAAACTTCTCTCGTACCTTGTCATCGACATTCACTCCTACTGGCATTTGAGTAACTGTGCTGATTCTGCTTGGGCGTCCTCGTTTCTTCCCATGGCTTTGACGTTCTTTCCCTGGAGCACCGCATTTACTAAAAAGAGGCAAGAGAGCATTTCTTGTCTGCCCTCCTTGCCAGTAACGTCTGAGATACCTGTACAGGGTCATTTTTGTGCAGCCTGTCTTTTCAGCCCAGGCGTTCAAAAGTGCTCCACGACCATGGGAGAAGAAGATGCGCCCATCCTTATTCTCTACAAGAGGGGCAATGATCTCCCATGCTTGGTCTCGGCGCTCCCGATGTTTCGCAGGAATAGTATCTTCAGGCTTTAGGAGAGAGGCATAAGGGTCTATTTCCAAAACATGAGCTTGTCGTGCGGCGAGCGCCTCTTCTAAGTCTTTACATTTCTGCCAAACAGGAAGTGCTTTGGGGTTCAGTAGTTCAATTGTGGCTACATCTGTATAGGAAGGATCAATCCAAAGTAATCGCTCAATACGCGAAGCTTCAGTATCACTTTGCCATTCAAGCAACATGTTCACAAAGAGCTTCATCCTACGCCTCCTATCTCCTGGTATGACTCTGCTAATGGGACAGAAAGGAGATTAAGTTTCTTGCTGGGTTGGATACGCTCGCTCATGTCAATTTGCCATTGTCGATTGGCAATTAAGTAACGCACAACCGATAGACTCGTTCCAGAAGATAACCCCAAATGGTCATCACAACCATTAGTAATTTTAGTCAGCGGTGTTTCGCCTTGAATCACTTGTGGCGTTAGAACAGCTTCGATGCGTGTGATGTCAGCTTGAGTTAAGGGAGCTAAGTCTTCAAGCTGGTAACAGGAGCGCAGCCATTTGAGATTTTCAACCAGGGTTTTAGGAATTTCTTGCTCGGTGACAAGCCCCCAATCTATGTTCCGGCGTTCCCAGTAACGTCGCTCAATCTCCAGCTTTTCTAAAGTGCGTTGCGATTGAAGCTCAACAGCAGGTTTGATGGCACGAGCGTGCTCTACCTCATGCTCGCTCTGCTTTAAGGTGATCAAAAAATCCGTGGTCATCACCACAGATTGCTGAGTTTTTGGATCGGTCGGATGGATAAAACCGCACTGCTCTGCAATTTCCTGAGTTTCCTCTAATGGCAGTAAGGGAAACTGCTCCCGGATATCCAACACTGATTGTGACCAATCTAAGACAAAGAGATAACTGGTTTCCAGGTTGCTCATCAAGTGATGCTCTCTCCCGGTCTTCCAGCCTTTGACCCGGCTAGCTAATCCTCGGGAAGGAACATCCTGAATTCGCAGCCAAGGTTGATAGGCAACTCCTTTACCCTCGCCCCGACCGTCCTTCAATCGTTTTTCAATTTTCTGCTGATCGATACTGCGACTACGCTTAGCCATTTGATAACGCCGTCCAGCGAATTTACCAACTCTAGACGTAGAGAGACACTCTACTAGCAAATAAAGCCCTAGGCTCGAGTATAAGACTTTATTCGCTAGTATAGGACTTTGTTTTGCAGTATAAGACTCTATTTGCTAGTAAACAACTTTATTTGCGGTTTACAATTTCGGTTTACAACAAGTTCGATTACTCGACCGTCACTGATTTCGCTAGATTACGAGGCTGATCTACATCTAGACCGCGTCGTGCGGCAATATGATATGCCAGTAACTGTAGCGGAATCACCGTCAGAATCGGCGACAGAATTTCATCAATGTGTGGAACCGGAATTAGGGTATCAAACGTATCGGCAGCGTCTTGTTCATCCATAGGCGTTACTCCGATTAGACGAGCATCGCGCGCTCTAGCTTCTTGAGCATTGGAGAGAACCTTCTCAAAGACAGGTCCTGGCATAGCGATCGCAACCACCGGAACCTTAGCATCTAACAGCGCGATCGGGCCATGTTTCATCTCTCCAGCAGGATAGCCTTCCGCATGAATGTAGCTGATTTCTTTCAGCTTTAGCGCTCCTTCTAGCGCGATCGGAAAGTTAATACCCCGTCCTAAAAAGATAAAGTCCTGAGTTTCTGCAAAATCATGAGCAAGTTCTTCGATGTAGCGCTCTTGACTTTCTAAAATCAGTTCAATCTGAGCCGGAAGCTGACTTAAACCTGTCAGTAATGCTTCAATTTGTTGAGGCGCGATCGTTTGACGGTGGAACGCAATGTCAATAGCCAGCGCATAAAATGCCATCAGTTGCGCAACAAAGGTTTTTGTTGCGGCCACTCCAATTTCGATACCAGCATGGGTATCGATGATATTAGAAACCAATTGACCGAGGGAGCTTTCAGGACGGTTGGTAATTCCGAGGAGACGCGCTTCAAACTCTTCCGATTTATTGTCTCGTCGAGCTTTTTCCATTTCAAGCGCGGCTAAGGTGTCAGCCGTTTCACCCGACTGAGTCACGCCGATCGTCAGCGTGTGAGGAACTAGTGGAGCAGGCGCGTATCGAAATTCTGATGCATAGTGAATTGTGGTCGGAACATCTGCTAACTGCTCTAGCAAATATTTACCTACGAGTCCAGCGTGCCAGCTTGTTCCACAGGCCACAATTTGGACGTGTTGCAAATTCCTGTACCACGACTGAGGCAGATCAAATCGGATAGGAGAATGTTTATGATCTGCCGCCGTCCAAGCGCTGTTGACATACGCTTCTAGACACGATCGCACCACTCCCGGCTGCTCATAAATTTCTTTGAGCATGTAGTGTTTAAACCCTTGTTTCTCGACCATGACCGGGTTCACGTCCAGAGTCCGCGGAGCCTTTTTGAGGCGTTGTCCTCCAAAGCTGTAAATTTCAACGCCGAGCGGAGTCATGCGGGCCAGTTCGCCATTTTCGAGGTTGAGAATGGCGCGAGTGTAAGGAATGAGTGCAGGGGTATCAGAGGCGCAGTAGAATTCTCCTTCCCCGAAGCCGAGAACGACGGGAGCTTGCTGGCGAGCGACAATTAGCTCATCCGGATAGTCAGCGCAAATGACGGCGATCGCAAACGCGCCTCGTAGCTTTCGCACTACTTGCCGCACCGCTTCTATCAACGGATCTTCTGCAACTTGTTCTGCCTTGCTCAGTTCTTCGGCAATTAAGTGAGGAATCACTTCGGTATCGGTGTCGGAACGAAATTCACAGCCACGGCTTTTCAACTCTTCGCGCAGCTCTCGGTAGTTTTCAATAATTCCGTTTTGAATCACGGCAATCCGCTTTGCCATGTCCATATGAGGATGGGCATTATATTCCTCAGGTTTGCCGTGGGTAGCCCATCGAGTATGAGCAATGCCAAGCCGAGCCGGATTCGTTTCACCTACCAATTTTTCTTCGAGATTGTGCAGTTTGCCTTTTGCCCGCACGCAGTGAATTTCGCCTTCAAGAACCGTGGCAATTCCCGCAGAATCGTAGCCCCGATATTCTAGTTTCCGTAACCCTTCCAACAAAATGCCGCTTGCTTCTTTTGTTCCGATATAGCCGACAATTCCGCACATCTAACGTTCACTCCTTGCTCGATGGTGATCGTAACCGCTACTGTAGCCTGACTCATATAATGGTCGCCAGATTCCAATCAGACAGAAGCATTACAAAAACTTGATTATCTCTTCAATTGCAAGGTTTGAATTTTGTTCTACTCCCAAATTCACAAAAAAACCAAATCACAAAAAAAGGAGGCTATTGCTGCCTCCAATAAACTTTGAACCCACATGAATGAAAATGATTGCTGTATGAAGCTTGGCTTAGTAAGCCAGACCCATACTGCGAGTGGTTTCAGAACCCAGGTAAACCCGGATGCTAAGGAAGTCGGTTGGGCAAGCCGTCTCGCAACGTTTGCAACCAACACAATCTTCGGTTCTGGGCGAGGATGCAATTTGACCCGCCCGACAGCCATCCCAAGGAACCATCTCCAGAACGTCTGTAGGACAAGCCCGGACGCACTGAGTGCATCCGATGCAGGTGTCATAGATTTTGACTGTATGCGACATGTTATGAAAGGCTCCAGATTAGTGCGCTTTATGTTTTGCAATATCTGTAGTCCCTCGATCTAAAGGTTAAAAACCGCTAAATCTCAGAATCAATGCTCAGTTTACTCTAGAGGGTGATCGCACGCTGTGAGACAGTTGCAAAAGTTTAAATTGCGTTACGTCGGACGGGAGAAATGATGATTTGAGCGTGCGATCCTTCAGAGCTTGCAAGGCCGATCGCGTCGTTCAGAGTCTTTAGCATTACGATCAAAGCAGTACGAAAAACACTAACACCTATGTCCTACAAAGTCAGTGCTGTGATTGAGAAAGATGAATATGGCTATTACGCATATTGCCCAGAACTAAAAGGCTGCCAGACGCAGGGTGAGTCGTTAGAAGAAGTTAAAGCCAATATACATGAGGCGATCGAGTTGTATATCGAGACGCTTTCAGATGAAGAAAAACAAACCCTCCTAAGCCAAGAAATTTTGACCATGACCGTCGAGGTACAGGTTGCCTAAACTTCCTCGTTTGACGGCTCAAGAAGCCGAAAAATTAGTGTTTGCTGCTGGTTTTGTTCTCGTTAGAAGTAAAGGGAGTCATCGTATCTATATGAGGAATACAGAACGAGTTGTCATTCCCTTTCATTCTGGCAAAATTCTCCATCCCAAAATTGTGAAGCAAGTGGTGGACGCGCTCTCACCCCATGATGACGCTCAAGACATCTAACCTCGATCGCTCTAGCTTGACAATCCCAATTTCTCTAAAACGGGGCGAGTGGAAACAATATGTCGATCGAGTCCCAAATCTTTTGGGCTGACCCCTAACGCCAGCGCCACCAATTGCGGCAGATGCAGCACTGGTAAGCCGAGTTTTTCGTCGATCACTTTTTCGACTTCAGGTTGGCGAGAGTCCAAATTCAAGTGGCATAAGGGACAAGGCGTAACCATACAATCTGCACCCGAGGCGATCGCATCTCTAATATGCATTCCCGCCATTTTAAACGACTGATCTGTGGCATAGCTCGAAAGCGGCCAACCGCAGCATTGCGTTCGTCCACGGTAGAGTACTGGAGTTGCACCCACCGCCTCAAACAAGTTCTCCATTGACTTTGGATTGAACGGATCATCGTAAGGATGGGCTTGTCCGCGCAATAAGTAGCAGCCGTAGAACGCCGCACAGTTCAAGCCAGAGAGTTTGCGAGTGACTTTTTTAGAGATTTCCTCTAGTCCATAGTCTGCTACTAAAGCCCAAAGCAAATGTTTCACGTCGCTGCTGCCTTTATAGGGAGAACAGCCTTCTTTCTTAAGGAAGCCATTGATCTGCTCAATATAGGCAGGATCGCTAGTTTGCGATTCTTTCAGCCGTTCATGAACATTACCAATCACGCCTTGGCAAGTGCTGCAATGCGTCAGCAACGGCAAATTTAATTCTTCTGCCAAAGCAATGTTGCGAGCGTTCACGGTGTCTTCGAGAAGCTGAGAATCTTCTTTGAACGTGCCGGAACCGCAGCATGACGCTTTCTTGAGTTCAAGCAGGTCAATGCCGAGCGATCGCGTTAGCGCTTTGGTAGATTGATCTAGCTCCCGGCAAGCTCCTTGAGCGACACAACCGGGAAAATAAGCGTATTTTAGTGTTCTGGAGGACATGGGAGGAAGAATGAGGGATGAGGGATGGGGGATGAGGGATGAAGCAAGCTAAACTGTAGCCCCTCACAATGACCCTAGAGATTGATCCTAATTTAAATTTGCTTAGTGATTACGATCGGCAATGGGTGTAAGCATTATTTCTTAGACTTACTTATAGTTTATTTATTTCTCTTCTCGAAGCAAGTAGAAACGCTGATTTGAAAAGGCTCAATCTTACCTTTCATCACTCATCCCTCATCTTTCATCCCTTCTCCTTACCTCCTTGTCTATAATCTGCCGACGACGCTTTCCGATAAGATGAAGAGATGCTTAAAATCGTATTGTTGGCAGCAATGCTTATCGAAACGTTGTAAACAATGCGATCGCAAGCATGAGACCTTAGATATAGCGAAATTTATCGCTGCTGCAACCAGTTGAGGAACCTATGAGCGAGACTGAAATTTTTGAGAAAGTAAAAAAGATCGTGACCGATCAACTCGGCGTCGAGTCTGGAAAAGTTGTTCCTGAAGCAAACTTTGCGAATGATTTGGGCGCAGACTCACTCGACACCGTTGAACTGGTCATGGCTCTAGAAGAAGAGTTTGATATTGAAATTCCAGACGAAGCGGCTGAAGAAATTGCCACCGTTCAAGCGGCGGTTGACTACATTAGCAACAAGGTTACTGCTTCTGCTTAATTTGTGGGCGGTAGGCAGTTCGATTCGCAAAGCATCGAAAGAGCGAGTCATCGCCTATCGCCTTTAGCCCCCGTCTAACCTCATTGTTTTTGGGGGTAAAACCCCTCCGAGTGGAAATCATGACAAATTCTGTGAATAAGCGCGTTGTTGTCACGGGGCTTGGTGCAATCACACCGATTGGCAATACGCTGGCTGATTATTGGGACGGGTTGATGAGCGGACGGAACGGCGTTGCGCCGATTACACTGTTCGATGCGTCGCGCCACGATTGTCGCTTTGCGGCAGAAGTGAAGGGGTTTGATCCTCACGTTTACCTCGATCGCAAAGATGCGAAGCGAATGGATCGCTTTGCCCAGCTTGCGGTAGCAGCAAGTAAGCAAGCTTTAGAAGATGCTCAGTTCACAATTAATGATTTGAACGCTGAACAGGTGGGCGTTCTAATTGGAACTGGAATTGGCGGTTTGAAGGTGCTGGAAGATCAGCAGGAAGTCAACCTCACCAAAGGCCCCGATCGCTGTAGTCCGTTTATGATTCCGATGATGATCGCGAACATGGCGGCTGGTTTAACCGCGATTCACATTGGGGCAAAAGGTCCGAATTCCTGTTCAGTGACGGCGTGTGCGGCAGGGTCAAATGCGATCGGGGATGCGTTCCGATGGATTCAGCACGGCTACGCTCAAGCAATGATTTGTGGTGGCACGGAAGCAGCGGTGACTCCGCTTTCGGTGGCAGGCTTTGCCGCCTGTCGAGCGCTCTCGTTTCGCAATGACGATCCGACTCACGCTAGTCGCCCGTTTGATAAAGATCGCGATGGCTTTGTGCTGGGTGAAGGTGCTGGAATCCTTCTGCTAGAGGAAATGGAACATGCCTTGGCTCGTGGGGCAAAAATTTATGCCGAAATCGTGGGTTATGGCGTGACGTGCGATGCGTTTCACATGACGGGTCAGCTTCCAGGTGGGGTGCAGGCGGCGAGAGCGATGCAGTTAGCGATGAAAGATGCTGGGCTGTCGCCTGAGCAAGTTAGCTATGTTAATGCTCACGGGACGAGTACGCCCGTTAACGATCCAAACGAGACGGCAGCGATTAAAACGGCATTGGGCGACCATGCCTATAAGATTGCTGTTAGCTCGACTAAATCGATGACAGGTCATTTACTTGGTGGTTCGGGTGGCATTGAAGGGGTGGCAACAGCGCTGGCGATCGCGAACGATCGGGTTCCTCCGACGATCAACTTCGTTGAGGCCGACCCTGAATGTGATTTGGACTATGTGCCGAATCAGAGTCGTGCTTTGCAGGTCGATGTGGCGCTGTCCAACTCGTTTGGATTTGGTGGACATAATGTGACGTTGGCGTTCAAGAAGTTTGTGCGTTAACGGATTAGGTAGGTTTAATGTAGCGATCGCAGGGGATGGGTCTACCTCACATCCTGCGATCGCTTCTTTTTGAGCATAAAAAAACCTGGCTTTGTGCAAAAGCCAGGGTGATCAAGGAATCTACCAATGCCAAGAATTTATCGATTAGTTCTGCTCGTTCGCTTCCGCTTGTGGCTTCGATTTTAAACGGGTGGCGATTCCCTTGCGAACGACTTCACTCGTTGGGGTTCCACCTGCTAAGCGATACTGATCACTATCCTTGCCATACTTGAAGGCAATGCCTAACATCGCTTTTTGGCCCAACTGATTGAGTTGCTTTTCCAGATTTTGGATGTTGATTTGCGTTGAATCGATCACGGCTAAGGCATCGTTATAGGCGTTGACCTGATTCCGCAGTTGTTCAACGGTGCTTTGAATGGCGATGACGCTACAGCCTTCTCCAAGATCCAAATTTGGGTCGATCGCTTTTAATCCGGCTAACCGATGTTCTATTTTTTCGGCAACGTGAGCCGTTTTCTTTTGACGAGACATGAGAGATACGCTCCTGGATGACAGTACTATCCACCGAGGTTGAGGCTGAACACCGCAAGCGGGTTGGGGCGAGTTGTGCGGGTTGCGCTTTTCGTCGGTCTTTGGGTTGGATATGCCAAGTTTGGCTCAGATGCGGCTGGATCTCAGTCAGCAAAGTCCGCAAAGAATCGTGATGTTTTGGTGAAGGGAATCGGCGGATGTTCGTAGTTTCTGGCAGAGGGGCTAGGTGGAGGGCTTCACCCCGGTTGCTAAGTTCTGCATGAAGTTGGGCAACACCGTTGGAGGGCTTATCAACGAGGAAATCAGAACTTTGAGAGGCTTCTGCACTGTTGATTGCATCGATGGGATAGTTTTCACTTGAGGGCGATCGCATAATTTCAGGTATGCTTCGGCAATCGAACGGAGAGAATTGGCACTGTCGAGTGCTTGGAAGAGGAATTGTCTCCCTTGCTCTGCATTGCTTAACTTAACTAAATGCCTCGGCAATCCAACTGAGAGAATCCGCTTTTTACGGATTGCTTGCGGTTAGTTACCGATCACTAGTGGTTGGTTTACGATCGCTAGTGGTTGGTTTGTGATCGCAGGTGTTTGATGACCAACTGCCAGTGGTTGGTTTGCGATCGCAAGTGCTTGATTACGAATTGCGGGTGGTTAGTTAGCGATCGCGTGCAGTCTGTCATGTAGCGATCTCAAACGATTTCAGGAGATAAATACCCCCTTCGATTCGTCATAGCAAGTCTTCTAGATCGATTCCTTTAGCCCGTAGTCGCTCGATCAATCGCTCTTTCTCTTGTCGCTCTTGGTCTGCCCGTTCCTCTGCCGTTAGGTAACGAGTTCCAGCTTTGTCATACCATGCCAACTGCTCTTGGGGAATGTTGCTGAATACAACTTGAGCGCGACTGATGCCTAAGCCAATCTCTGGCATCCAAAACGGCTCTCCAATTTGAAGCTGATAAACTCCGTTGACTAACTTGTAGACCTCGAAGGGTTGATGTCCGTCGCGCTTCCAGAATTCGGGGTTGTAGATGACGTAGTACAACACGCCCAAGCGAGTGTAGATGTCTAGCTTGTCGTCATATTCTCCGCCCGGTATGTGGGAAACCATCTCTAAAACTAAGATGGGAGAGATATTCTGTTCTTCCCACAGGACATAGCTTTTGCGAGATTTGCCACCTTTTTTGCGCTCTACGCCGATGCTGAGAAAGCCATCGGGAACAACTGGAACTCTAGGGCTGACGCCTGTAGTGTGATAGATTGCCATGTCTGCCCCGAAGTACCAGTCCATGCGATCTGCCCAGATGGAGGCGAGAAGAAATAGCAAAACGTTGGGGAGAAAGTTTTGGTCTTCGTTATCCACAGGAATATCGTCTGAGCAGGGCAGTTCGTCACTAGTTGGAAGTTGCTTGAGGTCTAGTGGAAGCATAGTACTCACGTTCACTCAGTTAGCTTTATTGTAGAGTTCGTTTCGCTTAGTCTCTGGTTTCGTTTTACGTTTCGGTAGAATATGTCATTGATGCGTGAGTCACACGATGCAAGTTCAAATTGCGGTAGAAGGTGAGGATGCTGTTGCAGCTACAGATGAATTATTTTCGATGCCGGAAATTAGTGGGAGTTGGGAACCTATAGGCGAGAATGAACGGGAAGCAGCGATCGCAACGGTCGGGACGTTTGTTGGTGTGGGCGGCACGATCGAGCGCGATTGCAGAACAAATTTGCAAGTGGTACAAGAAGTATCAGAAGGGTAAGTCGGGGATGCGAATAGAGAAGGTATTGCTAGCGCTTATTATGATTTGGAAGTACTGTTTGAGCGCTAAGATGCCGAGATCATATTGAACCAATAACTGTGACTTATCAGCTTTGCAAGCAACATCATCGGCTGCCTCCTCCGGATTTTTATCAGGGAGATCATTTCAAGTGCCCCCTTTTGACTAAGATGATGAGGAAGCTGTAGTTTAGTTATGGCTTCCGATAGTTTTAACTGATTAGGTATTTTTGCTTACTATCCTACATAATGGTTATGGTAAGCATTTTGTTTTGAGTTCAGAGACCTGAGTATCAAGCCGAATCTGCCCTTTTCAGTCCAGCGCCAAACCGTCGTTCATTCCTACATTAAAGAAAAGAATCATGGTCGTTGCAGCCCAATCACTCGAAGAACTTTGCATTAATTCGATTCGCTTTCTGGCGATCGATGCCGTTGAAAAGGCGAAGTCGGGGCACCCCGGTTTACCTATGGGTGCGGCTCCGATGTCCTATGTGCTGTGGAATAAATTTCTGCGGATTAACCCCAAAAACCCGTATTGGTTTAACCGCGATCGCTTCGTTCTATCAGCCGGTCACGGCTCGATGCTTCAGTACGCCCTGATGTACTTGGCAGGCTTTGACAGCGTATCGATGGATGACATCAAGCAGTTTCGTCAATTGGGGTCAAAGACACCTGGACACCCAGAGAACTTTGAAACGCCAGGAATTGAAGTGACAACAGGTCCGCTCGGACAGGGCATTTGTAACGGTGTCGGCTTGGCCATGGCAGAAGCGCACCTAGCGGCAACGTTTAATAAGCCTGATGCTACGATCGTAGATCACTATACCTATGTGATTTTGGGTGATGGCTGCAACATGGAAGGCGTTTCGGGTGAAGCGTGTTCGTTGGCGGGTCACTTGGGTTTGGGCAAGCTGATTGCGCTGTATGACGACAACCATATTTCGATTGACGGTGACACGGCAGTTTCGTTTACCGAAGATGTCGGTAAGCGCTTTGAAGCGTATGGCTGGCACGTTCAAGTCGTCTCCAATGGCGATACTGATTTAGACGCAATTCAGCAAGCGATCGAGACGGCTAAGAGCGTCACCGACAAGCCTTCGCTGATCAAAGTTCGCACGACCATTGGCTACGGTTCTCCCAACAAGGCGAATACCGCAGGCGTTCACGGTGCGGCTTTGGGCGGCGATGAAGTCACAGCAACCCGCGCCCATCTCGGCTGGGAGTACGAACCCTTTACCGTTCCCGAAGATGCGTTGAATCAGTGGCGTCAAGCGATTGATCGCGGCGCGAAATACGAAGCTGAGTGGAATGAAGCGCTTGCCACATATCGGTCGAAGTATGCGAAAGATGCGGCTGAATTTGAGCGACGGGTGAGCGGTAAGCTGCCTGACGGTTGGGAGAAGTGTTTGCCACACTACACGCCTGAAGATAAGGCGTTAGCAACTCGTCAAACGTCTGAGAAGACCCTGAATGCGATCGCTCAGGCGGTTCCCGAATTAATCGGTGGTTCGGCTGACCTGACTCACTCCAATTTGACCCTGCTCAAGGGATACGCTGACTTCCAAAAGGGAAGCTACGAAGGGCGCAACCTCCGTTTTGGCGTCCGCGAACATGGTATGGGCGCGATCTGTAACGGGATTGCCCTTGATAAGTCTGGCTTGATTCCATACTGCGCCACCTTCTTAGTCTTTGCGGACTACATGAGAGCCGCAATTCGTCTATCGGCGCTCTCGCAAGCAGGCGTCATTTACGTCATGACCCACGACTCGGTAGCGCTGGGTGAAGATGGTCCGACGCACCAACCGATCGAAACGATTCCGTCCCTGCGGGCGATTCCGAACCTGTTAGTCTTCCGTCCCGCCGATGGAAACGAGACCTCTGGGGCATACAAAATCGCCATTGAGCGTCGCCATCAGCCATCTCTGCTAGCGATGACTCGCCAAGCGTTGCCTCAACTCGACGGTAGCTCGATCGACGCTGTAGCACGGGGCGCGTACATTCTCTCTGGCAGCGATGATCTACCGGACATCATTCTGGTTGGAACAGGTAGCGAAGTCAGCCTTTGCGTTCAGGCGGCAGAAAAACTCCGGGCTGAAGGTCACAAGGTGCGGGTTGTTTCGATGCCTTGTTGGGAACTGTTCGAGGAGCAAGACGAAGCGTACAAGAATACGATTTTCCCGAAGGCGGACCAAAAGCGTCTGGTGGTGGAAGCGGCGTCTAGCTTCGGTTGGCACAAGTACATGGGCAACGAAGGCTCAATGATTAGCATCGAGCGCTTTGGGGTGTCGGCTCCGGGCGGCGTTGCAATGGAGAAGTTTGGCTACACTGTAGATAACGTAGTGGCTGAAGCGAAGAAAGTGATTGGCAAATAGTGTAAGGGCTCTTTGAGTGATTAGCTGAAAGCTCTCGGATTTCCGGGAGCTTTTTTCTATGGGTGACTCTCGAAAACTTAAAGGCAACGGATCGATAAAGAAAACGCGGGGGCAACAACTCTTTAGAGGTTGTATGGTGATGCTTCATCGATTTGATATACAAGGAAGCGGTGAAGGAATGGATAGGTATTAGCAATGTCGCGACGAAACCTAATTCGACGCAAACAAAACTTATGATTGTCCCGAACGAAACATAGTTTTGTCCGAACGAAACCAGGTTTTGTTGCGATCAGATCTGGTTTTGTTGCGATGAAACCTGCGATCCTTCGGAACTTGGCGAAAGCCAATCGCGTGGGCAGGATCAGGTTTTGCGCGAATCAATCCAGGTATTGTTGCGACAAAACCTCTAGTTGACGCAACAATACCTGGATTGACGCGGATCAAACCTGCGATTAGTGAAGCGCTAACCAGTCAGCATATTGATCAAAACTAAACCCCTACAGTCTGCAATCCACTATTAGAATCGTATAGAGTTCTCTCGAAATAGTTGCTCTATGTCTGACAATATTGAAGTTACAATTGACATTCATCAAGCAGAGTTAGACCTAGAACCAGAAGAATTGGAAGCGTATTCCTATCACTTGATCGGTGAATTAGATGAACTGTCAGAATCTGCTTACTTAATGCGAAGTTCTCAAGTACCAGATGGTGGTAAAGGTAATGGCCTAGACCTGTGGATAGGATCAGACATCCACACCAAACTCATAACGGTTGATGAACAAACCAATGACCACATCGTGCAACCAGATTGACTTAGAGAAACAAATCGTTTTGCGAGCTAAGCGTTTAATCCTTGTGCGTAACGTTAAATGCTTGCGCTCAATCTGCCCAGTATTGCGTTTACCAACTGTGTGAAACGTTGGAT
>JAHHHP010000037.1 GCA_019359275.1 Myxacorys chilensis ATA2-1-KO14 | reverse complement strand
TTTAACAAGCTCAAGCACTTTCGCCGCGTCTTTTCTCGTTTTGAGAAGAAAGCGAAGAATTTTCTCAGCTTTGTTTATTTCACTGCCTTGCTGATTGAACTTCGCTGAAATGTCAACACAACCTAGAATCTGCAACAATGGATAGTCTGTTTTGCGATCGCACATTAACTCGCTTTGAATCAGTTTTCCTTTCACTGCCAAACGACCTGTCGCCACACTCATGCACGGGCGGGAGTTTTCCACACGCCACATGGAATCGTTGAAACCCCGCGTTTTATGCCAGTTGGTACGCTGGCAAATGTCAAAACCGTAACGCCCGATCAGCTGAAAGCCACGGGCGCACAAATGGTGTTAGCTAACACCTATCACCTCCACTTGCAGCCAGGAGAAGACATTGTAGAACGGGCAGGGGGCTTGCATCGGTTTATGGGCTGGTCGCAGCCAATGCTAACGGACTCTGGAGGCTTTCAGGTGTTCAGTCTAAGCGAGATGAGATCGCTCTCCGATGAAGGGGTCACGTTTCGCTCTCCCCGCGACGGACAAATGATTCATCTCACTCCAGAACGCTCAATTGAGATTCAGAATGCGCTCGGTGCAGATGTGATTATGGCGTTCGATGAGTGTCCACCGCCCGGCGTGGGACGCGAGGCAACTGAGACTGCAACAGAACGTACCTACCAATGGCTAAAACGCTGTATTTCAGCCCATAGCCGATCCGACCAAGCGCTGTTTGGCATTGTTCAAGGGGGCGAATTTTTGGATCTGCGATCGCGGGCGGTTCAGATGCTAAGTGAGTTAGATTTGCCAGGCTATGCGATTGGAGGCGTCAGCGTTGGCGAAGCGCCTGACGTAATTGATCGAGTCGTTCAAGCCACTGCGCCGCTCCTGCCATCCCATAAGCCGCGATATCTAATGGGAGTGGGAACGTATCGAGAAATGGCACGCGCGATCGCAGCAGGAATTGATCTATTTGATTGTGTTATTCCAACTCGCTTGGCGCGGCATGGTGCGGCACTCGTGCAAGGAGAGCGGTGGAATCTGAAAAATGCTAAGTTTCGTGAAGATTTTACTCCCCTCGATCAATCCTGTTCGTGCTACACCTGTCAGACCTTTAGCCGAGCTTATCTTAGTCACCTGCTGCGATCGCAAGAACTTCTCGGCTATACTCTCCTTTCCATTCACAACATTACTGAGCTAATTTCCTTTACTCAACGAATTCGTGCTTCTGTTTTAAACGGCACATTTCACCAAGACTTTACTCCCTGGTTAGTCCCCCTTCAATGAAACCTGCTTACCGTTGACCTATCGATCATGTTAAAATTCATGGCAATTATGAATCTGTGTTGAAGAGGTAAACGAGTCATGGAAGCAGCATTGCTTTTAGCCAAACTGCCCGAAGCGTACTCCATTTTCGATCCCTTGGTAGACGTTCTACCCGTCATTCCCGTCTTCTTTTTGCTGCTGGCGTTTGTTTGGCAAGCCGCGATCGGTTTCAGATAATCTGCATATAAAACCGAATATAGAAAACGAAAGGGGCATAATTAATGCCCCTTTTTTATGGATTGTTTTTGATCCCTTGATTTCATTTGGTAGCAGATTATTTGCGCCCACCGATCGCTTTTTGAAAGGAAGGACGTTCTGCCATTCGTTTGGTGTAATCAACCACGGCAGGATACTCGCTGAGATCCAATTGCAGCATGAGTGGAATGTATGCCAGCAAGGAGCCAACAGCGATATCTGCAACCGTAAAATGGTCGCCGCTAACAAAGTGTTGCCGCTCGAACAATTCGTTCAGTGGGTTCATCAAGCGCGGAAGTTCTCGGTCACGATTAGCCTCAACAAATACGCCAGGCCCTAATGTCGCATTGGCAAAAGTAACCCACTGAGTTGAAATCATTCGTTCTTCAAACGAAGCCTCTCCGTACTTTTCTTCCAGGTAAAGCAAGATTGCGCCCGATTCCCACAGTTTGACCGTACCATCTACAATTCCCGGAACCTTGCCAAACGGGTTGATCTCTCGGTAACTCGGCTGTAGCTGTTCTCCCGCCTGAAGATCTAGCACTACAATCTCATAGGGAACGTTTAACTCTTCTAAATACCACTGCACAATAGACGCGCGGCTCCGCACGCCAGCATAGAGCTTCAACATTCAGTCAAATCCTTCAATGAACTACAGAGTATTTACTACAGAGTTTTGTGCGTGTACTCGTGCTGCTTAACGTTATCTTCTGTTTTCACGATGCGCTGAGAGTTGAGAATCCGTCTGCGCTCAGTTGAAAAATTAAAGTCAGCACGGGACGTGCCTATAGGGATATGCTGCTGTGCAACGGTCTTAGCTTTGTAAGTCCGGGCAGCAGAAGTGGCACGATAGGCAAAGTCATCGCAAAACTGAGCGTCGGTCGGAAAATCAGATGGAAGTTGAGGCGTTTCGCCTGGCAAGACGGCTCCGATCGGGGTTGCGATCGCCAATGAATACGAGGTGGGGATGCCCTTCAGAATCGCTTCGAGTGCCGCAGATGGAATTGGCTCCACTACTTTAACTTCATGGATCTCTCCCTCGTCTTTCAGAAAGCAAGTGGCTAAGCCAAGGACAAGATAATCATCTGCGGAGACATCGGAAATATTGGGATACGAAGTGGCTGCTGTCATAGGATGTTTTGTCGTCAACCAGACTAAACTCTGGTGGGTTTCGTTAGAGCGGAAGGATGCAAATTGCCTCACATTTGTCGCATTTTACCAAGTTCTTCCTGCGCCCATTCGTGATTTGTAACTTAACGTGATTTCTAAAGCCAGCCGTCGTCAGTGGATCGAGGAATGAGCCTAGAAATGCGAACCACAGATGATGGGCTAATTCTAGATTTGCAGACTAGCGATCGCGCCTTGTTCTGCGGAGCAGTCGCCTAAATAATACAGAGACTGATCGAGCAGCTTCAGCCTTTTTCTCTAACTGTTAAGCGTTCAGCAGTTGCGGGAACGTTAAGCTGACGCGAAGCAATATGAAGAAATGACAAAGTTAGTTTAAGGAGTGATCCAACTTTTCTGCAGTGGCGTCTTAGGTTATTGAATATCTCTTGACCAAATCTTCATCTTTCAAGGAAGGTCTGTTTCAGAAATGGAATCGCTCCACCTTGTAGCTAAAGTTCGCGCATAAAATTTCCAAGTAAGTCGTAAGTCTTCTCGTGCTAAGGCATTTCAGCCCAAACTTCTAAAATCTAACTGAAGACATATTCATGATGTAGCGCTTGGGCAGAAAAACTTTGGTTCGTAAGTCTGTAAGGTAAAGGCACACGCTGAGTGAGGATGATATGAACGTTCACAGTTCTCTAAATCGCGCCAATACAACTCATCACCTCCGCCCTGAGACAGTTGGCATAACAAGATCTTTTTCCCCTCGTCGCGGTTCACTTGGAGTAACACGGAGTGTAAAACGCCGCCCTCAGCGTCGTGAAACTACTGAGCGTTCGATGCGAAATCAGGGCGTCTGGCTCGACGCTCATGAGCAGGATCGGCTGTTGCGTCGGCGATCGCTTGAAGAAGCAAAACAAGGAAATTATCCGCTTGCTGTTGAAGGATTGAGCGTTTTGATCGATCGTAATCCTGAAAACGCAACAGACTACAACAATCGCGGCTTGGTGCAGTTTCAGTGGGGTGAGCGAGAAGCGGCGTTAGAAGATTACAATCGAGCGATTCAACTCAACCCAAAACTGGCGAATGCCTACAATAATCGAGCCAATTACTACGCTATCCAAGGACAGCTAGCCGAAGCGATCGCAGATTACGAAATGGCGATCGACCTCGATCCAACCAACGTGCGTGCGTGGCTTAATCAAGGCATCACCTTTCGCGATTTAGAAATGTATTCTCAAGCGATTGAAAACTTTGAACAGGCACTCCACATCAGCGAGCTGCTGACTCGCACCTCGGAGGATGCTTGCGTACTCGATGCTCATATTTACGCCGCACGGGGCAGAACCCATCACATTATCGGTGACTGGAACTATGCGATTGCAGACTATAACCGTGCCCTCGATTGCTTATCTGAACGCGCGTCAGAGCGCCTCTATACTCAAGTGACAAGATGGATAGAAGCGCTGAAGGGCTGATTTTAGCTCAGCCCTTCTCACTTGAAGTGCCTTCTCAACTTGAAATGCCCTTCTTAACTTGAAATGACTGCACTTGACGTTATTGTGCAGGATTCACCTTGCCAATCGTTTGAAGTGCCCCGTCTTCTTTAACCGTCCAGACATCGTAGCTGCCGATCGCATCTCCATTTGCGTCAATATCGACATCGCCGCTTGCGCCTTGGAAGTTGATTTCCTTGCCCTGTCTCAGCAACTCTAGCCCTTTACACACGTCTGTCACTTCTTCGCCGGGTGCATTGGTTACGTCCCGAAGCTTGCTCTTGATGCCTTCTCCAGTATTTGACTTGGCGGCTTGCGCGGCCAACACTAAAATGGCAGCCGCATCCCAAGAGTGAGGAGCATAGGCCGCAAGTGGACGATTTTGCTTCTGTTGCCAAAGTTTAGAGAACTGATCGAGTCCTTTTCCACCAGCTCCGGGAACCGTTCCGATCGCGCCTGCCAAAATTGATTTGCCATCTGAGGTTTTACCAACTTTGTTCACGAAGTCTTGAGAATAGACGCCATCCGTAAATAAAAGCTGGACGCCCTTACTGAGACCTTGCTCAAACGCAGACTTGACAAGCAAACTTCCAGTATCGGCGTACAAGATTGCCGCCACCGCATTTGGTTTCCCTGAAAATGCCGCTGCTGCCTCAGTTTCTAATGTGGTTGCTTTCGGATCGTACCGAGTTGGCTTCGACTGATTGGTGATCGTCCCGCCCAGCTTATCAAATGACTTCACAAATTCCTTCTCAAAGCCCACGCCATAGTCGTTATTGATCACAACTGTACCTGCGGTTTTGAAACCTCTTTCAGCGGCTAATTTTGCTAACGCTTGGGCTTGATAGGTGTCCGGTGGAGCCGTTCTGGCCCAATAACCATCATACTTGCCTTCTTTTGCTTGTTGCGTGAAAACGGGGCTAGTACTACCTGGAGAGATGAGAACAACTTTGTTGCGAACCGCAATTGGTAATGCTGCCGTAGAGACGCTACTGGCAAACGACCCAACTACTCCCGCCACTCGCTCGACTTGGGCGAGGCGAGTCATTCCTTCTGCGCCCGCCGCTGGATCAGTCTGATCATCAACCGCAACCAGAGTGACCGGCTCACCGTTTACACCTCCGCATTGATTGACAGTATCCCTAAGTAGCGGTACGGTTGCCACCATCTGCTGTCCAATGGACGCCAAATCTCCTGTCGATGGCAGTAAGGAGCCAATTTTTAATCCTTTGGTTGTGGTTGCGGCGGTATTAGAACCCGAAGGTGCGCCCCCTTGAGCGGTGGGAGCTTCTGCTTCTTGACAGGCGGCAGTCAATAACCCGGCAGCGAGGGTGACTCCGGCAAGTGCTACTGCGCTACTTAATTTAACCCTGCTCAATCTAACCCGATGTGCCGATGTCAATCTGCTCATGTTAGAGTGCGACTCCGTAGATTTGCTGTAAATGAGCCTCATCTTAAACTAAGAGCAGGCTAATGCGTAATTTGTAGTTTGTAATTTGTAATTGCTTCAGCCAACACTAAGCGATCGCAGATGAAGACGATAACGCTTTTAAGAAGGTTGGAGGGAAGAATACGCCCACCAAAACGTCCGCCGCTACTTCTCACCACGATTGATCTAGCAGAGACTAAACCAACGTTCAATCTCCAACGGTTGCACTCAACAAGTGAAAGCAAACCTTGGTCATTACAAATTATTCAACGGAGAGAGAGGGATTCGAACCCTCGGATAGACCTAAATCCATCAACAGATTAGCAATCTGCCGCTTTCGACCACTCAGCCATCTCTCCAGGTCTAACGAGTCACTATCATAACAGATTTGAGTGACTCGATCTCAATTTTTAGGTGCGGAGTTGAACCTGTTAACGAATCGCGAGACCGATCGCGGCTAAGACCGCTGCGATCGCATAAAACCAACCAACGACTTGCGTTTCTGTCCAGCCACTCAGTTCTAGATGATTGTGAAACGGAGACATTCTAAAAAAGCGTTTTCCAACCCCAGCGCTATTTTTCGTGGCTTTGAAGTAGCTCACTTGAATAATCACAGAGATGGTTTCCCAGAAGAAAAGGCCACTTAGGATCAGCAGTGAAAACAGCGAATTACTAAGCAGTCCCACGGCTGCTAAGCCCCCGCCAAGTGCCAGTGAGCCAGTATCTCCCATAAACACGCGAGCGGGATTCCGATTATGAACTAAAAATCCTAGACAACTGCCGCTCATGCAGGCGCAGAAAATCATTAGGTCAGAATTGGTGGGAGCAACGATCGCGCCAATTCCCAAGAATGCGATCGCAACGGTTCCTCCTGCCAGTCCGTCCATGCCGTCCGTTAGATTCGTGGCATTACTTTCTGCGACCAACACAAAGCACGCCAGCAGTGCAAACAAGCTTCCCAGTGGCAGCATAATTCCCAATGGCAACGCTAAGGTTGTGAGCGTCGGGTGCGTCATGATTAACCAGAGGCAAAACGCGATCGCAAATCCGATCTGCAATCCCAGCTTCATGCGTGGAGAAATGCCTTTATTCGATTTCTGACGAATGATTTGCCAGTCGTCTACAAAGCCGATTCCCGCATAACCAAGCGTTAGCAGAGAAACGGCCATTGCATCGCTCGAAAAGCCGGTTAATACCAACGCAATCAGGAGGGCAACGGGAACAAAAAAGGCTCCGCCCATCGTCGGAGTACCAGCCTTTTTCAGGTGAGATTGCGGACCATCTTCTCGAATAATTTGTCCTGCCTTCAGTGCCTTTAGAAAGGGAACCGCCCAAAACCCAACTCCGGCGCTCGCTAACCCACTAATCCAAAGCGGCGTCGTTAGCGAAATCGCCTCACTCCAAGCCCGCCCACCAACTCGATCTAAAATCAAGGCAGCGATCGTCATGCCAACACTCAGGATCAGAAACAAAAGGGTTCCTGAGAGACTAACCGATCGATTGCTAAATAGCTTCGCATCCACAAGCTTCTACTTCACTCCGCACAGTAACACCACAACACCTGAGAAGCCAACTTCGGAAAAAGAGCAAAAATTCTGACTTTAGTAGGGGTTAGAGCTTTAATCTGCTCACCCCCAAACTAATTTCGTTAATCTTCTAAATCGAAGTCATCGTCGTCATCATCGTCAATCGTATTGTCATCGCCTGCCATCAACGCATTGATTTCCTCTTCTTCTTCAAGGTAATCAACGTCTGAAGTATCTCGTGCGAGCAGACGACCTGAACTTTCCAGCCAGTCGAGAATTGATGCTTCTCGCCCAATTGGAATGATTCCCGCGCGCACATCGCGGGGTTCTTGACGTAAAGAGGGATTATGAACCATAAGTAAAGAAATGTTCCAGAGTCGGATCGTTACAACACAGATACTTCAGATTCTAGATCGAATGAAACACCCAGAGTGTACCACCGCGTCAGGAATTTGGTTCACGCAACATCGCATATTTGTTAGGAAAATGTCAAGATTTTTTTGCAGCCTAAATAATTGATTGCGGTTGCTTCGGAACTGCGAAGGGGAATCGCACCCGTTAAGGGGGTTAAAAAAGGTGTCAATCGGCACTCGGCTCTAAAGGCCAACCATTACTATTCTGCTGAGGGGGTAATTCTGTTTACACAAGGAGGAACCCATGATCGGGAAAGCTACATTACTAGAAGCGATCGCAGGCAAAAATCGAGGCTTGCTCACGACCGATGCGGATCGTCAGGGCGTCTTGGCCGCGATCGCTCAACTCGAAGATCGGAATCCAACGCCGCGCCCTGTGGAAGCAACGGCATTGCTCGAAGGAGATTGGCGGCTGATTTACACGACCAGTAGCGGAATTTTGGGTATCGATCGCGTTCCCCTCGTGCAGCTTGGGCAGGTCTATCAATCGATTCGGGTTGCCGATGCGAAAGTCTACAACATTGCTGAATTAGTCGGCGTCCCTTTTTTAGAAGGAATTGTCAGCGTGGCGGCTCGGTTTAAGCCCGTGTCAGAACGGCGCGTCGAGGTGAAATTTGAGCGCTCGATTGTTGGACTTCAGCGATTAATAGACTATCGATCGCCCGCCTCTTTTATTGAACAAATTGAAGCGAGACGAAAATTTGCCGCGATCGATGTCAGCATCGAAAATCGTGACCAACAGGGCTGGCTCGACATTACCTATCTCGACGAAGATTTACGTATCGGACGCGGCAACGAAGGAAGTGTGTTCGTCTTAACCAAAGGATGAACACTAAAATATGAACATTGAAATGAAGCTGATTCGTGGCTAACTCTTTACATCTATGCGGCTCTCTCAAGGTCAGTTGAATCTGCTTGAAGTTTGTCCTCGCAAGTTTCAGCACACCTATTTAGAACAACTCGGCTCTCCGACCGATCTTGAGCAGCAAGAGCGATTGTTAGCAGGGAGCCGCTTTCACTTATTAATGCAGCAGTGGGAGATGGGACTGCCGATTGACCCGCTGCTGAGAGAAGACGAGCAGTTGCGACGCTGGTTTGGGGCATTTATTGAAGCGGAGCCAAAAATTTTAGGTACGATTGCCTCGCAAACGGGTGACAGCGCTTACCGTCAAAGTGAACACCTCCGCACGCTCGCCGTCGAAGGGCATCTCCTTACCGTCATTTATGATCTATTGATTCTGTCTCCTACCCAAGCTCAAATTCTTGACTGGAAAACCTACCCCAAACCAGGGCGCTCAGATCGATTGTCGCAAAATTGGCAATCTCGCCTCTACCCCTTTGTTCTTGCCGAAACGAGCCAATATACACCTGACCAAATTTCAATGATCTACTGGTTCTTTCAGGCCAAGGGAGAAGCGACCGAACCGCAAAGCCTGACCCTCAAGTACGATCGCACGAAACACGAGCAGACTTGGCAAACCTTAACCCAGCTTCTCAAGCAGTTAACCGAATGGCTCCATCGCTACGAAATGGGGGAGCCGTTTCCTCAAGTCTCCCAAGCGGTGGGAGAGTGCGATCGCTGTAGTTTTGCCGTGCGGTGTCAGCGACAAGATGTGGTGATTCCAAGTGTGAGCGCGATCGCCGAAATTCCTCTGTAAGTTCTCTGTGACACCATAGAAGCATCAGGCTAATTTTACTCAGCCACGGTTTACCGTCCTGATGACTTACATTTTTATGAGTATTGAAGACAGTTTTGACAATGAGCGTTCTGACTCTGGGCTAACGGTTCGGGAGATGGAGATTGACGATCTCGCGGGAGTATTTCATCTGGGTGAATTGCTCTTTACCAGTGACTTATATCCCTACATTTACCGCACTTGGGACGAGTGGGAAGTGATTGGCTCTTACAATACCGAGCCAGATTACTGTTTAGTTGCCGAGGTAGACGAACAGCTTGCAGGCTTTATCTTGGGCACGATTATTAGCAAAGGGGCGTTGGTCTACGGCTACATCACCTGGCTTGGCGTTTCTCCTAGCTTTCAGCGGCGCGGCGTTGCTGATCAGCTTGTAGACCGCTTGGTTGAACGATTGATTAACGATGGAGCGCGGTTCATGATGGCAGATACTGACCCTGAAAATGCGCCCGCCGTTAAATTTTTCGATCGTAAGGGCTTTCACGATGCCCGCCGCCATATTTTCTTGTCGATGGATTTAAGTCAGCATGAATATTACGGAAAACTGATCGCCTACGAGCGCGAGAAAGCCGATCGCAAGGTCTGGAAGCGTCCTCGTTTGCGTCCAACTCCAAAAAAGTGATCTCAGGTTATGGTACAGAAATACTTCTACTCTTTGCAGATATGCCTGAGCAATCCTTTCAGTGGCAAGTTGAATCAACGATCGCACTTCCAGAAAAGTTTGTTCAAGCGGTTCGGCGGTGCGCTCCAGAAGTAGACGGACGTTATATTACTCAGCTTTTGTGGCAACGCGGCATTCGAGATGAAGCTGTGATCGCACCCTATCTGCACGTCGATCACTATCAGCCTCAATCTCCATTTGAATTTGGGCAGGAAATGGAGTGGGCCACAAAACGCCTGACCAGAGCTTACGAGATTGGCGAAATAGTCGGGATTTGGGGCGATTTCGACGCCGATGGTGTCACCGCAACCTCAGTGCTTTGGGATGGACTAGGACAGTTTTTTCCTAAACATCATCAGCTTTTCTACTACATTCCCAATCGCTTAACCGAGTCTCATGGCTTGTCCCGTCAAGGACTCGACCAACTGAAAGCGCAAGGCTGTCAGCTCATTGTGACGTGTGATACGGGCAGTACGAATCTGGATGAAATTCAGTACGCTCAACGGTTAGGAATTGATGTGATTGTTACGGATCACCATACGTTGCCTAGCGATCGCCCACCCGTGATTGCGATCGTTAATCCGCGCTATCTTGCACCCGAGCATCCGCTAGCAACGCTTTCAGGCGTTGCCGTTGCCTACAAACTAGTCGAAGCACTGTACCAGAAGCTTCCAGACGTTGCAGAGCGATCTCTAGAAGAATTGTTAGATCTCGTTGCGATTGGGCTAATTGCAGATCTAGTTGAACTGAAAGGTGATTGCCGATACCTCGCCCAGCGCGGCATTCAGCAACTCCAAAAGCAATCTAACCCCAAGACGATGACTCGTCCGGGCATTGCTCGACTATTAGAATTTTGCAAGCGATCGGGCGATCGGCCCACCGATATTTCGTTTGGTTTAGGTCCGCGAATCAATGCTGTGAGCCGAATTCAAGGTGATGCTGGATTTTGCGTCGAGTTGCTTACAAGTCAAGATGCTCAACGGTGTCGAGACCTAGCAGAAGAAACAGAACTTGCCAATTCGCGTCGCAAAGCCTTGCAAAAAGATGTGACTCAGCACGTCCAAGCAAAACTATCACAGCTAGATCTCTCAACAACCAGTGTGATTGTTCTTTGGGATGAGCAATGGAGTCCAGGCGTTTTGGGTCTTGTTGCAGGTCAAATTGCTCAAGAATATGGTCGTCCGGCCATTTTGCTCAGCACGCCAAGTGAGCCAGCCGTGCCATCTACACCTCAACTTGCAAGGGGGTCTGCCCGCTCTATTAATCAAGTCGATCTCTATCAACTCGTCAAATATCAAGAACACTTACTCCATCGCTTTGGCGGTCATCCCTTCGCGGCTGGACTCAGCATCTCGGTTGATAATTTACCCTTATTTAAAGCGGCGATCAATCAACGCCTGCTGCAACAGGGCATCATCGCGTCGCCTATGCTTCGCGCCGATCTCTGCGTCACGGTTGCAGAGCTTGGACTAGAGCTATACAAAGAATTGCGCCTGATCGAACCTTGTGGAATGGGCAACCCGATTCCTCGATTGCTGATTCAAAACTGTTGGCTAGAAGCAGACAAAAACCGCAAAATTCAAGACTTACGGGGACGAAAAGTTGAATACATTCGTACCTCTTTTACCCTTTGGGATAACTCGGCAACAACCGGATTTCCCGGGCTTTGGTGGGGGCACTATGCTAATGAAATTCCTCTAGGTCGCTGTGACGCGATCGTCGAACTGGAAAATAACACCTATCACAAACGCTACGAAGTTCGTCTCATTGCCTTACGTCCCTGCTCAGATGCTGTCACTCAAACGACTCGCCTCGACTGGATTCTCGACTGGCGCACTCAATCCTCTTCTAGTGATGTTAAACCGCTTCAAGTCCAAACCTGTCCAACTAGCTGGCAGGAGCTGCAAGTATGGTTTCGGCGAGCGGCACGAGAAGAAAGGCTGTTAGCGATCGCTTACTCTGCTCCAACCCTTACTCCTCCGCAAGACACGTGGCAAACTCTGATCGGCATTGCTAAATACTTAAGCCGCACTGAGCAAACTGCCACTCGCCGACAACTCTACGATCGCTTAGAAATTGGTGATTTGCCTCTAAAAATGGGCTTTCAAGCGTTAGAACTGCTTGGCTTCAGCGTCTCCTATACCGAACAAGGCTTTAGCATCGTTTGGGCAGAAAAAAAGCCTCAAGCCGAAGCAAGAGGCAGGGTTGAGCAATTTCTAGATGCAGTGCGCGAAGAACAATTCCGCCGCCAGTATTTTTATCAAGTGCCGCTCGCCACGATTAAAGCCGTCGCGATTCAAACGCTAAATGGATAAGCTCCTCTATCCCGCTTTACGTAAAAATCCAGTTGGCAGCGACTCCATGAACCCTCGACGTGTGACAACCCATTCTGTATTGCCTGCAAAATGATCGTAAATTGCAGTAATGGCAATCACGCTCTTTAACACACAGTAGAACGGAATGAATAGGCAGAACGCTAGATAATTCTTGCGGGGCTGATGTACGAGGTCGGTTCGCACCAGCCAAGCGGCTAAAGTTTGGATCGGACCACTCAGCAACGTCAGTGCAGTGGTCGCCCAGAAATACTCTGGTGCAACTTCAGGGGCTGTTGTGCCTGTCAAGGTCAGGCTGATCATCATTGGAAACATCTGGAGTGCAACAAAGTGAAACCCTGCACTGTAGACCAACAGCAGCGACCAGTAGAGTTTTTGCCAGTGGTCAAGCTTTGTTGAAAGCAGCAGCGAAAACTGGTGTCTCAAAGTCACCTCTAGCCAGCCTTGCGCCCACCGCTTTCGTTGGAACCAGAACGATCGCAGATCAACCGGAGCCAATTCTGTCGTTAGAATTGTTGGATCGTGAACAATGTTGTAGCCGCTAAGCAGCGTTCTGAGCGATGCATCGATATCTTCCGTCAACATCGTCGATGAAAACCGCATCCGCTTCAGGACTGATGTCCTCCAATAGCCGTTAGAGCCACAGAACATGCCAGTGTCAGCCAGAAGCGACTTAGCCGGGTGACTGACTCCATACATGCACTCAAACTCAACCGCAATCATGCTCGTCATAAAATTCACATCATGATTGCGAATCACATTCCGGCCTTGAACGACAGAATAGCGATAGCTCTCTAACCAACGCCATGCTCGATCGAAGCAGTCTGCATTGGGGTAATGATCAGCGTCTAAAATACCCGTGATTTCTCCAGTCACCACTTCTAATGCAGCGTTCACATTCTCTGCTTTAGAGTGGCTGTCTTCGACACACAGGAGCTTCAAATCGGGATAACGCTCGGCGAGCTTTTCTAATTCATCCTCGATCGCCAGTCGCTCCGGTCGGTTGTATGCCAAAATCACTTCTAGTCCATCCTTTGGTCGATTAAGCGTCGTCAGAATGTACTTCAGAGTGCTGAGAATAATATGCTGTTCGTTCGGCAGATACGCCGCCACAATGAGTGAGCTTCTGGGTGTTCCACTTTGTAGTTCTGGAACTTCCCTGCGATCGCTGTCGTAGGTGCGCGGCGTCCGTAAAAATCGTTGAATCCAGCCAAACTTTGGTTTACGCAGTGCCTTAGACCCAGATTTTTTATATCCGTAAGTGAGCGCTGTAGAAACCGCTTCCCCCATCACCACCAGCGAAGTGACAAAGTACAACACCGGAATCACAACGTGCATCGGCAGCAGATTCCCACCGCCACTGAGCACGTAGTAGTACAGGACTGTAGGTAAGCCGATCACGACAAGGTGAGTCAAAATAATCTTGTCAAGAATCGGACCAAAGACGGTAATGGGGGTGCGCGGCAGTCCTTTTCGCATAGCTACTTGTTAAAAAATTAAAGGGTCCTTCATAGATAGAAACCATGTGTAACAAGTCTTGTCAAATCTTTATGGACAGTTGAGTTGGCTGGAAGGCTCAGCCAAAATCACTGAAACTGCAACACACCCTAGCTTTGACGCTGTAGGTAAGATTGCTCAAAAGATATAACAAGGTTTGTTAAGATTTCTCTACCAAAAGGAAGAAACGTCACGGTTTTTCACTAAATGAAATCTTCATCTTCGTCCCGAATCATTACGGAAACTTGACAAAAATTTTGGCTCCGCAGCGAGAGAGTTTCGCCACAGAGCCAGATTATTTTGCTACAAGGTTAAAAAATGCTGATACGTACCAAGTATGATTCACTAATTCTGGATTAGCCTTCTGCCTCAATGTCCACTAGCTGAATGTCAAACGTCAAGTCTTCTCCGGCCAACGGATGATTTGCATCCAGCGTAATGTCTGCCTCTGAAACTTCCGTCACAACGACTGGGATTGGCTGTCCAGTCGGCTGCTGAATTTGAAGCTGCTGACCAATTTCTGGCTCTAAATCTCCTGGCATCTGAGCGCGATCGACAATCACGACCATATCTTCGCGATGAGGACCATAAGCTTGCTCGACGGGAATAAGTTCCGTCTTTGAATCGCCCGGACTCATGCCTACTACCGCCTGCTCAAATCCAGGAATAATTTGTCCAGAGCCAATTGTAAATTCTAAGGGAGAGCCATCGGTGGAAGAATCAAAAACGGTTCCATCGTCAAGCTTGCCCGTATAGTGGACTTTGACCATATCTCCAAGCTTTGCCTGAGCCATAAGCGCAGTTCTCCTAGGGTTGATTTCATCCTTTTCACTCTAGCGGGAATGGTCGGAAACAGTTTACTTCTAAATATTCATGTAATCTTCTAAATTTTCATGCAGCAAGCCGATGTGATTGTGATTGGAAGCGGCATTGGTGGTTTGGTGGCAGGGGCACTCCTCGCTCGCTACGGCAAACAAGTTCTCCTCTGTGAAAGCCATACGATCGCGGGTGGAGCCGTCCACGGATTCTCGCGCCAAGGATTTCACTTCGATTCGGGCGCATCGTTCTACTGCGGGCTTTCTGACCCAAATTCGCTCAATCCTCTGCGACAAGTTTTAGCCGTTTTGGGAGAAACCATTCCTGCGATTCCCTACGATCCGTTTGGACATTATCATTTTCCTGACGCTACGCTGCCGATCTATGGCGACTCCGAAAAATATCGAGCGGCGATCGCAGCCATAACTCCTCAAGGCGCAACAGAATTTGCTCAACTAGAAAAACGCTTCTTGCGCCTATATGAGGGCTTACGCGCTATTCCTACTCTGGCACTGCGATCGGATCTCAACCTCATTCCCACGCTGATCCGCTACTTTCCATCGTTGCTAAAGCTGTTGCCAAACCTGGGTTTGATTCAAAGCTCGGTCGGGGCGTTGGTGGATCAAACGATTCGTGATCCGTGGGTACGGCGGTTAATTGATTTGGAGTGTTTTCTTTTATCAGGATTAAAAGCTCACGGGACGATCGCCCCGGAAGTTGCATTTATGTTTGGAGAGCGATCGCGATCTGTCATTGACTATCCGGTTGGAGGTAGTACTGCGATCGTGGATGCCTTGATCCGAGGCTTCAAGAAATGGGGCGGACAGCTTCGCTTGGGAACGCATGTCGAGCAAATATTGGTGGAATCAAGCACCGTGAAAGGTGTTCGACTGCGAAATGGGGAAACCCTAAGTGCCCCGATCGTCATCTCCAATGCCACTATTTGGGACACCTATACCCATCTGCTACGACCATCTGATGTTCCTACTGCCTACCGTCAATCCGCGCTAGCAACTCCCACGGTCGATAGCTTTATGCACTTACATCTAGGCATTCGAGCCGACGGATTAGAGGCGTTGACTGGGCATCATGTCGTCGTGCACGATGCTGATCAAGACATCGCTGAGCCGGGGAACACCTGCATGATTTCTATTCCTTCAGTGTGGGATAAAAGCCTTGCGCCTGTAGGCCATCATGGAGTTCATGCCTATACCCTCGAACCTTATGAAGGCTGGATGCGCGACGAGCAGTACGAGATGAAGAAACGAACGCGATCGCACTCCCTCTTTCGCGCCTTGGAGCGAGTCATTCCAGATATCAGGCAACGGATTGTGCTAGAACTCATGGGCACGCCATTAACTCATGCTCGGTATCTGCGTCGTCATCAAGGCACTTATGGAGCCGCTATTGCTGCCGGAGCAGGACTGTTCCCCAGTTGCCACACTCCAATTTCAGGACTCTATCGCGTTGGTGACAGTACGACTCCCGGCATCGGAGTTCCTGCCGTCGCCGCTTCTGGAATTCTCTGTGCCAATACGCTAGTTCATCCCAAACAGACTTTAGAACTGCTAAAACTTCTCTAAAATTCATGTTCCAGGTTCTTCACTATCGAGGCGAAATTGCGGCTCTTAGCGCTGCCTTCATTTGGGCCTGTGCCTCGCTGGTTTACACCGGAGTCGGACAGCAAATCTCGCCTCTAGCGCTCAATTTGACGAAAGGATGGATTGCGATCGCGATGCTCGGTTTCACTCTATTTGCAATCGGCCAACCTGTGCCACTGATCCATGTCAAAAGCGCCATGCTGCTGTTGCTTAGTGGTGCGATCGGCATCGGATTTGGCGATACGGCTTATTTCAATGCACTCAACTCGATTGGCGCGCGACGTACTCTCCTATTTGAAACCCTCGCGCCTGCGATCGCTGCCCTTTTAGCGCTGGTTTTTTTACAAGAAAGACTCTCATCACAATCCTGGTTCGGAATTGTGATGATTTTAACAGGAGTAATTTGGGTTGTTCTTGAGCGCCTTCCTGAATCAACAGAACCGTCTTATCAAATCAGGCGCGGTGCTTTATTTGGGTTGCTTGCTGCTGTAGGACAAGCGATTGGTGCTGTCCTCTCTCGATTTGCCTTTATCGACTCTGATGTTGACCCATTGTGGAGTACGTTAATTCGCTTAATTGGCGGAACAATAGTGCTATTGATTTGGGGTGTGGCACAAAAGCAGTCTCATGAAATCGTTAAACCATTGCGCTCTCAAAGCCTCTTTTTCGTTGTTGCTGGAACTGCTTTCGTTAGCACCTATTTGGGAGTTTGGCTCCAGCAAATCTCGCTTAAATTTGCTCCTACTGGAGTCGCTCAAGCCCTCACCAGCACCAGCCCGTTGTTCGTTATTCCGCTCACTCGAATGTTGGGCGATCGCGTTAGTATTCGATCAGTGATTGGTGTCTTGATTGCTTTAGCAGGTGTGAGTTTATTGTTTAGCAGAGCGTAACTTACAAAACTACAGCTATTACGTTCTGTACGAAGAGTAATAAAACAAACAAAAAAAGACTTAGTATATTCACGTGCTTTTGCAACTCCCCGTCTCATGCTTCGGTATTTATGCCAATGAGAAAGACCTGAATAACCTAGTATTTTGTACATCAAGGCGAATTAGCTAAATGCCTCTCACAAAAGCTTCGGATCGAACGTTGGACTTTCATTGAGATGTTGGTTATGCAGACCCTGTTCCTACTCCCGGTTGGCTTTTATCTTCTAGTAATGCCGATTTTGTTTTCCGCTTGGATGGCTTTCTTCCGCCGCGATGAAGAAATGTCTGATGAAGAAAGAAAAACATCTTGGTTTGTCATTGCGATCGCAACAATGCTTTGGCCTATTGTGCTTCCCTTCGCTTACTTAGAACTTTTAGGCAAGCTCAAGCGCTCCACAAAAACGGCACGTCTCTACCAACGTATGCTTGAGACAACTAATGCTCAGCAAGCAGCTTAGGACAAAGCTTTCAGTAAGCTAACCCCGTTTTTCTAGCTTGTAAGAATCTATCTGTGAAAAATATTAAGAATTTTCTATCAGTAGTCTTTTCTAGACTAAAAAGTAGCGTAGACGACTACTTAATTTTTATTTATGAAAAATCACAGTTTATAAAGAACCGCAGAGTTGGAATGCACTGATATACTAGTTTAGGGTGACTTATCAGTTGAGCAAATTCATGATCTGGAGTGGTTTTGTTTTGCAGATAGCAGTTCTCACACCTTGACCTGTAATAAGTTGGTTATTAGCGGATTTAGAATCAAATTGCCGAGCTTAAATTCTGGCACATCTTCTTAATTCTTAAATCTGATACATTCTCATAGTGGAATGTCTTAGCGTCAATTTCTCAGTTTCTTTGTGGGTAGCCTAATCTGAATCGAGCAATGGGGTAAAGCTCCAAGTTCAAATTCAAGCGGAGGAACCAATTTTTCTGGGGCGAATTTTAAGCGTTTTGAGGTTTAGGTCAAACTTCTCTGCGTTTGAGAGAGACACCTTCCAGTCTTAGCCCGTCAGCTAACTCCGTCGGCAATGGGAGGAGTGCCCAAGACTTGTACTGCCCAGTGCAGTAGTCGTTGTGGTCTCCTGGGAGTGACAGGTGTCAGCTTATAGTGACACCGGTAGCTTGGCCCGACCCACCTCTCGCACACCGTCGTTAGGAGAGGTTTGTTATCGTGAATATTTTGTCAATGCTGGCACGGCTTCAGGACACGCTGGGTTGCACTGATTTGGTCAACCAGATGTTGCTCTTGCCGCAAGCAAAATCGCCTGTAGGTTCCCACAACGCTTCAAGCTCAGAAATTAATCTAGTTGTTGGTTATTCTCACTCGCCTCGCAGTCAGACGGCGCTGGATCTGACCTTATGGATTGCTCATCAAACCCGCTTAGCTACGGGGAAACAAGTGACTGTACAAGTGGTCTACGTGATCGACGAATGGATGCAAAGACTGGCAGATTTGCAGCCTAGCCGACCCTACTGCGACTTAGAGCGCTCTGTAGGAGGACACAGCGCGACTGGTGGAACTGCCATTGCTGAATGTCGAGAGGTAGACTTACAATCGGCTCCAGCAAGTATGGCGGAGGTGTTTGAGCAAGCCGATCGCATTCTTTGGCATGCGCGTTGTCTTGCAGAAGAGTGGCGAGGTTCTCTCAAAACTCATTTGCGATTTGGCTCCGTTGCTGAAGAGCTAAAAGCGGTTGTCGAGTCTGAGTCAGCCTCGCTGATGATCTTGGGCTGTGAGTCTAAACACCATTCATTGGTCAAGCAACTGCGTCGACTCCCATGCCCGGTGCTAGGAATTCCATCGAATGTAGAAGACCCCTAAGAACATTAAGTCATCGCTTCTACGTTTTTTCTGCTCTTCTAAGAGAGGTTCTAAAAACTCTTCAAATCTCCTAACTTCTGGAAGTTTAAGGTCTATCTTTTCTAGAAGTTAGGAGATTAGGGGGCGAATGCCAACAAATCAAAAATGAGACTTCTTGCAGAAATACTCAGGAACTTCACAGGGTAGAAAGAATAAGTGCGAGAGAATGTCTAACTCCCTCTAGCGCTCTAAATTACGTTGTATATCAGACGCTTTGATTTCCATCACGTACAGCTTCTTGCTCTCTGGTTCCATGCCATAGAATAGGGGGGCATTTTTCATAAATCGTAATTCTTTAAGCAAAGTGGCTGATATTCTGACTCAGCTTAGTAAGGGACAGTTGCTGATCGTCAATAGTCGTAGACGAAACGGCTTAATCTTATATAAGCGCTTTCATGCTGAGTTCGCCGGACCTGGAGCCGCTGTCGGTAGTTTCTTTGATTTAGATTGTGAACGAGTGTTACCCATAGGTGATTTGGCGTTGGTCTGCCCAAAATCCCCTGAGGAGCGCCAAAAGGCATATTTAATTCGTCGGCAGTGGATTCGATTGACTCAACAGTTGACTGACAATCCATTACCAACTCAGCGAGCGCAAATGATTCTGAATCAGTTTGAAAATTATTTTGGCGCAGAAATAGTAGCTCAAGTGCCAGATGATGCCTTCGCGCTTCTCGTTGGGGTGTTACCTCAGACGATTGAACTGATTCGTCGAAACTCCCAAACGTCTTAAATATAAGCGGCGCAGGCTAGAGCATTTCGACTAGAGCTTGTTTCATTCGATTGCAGGTGCGCTGATTTTCGTCTGGAGTTCCTACGGTAAGCCGCAACCCACCACCCGTGTGCCGAATCAGGGTGCCTTGCTGTTTGAGCGATCGATAGATTGCTTCGAGTTTAGAGTTAGCCTCATCCGCATTCTGCAACCGAATATGAATGAAGTTGGCATCACTATTCCAGAGGCGAAGCTGTTCGTGTTTTGAAAGTTCTGCAATCAGTTTGCGACGTTCTATTAGCAAAACATCCACGATCGCGAGGAGATGCTGCCGTTCCGATAGGGCAAATTGTGCAGCGGCGATCGTAAAGCTTGGCAAGTTATAGGGCAATCGGACGTTCTCTAGTGTGGTGATTAAATCGGGATGAGCGATCGCATAACCGACTCGATGTGCCGCTAAGCGAAATGCCTTTGAGAATGTCCGTAACACGACCCAGTTGGGATGCTGTACCAGTTCATCTGCTAATGTTGTCTGGCTAAATTCAAAATAAGCTTCATCAATGACAATCAAGATGTGTTGAGGAAGGCTCCTTAGCCAAGTAATTTCAGCTTCAGTTAAAGCGTTTCCAGTGGGCGAGTTGGGATGCACCACAAATACAACTCGAATCGGTGGCTGTTGAGTATCGGTGATGGCGGCTTGTGCGGCGGTCAAATCCATCTCGAAGGTGTCAGGCGATCGCACGATCGTAACCACTAGAATTCCTAATGTCTTCGCCAAAATGTCATACATCGAGAATGTAGGATTTGCGACGAGAATAGAGCCTTCTCCGTTGAGGCACGTTGCAATCAACAGAGAGCGAATCAATTCATCAGAACCGTTGCCAACGGAGATATTTGCAGCCACAAAGTTGGCGTTAGAGGAGTCTGTTGCGTAAGCTGCGATCGCCTCCTTTAAGGCAAGATAACCTCCGTCGGGATAACGATTCGATTCGATCTGTTGTTGCCATGTCCAGGCCAATTTTTCCTTCAGTTCTTCGGGCAGATCGTAAGGGTTCTCGTTCACATCTAAGCGATCGAGATGCACGGTTGAATTATCAGTATGGTGAGTACTGTAAGAGGTGAGCTGGGCTAAATCTGACCGAATAAACTGGAGCATGGCAGAAACGATAGGTTTTGAGTGAGAAGGGTCGCCTTGATGTGCAACCCACAAATTTTGCCATCAGGAACGTTGTCTTTGCGCCCTTGAGACTTAATTGAGACTTAAGAAACAGCGCATCCAAAGCTCTGATCTTTAGTGATGTTGTAGACCCGCTGATCAGCTTCAGTGACGTGTTGTAAAGACGCGATTAATCGCGTCTTTACAAGGCAATGCAACCAACCACAGGTTTACAACACTAGGCGGGATAGATTCGCAAACGGCGATTTGGCTCCTCACCAAAGCTGTTCGATTTTAGACGATAGTGTTCGACCAACTCATGCTGCATCTTGCGAACCATTGCCGATCGCGGCAACAACTCAACAGGTTGTCCTTTCGGAATGACAATCTGTTCAACCGCTAATCTTGCTTCTTCTAACGCTTCGATTTCGTCAGTGCTATCGCCGCGTACGAGTAAATCTAATTCTGCATCGGTGGGCACTCCTAAATCATCTATGTTGAGTGCATGACGCAAGGAAAGAGCAATTTGAGGAACGCTATTCGATTTGACCGTGTGAATCGGAATCTGTCGTGTTTGAGCGAGATGCCGAAGCTTGGAGTGATTTTTGACGTGCGATCGCAGGGCCAGCACGGTGTCAGCATCCTCAATGTTTTTGGTCAAAACAATTGGTAAGTTCAGCGTCCGGATCACCTGATCGAGGTTTTGCCGACTCACCCCATAAGGGTAAACATGCAAGGGCAATTCTTCCCCGTTGGGACCTGGGAAGTAGCGCTGTTCAGTTGCGCTTTGATAGGGAGCAGCGCTTCCGTCGGGGCTACGCATGGCGCTAAACGGATCAGACTGCTTGTCTAAGGATTCGTCAAGCAGTTGCTCAAAGGCTTGCTGTTCGGGCGAAAGCGGCGCTCTGCTTTGGCTAGAAACAGCTTTCATGCGACCCGAAGATCGCCATCCTCGGCTCTGTGGCGCTGCAAACTGGCTCGATTCTTGAGAGGGAAACCCTCCATGAACCACGTTAGATCGCAACTCACTGCGAGACCCTAGCCGCGCCGTTGCCTGTTCACTAACGGGTTCATGGCTAACAACCACTTTGCCCGTTTCATCAACTGTCCTGACTTGAGGATTGGGAACTCGCCCTCGCAACACGCTATCGACGGTTTCAGCGACCTGTTCGTGAACCACCCACTTTTCTCGTTCTAGCATTTCCACCGCAATATCAAACGTCGGTGGCGCTTTGCGCTCTAAAACGCTTTTTTGAGTTCCGCGCCGTCTTGCTTCATCGTCTCCCAAGGTGACAGATTGAATCCCACCAATGAGATCAGATAGCGTTGGATTTTTGATCAAATTTGCTAATTGGTTGCCGTGGGCGGTTCCCACAAGCTGGACGCCCCGTTCTGCGATCGTTCGGGCGGCTAAGGCTTCTAATTCCGTTCCAATCTCATCAATGACGATGACTTCAGGCATGTGGTTTTCCACGGCCTCAATCATGACCTGATGCTGCAACTCAGGACGGGCAACTTGCATCCGTCTCGCTCGCCCGATCGCAGGATGCGGCACATCCCCGTCTCCTGCAATCTCGTTAGACGTGTCGATGATAACGACGCGCTTATCCAACTCGTCTGCCAACACCCGAGCGATTTCTCTTAATGCCGTCGTTTTGCCGACACCCGGACGACCCAGCATCAAAATCGAGCGACCGCTTTCTACCAAGTCGCGAATCATGCCAATTGTTCCGAAGATAGCTCGACCCACGCGACAGGTTAAACCAATTACATCGCCACGTCGATTCCGAATGGCGCTAATCCGGTGCAAGGTGCGCTCAATCCCGGCCCGGTTGTCTCCTCCAAAATCGCCAACTTTGGTGATGCTTTCATTTAACTCGTCTTGAGTGATTGGATCTTCCGACAGGTACTCTGCTTTGCCTGGAAATCGAGCTTCAGGACGCCGTCCTAAATCCATGACGACTTCAACTAAACTGTCTCGCTGCGGATGTTGATTTAAACGATCGCGCAGAGCATTCGGCAAAATATCCAATAATTTCGTTAAGTCGTCGGTCACTTGCATTCTTTTAGGTGAGGAGATAAGTCCGGTGTGACGGTCGTTCTGGTCGTAGTCAGAATCGGGGACTGAGGAAACGTTGATCTCGCTGGGTTGCACCATAAGTTGTTCAACAAGCTCCAAAAAGAACGGGGAACGGAAGTCCTTGAGGGTAGGGTACGGGATCGCCATTTAGCACTGGTGTATGCTAAATCACTTGTATCAACGGATTGGAGAAGAATAGACCTGGGAAGGTTTGATTTGGCTGACGAGTGCATCCGCGATCGCAACGGCTTGCCATAGTAAAGCGGGAGTTGTCTCGATGCGAACGGGGAATTGTGAGTCAGAAGGCGTTCTCATCGCATTTGGTGGTAACGTTGATGGCTGCATTTCCAGTACCTCAAGCTGATTCAGAATGGGTAAAAGTAGACTCCGGGCATAACTTCCATAGGCAATCCCTGCAATAGATTTAGATACAAAAGTACTATTTCTATTGTGCAACAAATTTAACGTTTCTAGCTTGGGAACAGTCGATTGATTCGTTCCTCCTGCCAGTTGCACATACCCTGGAAGATTCGCGGCAAGAACTTTCTGACCAAGTTTTAAGCAAGCTCTTGTAGCTCCGTCGCCAATATCGCCGCTCATCGGTCGTCCATCGGTTTGCCAAATCAAAGCGCAGGGCAGGGGCGATATCAAATCGTGTAATGCTTGCAGGTAGTCAATCAGATCTTCACCATCGGGACAGCTAATGGCGACAAGCTTGAGTTGATGCACCCACGGTGCAATCGCACTCCACAATCGCTTGAAGTCTTCAAATCGCCCTACTTGGGTATGAATCTCGATCGCATCAATTCCTGCTTGCCGTAAAATCGGCGAGATTACTTCTGGCGTGTAGATATACGATCGGGTTGAAATTTGTTGATTAGGACAGATAGGAATACATCGTCCGCATCCATAACAGAGTTCATCAATCACACCAGAATAGTGGCTAAACCTGATCGCCTGTGCTGGGCAAACCTGCTCGCAAGGCTGCGGACAATCGGTTGGACATTCTGATGCAATAAATTCTGCTTTGCGGAAATGTGGATCTTCTCCGTCATTAAGGCTGACCATGAGCCAAGGTGATGAAGCGTGAAATCCTCGGTGGCGGGCTTCATCAGAAAGAGTGTGCGCGATCGCAAGACCTTCTCGTGCTGTAGCGACAATCGCTGGATCGGCAGCGACATCAATACAATCCGCACCAGCAAGGGCATATGTGAGGGCGAGTGTGCGAACGGCAGGAAGATGCTGAAAGCTGGCTCCGCAAATGAGTTTAAACCAGTGACCTTCCTTAAGGGAGTGTAGAGGGTGAAGATATTCAGTCACCCCTTTATGCTAATGTGCAAATCGCAAATAAAGCTGATTTTTAAGAAAAATTGACTCCTAAGACATAGGTAGAGAGGAGAGATGAGGCGGAAAAGGCTGATCAACTTTCAACCGTCCAGAGTTCTGTTTCACGTTTCTACTTCCATCCCTCATCCTTCATCCAACTCTTACGCCGCGATCGCATCGGTCAACGATGTCCACCGAAAATAGCGTTCTCCACCCACTTCAACCACAAGCTTGACACGAGGCTCTAGTTTCGGAAGGTTTGCCAAGTATTCAAGTTCTTGGCTAGAGAGAATGTGTCCTTCAATAATCCAAAGCAACAGCCCTTTGGATTTGGGAGGAAGGTTGTCAACGTAAGTGGTGACAATAGGAGGAGCAAAATACCGATATCCAACAGCAGCTCCAGCCCCTGTACTCTTCTTACCCAAGTGAGCTGGACGAACGCCGTGAACGCCCGTTAAATAAGCGGCAACGTCTCCTAATCCCCGCGCGGTGATACTGACTGAGGTGTAACCAGCCGCGCGTATTCGACGGCGATAGCGTCCCTCAAAGCCTCCTTCTAAAGGAACGTACGCGGCAATTGCGCCGTGTTTTTCAACATCTTTAATCAGTTGTCCGCCTGTTGTAATGAGTGCCATCTGCGATCGCTCCTTTTCCCATCCTCTCTACTGTAATAGATACTGCTGATCAGAACTTCTTCATCTTTCGCTAGAAATCCTTCAAGTTTCAGCTCAACTACCGGTCTGGCGCTTATCCGTTCCTAATTCTACTCATTCCTTCTGTTTCCTGCGCTCAGAAAAATTTGAACTCAGCAATTGGTATATCTCTATGGATCGTTGTGATGGCAGAGAGCAAATGCTGTAGTGTCAGAGAGCAAATGTTGCAATCACAAGTGATGATCTGTTAACTCGATCTCTTAAACTGTAAGATACCGTTCACAAAACTCAATTGATACCCATGAACTCTGCTGCATTTCAGGCAGGGAAAGACAAAGCAATCATCTTTCATCCCTCTCAAATCGTTTACCTAGAACACGATTTAACTCGGCTTTATGCAGAAGTAGTCCAGTTTGTGGAATCGAGACGCCAATGCTGGGTGCGTCCGTTAGCGTTAGTGTCTCAGTCAGATGCTGTCATAGGCTGGACAGATTGTAACTCTCTAGCTCTACAAGACTTGCGAGACGGTTCCGATCTAATGTGTCCTGCCGTTCTGTTCCAACAAGCATTAGATACTGACGTAATTCCGCTCCTGTCATGGCTCTACAGCTTGGATGCAAATCCTGAACTTAAAGTACAAACTAAACCTGCATCTCATCAACTACACCAGTTTATTCAAAAGATTTGGCAAGCTTACCCTGATGTATTCTCAAGCGATCGTTCCAAGTAAATAGATTGTGACATCCAGTTATTCGCCTGAATTATATTTTCCGTATGACATTTCCATGACAAAAGAGCCAAAGATCGACCGTCAACGAGAACATCAGGCGAACGAACGCACCTTTTTGGCGTGGTTACGAACCTCGATCGCATTGATTGGTTTTGGATTTGTGATCGCTCGCTTTGGTTTATTTCTCCGCCAACTACATCTCGCTCTAACTCGGCAAGAGTATCAAGCAGATCCCCTCTTTAACTCGGAGAATTTGGGCGTTAGCTTGGTTGTGTTCGGCATTACGATGGTCGCGTTTGCGGCATGGCGATATAACCAGGTATTGTGGCAAATTGAGCAGGGCAATTACCGCCCCAGCCCTCTCTCCATTTGGGTGATAACAGCGGTTGTCATGATTCTAGGAACGCTTAGTATTCCACTAATCTTGTCACGCACCAAAATACCCAGTCCTTCTCCTGCACCTACCCACTCTCAGGTAAACCGTTCCTTGATCAGTAGAAACTAGTAAGAATAGATCCGGGAATTTATCAAGAAGATTTGATAGAAATTCGATTAAGGTTGCCTTGTTCGCCTCACTTTAGCAACTTTGACAAGGTTAGATGTGGAGCGCATCAAATGTGTAATTTTTTACAATTTAAATTCAACCCCTTACTGAAAAGTTTATAAAATAGCCCTTATCTAATAAAGATTCTGCCAAACTCGACAACCGCTCTAGGCAATGTCAAGGATACCTAGCTATCGTCAGGGGCATTGGCATCAAAATTCTTGGTTTTGGAATTTATTAAAGGTAACGTTATGCAGAATGTACTCGTCCGTCCTCAAACTGCTATTGTTCGTCCTTGCGGTTGCCTAAACGCCGCTAGCGCGCCTCAGTTTCAAACTCAGTTAACAGCCGCTATCTTATCTGAGCATCATTTCACAGTGTTAGTAGACTTGAGCCAAGCTGAAGCGCTTGATAGTGCAGGCTTGATGGTCTTGGTTGCTGCTCTCCGGTTAGCGCAACGCAGAAACAAGCGTCTGAGTCTATGTTCTGTTTCTGCCTCAACTCGTATCATTTTTGAGATGACTCAGCTCGATCGCGTCTTTGAAATCTTCGAGAGCTTCACTGCTTTTGAATTAGTCACCGCTTAGTTCCATCGGTTGAATCGCGTGAGATCGCCCGCAACAGAGTAGGTGAGTCAGTATACTGATAGTCTATGTCCTCTCTGCTAGGCAAAGTCATCGTGGCAATTCCAACGGATGCTCCCCCTAAGAAGCGCGACCAAACTGTTGCTGTCGAAGAACTCCTCACCTCGGATATTCTTCGCCCGGCTCGGTATTTGGGAAATGAGCTAGGCGCAGTGCATAAGCCGTGGCAAGACAGCACCATTCGTTGGGTCTTAACGTACCCAGAAGTGTATGAAGTGGGTGCGTCTAATTTGGGACATATCATTCTCTACAGCATTCTGAACACCCAACCCCGGCAATTGTGCGATCGCGCCTACCTTCCCGCTTCCGACTTTGCTGCCAAGCTTCGCGCTACGGGCACTCCGTTGTTTGCGGTCGAATCCCGTCGTCCACTAATTGATTTCGATATTCTAGGGTTTAGTCTAAGCTACGAGCTAGGGGCGACTAATATTTTAGAGATGCTCGACCTGGCAGGCATCCCGTTAACGTGGCGAGAACGATTGGGGACTGATTACCCCTTAATCTTTGCAGGTGGGCAGACGGCAACTTCTAACCCTGAACCCTACGCCGACTTCTTCGATTTTGTTGCCCTCGGTGATGGTGAAGAACTGTTGCCCGAAATTGGGCTAGTGCTTGAGGAAGGCAAAGCCGCAAAACTGAGCCGTGAAGAGATCTTGCTCGATTTGGCGCAAGTTCCAGGCGTTTATGTCCCCCACTTCTATGACATGGCGGCTGATGGTTCGATTCATCCAAATCATCCAGATGTTCCGGCCCGAATTCTGCGTCGGGTTGCCGATCCGATCCCAGCTTACTCAATTGGCTTAGTTCCCTACGTGGAGACGGTTCACGATCGCCTCACAATCGAGATTCGACGCGGCTGTACTCGCGGCTGTCGGTTTTGTCAGCCCGGAATGCTGACTCGCCCAGCGCGGGATGTAGAGCCAGAAAAGGTAATTGATGCGATCGAGCAGGGAATGCAAGCAACGGGGTATAACGAATTCTCGCTCTTGTCGCTCAGCTGTTCAGATTATCTCGCGCTGCCTGCGGTCGGGGTTGAGATCAAAAACCGTCTCAAAGACGAGAATATCTCGCTTTCTCTGCCAAGCCAGCGTGTCGATCGCTTTGACGAAAACATTGCTCACATCATTGGTGGAACTCGCCCGATCGGTATCACCTTTGCCCCGGAAGCAGGCACTCAACGGATGCGAGACATCATTAACAAGGGCTTGACGAATGAAGAATTGCTTCGCGGCATCAAGACAGCCCATGAGCAAGGTTGGGATAAGGTCAAGCTTTACTTCATGATTGGGTTGCCAGGTGAAACGGATGAAGATGTGCTAGGAATTGCGGACACCTTGCGCTGGCTGCGCCGCGAATGCAGCAAGCAGGGCAGACGACGGTTAGATTTCAACGTGACAATTTCTAACTTCACACCTAAACCCCACACGCCGTTTCAATGGCATTCTGTCTCGACGACAGAGTTTAAGCGCAAACAGAATCTTCTCAAAGACGCTTTTCGTTCGATTCGGGGCGTCAAGATTAACTTTACCGATGTCCGAATTTCTGCAATGGAAGATTTTGTCGGTCGGGGTGATCGCAGGTTAGCAGCCGTTGTTCGACGGGCTTGGGAGTTGGGTGCGGGCATGGATGCCTGGTGGGAAAGCCTCGATCGTGCGTATGACGCATGGACGCAAGCCATCGAAGAATCGGGTGTTGGCTGGAAATATCGCCAGGTTGAAAGCGGAGAATGGAATGTTTTTGAACAGGCGGCAGGTGCAGCTTCGCTGGATGCTCCGTTACCGTGGGATTATCTCAATACTGGAATTGATAAGCAGTGGTTGAAAGATGACCTCCAAAAAGCTTTAGAAGCAGCAACCGTTCCAGACTGCTCGTTTGACGGGTGTTCTCACTGCGGGGTGTGTAGTACCGATTTTGGCCACAATGTCGTTGTTCCGCCTCTACCAATTCCTCAGTTTGATGGGCATTTCAAGCCAGTTCCCGATCGCGTGCAGCGCATCCGGGTGCGGTTGGGCAAGGTAGGAGACATGGCGCTATTAAGTCATTTAGATATGATGCGTTTATTTGATCGGGTCGTGCGGCGTGCGGCGCTTCCAATTGCATTTACGCAAGGATTTCATCCCAGTCCCCGTATTGTTGCCGCAAATGCATTGCCGCTTGGTGTCACAAGTTCGGGTGAAATTGTTGATTTTGAGTTGACGCGATCGCTAGACCTTGAAGACTTCCGCCACAAGCTGAGTACTCATCTTCCGGTTAACTTACCTGTTCACACTGTTGAAGAGGTAAGTCTCAAAACCCCCGCTGCAACTCAGATATTAGAAAAAGCAGAATATGAAATTACGGTAGATGTTGCCGCTCAGTCTGCACTCTCAAACTGGCAAACTTGGGTTGAATCGGTTCTATCGCAGACTGAAGTGTGGTTAGAGCAAAAAACGAAATCCGGCAAAGTACATCAAATTAATGGGCGCGATCGCTTATTTGCGCTTTCTCTGATTAATATCTCGCCCAACTCATCCCAAGCTGTACTTCGCTACATTGGAAGCTGCCGTAATGACGGCACAATGCTTCGTCCAGAGCACGTTGTAAGTATGTTAGAACAGGTCGCAGGGCATGAATTCCGCCTCCTCTCGATTCATCGCTGCCAGCTTTTTCTAGCAGCAATCGGTCAGGTAGAGGATGCGATCGCTTAGTCCATTGCTATAAAAACCGTAAAGTTTGTGCATATGTTAAGTCTGCACGCTATAATGCAATGCATCAGAGGCTGATATAGGCTAAACGTTCTCCGTGGTCGCCGCCGGAAGATCCGTCTTTAGACTCCTCAGCTTTCTTGCTAGACTTTTCGCGCATTCTTCATAACGTACAGTGGTTGCTTCTGAGTAGGGGTTCACTGTTCTACTGACCGAAGCTCACGAATTGACTCGTCTGTTACGGTGGTAGCTTCCTTGATGGTAGCGTCTTAAGCATCTCAAGCGATGAGTCGCCCAGTTTTAGATGGTAGTTGAGGTTTAGCTGAATAATCTCACACCTAATTCTCTGCGAGAAGAGCAAAACTTCAGTAATGGCTCGATCGCAATCAAACTTTGAGGAAATTGAATGCCAAAGCAGATCGTTATCGCGGAGCAGCATCGAATTGCTGCCGTTTTTTCAGAAGACCAAACTCAAGAACTAATTGTTGCAACTGGTAGCCACCAAGTTAGTGATATTTATTTAGGTGTTGTAGAAAACGTCTTACCCGGCATTGATGCCGCTTTTGTTAATATTGGTGATTCTGAGCGCAACGGATTTATTCATGTTTCTGACTTAGGACCATTGCGATTAAAGCGCTCGGCAGGTTCCATTACTGAACTGTTGGCTCCGCAGCAGAAGGTGTTGGTTCAGGTGATGAAAGAGCCGACCGGTAACAAGGGACCTCGCTTGACCGGCAACATATCGATGCCTGGGCGCTATTTAGTTTTAATGCCATTCGGTCGTGGCGTAAATTTGTCTCGCAGAATCCGCAATGAAAATGAACGCAATCGCTTAAGAGCCTTGGCGATTCTGGTAAAACCGGCGGGAATGGGCATCGTCATTCGCACAGAAGCTGAAGGAATGCCCGAAGAAGCGATCATGGAGGACTTAGAAAATCTCCAGCGCCAGTGGGAATCCATTCTTCAAGAAGCAAATTCAACTCGTGCCCCAGCCTTGCTGAACCGGGACGATGATTTTATCCAACGCGTGTTGCGTGATGTTTACAACGCTGATGTCAACCGGATTGTCGTGGATTCCCACACAGGGCTAAAGCGCGTCAAGCAGCAGTTGATGAATTGGGGCGGCGGAAAGCTACCCCAAGGCGTATTGATTGATCATCACCGCGATCGTGTTCCTATTTTGGAATACTTCCGCGTGAATGCTGCCATCCGCGAAGCTCTGAAACCTAGAGTGGACCTACCTTCAGGTGGCTACGTCATCATCGAGCGAACCGAAGCTCTGACCGTGATCGACGTTAACTCTGGCTCCTTTACTCGTTCTGCAACCGCACGAGAGACAGTGCTGTGGACAAACTGTGAAGCTGCTACCGAGATTGCGCGTCAACTGAGACTCCGAAACATTGCGGGCATCATCATTGTCGATTTCATCGATATGGATGCGCGTCGCGATCAGTTGCAGGTGCTTGAACACTTCAATAAAGCCCTCCGTAGCGATAAGGCAAAACCTCAAATTTCCCAACTGACTGAACTTGGACTGATTGAACTGACTCGAAAACGTCAAGGGAAGAATATCTATGAGATGTTTGGGCGACCGTGCCCGACCTGTGCCGGTTTGGGGCAGTTGGTACATCTTCCTGGAGAAACCCATGATGAAGAGGGAGAGAGCATAGAGCGTTCTGCAGTGGCTTTGCGAGAGCGGGAACCTCGTCGGGTAGAACCTCGCCGCGATCGCGAGCCTGTTGCAACTGAAGCATTCTGGGATGGGGGTGAAGAGCCAGAGCTTGAAGGCAATGACCAAGAATTAGACATTCTGCATCACCCTAGCTATCAAGAGCGGAATCGTTCTAATCAAAGTCGTCGTCGCCGAAATGGTGCTGGTAATCGGCGTGAAGGGTTTACTCGCGAGGTGCCTTCAAAAGCAACTCCGTGGGAGGAGCCGAATCGTTACACTCCGACTCCTGCCCCAACGAGAGCGGAATATCCAACTCGTGCAGATGCTCCAATAAGATCAGAGTATCCAGCCCGTGCAGAATATGATTTGGAACTAGAAGAGTCGGCTCCCGTCGAGGAAACCTTTACGCCGCGAGAGCGAGAGCCTCGATTTTCTGAAGAACGGCGTGGGCGATCGCGGCGCGGTAGCATGAAGCCTGTTCTCGATCCACCCGAAGTCATTCACGTTGAGATGACGCCGGAGGAGCAAGACGTGTATGCGTGGATGGGAATTTCTCCACTCATTTTGACCGATAAAGAAGTGAAGAATCCTAAATCTGCGATCGTCGCAGTTACTCTTCCAGGCGAAGCTCCGCCAGTTTCCATCGCGTCTCCGGTTGAGCCTGACGTCGACGTGGAAGATGAGGAAGAGGATATTGCAGTTCGTGTCGCACCCGATCAAATTGAGTCCAGTACGGTTGCATCCGATGACCTTGAGTCCAGCGCAACATCTTCTGAAGTCGATGATCAACCTGAACAACCCGAACTGGATCCAACGGTAGCTGATGAGAAGGAACCGCCCCGCCGTCGTCGCCGTCGTTCGTCTGCGGCGGTAGCCGAATAGAGCGTGAGTCAGACACCAAATCTTGATGCGGAGTCTATCCTTTGGCAAGAAGGAATGCTCCGCCTTGTGGGTGTGGATGAGGTGGGTTTAGGGTGCCTTGCGGGTCCAGTTGTGGCTGCCGCTGTCGCCATCCCTGCGTTCTGCACACCGCTCGAGGGTGTTAAAGACTCAAAGTCGCTTTCTCTAAAGCAGCGAGAACGGTTATTTGCTCAAATTCTTGACCAGGCGATCGTGGTTGGAATTGGAATGGCTACCGTTCGAGAAATTGAGCAAGTTAATGTCCTTCGAGCGTCCTACTTAGCGATGCAGCGATCTCTCTCCCGTGTTTTGCCTTACGATCATGCCCTAATTGACGGACGCACTATTAAACACGCTGATCTCGGAGCGCATACGGCAATTATTGATGGCGATGCAACGTCTTATGCGATCGCTTGTGCTTCGATCGTGGCGAAAGTCAGGCGCGATCACTTCATGCAACGATTAGCCAAGCGCTGTCCAGGCTATGGCTGGGAGAAGAACGTTGGATACGGCACGAAGCAGCACATTCAAGCAATGCAAAGCCTGGGAATTACTTCTTACCATCGTCGAACGTATGCGCCTGTGCAGCAGATCGTTCAGCAGCTAGAGCTACTAGATGAAACAGCCGCAGCAAATTCAAATAGCAAGTTAAGCCCGAATTAAAGTTTTCAGCGATCGCTTTACACTCTGCTTAAGGCTCTGCGCTGTTAAGCTTGCCCTTAGCGAAAGTGGGCGAGAGCCTAACTCTGCAATTAGCCGTGTATGGGTTGCATAGTCCCACTTGTAGGTTTCACCACCAATAAGAAAATCAAATTCTGTATGTTCGCGGTTAAAGCTTTCCTCTAGAAGCATTTCAAGGAGCAAGCGTCCTGGCGAACAGGAAGAGAAGTTTACGTCATAAGCTGGAACCCAAAAATATAACCGTCCGTTGGCAAGTAATCCCATATGGGCTGCAATCACTTGATCTTTTGAACTTAAGCTAGAAACTACCAGCAAATTTCTTTCCGCTAACTCCTTAAAAAATTGAATGTGCGGCTCATGAAGGAAGTGGTCTGTGCATCTTGATCTCTGATATTGGGCAGACTTTAATTTCATGCAAGTTGCCATAGTCTCCGGTCTGCGATCGTCAAACAGAAAGGTTAAATTTCCCACCTGTTTTTCTAGCTTGCGACGTCGCCGGCGGGAATCAGCGAAAGCATTAGAACGATTTTGCTGGACGTGGTCGACAAAATCGCCCCACGTCTGAAAGTTCTTCCACAAAATTGTAGGCGCTGCCGTATAGGCCTGATCTAGCTGCCTCTCATGCCACTCTGTTGTAGTGACCATGCCATGAGATACTGCTGGCAAGTAACTTATTTGGCGCAAGTTAGCACCTTCAAGCGCATCTAAAGAGCGACAAGGTTCGTAAAAATCAATAAAAGAGGTCGAAAAAGAATCAAGAACGATAGGTCGAGTTGAGTTTATAGCAGGTAGTTGCCAGACTTGGTTCCCTAAACTAAACAGCGCAGGTTTAATAGCTGTCTCCGAGTAGTAGGCAGCACGAAATGCCTCAGCAAAACCTTCACACGAGTAGACGTTCATCACTTTCCACCATTTTTATCGGTCAAAAGTATAGCCAATTACTGTTTGTCGAGGCTAGAACGCTAACTCTGATCACTCAATTCATCACATCATTTTCATTAATAAGAAAGTTTGGTAGAGACAGAAGGGTTCGTTTTCTGAACTGAGTTGACTTGAGAATCTACCCACTGCCGATAATCTAGAATTAATTGGCGCAGTAGACGCTGCTTGAACCCTCCTAAAACACTAGCGAGAAGACCGTTGCCCGCGGTTTCAAGCAGCGATCGTGGTGTCAAGGAAAAGGGCGGTGGTAAATCGACTTCTACAGCTAAATTTGCCTGTCCAGTTAGGTAAGTGGATCCATGTTTTTGAAGGGGATAAAGCTGCCCCTTCAGATCGAGCATAAATCGTTCGTTGATGTATTCCATACCCTGCAACTCGCAGTTCATAGATTGAACATTCACTCTTGCGTCGTCATCTGCCCAGACCTGTAGATCAACGGCGGGCTTAATGCTAAGCGACATGAATTTGAGCGGTCGCATCGTTAAGCGGTAGCAACCTTCCGCCACTTTTTCAATCTGGCTAGACGCTGATAATGCATTGACCACTCTTTGCGGTTGACTAAGATAGTTTGCAATGTGGATAGGTTGCTCTGGAACAAGGAGTTCAACCGCTTGAGATGCAGTAAACCGGATATGCATTTAATTTTGTTAAGAGATAAAGATTCTCGAAGCATTCATCAATCTTAAAGGTCTTCTCATGATTTCAAGTCAATCTTTTGAAATATAAACATAAATAGTTGATCTTACGGTTGGAGAAACCTGAGAAACTTTGTTAAAGCACGTACTTCTATGTCACAAGCTCTTGATATCCTTGCTTGACGCAGATTAACCATAATGACAACCGCGATCGCTCACTTAGGACCTAATGGCACATATGCTGAAGCTGCCGCTCTAATTTTTCTAAATTGGTTTCAAGCGGAAACCGGGCAAGAGGCGGATTTGTGTCCTTATCCTAGTATTGCTCAGACGCTAGAAGCAGTAGCTCACGGTAAAGCTCAATTGGCAGTTGTTCCAATTGAGAACTCGATCGAAGGCAGCGTTACGATGACGATGGATGCACTTTGGCGACTGGATCGACTACAAATTCAACAAGCACTCGTGTTGCCGATCAATCACGCACTGATTACCCAATCACCGCACCTAGATACAATTCGAGTTGTGTATTCTCACCCTCAAGCCCTTGCTCAATGCCAACAATGGTTAGACAAGTACATTCCAAATGCTCAGCGCATTGCCGCAAATTCGACAACAGAAGCATTACAACACCTAAATGAAGATGCGACAAGTGCTGCGATCGCGTCTCAACGTGCCGCTGAACTCTATAATCTTTCGGTTCTGGCATGCCCTATCAATGACTACCCAGATAATTGCACGCGTTTCCTAGTGCTAAGTTTAGATCCTTCTTCCGGTGGAACCCACACTTCACTAGCATTTAGTCTCAGCGCAAATCATCCTGGAATGCTGCTTAAGCCTCTCCAGGTATTTGCAGAGCGCAACATTAATATGAGCCGAATCGAATCGCGCCCCAGTAAGCGATCGCTAGGCGACTACTTATTTTTTGTAGATTTAGAAGCAGACGTGAGACAGGTTGCAACTCAAAGTGCCTTGAGAGAACTACTAACGTGTACCGAGACGCTCAAAATTTTTGGCAGTTACGATTTCCTGTCTCAATAGCGCTACTCTTCAATCACATCGCCCAATGTATCCTTTAAAACAGTTCGAGCAGCAAGATGATTGCGAGTAGACATTAAAATTTCAGATTCGCGCTCAAGCCGAGCGGCAGTGTCTTGAAGTTGCAGAAGCGCCTGCTGCTCATCCGCAACTCCATATAAATTGCTGGCAATCCAGTAAGACAACTCCGTTGGCAAATCAGGAATCTGTTCTGGCAGCTCAATTTCTTGACCCGTCAGTTTTGCAGACAGCCGCACCACATCTTGCAGCAACTGACCAACATCATTTGCCATAGGTCTAAGATCTTGGCTTGGAGCCTCATCTTCAATCCATTCAACTAGCCCAACTCGGTAAGGCTTCTCACGCACGTACTCCAAAACTCTAAAGCGCTGTTGTCCAAGGGTCAAAACCTTCATTCGATCGTCCGGCAACCGATGAAACTGCACAATTTCGGCACAACATCCTACGGTTGCAGGCTCACCTTTCACTGGATCCCACATCAACACACCAAAGCGCCGATCCGCTTCTAGAATCGTATTCATCATGATGCGATAGCGAAATTCAAAGATGTGGAGGGGTAACGGTCTCCCAGGAAACAGGACAACTTCAGGCAATGGAAATATTGGAAGCTCGCGGACTGCGATCGATGAGAAGGAAGTCATTACCTATAAGTTAAACGGTGTCTTCTGTTTCTACTGTAGCCCATTCGCTCTGGAAAATGAGGCGTTAGAAGGTTTCTCATCAAAACATTAAAAGGATGCACAGAGTGATAAAACCTCCATACATCCTTCTAGTATCGAACATCCAACAAGCTTACAGCTTGACTTCAATATCAACCCCTGCAGGCAAATCAAGCTTCATCAACGCATCGATCGTTTTTGAAGACGGCTGATAAATATCAATAATCCGTTTGTGAGTGCGGGTCTCGAAGTGTTCCCGCGAGTCTTTATCGACGTGGGGAGATCGCAGAACACAATAAATTCGGCGACGAGTTGGAAGTGGAATTGGACCGATCGCAGTTGCATTAGTACGATTTGCAGTGTCTACAATCTTTTCGCAAGACGTATCAAGGAGGCGGCGATCAAATGCTTTCAGACGAATTCGAATCTTTTGCTGCTGAATAGTTGCCATTGGAATTAATACTCAAGTTTTCGTGGTTCAGAGTTACATAGCACCGCTCTACCAAGCAGTGCTATGTACGTACGATGCTTATAATAAAGCTATCAGTAGCCAAAATAGGCTGGCCACTGATAGCTTCAAGCTAGTGACGTATCACTACTTCAAGATCTTTGCGACAACACCTGCACCAACAGTGCGGCCACCTTCGCGGATTGCAAAGCGCATTCCCTGCTCAATTGCGATCGGGTTGATCAGTTCCACTGTCATCTTGATGCGATCGCCCGGCATTACCATTTCTGCCGTGCTGCCATCATCCGATGTAAAGTCACTGATCGTTCCCGTTACATCAGTTGTCCGTACGTAGAACTGAGGACGATATCCAGGAAAGAACGGAGTGTGACGACCGCCTTCTTCTTTCTTCAAGATGTACACTTCAGACTCAAACTTGGTATGAGGTGTAATTGAACCGGGCTTAGCAAGCACCATGCCCCGCTCGATATCTTCTTTCTTGAGACCCCGCAACAAGATGCCGGCGTTATCACCTGCCATACCTTGGTCGAGACTCTTCTTGAACATCTCGATACCCGTTACAGTCGTCTTCTGGGTTTTTCTGATGCCGACCAATTCAACTTCATCTTGCACCTTAACCGTGCCGCGCTCAATACGACCCGTCGCCACCGTACCACGACCTGTAATGGAGAAGACATCCTCTACCGCCATCAAGAACGGCTTGTCCACGTCGCGCTCGGGAGTCGGGATATATTCATCAACAGAATCCATCAGAGCATAGATACTGTCAACCCACTCATTCTCGCCTTTTTTAGTCTTCGGATTAGCCGTCATCGTTTCTACTGCTTGCAATGCAGAGCCAGCCGTGATGGGAATATCATCACCGGGAAATTCGTAAGAACTTAGCAACTCACGAACCTCAAGTTCGACGAGTTCCAGTAGCTCTTCGTCGTCTACCATGTCTTTCTTGTTTAGGAAGACTACCAGACGAGGAACGCCAACCTGACGAGCCAACAGAATGTGTTCACGGGTTTGAGGCATCGGACCATCTGCCGCGGACACCACAAGAATTGCTCCATCCATCTGAGCAGCTCCCGTGATCATGTTTTTCACATAGTCCGCGTGGCCGGGACAGTCCACGTGAGCATAGTGACGGGATTCGGTTTCATACTCCACATGAGCAGTGTTAATAGTGATACCGCGCGCCTTCTCCTCAGGAGCTGCATCGATATCTGCATATCCTTTGGCTACCGCTTGACCCAGAGCAGAGAGAGTCATCGTGATTGCAGCCGTTAATGTAGTCTTACCATGGTCAACATGACCAATGGTTCCAATGTTAACGTGGGGTTTATTCCGTTCAAATTTTGCGCGTGCCATGAGTTACAGTTCCTCTTCCTGATTAAGCGTTCCCTTTGTTTTTTGCAATGATCGTCTCAGCAACGTTGCGAGGTACTTCATCATAATGGCTAAATTCCATTGTGAAAGTTCCTCGTCCCTGAGTCATTGACCGAATATCCGTAGCATATCCGAACATCTCTGCCAACGGAACCTTGGTCGTTACTTTAGCAATACCCCGCTCTACACCCTGAGCTTCAATTTGACCTCTTCGGGAGATGAGGTTGCCCATAACAGTTCCAAGGAAATCTTCTGGTGCTTCAACCTCGACTTTCATCATCGGTTCAAGTAGCACAGGCGAAGCTTTCATAACGCCACTTTTGATTGCCATTGATCCAGCAATCTTAAATGCCATTTCGTTGGAGTCTACGTCGTGATAAGAGCCATCAATTAAAGTAGCTTTAATGTCAATGAGCGGGTATCCAGCAATGATGCCAGACTCACACGCTTCACGCATTCCTGCTTCCGCCGGACCAATATACTCTTTGGGAACCGAGCCACCAACGATCTTAGAGACAAACTCAAAACCGCTGCCTGTTTCACCAGGCTCAACTTGAATCACAACGTGACCATACTGGCCTTTACCACCACTTTGGCGAACGAATCTACCTTCTGCCTTAACTGGTTGGCGAATAGTTTCTCGGTAAGCAACTTGAGGTGCACCCACGTTTGCTTCAACCTTAAACTCCCGTAACATTCTATCTACAAGGATTTCTAGGTGAAGTTCACCCATACCCGCGATAACTGTTTGATTAGTTTCCTGATCAATGTTGACGCGGAAGGTTGGATCCTCCTCAGATAAAGCCTTGAGTGCCTTAGAGAGTTTTTCCATGTCACCTTTCGTTTTTGGCTCTACCGCCACAGAAATTACGGGTTCAGGAATAAACAACGACTCAAGAATGATGCTGTCGTTTTCGGGGCAGAGAGTATCACCCGTCAAGGTATCAGATAAACCAGGAATCGCGCCTAGGTCACCTGCCCGCAACTCATCTACGTCGATTCGCTCATCTGCTTTCAAGACGATTAAACGAGAAACGCGCTCTTTCTTACCCTTTGTAGAGTTGTAGATGTAACTTCCTTTAGCGAGCACACCAGAGTAAACCCGCACGAAGGTGAGACGACCTACAAACTTATCGGTCATGACCTTGAAGGCCAAGGCTGCAAACGGAGCATCATCTTTAGGTGGACGCTCAGCCGTTTCGCCCGATGGCAGGATGCCCTGAATAGGCTTCACGTCGATCGGAGCAGGCAGATAATCGATTACAGCATCAAGCATCTGCTGAACGCCTTTGTTCTTAAAGGCAGAACCACACAGCATCGGAATGATTGTGTTGTCGATAACGCCCTTACGAAGCGCAGCTTTAATTTCGTCTTCAGTGAACTCTTCTCCACCAAAGTATTTCTCCATCAAGTCTTCGCTTGTTTCCGCCACAGCTTCGATCAACTTGACGCGGAATTCTTCTGCTCTATCTTTCAAGTCAGCAGGAATATCCGTGACTTCAATCTCACGACCTAGGTCATCTTTGTGGATATAAGCTTTCATCCGCACCAAATCAACGATGCCTTTGAACTGATCTTCAGCACCAATTGGAATTTGAATGGGAACTGCGTTTGCTTGTAAGCGATCGCGCACCTGCCCATAGACTTTATAGAAGTCAGCCCCGGTGCGATCCATCTTGTTCACAAACACAAGGCGAGGCACATTGTACCGATTCGCCTGCTTCCACACGGTTTCAGATTGAGGCTGCACACCTCCAACGGAGCAGAACACAGTGATCACGCCATCCAGTACCCGCATGGAACGCTCTACTTCAATTGTGAAGTCTACGTGCCCAGGAGTGTCAATGATGTTGATTTTGTGTTCTAGTTCGCCTTCTCCAACTTGAGTCGGCTTTTCCGGATCGCGACGTGTCCACTGGGTACTAATAGCAGCAGCAGTAATGGTAATTCCCCGCTCCCGCTCCTGCTCCATCCAGTCTGTCGTGGCAGTACCTTCGTGTACCTCACCAATCTTATGGACGATGCCGGAATAAAATAAAATCCGTTCTGTTGTTGTTGTCTTGCCCGCATCAATATGCGCAGCAATTCCGATATTCCGTACTCTTTCGAGCGGGACGGTACGAGCCACAGCTACCTCCTTAGCATCTGTTGCATAGTCAAAATCACACTACCGTTCTATTAAGATTCTATACTTTTTAATACCGATAGTGTGCGAAGGCTTTGTTTGCCTCTGCCATTCGGTGCGTTTCTTCGCGCTTGCGAATTGCGCTTCCAGTTTCATTTGCTGCGTCCATCAGTTCGCTCGCCAATCGGGTTGCCATCGATTTGCCTGAACGCGCCCTTGCATATTGAATCAACCACCGCAATGCTAATGCAGTACCACGATCGGTTCGCACTTCCATCGGGACTTGATACGTTGCACCACCCACCCGACGCGCCTTCACCTCAACTAGGGGAGTTGCGTTTCTTACTGCCCGCTCAAACACCTCTAATGGTTCGGTTCCGGTGCGTTCTTTGATTGTCTCGAACGCATCGTAGACAATGTGAGACGCCAAGGACTTTTTGCCACTCTTCATAATTCTCCGAACCATCATTGTGACGAGGCGAGAGTTATGAACTGGATCTGCGGGAATAGGACGCTTTTTGATGACGACGCGACGAGACATAGTGAGCCTTCACTTCAAGAGAAATTGAACAGTTAGTTAAGAGGTTTCAATTAGCAATCTTAGAATCACTTTCGAGTTCTAGATAATCGCTAGTAAACAGACCCCACACTTGGATAATCCAAATCTAGAGGTTTTCTGTTTAATAATTCGTGCTAGCACAATTCAAGCTATGATGCGGCTTTCGGGCGCTTTGCGCCGTACTTAGAACGACCTTGCTTGCGGTCTTTCACTCCGGCTGTGTCGAGCGTACCGCGAATAATGTGGTAACGAACGCCTGGCAGATCTTTCACACGACCGCCGCGAATCATGACTACAGAGTGCTCTTGCAAGTTGTGCCCAATGCCAGGGATGTAAGCAGTTACTTCAAAACCGGAGGTTAGACGAACCCGTGCAACTTTACGCAGCGCGGAGTTGGGCTTTTTCGGAGTTGTTGTGTAAACCCTTGTGCAAACGCCACGACGCTGAGGGCAACTCTTGAGCGCCGGAGATTTGGTTTTCTTACGAGCATTGAAGCGCTCGTCACGGATGAGTTGCTGGATAGTGGGCATGTTATGGAGTACGCAGTTTTGACCTGTTCCAACTTTTAACAAATACTAACCATACCAACCTGGCAGCACAACTGTCAAACACTTTTTTTTAAGTGTTTTTGTTCAGTCAAATTCAATTTAGAATTGCGTTCAGATCAAGACAGCAGATTCCCTATTCTAGCTCTCTGTTACTGTAAATGAGACACCACAGCCGCAGATTTTTGTTGCTTTAGGATTATGAAATCGAAAACTGCCACCCATCAAGTCTTCAGAGAAATCAAGAGCTAGCCCGTTGAGATATTCTACGCTTTCAGCATCGATCGCAATATTAATTCCCTGATAGTGATGCACCTGATCCTGAGGTTGAAGATTACGGTCAAATTTAGTGACGTAGAGCAGTCCGGAACAGCCCCCAGTTTCAACTTTAAGGCGAAGAAAGGCGTCTGGAGCAGATTGTTTAGCTTGTAAACGAATGATCTCCTCACGTGCAGAATCGCTGATCTGAATCATGATAACCATCAGTAGTGCTTCTAGGCTTTATCCTATCTTGGTGCGATCGCTCTTAAGACTCCAAACCAAGAATTAGACTAAAAACCAAGAAGAGGCAATCAAAATTTTGATTGCCTCTTCAAAAAAATATCTAAAGAAATATTCAGAGATTGAATTGTGCCTAGCTACGGTCTATTAGCACGGGAGTAATCGTCTTGGAACCGGACAATATCGTCTTCGCCAAGATATTCGCCATTCTGAACTTCAATGAGAACGAGAGGAATAACCCCAGGATTTTCTAGACGGTGGGCAGTGCATTGAGGCACATAAGTTGATTGATTGCTGCCAAGCGTAAGTTCTGCATCACCGCAAACGACTTTAGCAGTTCCTGAGACTACAATCCAATGTTCACTGCGGTGGTGATGCATTTGAAGGCTAAGGCGATGTCCAGGTTTTACATCAATTCGCTTGATTTTGTATCCTCGTCCTTCTTCTAGAATTGTAAATGAACCCCAAGGACGCAGTTCTGTTGCACTTGCGCCTTTCACTGTAGACGGAGATAGCGTCAATGTAGGAGCTTGCGCCATTTCTTTAGCTTGTACCACCGTTCCTCTCCTCCCTATGTTCGGATTCATGTTGGATTCGTTTTTCCACCCACCAAGACTAGCAAACGCTTTTGATGGACACCACTGGAAATTGGACAGTTTAGAAGAATTTTACCAAGTCTTTATTGAGCTTCAAATCGGCTTTATTCTCATGTGTCAAAGAGATTAGGGTTGGTAAAAGACGCCAATGCCATTGTGGACACGAGCGGCTGATTGGGGAGGACGGTCAAGAATCTGACCGCCCAGATACAGTGTCGTCGAACTTCCGCCGTCTAGATTCAGGGCGTTGGTCGCGCCAAGCTGCTTCATGATATTGGCAGTGTCGCCTAGCGTTGCGCCGACTCCGCCGATTCGATCTTGGACGGCAACAATCAGAATTGTGCCATCCAGCGTTTGTCCGATCGCACTGCGGGCTGCTTTCTCTTCAATAAAAGCTTTACTAAATCGTTCTGCTGTGGCATCTAATACAGTTTGCCCATTTTGGAGGAGTAGAGGTCCTGCGCCAAGGATAGTTGTATAGTTAGCTAAATCGGGAGGCGTCAGACTCACTTCGAGTTGAACAGGCGCAGCTACTGAAAAAGAACTGGCGGCACTTCGATTTGACCGCAGCACAAGTAAATATCCATTCGAGGGAATTGCAGCCGAACTTCCAGCTTTCTCTACGGTGGTTTGCTCAATGACTTGATTATTTTGAACAGGAACTAAAATTTCGTTGTCCGAGAGGGTGGTGTAAGAAGTGCCCCATGCGGGAGTGTAACGGGCAATTCCAGCTTGAACATAGCCACTGTTAAGCGTTGTTAAGGGAAAGCGTTGATTAGAGACGATTGCAGTTTCTTGCAGCACTAATCGATCGACCCTTAGCTTGCCATCGGTGTTCCAAGCAACGACGCCACGGCTCAGAATTGGGCTAGATAGCCACTGATTATTGAGGCGAATGGCTCCGAGGGGGAGCTGATTAATGCGATTAAAGAAGCCCCCGTTAATTGCTGCGATCGTGCCTGTCTGCTGAGCCGTTTGCAGCAACGGTGCAGTCCCTGGAACTCTATCTGTGTTGGATAGCACTGGACGAAAGCTTAACTGGGGCTGCTTGGGATTGACCTCTAACCAAACAGTGGGAAACTGGGCATCTCCAACCCTAATGTACTGCTGCCGCCATCGCACTCCGGGTAGCCAAGCGATGTCCTTTGCGGCTAGGTAAGGAGTCCCGACATCGACAATAATGCGATTGGCTTGAGTTGTAATTTGTGGACGCACGCGCCAGGGAATACCAATTCTCAAGCGAGTTTGAGTCGGTGATGTTTCGATTTGCAGCGTTCGGATTTTGTTAGCAGGACTTGGCTTAAAGACTTGAGGAGGAGCAAAGCCAAGTTGAGCATTCAGAGTCAGTAGAAATTCGAGACTTTGGGGATCAACTTGCCAAGGAGTTGATCGATCGAGATCAATCGTAATGCGATCGCCCCAAGGCTGCTGCTCTTGACGAATGGCTAAAACCTTTGCGGGTTGAGTTGCGATGTTTAAGCGATCGCCATCAGCCTGCAACTGCCAGCCATTTTTCTGAGCAAGCTCTGTGATGTCGAGGTAGCGAGAGGTTGAATCGGCACGCGTTGGAAGAACCGACGTTGTTGCATCTGAGAACCATTGGATTGGCTGCTGGCTCACATTCGTTGTGCTAAGAAGCTGAACTCCGAAACGCTGAGTTAAGGCAGCATCACTGATGCCGATGCGAGAACTACTGCCAGCTTGCCACTGAGTCCAGGCTGCGTAAAACGGTTGACCATTGAGAACAATTTGACGGTTGCCAAACGGTGTAGAAAGGGGAGTAGAAGGAGAGAGAGGAGTAGAAACCGAACGCTCTGGCAGAGGTTTTGGGCTTAACGTTGGCTGAGGAGTAGAACCAGGAGAATCTGCTCGACTAGGGAGTGGAATCAGCAGCGTGACGAGCATCAAGATCGCTACCTTTGAGGGGAATGTTTTCCCTAGAATCAAGGATTTGAAACGGTTTAACCGAATCTGTTTGAGAATGTCAATCTTAACCACAACGTTTTCTAAAGCCTCGAAACTCATTCAACGATCGCCGCCGCGTATTGTACTTGAAGTTACAGCTTGAAGTTACAGATTGTTAGTGCTGTCGAATCGATGCGGCAAAGAGTTCCAACGCAACGGTTTTTTCAAAGGGTAGCGAAGCGTTGATTGTTCCCAATCTCTAAACCACGACAGAGATTGTCAAGATAGCGTTACATGCTTGTTGGCAGATGGGGATTGCTATGCCAATAAATTTTTTATAATATTCTTAACTCAACCTTTATAAAAAGTCGGCGAAGTTGCCTGAAGGATACTCCTCTCCCTGATCTACTGCTGCTCCATTGAGTTTTGACGGTTACGATTACCTCAACGTGCAGCTTTGCAAGAACGCTTGGCAAGTTTTAGAGGATTGAGGGCATCTCTAACATGGATTTGTATAGAGCTACTAAATTCTAAGCGCAGCCTTAGCAGGAAACCTGAGTTGCTTAAGCGGTGTGATACTGAAGATTCGATGAACTAAATGTCTGTTCGTTGACAAGTGTATGAATAGTAGGGCTTGACTAGCAGTTTTTTTTACTCGATTGTTGGATCTACGTGATCTTGATCGGCATTCTCTTCATATAAAGTTTCTGACGAAATCAGCCCTTAACCTAATCGTTTACGTTGCTACCAGCGTGAGCGCCTTCCCCGTCCCTAGCCATCAACTACATCTTTCATTGAAATGAGTGGAATGAACCATCCCATGACTAACGTAAGTGCAACATCTGAGAATCGATCGCAGGATCACCAAAACGCGACATATGCAGGTCAGCGGTGGCTTGTGGAAGAGCGGGATGCCTGTGGTGTGGGCTTTATTGCCGATCAGCAGGGACGAGAAAGCCACGATCTGGTGTTGAAGTCGCTGACGGCGCTTTCTTGTATGGAGCATCGGGGAGGATGTAGCGCCGATCGCGATTCTGGAGATGGCGCAGGGGTGATGACAGCAATTCCTTGGGCAATGCTGAATGAATGGGCGACCTCGACGGGGACATCGTTGCCGTCTGAGGGCGTGGGTGTAGGCATGATGTTTTTGCCCCAAAACGGCGCGATCGCGTCAACATCACGTCAGACGGTCGAACAAATTGTCGCTGAGGAAGGATTATCGGTTTTAGGGTGGCGAGTGCTTCCGGTTAACCCCGATGTATTAGGCGTTCAAGCCCGTGAGAACCAGCCTCAGATCGAGCAGATTTTGGTTCAGTCGGCTCAGCTTCGGGGAGATGACTTAGAAGGGAAGCTGTATCTGATTCGCAAGCGCATTGAAAACGCCATCGCGAAAGCGGCAGACTCAAATTCTGGACTGGAAGAGTTCTACGTTTGCTCGTTTTCTAGTCGCACGATCGTCTACAAGGGCATGGTGCGGGGAGAAGTCTTGGGTGAGTTTTATCAGGACTTTCAAAATTCTGCTTATCAAAGTGCGTTTGCTGTCTATCACCGCCGATTTAGCACCAATACGTTACCGAAATGGCCGCTTGCTCAGCCAATGCGATTGCTCGGACACAATGGTGAAATCAATACTCAGTTGGGTAACGTCAACTGGATGTTGGCCCGACAAGAAGATTTGGCGCATCCTTGCTGGGGTGAAAAAATCGAGGCATTGAAGCCCACTGTTAATCCAGAGAACAGTGACTCTGCTAGCTTGGATAACGTTTTAGAATTGCTGGTGCGATCGGGACGGACTCCGATGGAAGCCTTGATGATCATGGTTCCAGAGGCGTATAAAAATCAGCCTGATTTGCAAGAGCATCCTGAAATCATAGATTTCTACGAATATTACAGTGGCATTCAAGAGCCGTGGGATGGACCGGCGCTACTGGTATTTAGTGATGGCAAGCGAGTTGGAGCAAGCCTCGATCGCAATGGGTTGCGTCCTGCCCGCTACAGCATTACTCGCGATGGCTATCTTGTCGTTGCGTCTGAAGCGGGCGTCGTTCAGTTGCCAGAAGATGAGATTGTTGAGAAAGGGCGGCTTGGTCCCGGACAGACGATCGCGTTTGATCTAGAGTCTCGCGAAATCTTGAAAAATTGGGATCTGAAAAAGCGGGTCGCGGCAGTTCATCCCTACGGAGACTGGGTGCGCCAAAATCGGCGATCGCTGCAATCTCAAACCTTTATTGACACCGCAGAAGCTAAAACTCAAGCGCTATTGACGGCACAAACCGCGTTTGGCTATAGCGCTGAAGATGTGGAGATGACGATTCAGGAAATGGCGGCACAAGGAAAAGAGCCGACATTCTGTATGGGGGATGATATTCCTCTTGCTGTTCTGTCCTCACGTCCTCACGTCCTCTATGACTATTTCAAGCAGCGGTTTGCGCAAGTGACGAATCCAGCGATCGATCCGTTGCGCGAAAAGCTGGTGATGTCTCTGACAATGCAGCTTGGCGGACGCGGCAACATGCTTGATGCAAAGCCAGAATATGCCAATTTGCTGCTGCTGGAATCTCCGGTGCTGAGTGAGCCTGAACTAGATCAAATTCGGCAATCGGGATTCGAGACGACTAGTTTATCAACGTTATTTGAAGTGTCAGAAGGGCCGGAAGGACTGAGACGCGCTGTCACTCAACTGTGCCAAGACGCGGCTGAAGCCGTTCGGGCGGGTCAGAAGATTTTGATTCTCAGCGATCGCTTAGATAAAAACGGCAACTCGGCTCGTTTGACGGCTGAGCAGAGCTATATTCCACCGTTACTTGCTGTAGGTGCAGTCCACCATCATCTGATTCGTCAGGGGCTCCGAATGAAAGTGTCGCTAGTCGCTGATACGGCTCAAGCTTGGAGTACCCATCATTTCGCATGTCTAGTCGGCTATGGCGCAAGCGCCGTATGTCCGTATCTGGCGCTAGAAAGTGTGCGATCGTGGTGGTCAGATCCGAAAACCCAGACGATGATGGAGCGCGGCAAAATTAAAGCGGCAAGCTTAACAGCAGTGCAAGCAAATTATCGCAAAGCGGTTGAAGATGGACTGCTCAAAATTCTCTCGAAGATGGGAATCTCTCTGCTATCGAGCTATCAGGGCGCACAGATCTTTGAAGCGATCGGCATTGGCGGCGACCTGCTGAACATGGGATTTTGTGGCACCGCATCTCGCCTAGGCGGACTGAGCGTGAATGATCTGGCACAAGAAATTCTGTCGTTCCACAGTCGCGCCTTTCCAGAACTGAGCGCGAAAAAACTAGAGAACTTTGGATTTGTGCAGTACCGTCCGGGAGGCGAGTACCACATGAATAGTCCAGAACTCGCAAAGCACTTGCACAAAGCGGTGGAAACTAAGAGCTTCGATCATTACGAGCTGTATCAGCGGCATTTAGCCAATCGCCCGCTAACAGCGCTGCGTGATTTGCTTGACTTCAAGAGCGATCGCCCGTCAATCTCCATTGACGAGGTAGAATCTGCCACAGAAATTGTGAAGCGGTTCTGTACCGGAGGAATGTCGCTCGGAGCCCTGTCTCGTGAAGCTCATGAAGTGCTAGCGATCGCGATGAATCGGCTGAACGGCAAATCGAATTCGGGTGAGGGCGGCGAAGATCCGGTTCGCTTCAAGGTGCTAAACGACGTAGAGCAAGGACTTTCGCCTGTCCTGCCGCATCTCAAAGGCTTGAAGAACGGAGACACCGCCAGTTCATCCATTAAACAAGTTGCGTCTGGACGATTTGGCGTCACGCCAGAATATCTGATGAGTGCCAAGCAAATCGAAATTAAGATTGCTCAAGGGGCAAAACCGGGTGAAGGCGGTCAGTTACCAGGACCAAAAGTGAGTCCTTATATTGCCATGTTGCGCCGCTCGAAGCCGGGAGTGACGCTGATTTCGCCACCGCCGCACCACGACATCTATTCCATTGAAGATCTGTCTCAACTGATTTTCGATCTGCATCAAATTAATCCCAAGGCGCAAGTCTCGGTGAAATTGGTGGCAGAGGTGGGAATTGGCACGATCGCAGCAGGCGTTGCGAAAGCAAATGCCGACATTATTCAAATTTCTGGACACGATGGCGGCACGGGTGCGTCTCCGCTTAGCTCGATTAAACATGCGGGTAGCCCTTGGGAACTGGGTCTAACCGAGGTGCATCGGGTGCTGATGGAAAATCAATTGCGCGATCGCGTCCTGTTGCGGGTCGATGGCGGCATCAAAACCGGCTGGGATATCATCATGGCGGCGCTGATGGGCGGTGAAGAGTACGGCTTCGGCTCGATCGCCATGATTGCTGAAGGCTGTATCATGGCTCGAATTTGCCACACCAACAACTGTCCCGTCGGCGTTGCTAGCCAGAAAGAAGAACTGCGGAAGCGCTTCCCTGGCACTCCAGAACATGTGGTCAACTTCTTCTTATTCATTGCGGAAGAAGTGCGATCGCTATTAGCTCGACTCGGATATCAATCTCTAAGTGACCTAATTGGACGCGCTGATCTGCTCAAAATGCGGGAAGGCGTGGAACTGACCAAAACCAAGACGTTGAATTTAGATTGTTTGACTCAGCTACCTGATACTCGTAACGATCGCAGTTGGCTTCAGCATGAGACCGTTCACAGTAATGGTCATGTGGTCGATGACGACCTGCTGGCAGATGCCAAGGTGCAATCGGCGATCGCCAATCAAGCTAATTTGACCAAAGACGTAGTGGTGGTGAATACAGACCGGACAGTGGCGACACGAGTAGCCGGTGCGATCGCGGCGAAATACGGTAACTCTGGTTTCAGCGGTCAGGTGACGCTGAACTACACAGGCAGTGTCGGTCAAAGCTTCGGCGCGTTTAACCTACCTTGTATGACGCTTAACTTGGTTGGTGAAGCCAACGATTATGTGGGTAAAGGGATGCACGGCGGCGAAATTGCGATCAAGCCGTCTATTGATGCAACCTATGATGCTTCTCGAAATGTGATCATCGGCAATACTTGCTTATATGGCGCTACAGGAGGTCGTCTTTTCGCCAATGGTCAAGCGGGGGAACGATTTGCCGTTCGCAATTCCCTAGCTGAAGCGGTTGTCGAAGGTGTGGGCGATCACTGCTGCGAATACATGACGGGCGGTGTCGTAGTGGTTCTGGGTCGGTCGGGTCGCAATGTGGGCGCAGGCATGACGGGCGGACTCGCTTACTTCTTGGATGAAAATAATACCTTCCAAGCAAAAGTGAATCCTGAAATTGTGAAGGTGCAACGGGTGACCACACCTGCGGGTGAGCAACAGTTAAAGGAATTGATCCAAGCGCACAGCGATCGTACAGGTAGCCCGAAAGCGAAAGCCATCTTAGCGGACTGGTCGGAGTATTTGCCGAAGTTCTGGCAGGTCGTACCGCCGTCTGAAAAAGATACGCCGGAAGCAAATCCGGATGCGGTTAAAGTTGCAATGTCCGTGTAACTTGCAGCCTGCAGAAAAGCGAAAGCGGGGATGCGATTTGTGTCCCTGCTTCTTCAAAAACTACTCAAGATAGGTTACTGGGTCATGTTCTAGACCTATTGATATTCTACTCAGAAGGCTTTGCTAGAGTTGGCTTTGGTGATTTAGCTCTATTCATTTAGCGTAGTACCCAATGAATCGAGTATTTAGCAATTCCTACAAACCTATCAATTTGTTGGAGTTGATTTCTGCGCCAAAAGCAGCGAGGAGGCCCCTGGTATCCCAAAAGTAGGGATGAAATCTAGGTAACGGATTATCGATAATACGGAGTTAACGAGGTTAGAAACCGCAAATCCCTGGCGAATCGCCTCGTCTCCGCTGCTATTCTGTAGCAACCATTGACGCAACATTAGAAGGGGAATATATGCGTGCCCCCACTGCACAATTTGCTTTACTTCAAATCCCGATGCCTGCACTATGGAGCTTAGATAGGAGGAGGAATAGCGCCGATAATGTCCATCTGCTGCGTCATAAGCAGAATACAGATGTTGGCGCATCGGCACTCCGATGATTAGCCAGCCATTCTCTATTAGGTGGTCGCGAACGGCTTGTAAAAACTCGACCTCATTCTCAATATGCTCCAATACATCCATCATGAACAGGACATCATAACGATGCACCATATCGGGATGACGTTGAAGGACGTTGTAAATATAAAGGGTTCCTGGCAATGGTGGACAAAGGTGTAGGGCTTTGTCATTCAACTCAAAACCATCGACTGCTCGGTTGTACTGTTGTGCCAGATGGCTCAGAATCAAGCCGTTACCACAGCCGATCTCACATATTTGAGATGCTCGACGAACCCAAAAACTGAAGTGCCGATCAAGCACCGCATTGCGATGACGCACCCAAAAATGATTTGCCTTGCCGTAATCAAACCAAGCATTTGCCATACTAACGTTGGCAGGAGAACTCAACTTTACAATTTGATTAACTACGCTCATGGTTTCTCCAATCTTCCGAGTGTTTCTGCAATAATAAATCGGGGTCTGCCTTTAGACTGTTCAAATAACCGCCCCAAATACTCGCCAATGATGCCCAACATCATCATTTGAAGTCCCCTAAAAGCAAAAATCATTAAAATTAGCGTCGTGAATCCTGGCACTGACCTCACGCTTGACCCTGCAACCTAAATGTTAAAAACATATAGCATGAGGTAAATCAATCCCAAAAGAAGGCAAAGGAGAAACGTGATCAAACCTAGATATAGGGAGAACCTCAAGGGCTTAAGAGAAAATCCTAGAATGCCATCCAGCGCTAATCGTATCAAGCGTGTGAGGTTATAACTAGTTTCTCCAGCAACGCGATCGGGACGGTAATAAGGCACTCCGACTTGGTTCAATCCAATCCAAGCCCGCAATCCTCTAATGTAGGGATAGGACTCCCCCATATTGGCTAGTAATCTTGCGGCACGTGACGAATACGCACAAAAGTCTCCCGCATCGAGGGGAAGGTTTGTACTAGAAAGCCAGCACAGAACGCGATAAAAGCTCCAGTAAGCCAGTCGTTTGAAGCGGTTCTTGCCCTCGCGCTTTTGGCGAATGCCATATGCAATATCAAAACCGTAAAGTACCTGATGCACTAGTTCTAATGCAACACTGGGTGGATCTTGTCCATCAGCATCCATGACTAATACAATGCAGCCATCCGGAGCATAGGCTAGCCCTGCCATCACTGCTGCTTGATGCCCAAAGTTTCGCGAAAATGCCAAACAGCAAACCTTACCCCGGCTCCCAATCAGTTGAGCGATAATTTCGCGTGATCGATCAGAGCTGCCATCGTCTACAAACAACAGCATGGGCAGTGCCATACTGCTAAATGCCGCGTCAATTTCTTCTACAACCCCAGCTAAGGTTGCTTCTTCATTATGGACAGGTAAAACAATAACAACTGAAGTGTTATTCAAAGAGTGTGACATGAATGAGTTAGCGCTTTTCAGAAATAGAGAGGTGAGATTGGGCGCGGAGTAGAACGTAGCCCAAAACGAACAATGCAGCCGTACTTATGCCAACGCCTACATGAAAACTCTGAGGCTTGAACTCGAACTTGACGGTGTGACGTCCTTCTGGTAGAGACACTCCGCGGAGGACATAGTTCGCAGAAAAAAGATGGGTTGATTTGCCATCTATTGATACTCTCCATCCAGGGTAGTAAACATCGCTCAACACCAAGAAAGCGGGTGCAGTGGATTCTGTCTGGACTTCTACCTGAGTATCAGAAATGAGGGTAGTTTTGGCAGTAGCCAGCTTCTGGGGCAAAGACTTGAGTGTGAAGTCTTCTTCAGTTAAGGCAATTTGGCTTGGATCGTAGGGACGACCGTCTGGAAGCTTAGACGTTTTGATCGTTCGTAAGATGTCTTCTTGAGCCATGGCAACCACTTCCGGAACCAACCAAGCACGAGGCATTGCCTGCTGATTTTCGTACACAATCGCATCTCCAACAGTTTCAACATACCGCCACTTAGAAGTATTGTGCAGATTCCTTGACTGGTCAGACAGCAGTAAGGAATGATCGGTGTCATCAATCAAACTGATTTTTTTTACCATGATGACACCAGGCCCACCGGTCCACTGTAGAGAGAGGGTCTTGAGCGGTTGCGTCTGATTTAATTGCAGGATACTAACATAATTGTTGCTGCTGCATGTCAAGTTCTCTCTCAAAACTGGGACACTTGAAAAGACAGGGGCGCGCTGATGCCGCAACTGAGGTTTGATATCGGCACAATCGGCTGCCCATTCAGCCGTATCGGGTCCTGCTTTTAGACTCCGATTTTCGATACGACCCTGAGTATCGGTGATAGAAACATTAACCACAGGTGTCAAATTGGGAATCGTCGTTGAACAGGCAAGCGAAGTTACGAAGCCAATCGCTGTTGTTCTTTGCTCCGGTACATTGAGGGTAATAGACTGAGATAGATTTGTGGCACAGTCTCCAGAGCCAACCGTTAAAGATAAATTCTCATCAGACCAAGCAATACCCTTCCGCTCAATGCGGACAGGTGTTGGCATAAACAGGTAGCGGACTGCCATCAGGTCTAACGAGCGATCTGACTTATCTAAACTCGCTGTAGACACAATTCCATCCGCAGAAATGGAATACAACTGGCTAATTCTAGCCAATGTCATTGGGGTATAGCCGCTTGCATTGGGAACTCTCCACAGTCGAGATAGATTCGGGATAATCTCACTGAGGCTGCCCAGATATCCGCTCATTGTTAAGATGCGCTGCTGGCTAGACTCTGTCAACTGCTGATATGTTTGAACAGAAGCAGTTGGAATTAGAGCGCTTGGTTTAGAGAATAAATACTGCCAATACGAGAATTGTCCAAAACTGCCTAAATCAATCAGCAAAGCGATGAGTAACGCAAGGTAACTCCATCGAGATTTGCGGCGGCTCCAGTATAGGAGCGTTGCAGCTGAAACCACGAAGACAACTAATGGTACTCCGATTGCAGGATTTGACCAAGGCAGTAACGGTAAGCTATCTACTCCTGCACTTAAAGCTTTAGTTTTAAGTTGCTTAGAAAATAGAACAATTGCCCCTAAACTAGCCAGCATCACGCTACCACTAGCAAACACAATTTTGAGAACGAGGCGGTGGGGTGCGAGAAATCGTTGCATAGATGCAACCCCCAACCCAGCTAAGACACTAAATGCTAGGTCAACCTCTACAAAATGCCGGCCCTGAGCACGAAACTTGTTGTAGGCAGGGATGAAATGATAGACAAGTTGAGCTAAGGGAGTGCTATTTCCAAAAGCAAGGAGCAACGCCAGTAAGCCTACACCCAACCAGAACCAGACCATTTGCCTGTTGCAGTAGGTGTAGACTGCGATCACCGCTAGCATTACAGGCAGCAAGCCTACGTAACCCGTTAGTTCTGCCCAATTCCATTCTCCCCAGTAGGCAATTTTGTAGAGGGAGGGGGAAGAATCAGGAGCAGCAGAATGGACAAATTTTCCTGTGAGGTATGGGAATAGCAACAGACCTGCCTGCCAGGCAGGTAAAGAGAAGCCTACAAAGTTTTGGAATGTCATCTCTGACCGTAGACTTAACGGGGCTAGCTGGACAGTAGGAATCAGTTGAATACTGGAGAGCAAGATACCTAAGCTAAATATGCCCGACGCAAGGCGGTAGTATTTCCATCGTCCGTGTGGGGCCGTCCAGCCAAACACAATCCCATAGGCGATCGTTAAGCCAATGCCATAAACTGAGATTTGTGGATGTCCTGATAAGAAACAGCAAGCGACTGAAATTGTGCCGACCCCGAACCAGAACTTGTCAAATCGATAGCGGAGCCTGTCTAGTGCCCATATTATCAGCGGTATCCAAGCAGCCGCATGAATCATGGTTGTATGGTACAGGTGAGCAATCATAAACCCGCTCAAACCGTAAGTAAACCCTGATATTGTGGCGGCTAACTTGGACTGAGTTAGGCTATGGACGTAGCCATAGGTAAAGCAACTGGCGAGGACGTAGGCGCAGATTACAAAGCTGTTCCAGGCGTGGGGCAGTAGCGAGAACAACAGAGATAACGGATACCAAGTCTGAATTTGCGGATCGGCAGCAATCGGAAATCCCGAAAAGAGTAACGGTGTCCACAGTGTGCGGGGGGAGGAGAATGCGGGCAAATAGTAAGCCAATGCGTCTCCATACGCCAAGAGACGATTAAAAAGGAGGATTGGCGCGAAGAAGATGATGTAGAAGGCTGAGAAGCCTAAGAGAACTGAAAGGACATGGGTAATAGAAGTTCTATAATGACCAAGCTGGTTCAATATTTCTATTCTGTATGTTTGTTGGTGCATTAAGAGTTGTTGGGAAATAGTTGAGGATGAGATCGAAGTTCGGACTACCCCGATTTGTCATGCTGTCATCTAGGTTGTGTTGATAATTACAGCCTTTTTCGATCTAGTCAGGTACAGTAGCAGCAATGCGTGAACCAGGCTTGTAGATCCTCAGGTGAGACTTGGGCAAACGCTTTCTCAATTG
>JAHHHP010000036.1 GCA_019359275.1 Myxacorys chilensis ATA2-1-KO14 | reverse complement strand
ATCAGTTGACGACCCCGGTTCCTGATTCACTATGCCGTAGTCGTGAACACAGGTGCGGTGCAATTCGCGTGGCTTGCGGTTGTTTTCTTCTGTTCTCTCAACTTAACCCGCAACTTGGATAACTACAGCGATTCATACACAAGCGGCATCAGCCGTTCTAGTTCTAAATGAGACGCAACTTGAGCTAATTTGGTACGAGCATCGCTGGGCGCAATCTCAACTGCATCCCACCCATCTGCCAAGTGAGGAATCGATCCTAGCACCGGAATGCCAGTCAACGATTGAATCAGACTTGCTGATGCCCACTGTTCTATCTCGTCGTCTGAGCAAGGCTGAACGCAACTCAGTACAATCCCTTTAAGATGCAGGCGAGACTGACGCGCCAGCGCTACGTTTGCTACCGCTTGCCCGATCGCACCTAATTTCACCGGAACAACCAGCACCACAGGCAACTGCCAATCCCAAGCTAAATCTGCGACGGTTGTTTCGTGAGTAATCGGCGATCCCAGCCCGCCCAAGGCTTCTACTAAAACAAAGTCTCGCCGCGATCGCAGTGCTTCAAACGCTTGCCATGCCAGTTCAGGTTGGACTCGTTTTCCCTCGCGATCGGCAGCCAGCGGGGGCGCTAAGGGCGCTGCAAAATGAACAGGATTTAGTTCCTCTGGGGATTGATCTAAGTTGAACAATCGCAAATAGTGTTCGCGATCGCCCATTCCCGTCTGAAAGGGTTTCATCATCCCTAGCGTGTGCGGAGCGCAGTAAATTTGCCAATAGGCGGCTAACGCAGAGGTCAACACCGTCTTACCCACATTGGTATCGGTTCCAGCAATCAAAAGGGCATTAATCGGTTTACTGAACATTCACGTCTAGGGTAAAGTTAGTGTCCTGATTCGCAATCACATCAATCTCGTAATCGCCCGCCGCGCTTAGGTTCTGCTGCCACACGGCACTGCCTGTACTTTCAACTCGTCTGTTGGGGGAGCGAACCACCAGCGTAGCGCCCTGACTAATGCGTACAGTGGCAAACTGTCCTGCTTTGGCATTCAAAATATAGCGCTGAATCAGCGTTGGACTGGCTTTTCCAGAGACTTGAGTCCCGTTTTGTCCCGAAGGGAAGCTAATTCGCTCGGTTTGCACCGTTGGACTGGTCGTTGGATCTGGAGAAGTGGTTGGGGAAGGACTAGGAGGCGGAGGCGGTGATGCAAGCTCAACGTTGAGCTTATATGCACCCTTTTGCAGACCTTTCACAGGCTTTAATTGAATCATATATTTGCCGGTGTAGGGCAGCGTTCCTGACCAACGCGGAGTCCGACTTGCTTGGGCGTCAACCGGCTGCTCGTCTGGGGCTAATACGGTCATCAACACCTCTTCCCCCTGCACCGCCGCATTGAGTTCCTGCCCTTCTTGGGCTGGCACGATTAGGTTTAGCGTCTGATTCGCTTGAAGCGTGCCGTCTCGTGACGTGCTGCCTTGCGACAAATCTAACGTTTGACTGTACGTGACAGGTTCAGCGCTAGGCGATGGACTCGGCGTACTTGGGCGAGGACTCGGCGTACTCGGACGGGGCGAGGGCGAAATCGTGGTTGTGGGAGTTGGAGCCGGCTGATTAGCGGTGAGAATGCCGCGCGTAATTGCCCAAGCGGCGAGACCAACCAGCAGCACGAGTCCTGTCCCGATCGCAAAGACTGCCCACGGATCATCCCACATGGAACTCCGGGTTGGAACCGTCGGTTGTGCCCGATTCCCAAACTCGGTGGGGGTGGTGGTTGGCGTCGAGCGGCGTCCGATCGCTTGCGTTGCCATCTGCGACATATCAGGCTGAGCGGGACGAACCGCAGAAGGCGGCGGCGCGACGACGGGGGGCTGAGCAATAGAAGGCGGATAAGGCGCAGGTGTTCCAGGTGTTTGCAGCATCTGCATCACTTCGTTGGCCGACTGAAAGCGATCGCCCACGCGATAACTCAACATCCGATTCAAAACTTGAGCAAAGGTTGGATTCACATTGACGTAGCGCTGCCACTGCCACGTCATCGTGTTTTCGTCGAACAGTTCTTGCGGGTCTCGTCCGGTCAGTAGAACGAGGGCTGTCACTGCTAACGCATAGAGATCGCTGTTGGGATAGGCGCGTCCAGTCTGCATCTGCTCACTCGGGGCGTAGCCGAGCTTACCGACCGTCGTTTGCTGCTTAAAGGTTTCGGGTCCTTGCATCCGAGTTGCAATCTCTTTCACCACTCCAAAATCGATTAACACGGGGAGTTGATCGCGATCGCGCAGTATCACATTATCAGGCGCAATATCTCGGTGAATGATCCCTTTACCGTGAATGTAGGCCAACACAGGCAAGACCTGCTTGACAAGCTGCAACACTTCATTTTCAGAAAACACAAATCCTTGGTGTTTGCGTTCGTCAAGCAGCGTCTGATAGGTCTTGCCTTCGACGTAATCCTGCACTAAAAATAAGCGCTGATCTTCTTCAAAGGTGGCTCGAAACTGAGGAATTTGGGGGTGCTGAATCTGATAGAGAATCTGTGCTTCTCGCTGAAACAGTTCTTGCGATTTATTCAGTGCGTAAGGATTGTCTTGCGGTGGCGTCAGTTCTTTTAATGCACACAGTTCATTAAATCGCCCTTGATCTTCTGCTAAATACGTTCGACCAAAGCCGCCGTGCCCCAGAATGTTGAGAATGCGGTAGCGGCTTTGTAAGATGGTTCCGACGGAGATAGCTGGCTGCATGGTCGATTCTGTCGCTCACACTGTACAGGACAATCACTGGATTGATCCAGGAATCACTTCTTCAGAAATCCAGAGATCGAGCATTAGGTTAACCTAACTGTTAACCCAACTACTGTTTGGAACTCCAGATTTACTAGTTATACCTCAAGGGTTGCCCTCACTTTACAAACTCAAGTTTAGCGCTTTAGCCCGGGCATCCCATTCTATAACCCACCCTACAGCCGTAGGTGCTGGCGTAGCGATTGACGCATTGTTTCGACTGGAACTGTTTGCTTCGTCCAAATTTCCAGCGCAGCCACTCCTTGCCCAATCAACATTTCTAGACCATCGATCGTCATGCAGCCCTGCGATCGCGCCTGCTGTAAAAACAGAGTTGGATTGGGTACATAAATTAGGTCGTAGGCGATCGCGCCTTTTTTTAGCTGCTGTACATCCGTGGACGTTAGAGGCGATTGATCGATCTGCGGCGACATGCCGATCGGCGTCGTATTGACGATCAAATCTGCATCGCTTAGCAGATCGGGTAGAGCATCCCAAGACCGTACCTGAAGATTTTGAGCAAACGGTGAACCATTCCAGCTTTGCAAAAAAGCGTTCAACTTTTCTGGATTTCGTCCGACGACTTGAATGTCAGCACATCCCAACTGAGAACATCCAGCGACTACGGCTCTTGCGGCTCCACCGTTACCGAGAATCACGGCGCGGGTTGAACTCCAGTCTTTCTGTAATGCCTGTAGGGGTGCTAAAAATCCAATTACGTCTGTGTTGGTGCCACTCCAACCAACTTCGGTTCTCCAAACAGTATTTACAGCTCCAATCGTGGCAGCAACATCGGTCACGTTGGTTAAGAAGGGCACGATCGCTTGTTTGTGGGGAATCGTGATGTTGAAACCTTGAAGCGCGATCGCGGCAAATCCTGAAACGGCAGCTTCTAGGTTTTCAGGGGCAATTTCAAACGGTAAATAGACATACTCTAAGCCCATCTCCAGTAAGGCAGCGTTGTGCATGATGGGAGACAACGAATGCTCAATTGGATATCCAATCACCCCCAGAAGTTTCGTTCTACCCGTAATTCTCATTTATTCAGACGGGGCGCTTGGTTTGGGCGTAGCAGGTTCATCGGGTAGTGTTAGGTCGGGGGCTAGCGTGAGATCGGGCACGGCGACGGGCCTTCCAGGTTCATCGGCTAGTGTTAGGTCGGGGGTTAGCGTGAGATCAGGCGCGGCGACGGGCTTTTCAGGTTCTGCTTCCGCACGTGAGCGAATCCGGCGAATCGGCAAATTTGCAATCAAGGCCGTTGTGCGATGATGATTTTCCAGCGAAAATTCCATGCCCGTATCATCGAGTTCGACGTAGCGCAACACGACCTCTAGAATTTCCTTTCGCATGTCTTCGAGCAGATTGGGCGGTAGATCGGTGCGATCGTGGGCTAACACAAGCTGAAGACGCCGTTTGACATCGTTACGGCTGTTGTCTGCCGCTCGCGGGAAAAGACGTTCTAGAAGTTCAATGAGCATGATGGGTGATGAGAAGAGGCGGGTAGAGAGCGACGGGCGGCATCGCTGAATGATCCATCTGAAAAAATCTTAAGCTCGGTTCGAAAGCATACGGCGCAGACGAGAGAAAAACCCTTCATCCCGAACCGTAAGATCCATAAACGGCACGTGCTCACCTTCTAAACGACGAACCACATTATCAAATCCGGTTCCAGCTTGCGATGGCGTTTCTGATAGGACTAGTGGCTCACCTTTGTTCGTTGAAACGATCACTTTTTCATCGTCAGGAATAACACCCAACAATTCTACAGCCAGGATCTCTTGCACATCGGCAACGGACATCATATCGTTCGCTTGTACCATCGCAGGTTTAATTCGATTGATGATCAAATTGATCCGCTTAATGTTATTTGCTTCTAGCAATCCAATGACGCGATCGGCATCTCTGACCGCAGAAATTTCGGGCGTGGTGACAATGATGGCTTCTTTCGCCGCCGCGATCGCATTCTGAAACCCCATCTCAATTCCCGCCGGACAATCGATCAGAATGAACTCATACACTCGCGCCAGAGCATTCACCAATTGCTTCATCTGATCGGGCGACACGGCGTCTTTGGTGCGATTTTGCGCCGCCGGGAGTAATGCCAAATTGTTAAACCGTTTATCTTTAACCAGCGCTTGCTCTAAGCGACACTGACCCGCCAGTACCTCAACGGCGGTGTAGACCACTCGATTTTCCAACCCCAAGAGCAGATCGAGATTTCTTAGTCCAAAATCGGCATCCACCACAACAACTTTGCGGCGGCGCTTGGCTAGTGCCATACCGAGATTTGCGGTTGTGGTAGTTTTACCCACTCCGCCCTTACCAGACGTGATGACGATGATCCGAGCCATTGACCTTATCCGCTTCTGAAAATGAGCGTTGACGGAACTCTATGTTCACAAGTTCTCTAGAATAAACGGAAATGTACCGCTTCACTAGTAGATGGTGAATGTTTTGCTAACAGTAGCAGAAAACGAGGAAGAGAAACTAGGGATGAGGGATGAAGAACAGGGCAAACGCATCCTAATTTCTAGCGGACATTCCTAGCTCTTAGACAAATATTATTTGGCTTAAATATTGTCTCATTAGATTAATAGTAGTGAGGGATGAAAGTTCGCACTTAGAAACCAAGACTCAATCAAACGATTGCCAAGAAGGAAACTCCAACCAAGAGACCAATTTAATTTTAAGGTGCAGAATCGCCAACGGTCATTAGTCAGTGGCTCTTTACCTTAAGGTATGCGCGGCAAGTGTCAAGACATAAGGTGCGAGTACCGAGATATTGAGGAGCGTGTGAGGTGAACGTCTCAAACAGGGTTTTGAAGACCAGCGAGGCTGATATTCGTCTCGCTGAGTTTAATCAGGAATGACCTCCTGTAAACAGTTTCAGTGTTTTATGCTAATCTGCCAATGGTAGGTTATAAATGCTGGGCTATCTATGCATACTTTTACGATGCAGACAGGAGCGGCTGACGTTCAGCAATTGGATTGAGTCCCCTAACAGACTTCTCCAAAGCGTAGAATGCTTCAGGTCTTCCAACCTATCTTTTGTACTCAACAGGAGACTCTTAAGAATGACCCAAGTGGTTTTAGGCGAAAACGAAGGTATTGATTCTGCTCTACGCCGGTTCAAACGTCAGGTATCCAAGGCAGGCATTTTGGCGGACTTGCGATCGCACCGTCACTTTGAAACGCCGCTGGAAAAGCGCAAGCGCAAAGAGACGCTCGCTCGCCGTAATCGCCGCTACCGTTAATTTTTTGCTGAAGCCGGTTCTTCACACAAGAATCGATTTTTTACAAGAATGCGCCGAACGGTTCAGACAGGGATTGTTAGGATTGAGAAGAAATAGCTATCTTGGGTAAACTGTTTTCTCCTCACCGCCCATGTCTGATCCTTTATCTGACCCCATCGCCGACTCCGTAACCAGCAATTCTGCAAAAACCTTTGATCAAGAACTTGAAGAAGCCATTCTTGGGTTTGACGAAATTCAGGCAGAGCTAAATTATCGTCAAGCCCAAACCACTCTACGCACCTTGGTTGAAAATCTTGATCTCACAGCTTCAGAACGCACTGGGCTTGACTCTGAAATTCATGGGCTAGAAACGATGCTGGGAAAGCTCGATCGGCTCGTGGTTCACATTGCCGCGTTTGGCATGGTGGGGCGAGGAAAATCGTCTGTTCTCAATGCGCTGTTGGGGCAAACCGTGTTCGAGACAGGTCCGATTCACGGCGTTACTCAAGTGCGCCAAACGGCGAATTGGAGTGTTTCTACAGAAGCAGTGGCAGACAGCGATCATACGATCGAGCGAGTGACTCTGCCCGGAATGTCTCAATCGCAAATTGAACTAATTGATACTCCCGGCATTGATGAAGTCGATGGAGAAGCGCGAGAAGCCTTGGCACGTCAGGTGGCTCAGCAAGCAGATTTGCTGCTCTTCATTGTCTCCGGCGACATGACCAATGTAGAATATCAAGCTTTGTCAGAACTGCGGAATGTCGGCAAACCCATCATTCTGGTGTTTAACAAGATTGATCAGTACCCCGACGCCGATCGCATGAGTATCTACCATAAGATCCGTGATGAGCGCGTCAAAGATTTATTATCACCTGATGAGATTGTTATGGTGGCAGCTTCTCCCCTGATTGGTAGAGCCGTCAAACGTCCTGATGGTCGTACCACCATTCAGCGAACTCTAGGCATTCCTCAAGTTGATGAACTGAAGCTCAAGATTCTAGAAGTGTTGCACCGGGAAGGCAAATCTCTCGTTGCGCTCAACACAATGCTGTATGCCGATGACATCAACGATCGCGTCGTTGAGCGAAAAATGACAATCCGTGAGCAAAATGCCGATCGGATCGTGTGGAATGCCGTGATTACCAAAGCTGTTGCCACTGCCGTAAATCCTATAACGGTGTTAGACATTCTGAGCAGTGCGGCGATCGATGTGGCAATGATTTTGGCGCTCTCAAAGCTCTACGGGATTCAAATGACCCAACAAGGCGCGATCGCACTGCTGCAAAAGATTGCGATCGCGATGGGAGGTATCACTGCCAGCGAACTTCTCGCCAATCTTGGACTCAGTTCCCTTAAAGGGTTACTCGGTTTATCAGCTCCGGCTACGGGTGGGCTATCGTTGGGTCCCTATCTTTCGGTAGCACTGACTCAAGCAGGCGTGGCCGGCATCTCGTCTTACGGAATTGGACAGGTCACCAAAGCATATCTGGCCAATGGTGCATCTTGGGGACCGGACGGACCAAAAGCTGTCGTGACAAACATCTTAGCTTCGCTAGATGAAGACTCTATTTTAATTCGGATTAAAGATGAGCTACGCGCCAAGCTCAATATGCGCGATTACCCCGCTGGGGGAACTGCTTCGCGACGCTATCGAGCTATGAATAAAAATTCTGCGGGTAAATGAGATCACTGTCTCAAATACCTATTATGAATAGAAGAAATAGCGCTTAAGCAAATACGAAGCAAAATGCTATGAGAAATAACATTTGACAGCTGAGCGAAGCGGTATCTTCCAAATTTCTGCCTCTATTAAGGGAAAGATGCTAGAACCAAAGGTGTACTCTAGCCTAATCACTAAATGCAGACACCATCATGAACATGTCTCCTCAAGATAGGCTAGAGCAACTGCAACGCATTGTTGTAACAGCGGCACAGATGCGATCGATAGAGCAACGCATTTTTGATGCAGGAATGCCAGTCGCCGCATTAATGGAGAAAGTATCTGGACGCATTGCACAAAGAATTCAAGCGCTTTATCCGCAATCCTCAGTTCGCAAAATTGGAGTTCTGATCGGACCAGGTCACAACGGCGGAGATGCCTTGGTTGTTGCTCGTGAACTCTACTTCAAGGGATATGAAATTAGGCTATGTTGTCCGGTTTCGCGCCTCAAGGATCTGACGGCAGCCCATTTGCACTACCTCGAAAATCTAGGCGTTTCTTGCTATCAGTCTGTTGAACCCTTGCAGGAGTGTGATCTCTTGCTCGATGGGCTGTTTGGTTTTGGCTTAGATCGAGCGCTCACAAAACCCATTTCGACACTGATAGATCTCGTAAATATATGGGACATGCCCCGCTTAAGCATCGATCTTCCTTCAGGACTGCACGCCGATACCGGAGAAGTGTTAGGCACAGCAATCTGGGCAACCCATACCCTCTGTCTGGGACTGTGGAAGCTCGGATTGCTACAAGATGAGGCATTAGACTATGTCGGACAAGCAGAATTGATTGATTTTGATGTGCCGATCGCAGACGTTTCTGCGGTGTTAGGAAAAACCCCAGAGGTGCAGCGCGTCACACCTCAATGGGCGATCGCATCGCTGCCACTTGTGCGCCCCGCTTCGACTCATAAATACAAAATGGGTCATTTGCTAGTGGTTTGTGGATCTCGTCGCTATGCGGGTGGCGCATTGCTAACCGGATTAGGGGCACGAGCAAGTGGCGTCGGTATGCTGTCGATCGCAGTTCCCGAATCGCTCAAATCTACCCTCTCTGCTCAACTGCCAGAGGCACTGATCATCGGCTGTCCTGAAACCGAAGCGGGCGCGATCGCAGAGCTTCCTGCATCCTTGGTGCTGTCCTCATTTAATGCGATCGCATGTGGTCCTGGTCTGACAACAGAAGCATCTCCCATTGTCCAGCAAATTTTAGACAGCGAATCTTTCCTTGTTCTAGATGCAGACGGATTGAATATTTTGGCGCAACAAGAAACTATCCCTACGCTACAGAAGCGCCAAGCCCCGACAATTCTGACGCCTCACTTGGGCGAATTTAAACGGCTCTTTCCAGACATTGCTGAAGGAATGAGCTGTCGCATTACTGCTGTTCGACAAGCCGCCAAACAAACGAGCGCGATCGTGCTGTTGAAGGGAGCACGAGTGACCATTTCTGATCCGCAAGGTAGGGTTTGCATTAATCCAGAGAGTACGCCTGCTTTAGCACGAGGTGGAAGCGGCGACGTACTAACCGGTTTGCTAGGCGGATTAGTCGCTCAAAAAGTTGCGGCTTCCGCCTCTACATCTTTGCTTGACATCGTTCAGAGTGCGGTTTGGTGGCACGCACAAGCAGGTCGTTTAGCTGCTCAGACGCGTACAGTACTTGGCGTTGACGCTCATACACTGACCGACTTTCTCATCCCCGCTCTAGCCCAACAAATGAAAGTTGAGGAAAAATAAAAGTTTTGCCGTTTACCCTTTTACTTTCATTTACCTGTTGTGCTACTATTAGCATCTGTGGAGAGCAAGGGTCGATGCCCGAGTGGTTAATGGGGGCGGACTGTAAATCCGCTGGCTACGCCTACGCTGGTTCAAATCCAGCTCGGCCCATCCACAGGAGATTGCATAATACAAAAGAAAAATAGTTCATTTTTCTTTTGTATTATGCAATCCTGAATGCCCGTGTGGCTCAGTGGTAGAGCACACCCTTGGTAAGGGTGAGGTCGCGAGTTCAATCCTCGCCACGGGCTTCCTTCAAAACCCGCTCATTGAGCGGGTTTTTGCGTTTTTATACTTAATTTTCGATGGCTCCCTATTCTCATTAGGGCACTAGATTGGGGATTTATTGGGAATTTTAGACCCAATATTGGTAGAGGACTGGTAGATGAAAAACAGGCGAATATAATGCGAGCGTACTAATTGAGCGCTACGCATATGATTTCTACCAAAACAAGCATGAGCCAAGTAGGCAACTCTACTAAGACCCCTAAAGGAACGGTCAAGGTTGAAGCTGACAAAGGGTGGTTACGCTTGCGATTTACCCATCAAGGGAAACGGCGTGCTTTTGCAATCGGGTTGCCCGACACAAAGACGAATCAAGGGATTGCCCAACGAACTGCAACTCAAATTGAGCTAGATATCAAGTCTGGTCACTTTGACGCAACACTTGCAAGGTATAAGCCTCAAAAACAGTTGGAAATTGAGCAGTCGCCTGAGCTAACAGTGATAGCCTTGTTTCGCAGTTTTGTGGAATACAAGGCAAAAGAAGTCACTCCTAAAACAATGGAGAAATACCAAGCAACGTCCAATTACTTGAAATGTCATTTTTCCAAGAAGCCTGTGAAACTCTTGGACGATCGCAATGTGGAAGAATTCGTCAAGCATCAATTTAAACAAGGCTTGTCTGAGAACCAAATCAAACGTCGTTTGGAAGAATTAGCGGCGGCCTGGGAATGGCATGAGGAAAGCCATAATCCCTGGAAAAAATGGGCAGGGCGAATCAAGGTTCCGCCCAAACAGCAACCTAAACCGTTTAGTAAAGAGGAAATAAGAGCGATTGACCAGGCGTTCCGGCAAAACAAGTATTACGCTCAGTACGCTGATTTTGTAGAGTTTTTGCTCTGCACAGGTTGTAGAACCTGTGAGGCGATTGGTCTGCGTTGGAGGCACTTATCCGAAGATTGCTCAAGTATTTGGATCGGCGAGCCGTGGAGCCGTGGACAACAATGCCGCCCAAAAATGAATAAAGATCGGAGTTTCGCTCTAAATGCCAAAGTGCAACATCTTTTGTTATCTAGAAAACCAGCTAATGCAAAACCAGATGATTTGGTTTTCCCATCACCACGAGGGCAAGGAATTGACGATCACAACTTCTCGCAACGCATCTGGAAGAAAATGTTGAAAGAGGCTGGTGTCCCCTATCGGAAGTTTTACAGCACTCGTCACACGGTTATTAGCCATGCTCTTGAGAGTGGGATGAGTCCTGTGCTGATTTCGCACATTGCTGGACACGATTTGAAAACAATGCTCAAGCACTATGCTGGAATTGTTAATAGTCGCCCCACGCTGCCGGAAATTTAGAAGCCTAGGTTAGATTGATCGGAAAAAGATTTATTCTTTTCGTTCCATTTTAGATTTTTGTGCTTTACTATGTGCATGCTTTGATGAAACCTAAGTCATAGAAACGCAGACTAGGTGGTTTGAAGCGCTTAATCGGTTTACCTCTCAGGGGGACCTACAACGCGTAAGTAATTGCGCTAGGTTCACTTGTCATTTAACGTCGGAGGTAAATTTGACAAACTTAACGAGTTATTCCGCTTCTCAGGAATCTATTTTTATTAGGAAGGATGCAGCCGCACAATTGATTGGGTATGCACCAGATACGCTGAAGAAGTTGAGAGCTAATGGCGTTCTGAGAGAGGGCATTCATTGGGTACGAATCAATTCGCGCTCTGTGAGATACAACAAGGTGCTCCTCATGGATTGGGTAATCAACCGTGATGACGCACAGGCGCATGAGCGCGCGATCGAAATGTTTTTCATGAGTCTACCTAGTAATCAGAAAACGGCTCGACGTAAATCAAAACGCTCTAGCGAAACTAGGTGTGCTTAATGCTTGTAGGTGCAGTAAAGCAGCATCTTTGAAAGAAGTTGCACAGCTTCAGGCTGCATCTTCAAGCTTTATTTCGAGAACAGTGCTCGGAATGAATTGCTTCTAGCTAGGGAAATCAACTTTCAAGGAATTCAATAAGTTCAGTTTCCTGCGCTGGGAAACTGAAAAATTTCACTATGCAGCTTTTTCAAATAAGCAATATCAGCTCTAGCAAGTTCTGCAGAGTACATCTACGGCTGCTTATTCCTAAAGCAAGGGAAGCTATCAACTCAGTTCGAGCATCACATTGATCCAATCTGCCAACCTAAATTGAAATAGTCATGTCTAAGAAACGTCGCGATCCTTTGCCAAGCAACCTATTGGGTCAACGTCTGTGTGAAATTTTTCCTTACCCTTGGAAAGCGATTATCCGAGCTAATGAGTCTGACTCACAATGGAGCACGGTTTCTTATAATTTGAGCCCTCGTTTGTTGTGGCAAAAATGGCAGGAGGAGTCTGAATTAGTTGGTGTGAGATTTGGTTCTAAAACTCGCTACGCCTTGATTGATATCGATCGAAATAGTGCTTACCACCCCGCTCAAAATCCAGAATCACTTCCATTGGTGCGAGCTGCTTTGGAAACGATCGGCATCTGCCGCACAATTCTCATCCGCTCTAGTTGGTCAGAAGGGTTACATCTTTACATTCCTCTATCTTCCACCGTTCCGACTTTTGGATTAGCGAAAGCTATTAAACTTTGCCTAGAAGCTCAGGGATTTGCAATCTCTCAAGGGCAGCTTGAGATTTTTCCAAATTGTAAAACCTATGCGCTTTCTGGCAGTTTCACTGAATACAACGGTCATCGGTTGCCCCTTCAGCTAGGTTCAGGTTCTTGTCTACTCGATCATGACGGCAATCCCGAAGGAGATGACTTAGCAACCTTTCTTCAACGATGGGATATTGCAGCAGGAGCACAAGATTTAGACGACTTAATCAACGCGATCGGTGTCGCTAAACTCAAGCCAGGCAGATTAGGCAAACGCCATAGTCCCAATCTTGAAAACTGGAGGCAAGACCTTGAGACCGAGATTGAAGAAGGCTGGACTGCGCATGGACAAACTAATTATTTGCTGAAGAAGATTGCTTGTTACGGCGTTGTGTTCGAGCAGTTACAAGAAGACAGCCTTGCTGAATTTATCTACCAAACTGCAATAAGCAGCCCTGGCTATGAACAGTGGTGTCGTCACCAGCATGAAATTCTATCGAAGGCAAAAGCTTGGGCACGCGCAGCAGAGAATTACTACTGGCCCTTGGGTAGTGCTCCAAAACGCTCTGCTACTGGTCTTTGTGACGACAAGGAAAAAGCGGTTTCAATCAATGTCATTCGAGCAGAAGATGCGCAGAGACGCATTAGAGAGGCAGTTTCTCGGCTCGAACAAAATGGGCAATTACCTGCAACGACGAAAGCGAGGATGAAAGCTCTTCAAGCTGAGAAGATTAGCAGCCGAACTCTTTACCGCTATGCCGAGCTTTGGCATCCTGAGCACTATCAGCCTAGTTCGATGGAAGTGTGTAAAACACAAGAGCTAGAGAAGCTTTCAGCGATTTCTAATACCGAGTTTGAAGAATTGCCAAAATCGCTAGAACCCTCATTAGATAAGAGGTTTTACACCTTGAAAAAAATATGAAGGGTTATGGGACTAATGTAGAGCCTTGCGTTAGCCAATCTCAGTTTTGCAATGAGCTGTTTTTATCCACTTTAGATATCAATCATTTAGAGAAGCTTAATGAAGAGAATCTAAATCAATCAGCTTTGTAGTCCTTAATTAACTCAAACTCTACAAAGCAAGCAAACTATGAGTAAAGAAGAATTGAGCTAAATCTTTCAATTCTTGATATTCAAAAACATGAGTTGAACATGAGAGGTAGAGTAGCATAATCAGCCTTATTGCAGCGATCGCTACACATCTACGATCGCAATCTACAGAAAAATAAAGGCAGCGATCGCTCTCTTGTTCTCATCGTTTCCGTTTGGTTGATTTACGAGCACGTCCCCGTGTAGCGGAGCTATCGCTGACTTTAATTAAAATCTTCCAAAAGACGATCGAGATCCTGTGCTGCATGAAGAACGCGAATAATTTCAATCACGGTATCATCCGAGCGATAAAAGATGAGGTAGTTTTTGAATCCTTTGATTGACCATCTTCGGATGTACTGGGTTTCATCTTCCCCAGTACGATAAATGCGTCCAATGCTAGGCATTCGGGCGAGAGTCGCGAAGGTTTGACGAGCTGCGTCGAAGAAGCGCATTGCTGCTTGTGAATTGTTTTGATTGAGGTAGGCAACGTGCTGATCGAGGTCAACGATGGCAGCAGGGCGAATGGAAATTCGGCGAATCATCGGGTTTCAGGCGCGTTGTTGAAGAGCTGATCGCGTTTTTGCGCCCACCACTCGTCGGTGACTTCGATCGAGTCGCCGCTTTCGAGTCCTGCTTGAAGGAGTTGATCGAGATGCTCACGCGATTGGATTGTGAGATGCTCAGGTACGCCTAAGTCTAGTGAATTGTCTTCGGTCTGAAGTGACCGCGTAAATTCTAAAACTTGATGCTGAGCGTCAGACGGGAGTTTGCGCCAATACTCTAGGAGTTGCTCTTCGGTGCTCATGATGCGTTCTCCAGTCTAAAAATTCACACAGCGCAACGATTACCCCTTTGAGGAACTGCGAAGCAACCGCTTTCCTAATTTTACCGTTTTCGTTTGGTTGATTTACGATCGCTCACTTTCGCCCGCTCTTCCCGAATTCGATCGAGTAATACTGATGCAGGCTCATCATTAGGATCTTGCGGCACAAGTTCACCCCGAAAGGCTTGAGCAAGAATGGCTCGATCGAGTTTCTCAAGTTGTGCTTTTGCTACTTCGTATTGTTGTTGAATGTGATCGATCGTTTTGAAAATGCTTTCGATTGCAGTAACAATCAATTTTTGTTCAGTTAGAGGCGGAATAGGAATCCAAACGCTACGAATATCATCTAAACCTAGCCCAACTTTTGTGGCTCCTCGTTGCAATTGCTGAAATTGTTTATAACCATCTTCTGATGATGCTAAGTACCAAGCGAAATAATTAGCATAGACACTTGGAAGAGGGCGAACAAGAGCAATATGTTGATTGATGTATGCTTCTGGTAAATCTTCTGGTGCAAGAGCAATCATCCCAATATCAGCAGTAATGGAAACAAGGATGTCTCCTGTTTTTACTCGTGTTCTTGTTCCTTCTGCTCCGATTGGAGGATTAACCCTTTGAACTTCCTGGAAATCTAGAGAAATTGTGTTTCGATCGAGATTACCAACTCGGATAAAAGTTGCTCCATCGTCAGAATAATACTGCGCCCATCCTCTTGATCCACTTGTTACAGAAGTCCCAATCAGAAACAGTTGGTCTCTTGAGCGGCTTTCTACTGGAGCTAGCATCTGCTTGAGCTTTCTCTTGTTGATTTTTTTTTACAATTACTTCCGCAGGTTCAACATGGGCGTTTTGTTCACGCCAATCGATTGTTAAGTGGCCTCGAAAGGCAGCAGCAAGGGCGGATTGACGGAAGCGATCGCACATCTCCGGGATTGCCTCAAGTGCTTCTCGCGCTTTTTGGGTCTTCGATCGAAGCTCCTCGATTTTGGCAACAATGCGTTTTTGTTCAGCGATCGGCGGAAGCGGAACGGGAATAGAGTTAAGATTTTTCTGATTTAACTTTGGCTGTGCTGAACCCGAAATATAAAATCTTAAATCAGAAAAGTTAATGTAGTCTCGTAGGTAAGAACTGAGAACCGTTGTTTCAATGGTTTGAACTACATGAGCATGATTATTTACCCAAAACTTATCCTCAGCTTCAAAAGCAATTGGAGTAGATCGGCTAAGGAGATTTGCTCCATCTTCAGCTATTAGTAGATATTTACCATTAAATAAGTAGTTATCAACATAATCAATAATGCCGGAGGCTCCATAGTAAGGGAACTGTCCTTGTCTAGATTCGCGCTCTTTGCTGCTTACTGGAATTCTTTGACCATCACAGTTAGTAGTAATTTCTTCAAATCGAGTCCATTGCCATCCTTCAGGCAATTCGATTAATTCATCACTCATCATCATTCACAATCCACATCGATCAGAGCAAACAAAAGAAAAAGTAGATTTTATTGCTCCCACTCCTGACGAAGTGTACTCAAATGAGACAGTATTTCTTCTTTACGGTCTTTCAAGATTCCCTGCGCTTGTTCAACTTTCTGATAATCCTTTTGTAGCCGCTTCAAGGCAGGTTCTGGTAAGTCAACTGTAATCGAATCATCATCTTCAGCAATCAAATATTGTTTAGGAATTTTGACGATCGACATCTTGTTTATCTCCTGATTTAATCTCTAGCGTGTGCCCTTCCATCATCACTCATTGTCATTCACACTCCAATCAAAACAAAAGTGAACCGGAAAAGCGCGATCGTTCTTACTCTTCTGGCAACGGCGGCAGTAATGCTTCTAATTGCATCAGCAAGTCAGGCAAAACCGTCTGAATAATACTCCAAAGTGTCTCCTGTTCAACTTGCTCATACCGATGAGCAATAATATTCCGTAGCCCAATCACAGCGCGCCAATCGATCTCTGGATGTGCCTGTTGAAATTCCTGTGATATTCGCCGCGCTGCCTCACCCAAAATCTCAAATTGACGTTCTACCGCACTTTGCATAAAAACGCTCTCCAAGTACTCTTGCAAAGTGCGATCGTTCGTAAAGGCTTGAAGATTCCGAATCGCCTGCACCATGTCCCAAAGCGAAGTCGCATCACGATTATTGGCTTGCATAGACCACCCGATGCGTTCGCAAAATCTCAGCCTTACTGTAAGGATTCTTCAACAGCTTCTTCTGAATCAGATCCACCTTTCGCCCAAACAGCGCGGCAATTTCTTCGCGGATGTCCAGCCATGCCGACAAACTCAAATCATGAGGTTCTTCAAACACCACTAACACATCCACATCGCTATCATCCCGAAAATCATCTCGCAACACCGACCCAAACAACGCAAACTCAACAATTTTCCACTTTTGGCAAAATTGCACGATCGCAGCTTTAGACACCTTTAAACGATGGCGCAAAACTTGTTCTAAATCGATCGTTTGCTCAAGGCTCATGGAACCTCCCTATCACCTGACCTAATCTTAAAGTAGCGGCAATCCCACCGAAGCAGTCACCGCCTCCGCCGCTTCCTCTCCTTCCAGCAACACCATCAGCGCTTCCATCTCCTTCGTCGCCACTTGCAGCCGCTCCAAAATCTCTGCCGCAATCACTTCTGGTTCCTGCAATTCATCCGACTGCAAACTTTCATCCCGCAGCCAAGAAATATCTAAGTTATCGCCCCGTTTCGCGATCACCTCCCGCGTAAAGCAGCGAAACCGCCCCGTCTCTCCTTGATCCACTCGCTCACTCTTGCCATTGGAGTCAGCCCCATAGCACTGCTCAAACTCCCTAAAATGCTCACGAGTTAATGGAATCCGCTTGCCAAAGCTCGGCATATTCGTTCGCATATCGTAAATCCAGACTGCCTGCGTGTTGCTTTTCTCAGTCGTCCCGCGCTGGAAAAACAGCACATTCGTCTTCACCCCCTGCGCGTAAAAGATCCCCGTCGGCAAGCGCAAAATCGTATGCAAATTGCACTTATCCATCAAATCCGCCCGAATCGATCGACCTTGCCCATCTTCAAACAGCACATTGTCGGGCAACACAACAGCAGCGCGTCCTTCAGGTTTGAGCGATCGATAAATGTGCTGCAAAAACGCCAACTGCTTGTTAGAAGTCGAATAGGTAAAGTCATCTCGCGATGGCAACCCGCCCCCCTTCTTCGTCCCAAACGGTGGATTGGTCAGAATCACATTCGCCCGTTTCAACCGTTGCCCATCCGAAGACAACGTATCGCCAATACTGACATCGCCTTCAATGCCATGCAACATCAAATTCATCAGCAACAAGCGATGAGCATCCTGCACCAACTCAATGCCGTAGAACGCCTGCTGACGCTGGAAATCTTGCATCTCTTGGGGCAGATCGTACAGATCATCGGTCTGTTCTTTAATAAAGCGATCGGCAGCAATCAAAAATCCACCCGTACCCGCCGCCGGATCTTGCACCAATTCCCCTGCCTGCGGTTGAATCAGCGCCACCATGCAATCGATTAACGGCCTTGGGGTGAAATATTGCCCGGCTCCTGACTTTTTCTCGCTGGCGTTCTTTTCGAGCAATCCCTCATACAAATCGCCCAGCCCTTCTTTCTTGGCAGAATACCAGTCCAGTTCATCAATACTCTGTACCAGCTTTTTGAGGATACGCGGCTGCTTCAAAGCCGTTTGAGCATTGGCAAAAATCGACTGCACCCGCTTCGAGGCATCTTTAGAACCAAGATGCAGCAAGAGCGATCGATAAAACTCCAATTGTTCCACGCCATCTTTACTGACCAAATCTGCCCACCGATACCCTTCTGGCAACTGACGATCGTTCTCTGTTTCCTGCATCATCTTGAGAAACAGCAGGTAGGTCAATTCTGTAACGTACTGCAAATACGTGATGCCATCGTCCCGCAAAACGTGACAGAGGCTCCAAAGCTTTTGAACAATATCAGTGGTTGCAGTCATGAAGAATCACGCACGATCGGGGTGGACTATCGAACCTATCCAGAGTACGCGAAAATCACTCTGAGTCAAGTAACGCTCAAAAACAATCTTCTAGTACATCTGCTTTAATTCAGCTTAACCTGATCGATCACCCAATCAAACGCCGCTAAAAATTGTTGAAGGCTGGCTTCAGGCTGTAGCACCGTTAATGGCAGCGAAGGGCGTTTCGTCATCACCGTGGCAGGCAGAGCAATTCCCGCGATCGCGTTGAGCCGAGACAAAAGCTCTAGAAGGTGGATTTCAGAATCAAACGGTCGTTTATTTTGTAAATACTGAAACCCCACCTCGATCGAACCAGTCGTCCAAACTGTAAACAGCTGGTAGTCTTTTCCGTGCTGGCTTAGGATCGGTATGACTGATCCATACTTCAGCCCTTTGCCCCACCACAAATAGAGTTCTTTACGCCGCGCCCAATCTATGAGCTGGTCAACAACCTCAACCAGTTCTGTCCCTCGCCTGGCTTCGAGAGCTTTACGGAAAGAGGATTCGTCCCACTGCCGATTCTCAGAACTTGTTAGGCTCTTATTCTTTTGAGCTTCCACCGTCTGCCCGAGCACCCTAGGCACCAACGTTTTCAGCCCTTGTCCCACAAACTGTTTGATTTCAACCGCGAGAACCTCTGCTGGGTTCATCTGCACGTTTAAGAATTCCACAATGCGCTGAAGCTCCAGTGGAATTTGATCCGCGACGAATAGCATTCTGATTTTGCCAATTTGTAGATTTGTCGCGACCTGCTGCCAAAACTTTTCAGCATCGGCATCGCCATTGAGGAATTCTGCTAAGACTTGCTCTGACTCCTGATCTTGGGTTTGGCAGCTCGCTTCAAAACTGGTACGGATTCTGTCAACTGTCCAATGGGCAACTCCATTGGCTGCGTAATCCAACATTTGTCCGACAACTTCGCGACGAATGCGGGTGTCGCTGCTCCGCTTCACCTCGACCAACGTTAAAATTCCATCTTGGTCGAGAAATAAGTGATCCACAAACCAACGCCCTGCACCCGCTTCTTCAAACGGGACACTCATTTCCCGGGAGATCAAGAGCCAGCGCCTCGGGTGAGCATTATTGATTTGGTCGCCAGCCAGTAGGTTTGGATATTTCTCAAGCAGTTCCTGTAGCAATGCCTCTGAGTCATACGCTCGTTCTGCCATCTCTACAAGTTGCCCGTTCTCCTGAATCACGTATATGCCTGCGCTCATCGAAATTCCCCGCAATTTCTGAAACTCTGCTCAATACAGCCCTAGCTCACGTCTTGCCAAAGTTGCTCGCAAATCTGGGTGACAATCTCATCTAACTGTCCGCCAAAGGTCTTATTCAGGCGCTCAAAACCACCGCCATCGGTTCTAAATGCACCTTGGTCAAAACTCTCTCGATCTACAATCACTTCGACCTTCAGTTGCTTCCCAATCCGCTCTAGCCAGCGGCGTTGCGGTGGAGTCCAAGCCTGACTGGCAAGAATCTTCCGCATCGCTCGCTCGACTCGCTCACTGTAAGGCAACAGCGCATCTCCCAACGCTGCCTGACGAATAAAGCCAATGATAGAAGCCGCAATCTCTTCATTGGTTGTCTCTTGCCACGCAACCTGCAACGCTTTTTCGGTGTATCCATTCGCATCCAGCAACAATCGAATTTCCTTCAGTTGCGATCGCGTTAAATCTCGTGGGCGTTGTGTTACTACCAACAATGCTGGAACTTGGTTCAGATTCTCCAGCAAAAATTCTCGAAAACTTTCGAGATAATCCTGGGGACGCTCCGCGCTACCATAGCCTCGCTCAATGCGTCGCACCTCATCCGCGTGATGAGAAATCAGAATCGGCTGAATTCCCCCATCTTTACGATCGAGAATGTTGCCATTTGGTCGGTCATTGACATTTTTTTTATTTGTGGTAACAAACCTCACTTTAAAGTGTTAATCGCTGCTCGGACTTCTTCCTCTGACACCTCAAGATAGCCTTGCAAGGCTTCTAAACTGCGATGACCGCTAATCATCTGAATCGTCCTTAACGGAACACCTGCTCGATGCATAGTCGTTAGGGAAGTCCGCCGCCAACTGTGCGATGAAGCGCCAATCAGACCTACTTCGTCAAAAGCCTCTTTCATAATGTTTAGAGATTGACGCAAGCTTAAGCAGCCCTGTCCATCCCTGCCAGGAAATAGGTATGGGTTACTAGAATCAACAAAGAGAAAGCCATAATTCGCTGAGTTTTTCACACCATAAGTGTCGTAGCTAGGACTTGGCTCAACGGATGGGTTCGTAAAGCTCGTCTGGATATTGCGTTCTCGGATCGTATAATTGCAGGCTCTGCAAAAGTATCGAGGTTCTGATTGTTCGCGATAGGTATACGTGCCAGCACGATGGATCCAATTTGAGCCGCATTGAGGACAGCGCAAGTCACTGATCCTTAGCTTGTCTCCTTCAGCAAGGCTCTGATGTGCCCATGCACCTTTGAGTGTTATTAATTGGAACAGCGCGTGAGCTTCGTTTTGATATTGTTGAAGCAGTACTGCTAGCTCGGGATGAGTCGGAATTACTCTGGTGTCTTTTTGTCCTTTTGTATGTTGCCAAGGAATTACCATATCTAGTTGAACGTTTCCATCGCGATCGAACGCATGGCGCAGTAGCATTTGTCGTGCTTCTGAAATTCTGCAAGCTGTATACAGGCATAGACCTGCTAACGCACGATCACGAGATCGCTTCAAACCGTGGTACAAAACCTGGAAGATTTCATCTTTCGTCAAAATCTTTGCTTGACCATAGCGCCCAAATTTCATGGAATCTGCTCCTCATTTTGAACTTGAAAAAACGGTAATTGATTGATTGCTGCAGCCATTTGCTCTCTTGTTACCTCCACATACTTTTGAAGATTACTCAAACGTTCATGGCCTGATACCTTTTGCATTGTCCTGAGTGGAACTTTATCTGCGCTCATATTAGTTAGCGCAGTCCGCCTCCAGCTATGTGTTGCAGACCCTTCGATCGCAGTTCTTTCACGAGCGGCTGAAAATATCTCTTTGGCTGTCGTGAGAGACATACAGCCATTTCCACCAGAGCCTGGAAATAAATAAGGATTTTGAGGATTGAGAAACAGAAACCCATAACTTGTCGAATTGAAAACTCCCAGTTTGGTGATTCTGTCTTTCAATTCTGGATATTCCGTGAAAGCAGTTTTCTCTTGGAAACGATGTAGACAAGCTTTGCACTTGTACATCTTGATTCCTCTGGATTGACCAGCAGTGGTAACTAGTGTGCTTTCGCATTTTGGACAAATAATCTTGCCATCGGGCGAAAGAATGCTTGGACAGGAAAGGCTTTTGTAATCCCATTGCCTGACTTTTTTCTTGATTGATAGCAGTTCAAGCGACTCTTGCTGATATTGCTCTAGAAACTCAGCTAATCTTGAATGCATAGGTATCTGTCGGGTTGCGCGTTTACCTTTGGTGATATTTTTTCCAAAGACGATGATGTCCCGCGCTTTGTCTGCATGAAACACATCCTTATATTGAAGTTGTCTAGCTTCAGAAATACGACAAGCTGTGTAGCAGCAGATTGCATTGAGCGCCCGATCTCTTGCACATAGAAACCCCTCTGAGAAGAAACGCTCTCGCTCTTCCAAAGACAAAATTTTTGCTTGTCCACGTCCTTTAATTTTCATCGTGACTCCAATCGAATGAACAATACAGCCTTTTATAGTTCATCTGAACTATAGCGAATTTAGATTTTCGCAAAAAAAACGAAGGCTGCTCAAGCAAGTGCATTGCGAGAACAGCCTCCGTTATGGATAAGCTGAAATATTTGTATGACTTTCTTCGTTACGCTACAACGACAGATCGCCTAAACACACTATAACCTCGGTAATTGGAATCGACCAGCGCTCAAATGGAGCTTAAGTTTGCGATCGCATCCGATTAGTGTGTCTTCAAAACAAGGCTAGGTAGAGTCCGAAAAGCCGACGATCGATATGGGGAGAGAAGAGATCGATGTGTTCTAGCGAAAAGCACGAACTTGGCTTCGATGAATCCATCCATTACCACCACAAGCATCGGTAGAGAACCAATCACCGCGAGGCTCAACATAAACTGAGATTACGCGCATTGCACTGATCGTGCATTTGACTGCACCACCCGGTGTTGATCGAACATTGGAAGGCGGATCGAACACCAACATATAGCCGATATCTTCCTTTTCCTCGATATGTCGAGCCGAACATACGATATTAATCATATTGCGAGTTGTCTGAGACTGCGGCTTATAAGTCTTCTTCTCGCCTTCAATTTGCCAAACGCCTTGTCCACAATGAGCACCAGCTTTAAGCCGTTCATCACCCAGGTAGTACGTAAAGCCTGCCCACCAACTCATCGTTCGTCCATTTCGTTGGATCGATTCAGTATCAAGCTTGATCATTTGCCCACCAGAAGCTCGACCTAGATTCAGCAATTCTGCTTTAGCAGATTGAGCGAAGAGAAGAGAGAAAGACGCGATCGTGAAACCAAGTAACAATGATGCTTTCATGCTATCTACAACACAAGTAGGATACTGAAATCTTCAGAAAACAGGTCAATAATCTTCAGAATTAAGTAGACGTGCCTGATGTCTTTTGCGTATGACTCAGGCTTTGAATACCGTTCATTCGCATCTGCTGATAAATCCCTTGAGTCGGAGCAAGCCAGACTTTTCCAGTGCCTCGGAAAGTTTGCAGCAATAGCTCTCCGCTACTCAAGGTTCCAAGCAGACTCTTGGTGGATTTCTCAACTGTGAATTCGATATTGCCCGATCGCATGAGTACAAAGTTGCCATCTACTCTCAAAGTTTCGTTGTTTAGTTGAATGCACATGACTTCCTCGGCTGGAACAGGCAATTCAAACACGCAAATTCCGGTGCCACGCACTTTTGTTTGAAACCATCCTTCACCACCTAGAAGTCCTGATGAAAGATTCTTCTGCATCGCAATACCAACTTCGATCGAGCCTTGACTACACGCGAATAAACGCTTGTCTGCGATCAATTCTTCGTTATCAAGATGGTAAATCAGAAAGTGACCGAAGGAGGGTTCGAGATAGATCTCGCCGCTACCCCGGTAACGTGGCATAGAGGCAGCTTCCTGGGTTAGCAACTTATTCATCACAGCTTTTCCAAGACCAGCCATCCCGCCGATTTTGTTCTCAATCTCGATTCCCCCTCGCATGAAATGTAAAGCACCTGCTTCAAGTTGCGCTTCTCCATCCTTTAGAGAAATCCTGACCTGTTTGAGTTGCATTCCTGCTTGGTTCGCAAAAAAAACGGTTTGAGCAGTATAAGGGTCGCTTACGCCAGCAAGCCTGTTGTAGCCGAGAATTTCAACCTTGAAATTGCCAGCGGTAACAGCATCAAGTACTTTAAAGCTACTCTCGTTGGGGGTTACAGAACGGGTAAGAATGGCAGGATTTCCATTTTGCTTTGCCTGTCCGTTACCATTCGCTGTGTTGGACATCATGAGTTTTTCTGATTTGTTTAAGTGTGATCGAAAACCGCTGGCTGAGTGAGTATTAGATGATAAGCTCTAGCATTCCCAAATTCGCTAAATCGATCACCAGCATGACCTTCGGAAGCCTCGGCTAACTAGGTTACAAAGATGTCAGTTTTGTGGCAGTACAGACAGATCAGGCAGCAAAAATCTTTTTTCGATCAACTCCATGTAAAACTCCGATCTGCCCAATTCGCTGTACTTCTTTAATCATGCGATCGGCATAGTGGAGTGGCATTGGAAGACGACTTGGCGTGAATGCGCTCGCCGGGTGGAACTGACTGAGGCGAAATAACTCGATCGCTAATAAACCCAGGCGTGCGTCTCCATGTAGTCTGACAATTTCTAGAGGTCGGGCGCTTCCGCCTGCTTTTGCCCGCGTTGTCACTAGGCGAAATCTGTTTTCGTCAAATTGAACAGCCACGCCTGGTGCTGCATCGAAGTACTTGCCTTCCGAGACAATTGCCATTCTTCCTGCACCCGATTTATGAACCTCCACAAGATCGATCGCAATTCCCTCTACTTCGAGTTCTTGAATTGTCAAATCAAATTCATTCTCGCGGACGAAGCCGTCTCTCATCAGTAAGATGCGGCGTGGCTTTCGCCCAACCGCTTCTTCAAACCGGCTGACAACGCTCAAAACGGCATGCCAAATTGCTCTACCCGAAAATCTTTCGCCAGGTTGAGCCTCTGGAATCTCCCATCCCAAACTTTGCCCATCTGCCAGCACAGCAAAAGCACTCGTTCCGTAAAACATCTCTCGATTTGTGCCTGCATCAAAGCTGATCGCGATGTCTGCTGCTTGCTCATTCTCTAGCATTTTGACTCCCACGGGTTGCCATCCTGCTTTTACCAATAGTCCGAGCGTAATATTGGCAGCTCGATATTTATCGGGCTTAATCATAGGAAGCATAAATTGCAATGCAATACCAGCCTGTAGCGCTTCCCGGCGCAATTGTGTTTTCTTGCTATCCCCCAGCCACGAGCTGATAACCAACATCGTGCGAATGTCATCTTGAGCAAGACTTTGCCAAAATTGTCGCCTTGCAATCTCCCGATCGGGTAAATCTTGCTGAGTCAGAACAGTTTCCAAATCAAGTTCCACCTCATTTGCTTTTGATACTGTCGTTAACTGTTGTTTCACCAAGGCAGACCAATGAGCTTCTCCAGTTAAATTAAGACAACCGAATTTAAGTTCCCCTGTACGCAGACACCCTCTTCTTAGTGCGACTTCAGGACGTGCAACCGTACCTTTCCAAGCCAGCAAGGGCTCAGCCGCTAGGCAAAATCCCTGCTTGACGTGAGGGATAATTACCTTGCCGTTTAGCTCATAAATATTCTTAATAAACCAACTAGCGATCTCGGCACTTTTTTCAAAACGAACTCCGACAGGTTGGCGGATGCTTTTGAATACTTTGGCAGCATTAGGCTGACCGGATTCGACTAAATAACTCAAAACTTCCATCGAAATGCTAGGTCGCAGCCTTCTTGATAAATGTGCGACTTCCTGTGATCGGCTGCCTCCGGTTGTTCTCCGAACGTAAACTACTCTAGAACCTATGATTTCTGTGTCGGTCGCGCCTTTTTGTAGGTGATAATCTGCCAGACTAATTCCTAAGTTTGGAATCATAACGGTTTCTGGTAATTCTTCACTCACACGAGTAACTTGCCATGTCTGCTCGTCATACGTGTTGCGAACTACCCCAATAGGTGCTTCAGGGTAATTCTCTAGCCAGTCCTCAAACAGCCAAGGTGTGTAGAAGCGGTAATGCTGATCAATCTCTAGGTAAAGGTAACCTTGAGAATCAATCACAATATTTAGATGTGCCCCTTTATGCACCTGCCAACCTTCTCCAGCATGTTCAATGTTTTGGCTGCTCCAAACAATGATACCGCTACCCATAGCACGCTCAAAAGGTTTACGCCGTTGGCGCAGTTGTTGTTCTAGCCAGCGCCGCGCCAATTGCTCCAACACAGCACGATCGCTGGAATCTTCAGGATCTAAAACCTCCTGTCCACTAGGTTGTAATGACCAGCCTTCCCCTGACATATTTTCAGAAGCAATAGGAGTTTGGGTTGCGATCGCAGCCCCTATTCTGGCTCCGGGAAGTTTGATTGCCCATAGTATGCGTCCCACTTCCCTGTAAATCGCTTCGGGTTCAGGGATAGCGTCAAAGGTGCAGTTGTAGCGCCACACTGCACAGTCTGCCTCGTTTAACTGTCGTACCAAGAAACGATTCAGATACACATTCACGGAGTCAGCCATCGTTTATTTTCCCGGATGTTGAACACTGCACAAACTCACTAAAGCGTCTGACGCAATTGACGTTCAATTTTACGCACGAGTACAAATGATCGCAATCTCTTATTTACCGCAAATTGTTAAATGATTCTTAAATCCATTTTTGAGAAGACAACACTAGTTTCGGAAGTTGAAAAATCTTGAGAAGTCTAAAGCCCCCTAAAATAGGGCATTTTCGATGCTTGGTTAGAAAAGGTAAAAATTTGGTAGACAGTTGGTAGACAAATTTATTGAGAATGCTTGAAATCTCTATAGGGAAGATAGTTCAGCTTGGTAGAGCACACCCTTGGTAAGGGTGAGGTCGCGAGTTCAATCCTCGCCACGGGCTTTTTAAGCCTTTTGTTGTACATTCGCACATTAAGTTCCGCGAATTGAGAATTGGTGCCGTTTTCGATGTTTTTCGACATCTCGGCTGCAATTTCATAGATTAATGTCGTTGATTACTAAGGATGTGCTCCTTTTAGTCCTCCTAAAGACTAAAAATTTGTCCTGTCAAAGCTGCGATCGCTCACGGACGCTTTCTGTTCCATCGCAAAACGGAATGCTCCTTTCAGGCCACTCATTTCTGAAAGAGCGATCGCGACCACGAATAGCCTTCACAGATTCAGGACGTCCTTCTAGATTAGAGCGTAAAATTAACCAGTTAACTGCTGTCGCGTAACCGGATGGATGAGTTCTTACCATAGTGGGTCGAAAAAGTGGGTGAAAAGCCAGCGGCGCTTTCAGGGTAAAGCAACCTGAATTTCGTGAATTAGAGCTGTTTGAGTCCCTTTCCCTCAAAGTGCGTAAGAAATCAAATAGCGCGGTATGTGACAGTGCGGTCTCATCAGCAAGGTGGAAGGGGCATGATTCGCGCAATTAACTCGGGCAGGTACTACAAGAAAGCGGTGCACTGGCTGCTTGAAGAGGACAAGCAAACCCAGGAAGGCCCTTATTCCAAGGAGCATGTCCATCGAACCCATGCTTGGTGGCAGGTCATGTGCCTCACTGGAGTCGATTATTTTTCAACTTTGGGCTATCAGCCTGGAATTGCAGCGTTAGCAGCTGGGTCTCTCTCCCCAGTGGCGACCTTAATTTTGGTGTTGTTAACCCTGTTTGGTGCATTGCCCATCTATCGACGGATTGCGGCCAAAAGCCCGCATGGGGAGGGGTCGATTGCAATGCTGGAACATCTCCTACCGTGGTGGCAGGGCAAATTTTTTGTGCTTTGTCTGTTGGGCTTTGTCGCAACTGACTTCATCATTACAATTACCCTTTCGGCAGCGGATGCGACGGCCCATATTATTGAAAATCCGTTAGCCCCTCACTTTCTGCATGGTCAAGCGGTTGCCATTACGCTTGTTCTCATTACCTTACTAGGGGCTGTCTTTCTCAAAGGATTTCAGGAGGCGATTGGGTTAGCGTTTTTTTTGGTCAGTGCTTATCTGCTTTTGAATCTGATTACAATTGGCGTTAGTGTATCCCAAATTGTTTATCAACCTGCTGTCATTATCGATTGGCAACGCGCCTTGTTTGCTAGTCATAGCAATCCTGTTGCAATGCTCGGTGTGGCAGTGCTGCTGTTTCCAAAACTGGCGTTAGGCTTATCAGGGTTTGAAACGGGCGTAGTTGTGATGCCGCTAGTGAAGGGAAGCGATAGCGACACCGACGAACACCCAACCGGACGCATCCGTAACACGCGCAAGCTACTGACCGCAGCGGCACTGATTATGAGCTTTTACCTGCTGAGCAGTAGCTTGGTGACCACCCTGCTGATTCCACCAGCAGCCTTTGCAGCGGGAGGGGAAGCGAGTGGACGAGCACTGGCCTATCTTGCTCATCGTTATCTGGGAAATGGTTTTGGAACCGTTTATGACCTCAGCACGATCGCAATTTTGTGGTTTGCGGGTGCTTCAGCCCTGGCAGGATTGCTCAACATTGTGCCGCGCTACTTACCGCGCTATGGCATGGCCCCCGACTGGACGCGGGCCTCGCGTCCGCTAGTTCTGGTTTATACTGCCATTGCTTTCACTGTGACCATTCTGTTTAGAGCGGATGTAGAGGCCCAGGGTGGAGCCTATGCCACGGGGGTATTGGTGCTAATGACCTCGGCGGCAGTCGCAGTAACCCTCTCGACTCGTCGCCATAGGGCAAAACCAGCGATCTTTTCGTTCGGAGCAATCACGGTGGTGTTTCTTTACACAACCGTTGTGAATATTATTGAAAGACCTGAAGGCATTCGGATTGCTGGCTTTTTTATTGGCGCGATCGTTGTGACTTCACTAGTTTCGCGAGTATGGCGATCTACAGAGCTGCGGGTCGAGCAAGTTGAAATGGATGAAACTGCGCGTCGGTTTATTACCGAAGCCAGCCAAGATACAGTCCGGTTCATTGCCAATCGGCTGAACACGGGAGATGTCGAAGAATATTACTGGAAAGAACAGGAAGTCCGGGAGGATAATCATATTCCAGAGTCCGATGCGGTTCTGTTTTTAGAAGTTCAAATTGCTGACGCATCCGAGTTTGCAAACAGTGTGCGAGTCAAAGGCATTACGGTTGGAGGCTATCGGATTTTGAGAGCTGAGAGCGCTGCTGTCCCGAACGCGATCGCGGCGATTTTGTTAGCGACTCGCGACCAAACCGACAAGTTGCCGCACGCCTATTTCGGCTGGGTAGAGGGCAATCCGATTCAATACTTGCTGCGCTTCATTCTGTTTGGTGAAGGTGATATTGCTGTGGTGACGCGCGAAGTGCTTCGTAAGGCTGAAAAGAACCCTCAACTGCGGCCTGCGATTCATATTGGGGGTTAAGTAACCAGTTCATGAGCCATCCATCCTATTCGATCTCGCTGACAAGCTGATCGCGGCGATCCTTGCAACGAGCGATCGCGCAAAGGCTGACTGAAGGAGAACTCACGATCTTCGATCTGCTCACCAAACGAATGTTACGCTGGCACAACCAGTTGCCACCTAAAATTCAGAAGTTGAGGGGCTTTCAGCGTTTCGTGGCACTACATTACATGTACTCTGATTGCACCCCAATTCATAAGCCTTTCAAATTCTTTGGTTGCTTCTTCTACGGATTCACTAGACTGGAGAAAACTCTTTATCTGCTGAAGTCTCTCTGTGCCCCTTAGATAGAGTGAAAACTCATAGAATGACTGCCAGGTAGAGCCAGTAGATAGTACATCACCAGGCATGATTTATGAGTGACGCTCCGGTTAGAATTCATTTTCAAGTGATTCGACAGCAAATCGCGGCATTGCAAAGGGAAGATACGAAAGCTTGGCAAGAAATTGATGCCGCACTTGAAGATCTGCACACGATTTATGAGCAGATGCAGGTGAACTTGGAGGCAATCGAGATTACTCAGGAAGATCTGCTCCAACAAAATCAGCAAGCCACTGCGGGGTATTATCACTATCGCGATTTGTTTCAGTCTTCACCGATTGCCTATTTAACGACCAATACCGATGGTGCCATTCTGGAAGCGAACCGGGCAATCGCCCAACTCCTCAACGTCCCCGAACGTTATCTAGCCAGGAAACCCCTCGTTTTGTACGTGGCAGAAGGCGATCGCTCAGCCTTTCGGACTCGATTGAACCAGCTTTCCCAACAGCATGGGACACAAGTTTGGCAGATGAATGTATGCCCACGGAACGGTCAGCCGTTTGCGGCTGAGTGGCATGTTGCGATCGTACGCAATCCGGATGGGCTAATTGAAAGCCTGCGGATTGGGGTGTACAACTTGAGCCAATCTCATCAGGTGGTTTCGCCTATGGAGTTGCCCAAAGTGAAAATTGCTCCGTTGGCTGGGCAACAGCCCGTAGAAAGCATTGGAGCAAAAGAGAGAATATTGCCTCAATCTCTGGATGGCTTACGGGTGCTGGTAGTCGATGACGAAGCAGATATCCGCGAATTTATTACCACTATTTTGGAATCCTCTGGCATTGGTGTAAAGGTAGCCACCAGCGCAGCAGAGGCATTAGAGGAGCTAAAGCGGTTCCATCCTGACGTGTTGGTAAGCGATATTCGGATGCCCAATGGGGATGGCTATAGCCTGATTCGGCAAATCCGGGCGTTAGAAGCTGGGCAGGGAGGGCATATTCCCGCCGTCGCGGTCACCGCTTATCTGGACGAGGATCGGGAGAAAGCGCTGAAGGCGGGCTTTGAAGCACATTTGCACAAGTTGGCTCATCCCACTAAATGGATTGAGATGGTGGCTCAATTGGCTGGGCATTGATGAAAGTGTTGAGTGCTGAATGAAGGGTTGTGCACCACAGCACGATCGAGGTTGCCAGTGAGGGAGCAGGACGTGGAGCAACCTTTACCGTTCAATTACTATTAATGAATTCTGCGGATGCTCCAGTGGGGGAGCGACAAGTGCCATGCAACGACAAAAACCTGAAATCGTCACCTTAGACGACATCTTGATCACAGAGGAGCTATCTCGACGCCCTTCTCGTTCTCCTAACTGGCAGGCAGAGAATCAGGCAATGCGGACTCTAGCTCAACAGATGGCACATGGTTCAGGCAGTCTGATACAAACGTTGGCAGACCTAGCGCTAGAACTCTGTCAGGCAGGCTCAGCAGGGGTGAGCTTGCTAGAAACGACAGCGGCAGGGGAAGAAGTCTTTCGCGCTCACGCATTAGCTGGAACCTTGGCACAATCGGTCAGTGGCAAATTTAAGGGTAAATCTTTCAATAGCACCACCCCCCGCAACTTTAGCCTCTGTAGCGTCTGTCTTGAGCGCCGCACTCCCCTGCTTTTTTCCTATCCCGAACGATACACGGACTTCCAGGATGCGAACACACCGCTTAGCGCAGAGCGCCACTCCGAAGGAATCGTGGAAGCATTAGTGGTGCCCCTAATCTCAGATTGCCACGCCTTTGGCACGATCTGGATGATGTCGCACGATGAACAGTGTCATTTTGACCTGGAAGATGTGCGGGTGATGACGGGTTTGGCAGACTTTACCGCTGCTGCCCTACTGGCTCAACGCCAATTTCAGGAATTATTGGCAAAGAATGTTGTCTTTGCAGATGAAGGGGAACAGTACAGAGCCGATCAAAAGCGGTCAGACGCAACCATTGCGGCGGATCTTGTAGATACGCAACTGCTGCAAGACCTCAGTGTACAACTGGTCACTGAAAGCAACATTCAGGCGCTCTATCAAAAAATTATGGCGGCTGCCATTACGTTCACCCAGGCCGATGCAGGCTCAGTTCAAACTTTCGATGAAGCGACGCAAGATTTGGTGCTGCTTGCCACCCAGAACTTCGATCGCACAATGACCGATCATTTCTATCGCGTTAGGGCCAGTTCAAACACGTCCTGTGGGATGGCGCTGGCATCAGGTAACCGCGCCTTCGTTGATTTTGATGTGCCCCAGAGCGAAGACCCCGACGGATCGATGCGAGTGCACGTTGAGGCTGGCTATCTCTCGGCACAGTCCACCCCGTTGATTGCGCGATCGGGCAACCTCATCGGCATGCTTTCGACCCACTGGCGCAAACACTATCGACCGAACGATCGCAAACTGCGGTTTCTCGATTTACTGGTGCGTCAAGCCGCCGACCTGATCGAGCAGCGGCAATCAGAAGCCGCCCTGCGCGAGTCGGAAGAAAAATATCGATCGCTGTTCAACTCTATTGATGAAGGGCATTTTCTCATTGATGTGATTTTTGATGAAACCGATCAGCCCGTTGACCTCCTATATGTGGAGGCAAATCGAGCGGCGATCGCTATGTTTGGGCAAGATTTCACCGGACGATGGCTCAGGGAAATTAACCCGAATGATGAACCCTCTTGGTATGAGATTTTTGGTCGTGTTGCCCGCACAGGCAAAAGTGAGCGATTGGAGCGATATAGCCCACTGGATCAAAAATGGTATGACTTTTACGTGGTTAAAGTCGGTGATGTCAGCGATCGCCGTGTTGCAGTCGTCTCCCAAGATATCACTGAGCGTAAACAGTCCGAAGAACAACTGCGTCAAGCTGCCAAGATGGATGCGTTTCGGGTCAAGTTGTCGGATGCGCTGCGATCGCTCTCCGACCCAATTGAAATTCAACGAACGGCGACGCGCGTCCTCGGTGAACAAGTTCACCGAGGACGCGCACTGTATGCCGAGGTTGAGGACAATGGCGAAACGTATCTCATCACCGACAATTACGCGGGCAGCGACTACCCGAAACTGCTCGGACGCCTACCTGTGAGCACGTTCGGCGAGGTGAGCGAGCGATTGCGGCTGGGCGAAACGGTCGTTGTCGAGGATGTGAACGCGGACGAAAGGTTGAGTCAAGCGACACGGGCGGTGTTCACCGAAGCAAACGCTGTAGCATTGGTCGCGGTTTCGCTCGTCAAGAGCGATCGCTGGGTTTGCATTTTTGTCGTTACCTTCAGCACAGTGCGAAGGTGGAGCAAGAATGACGTTGCAATCGTCGAAGAGACGGCAGAGCGCACTTGGGCAGCAGTCGAACGCGCTCGCGCTGAAGAAGAATTGCGTAAATCAGAAGTTCAACGGGTTCGAGAACAGGTTGCCCGTGAAAAAGAACGCCAACGCGCCGAAACTCTAGCAGAACTTGATCGCGCCAAGACGATCTTCTTTAGCAACGTTTCTCACGAATTCCGCACGCCGCTAACCCTGATGCTGGCTCCTCTGCAAGATGCGTTGAGCGATCGCACGCTCCCTCCCGCTCATCGAGAAGGCTTAGATCTGGCTCATCGCAGTAGTCTTCGCCTGCTGAAACTGGTGAATACGCTCCTCGACTTTTCTCGCATCCAAGCCGGACGGATGGAAGCCGTTTATGAACCGACCGATTTGGCACAGTTCACAACCGAACTAGCGAGTGTATTTCGATCTGCGATCGAGCGGGCGGAACTGCGGCTGATTGTCGATTGCTTACCGTTGCCGGAAGCGGTGTATGTCGATCGCGAGATGTGGGAAAAAATTGTCCTCAACTTGCTCTCTAACGCCTTTAAGTTCACCTTTGAGGGGGAAATTACCCTATCTATCAGAGCGGAAGCAAGGGAAACGCTTCAGACTTCGACTGCCGAAGTTGATAGTTTCCCTTCAGAACCCCAAGTGCCAGGTTCTGAACTCGAAACTTCGACCTCGGAACTCGGAACTTCGACCTCGGAACTCGGAACTTTGCCTTCTGAACTCGGAACTTCGACCTCGGAACTCGGAACTTTGCCTTCTGAACTCGGAACTTCGACCTCGGAACTCGGAACTCCAAGCTCGGAACTCGGAACTCCGCCTTCTGAACTCGGAACTTCAAGCTCGGAACTCGGAACTTCAAGCTCGGAACTCGGAACTTCAAGCTCGGAACTCGGAACTTCAAGCTTGGAACTCGGAGTATCGAGATCAGAGGTCAAACCGTCACCCTCATTCCCCCACGTTGTTCTAGAAGTGCGGGATACAGGCGTTGGGATTCCGCCCGATGAATTGCCTCATCTGTTTAAGCGGTTCTATCAGGTGCGAGGCACCCAAGCACGAACGAATGAAGGATCAGGAATTGGTCTAGCCCTAGTGAATGAACTCGTCCGACTACATGGCGGCACGATCGACGTGAGCAGCACTGTAGGACAGGGAACCTGCTTTACGATCGCCCTTCCTTTGGGCAAAGAACACCTACCTAGCGATCGCCTTCAGGATGAAGGCGATCGCATCCAGCTAACCCGCACCCTAGCCTCAACCGCGATCGATGCAACCCTTTATGTCAAAGCGGCAGAGCGGTGGCTCCCTGAAAACGATGAAGACGGAAGGGTAAATGATGAATCAGAAACCGCCCTTCATCCCTCCTCGCGAAGCGGGTCGAAGACCTCCCTCATCCTTCATCCTTCAAAACCCCGCGTTCTCCTGGTTGATGATAATGCCGATATGCGAGAGTACCTGACCCGCATCCTGAGCGAATATGTCCACGTAGAAGCCGTTGCCGATGGAGGAGTGGCACTGGCGGCGGCGCGATCGCAAGTGCCCGATCTGATCCTGAGTGATGTGATGATGCCAGGGCTAGATGGCTTCGAGTTGCTTCAGGCATTGCGGGCAGACCCCCGCACCAAAGAAGTTCCCATCATTTTGCTCTCGGCTCGTGCCGGAGAAGAAGCGATCGTCGAAGGACTAGAAGCCGGAGCAGACGACTACCTGATCAAACCCTTCTCGGCGCAAGAACTGGTATCTCGCGTCAATGCCCATCTTCAGATGGCACAATTGCGAGGGGAGGCGCTGCATCAGGCAAGAACCAACATCCGCAGAAGGGATGAACTGCTATCAACGGTTTCCCACGAGCTGAACACTCCCCTAGTCTCGATTTTGGGTTGGACACGCTTGCTGCGAACTAGTCCACCCAGTCCATCCATGTTGACCAAAGCGCTGGACACCATCGAGCGTAACGCGACGCTACAAGCCAAATTGGTGCAAGACTTGCTGGATATCTCTCGAATCACCACAGGCAAGCTCCGGTTGAAGATTCAACCCATCGAATTAGAAGCCGTAATCGAGACTGCGATCGCCACTGTCCACCATCTCGCTGAAGCAAAAGGAATTGGCCTGGTGTGGTGGGGAATCACCGATCCAGTCCAAATGACTAATGCGGTGGTGATGGGTGATCGCGATCGCCTCCAGCAAGTTATCTGCAATCTCCTATCCAACGCCATTAAATTCACTCCAACATCAGGCAGCGTTGCTGTTGAACTGTTAGTGACTGACGATAACCGTTCTCCAGATGCCGCTTATGCCGAAATTCGGGTCACCGATACGGGTATTGGGATTGCCGCCGATTTTCTGCCTCATATATTCGATCGTTTCCGTCAATCCAGAGATTCCGATTCAGAGAATGGGTTAGGGTTAGGGCTAGCGATCGCTAGCCACTTAGTCACACTCCACAACGGTACAATCCATGCCGAAAGTGCAGGCGAAGGACAGGGCGCAACCCTAATTGTCCGCTTGCCGCTGCTAACGTCGATGACCCATGAGCAATCACTTATGACCTAACCTCCAACCCCCAATTTCAACAAATCCGCCTCAAACCAGTCCGGAATTGAAGCGTTGTTAGACTACCTCAAGCACAACTGGAGGTATGACTTGACGGCCTGTAAACGCTCAACTCTGATGCGGCGCTTTGGGCACCAAATGAATTGATTATTCTCAATAACGTCAATTCGGGTTAAGCCATCCGTGCCAAGGCTACGCTCCAACCGCGATCGCTTCTCCACCCGTCCCCTCTTATTTCCCTTAGCGAGGGGGTGTCGGGGGACGGCTTCCGTCTCCTGACGAGCGGGGGCGCGGGGGAAAGTCCCCCGAATTGTGGCAACGCCACCCAACCCGCTCTAACACATCTCGTCTTATCTCAAATTCACGTTAATTAACGTGTTCTAATCCACCGACAAAACCGCTTTGCCCAAAAACTTCCGCTCGGTCAGTTGTTGTGCCACCTCTGCAATGTCTGTCCAAGAGGCTTCTAGAGCAATGTGAGGAACCAAAAGCCCTTCAGCAACGAGCTTTAGAAGGCGCGTCAAGCCAACCGAAGCAGGCTGTTTTTTCAGTTCGTGAAACAGAATGAATCCGTATAAGTTCAAGCCACCTCTGCCATAAAAACGAGAGGCGTTAAACGTTACTTCTGAGCCAGCGGTCGCCCCGAACGTCACACATGTTCCATCTATCGCTAGCGTTTCTAGCACCAAAGGTAAAACCTCGCCCCCGATCGAATCTAGAGCCAGATCATACGGTGCGTATTGAGCAAAATCCGTGCCTTCACTACCAATAATTACCTGTTTTGCGCCCGCCGTTTCGACAAACTCGATCAAATCAGGACTGCGAACTTGAGCCGTCACGGTTGCGCCCGCATACTCTGCTAGTTGACACGCAAAATGCCCGACGCCTCCCGATGCGCCAGTGATTAAAACGGATTTTCCGAGTAGCCAACCTCCACGCTCTAACGCATGTAGCGCTGTTAATCCAGCTACAGGCAGGGTCGCGGCGGTTTTAAAGTCAACCGAATCTGGCAGCGCTGCGATCGCATCGGTGGGCACCGCGACAAATTCTGCCCAAGCTCCAGATGGCACAAATCCTACCACTCGCGTTCCCACTGGTAGCCCTGACCCATCTGTTGCCGCCACCTCCACCGTACCTGCTAAATCCCAACCAGGTCGCCAACCCGCTTCAGCAGACTGAGAGCGGCGGACTTCCCCACGATTGAGCGAAAGGGCAACCACTCGGATGAGCGCTTCTGATGGGAGCGGAACCGGACGATCGACCTCAGCGATCGCAAGCCGCCCAGTAACGGATGGATTTACAACAACTGCACGCATTCGACCTTTAGCAAAATGGTGGTATGTTCTGACATTTTGCAAAGCGATCATCGCATGTCTTTCAGGTTTTCTTGAGATTCACAAAGAAATTGCCGTAATTTGTCTAGAAAAAGCTCCAAAAGAGTTCGTGATGATACAAAGTGGCTGCTATTCTAAAAGTGCCAGTGAGCCTAAGAATTGTTCTGGCAAAATTGCAAATGTTACGAAATTTTTATCCGCACTTGAGATGCCTTGATCTCTGTGCTACGGTTAAGGTGAAGAATTATTTTCGGCTGTGTAATTCGTTTTATAGGCGTCTCTCCGAATCTAACTCTCCACACCTCTGATTCTGGAGCCATTTCATGTCAATTTATGTGGGCAATCTGTCTTACGAAGTCACGCAAGATGACTTGAGTCAGACATTTGCAGAATATGGAACCGTTAAACGGGTTCAAGTACCGACCGATCGAGAAACAGGTCGTATGCGCGGCTTTGCGTTTGTCGAGATGGAGACCGATGCAGAAGAGGCGGCTGCCATTGAAGCACTAGACGGTGCAGAATGGATGGGTCGCGATCTCAAAGTGAATAAGGCAAAACCCCGTGAAGAGCGTCCTTCGGGCGGTGGCGGCGGTGGCTGGTCAAATCAAAACCGCGGTGGCGGTGGTGGCGGCGGACGCCGTTATTAGGAATCTATACCGCCTGTTGAAGCGCTGTTCGCTACTTGGCAGGCGAGATTCTTGGTTACGGTTGACCCTATAGACTGTTTCACTTAAAGTCTTGAAGGCAGACGCCTTGTCTGCCTTTTTTATTAAAAGGTTTTGCTAGATCGCTGAATTGAGTCTAGACTAAACCTACGTCGATTCGTAAGGAGAAAAGGATGCCGCAAGTTATTCCAGGTGAAGACGAAAGAATTGATTCTGTTTTGCGTCGATTTAAGCGTGAAGTTTCTAAAGCAGAAATTTTCCCCGATATGCGGAAACATCGCTTTTTTGAGACGCCAATTGAGAAACGGAAGCGCAAAGCTTTAGCAAAGCATAAGCAGAGAAAGCGCGGTGGGTCTCGCAATTAATTTTTGAAGCTACTACTTAAAACTAAAGATGCGATCGCGTGAAGAAAAGCCGCGATCGCATCTTTAGTTTTAGGCAGAAGTTTTAGACCCAGAGTGTTCTAGATAGGCTGCTTCACGCACATTTCAGTTTGGCGACGTTAATCTGGAATTGAATAGTTGAAATTTTGTTTTTTCCCGGCAGTTCTTGCGCTCCAAAAATGTAGCCGTCTTGCGTTAGTTCATCGACGGTACGCCAAAAGATTTGATTATTTCGAGAAGAATTACTCCCAAATAAGTCTAAGTTCTTAAACAAATATTTTTTAGAAATCGAAACAAACTGTCCTTCGTGTAGCGTGTCCCACTTCATTCGACTCGCTAAGTAGACCAATAGTTTTGTTTTGTAATCTGATTTCGCACTACTGCCTAGCTTTTGAGTAATGTCGAAGCTATTAGAGAAGAAAACGCAGTCCCCCGTTCGAGCAGGACCATCGAAGAACTCTAGGGAAATAGTGTAAGAATCTGCTAGTTCATAAGTGTAATCGGCGGCTTTGACGAGATCAAAATCGCGTGGAACATGATCAATTTCATAATCTTTGATGCGTAAAATGCTCTTGATCATCACCTTAGCGGCGCGATTTTGATGGTTCTTTCTAAACGATTGGGCTAATACTAATTCTGTTCTATGAAGGTTCACCAAATCGCAATTGAGTTGCGATCGCAGCTTTGAGGCAAATCCTCCATCTTTGGTGCGAGTGTATCCTAGACTCTCCAACAAATCGTTCGAGCGAAACGTGACAATCGGGCCTGTTCCTTGCTGCGCGGCTAGTTTATAGAGGTACAACACAATTGACACCTGACGCGGATTGAGAAACGTAATCAGCGCCATAAATAAACGCTGAGTTTTGCGATCCTGAATTTTCTCAAGTCCGTTACTAACGCCCTTTGTCGCACAAATTGACCAATCGAGTTTAGCGTATTCCGCTTTCAGGTCTTCCCATTCTTCCGCAGAAAGATTCTCGAGCGGCACGCGGCGAGTCAGCGCCAGTTCGCTGTCATCTGTTCTGTCCGCCTCGACACGCAGTTCCAAATAGTAGCCGTCAGCATCTGATCGCAACGTAGGTATTCCAGCGTCGGGATGCCGAATTGATGCACTGGCACGGGGCAACACCATCAGCAATTGGCTATCAACTGGAAAAGTCGCTTCTACATTTTTCATTACTTGGAACAACGGGGGTGAAGAATCAGGGTCAGTTATGAGCCGTCTGTAATCAGAGGCTTAGAACTGAAGACCCCACATATAGTGCCTCACCCTTTCGATTTTGTCTAGAGGTTAGACGCTATATCTAGGGGATTAGAGCCTAAACCTTCGATTCATTCCCCAGATGTAGAAGTCGAGCTCAATTCTGCCGTAACGCTATCGTATGATTTTCGCACTATTGCCTGTAACTTCAGCGTTTAATTTCAGCCTGTAACTTTAGCGCAGATTATGTCTCTCCGCGCACTTCTGTCGGCTTGCCTATTCTGTAACGCTGGCGTCCAATTTTAGCTTGAAATGCGACACCAAATCCTTTTGGAAGAGTGTGGAGCACTTCCTTTAGAAGCTGCGCCTTTAGAGCTAAATGCATCCTTGATTTCTTGACGTCACTTCTCGAACATTAGGCTTTATCGTTCGGAATTTTTTTTGCAGAAACAGCTTGCAAGCCTGCAACTCTGGCGTCTGTTCTTGCCCTGTAACACTGTCGGATCTTAGTCCTGTAACTTCTGCGTATAGTCGATTTTACCCCCTTGTCGATCTAGATTTTGCAGTGTTAATCTCTCACAACGTCGAGGATGTCTACCACCATTCGAGGCGCAATAACTTTATCAACTTTGATTCATTCGATTTTCATTGGGCAAGCAGCACACGAGATCAACAGGCAATCTGGACTTTCTACCACAAGTTCAAAATGCCCCAATCTAGTGTGGTCTGCTTAACACCCCATATTCACAGCATAAGCAAGACCCCCTGAGCGTCCCTACCACAGTCAGCCCAAGGGGTCACAATCAACCTTAATTCCCAATCAGATTGGGATTGATTTCTATGTTCAAAAATTCTATCAAGTGTTCTAGCTCTGCGCTAGTCCCCTATTTTTGCTGTCAATTTTACGTTTAACCCCAGGAGACACTGATGGTTTCAAGCCTCATTGCTCCTGCGGGAGCACTTTCAGCGATTCAAATCTCAGCGATTCAAATTTCGGCGAACGCTCAGCTAACCTACTCGCCCCTAGATGCTAGCCATGAGCAGGAATGGCGATCGAGCGGCGTTGACCCCGCAATCATTCGGCTCAATGTGCGGACATTGCACGATACGGGGATCGATCCGTTTACCCGTGAAGTGTCCTACCCGATCGCAGAAGCCCTGAACTGGAAAGTGACTCGCTTTGGGCCGCAAGCAAGAGAAACGATGCGTGGTTGGTGGGTGAGCGGACTCGATCCGTTCAACAACTGGCAGCGCATGTATTGGGGACGGTTTAAGCCAGATGCCGATACTCCTGTGTTTGATCGGCAAAATAAGCCTGCAAAATATCTCAGCCCTGCGCTAGGTAAGGGTTCGAGCCGTCTCGTTCTGCTGGACGTTCCGCGCCATATTTGGGTGCAAGTTGCGAACCGGTATGGAATAGAGATTGACAAGGCGGAACACGAGTACTCTAACTTTTGGGAATGGGTTTGGAAAACCAATATTCCAATCACGCTAACCGAGGGTGAAAAAAAAGCGGGATGCTTGCTGAGTCTGGGCTATGCTGCGATCGCGCTGCCCGGAATTTTTAGCGGCTACCGCCGTGAGACGCGCCAACTGATCGCAGAGCTGGCATTCTTTGCAACAGCAGAACGATCGGTGTACATCTGTTTTGACTATGAAACGAAGCCGAAAACCCTACAGCATATCTTTTTGGCAACATCCCGGCTCGGACAACTGTTAACCAATACAGGGTGCGTTGTTAAGATCATCAATTTACCAGGACCCGAAAAAGGCGTTGACGATTTTGTTGTCGCTCATGATCCGATTGAATTTAATAAGCTATACGACACAGCAATCGAGCTAGAGTTTTGGCAAGCATCCCGGCTGTGGATGCTAACTCACACACCTAGCGTTACGCTCAATCAACCGTTTTTGGGTGAGTTACCGTATCCAGAATCGGGTTTAGCCTGTGTCAAGAGTGCAAAGGGCACTGGTAAAACCACAGCACTGCAACACTTAATCCAGAAAACAATTAGTGCTTCGCAGCAACCCGATGGAGCCGATCGTAAAGTCCTTGTGATTACCCATCGGATTCAGCTTGGTAAAGCTATCTGCCAGAGCTTGGGTTTGGGGTGGCTAGAAGAACTGCAAGAGTCCGAGAACCAAGGCGTCAGTGGATATGGACTTTGTATCGACTCGCTTCATCCCAATTCAAAAGCGCGATTTAACCCCGAAGAGTGGGAAGGTGCGATCGTCATTCTCGACGAAGTGGAACAAGTGCTATGGCACGCCCTCAATAGCGCCACCTGCTATATGCAGCGGGTCAAAATTTTAGAAACGCTGAAAGAATTAGCAGATGTTGTTTTTTCAACGGGTGGTCTAATTGTGGCGCAAGATGCCGACTTATCGGATGCTAGCGTTGACTACCTCAAAAGCTTGTCAGAGGTTCCAATTACGCCTTGGCTGGTTGTTAACCAATGGCAGCCTGATGTTGCTTGGGATGTGTCTCTGTATGACACCAAAAATCCGTCGCCTCTGTTAGCGCGAATGGAGCAAGTTCTAGCAACAGGTGCAGCGTTTGTTTGTCTTGATTCTCAGAAGGTGCGGGGGCGATGGAGTTCTAAGAATTTAGAAACGTATCTACGGCTGCAATTTCCCAGCAAACGGATTTTGAGAATTGATAGCGAAACCGTTTCTGATCCGGATCATGCTGCCTATCGTATTGTCGAGCGCATTAACGATGTTATTTCTGATTATGATGTTGTTCTTGCGACTCCTACCATTGGTACTGGCGTTTCGATTGATGTACGCGGACATTTCAAAGCAGTATTTGGCATCTTTCAAGGCGTGACGCCCGATTCTGAATCTCGTCAAGCCTTAGCGAGAGTCCGAGAAGCGGTTCCCCGCTATGTTTGGGCAGCCCACTTTGGACACGGCAAAATCGGCAACGGAAGCTGTAACTACCGTGATGTGGCTCAATCGATGACAAAAGCGGTTCGCTACAATATTTCACTGCTCAAGGATGTTGATTTCGATTTGGACGAACAAAGCGATCCGATCGCACTGCGGACATGGGCAAAAATGGCAGCGCGAGTGAATGCTTCGTTATGGCGCTATCGGCAAGAGTTGCGACGCGGATTGCGGCTCGAAGGTCATACCGTAACTGTTGTCACCGATGATGTAGAAAAGATTTTGGGGCAAGCGACCGAGCAGATGCAGCAAGATCTAGCAAATGGTACGTTACAGGTTCCAGGATTTGAGTTTTTGGGCTGGCGGCACGATGCTCAAGCCGCAGAACAGGTGGCTCAACTCGTGGCAGCGATTCGGACGCGCAACCAAACTGCCGAAGCGATCGCAGTCTCCGATTCTCCAGAAATTACGCCTGAAGAATACAGCGACATTAAAGAACAGATTCATCAAACGACTCAGCGACGCAATAGCAAATGCAAGCATGAATTGCAAAAACGCTATGCAACCACCCATGTTACGCCCGAACTAAAGCTCAAAGATGATAATGGTTGGTATGCGCAACTGCGATTGCATTATTACCTAACTCACGATCCAGATTATGTACGGCTGCATGATATGCAAGAGCTAGAAGATCATCTTGAGCGGGGTAATGGAAAAATTTCACTACAAGATGTGAAATTACTAACAGCACAAGTAGAAGCATTAAGAACCTTCCGAGTGCTGGAGTTTCTCACACCCAATGAGAAAATTCGAGCCACTGATGACTTAGTTCAATTTATTGCGGCACGCGCATTAGAGTGTCGAGAAGACGTAAAAACTTTGTTTGGCATTACTGTAACTGAGAAGCAAGCACCAATGGCAATCTCTCAGGCGTTGCTCAGTAAAATTGGCGTCAAACTGACGTGTACAGGCCGCGATGTGGCAACCGATGGGCGTCGTGGAGGCCCGCGAGTTTACAAGTACTTTCCTCCCGAAGATGAACGGAATACCATTTTTGCCGAGTGGGAGAAGCGGGATCAGTCACTCTTGCAAACCTTGATGGAGGTGACAGGATGCAGTTCCTTGGGTGAAATGGACGATTGGATTGGGCAGGCAGAAGACGAGCATTAGAGTTGCGACGGCTACCGCGATCGCACGCTTGATTGGCCGCGAATTGCATCACAAAAACAGATTTAAAGCGTGATGGATCGTTAACAAAATACTAAAAACAGCGACGCTCCAAGCTATGCTTTTTTGCATCAAGTGACGCTTGGTCTAATGATCATCCACACACTACGAGCTACACATTATGAGCGACTGGACGCAAATTTCTGGGGGAGTGACCGCGCCCAAAGGGTATCGAGCCGCAGGCATCACAGCCGGACTCAAACCCTCTGGCTTGCCAGATTTAGCCTTGATTGTTTCAGACGTTGATGCGATCGCAGCCGGGGTCTTTACAACGAGCCATGTCCGCGCTGCCTGCGTTGATTACTGCCGCGAACAGCTACAAGCTAAGCCTACGGCTCGCGCCATTCTGTGTAATGCTGGACAAGCCAATGCCGCTACTGGTCTTCCCGGCATCATCGACGCTCAAGAATGCGCTCGACTGATTGCCCAAGGATTAAACATTTCTTCTGATCTGGTGCTGTTGGCATCTACGGGAGTGATTGGACAACGCATCAAAATGGATGCGTTACGCTCAAGCATTCCGCATTTGCTAGAAAGTGTGAGTGAGACAGGTTCGGAGGCGGCGGCAAAAGCGATCGCGACGACAGATTTAGTCACAAAATCCATTGCGCTCGAAACGGTGATCGGCGATCGCCCGGTCAGAATTGGAGGAATTGCCAAAGGCTCGGGGATGATCCATCCCAACATGGCAACAATGCTGGCGTTTGTTACCTGTGATGCAGCCGTCTCACCTCATCTTTGGCAACAAATGCTCAGTCGGGCTGCCGATCAGAGTTTTAATCAGATCACGGTCGATGGAGACACCAGCACGAATGATTCGTTGATTGCCTTAGCTAATGGAGAATCGCGAACTCCCGCTATCACCGACATGGGGCCTGAAGCCGAAAAGCTAGAGGCGATGTTGACCGAGGTTTGCATTCACTTAGCCAAAGCGATCGCACGAGACGGCGAAGGCGCAACCTGTCTGATTGAAGTTCGCGTCACGGGCGCGCCTTACGATGAAGCCGCACGGCGCGTCGCTCGCACGATCGCTGGATCATTGCTTGTTAAATCTGCCATTTTTGGACGCGATCCAAACTGGGGTAGAATCGCAGGGGCAGCAGGACGCGCAGGCGTGCCGTTTAACCAAGACGAACTGAATATTCAGCTTGGCGACTTCTTGCTTCTACAGAACGGACAACCACAGGAGTTTGATCGCAAAGCGGCAAACCAGTATTTGAAGCAGCAAGCCGAGGCGAGTGTGGACTCTTCCGTAGAGGGCTTAACTGCACAGTCGCTTGATCATCCAGTCGTGATTTCCGTAAGTATAGGTAACGGTTCTGGACAAGGTACAGCTTGGGGCTGTGACCTCAGTTATGACTATGTGAAGATTAACGCTGAGTACACCACATAACATAGTTTTGCGAATACTTTGCCGGTAGAAATCACAACCTTACTAGTAATGTCTGTAAAAAGATAAACAGTCAACTTTTCACTTACTAGATACTTACTAGATCAGGTGAATCATACCTTTATCATAAGACGCGAAGAGTGAATTGAACGTAGTTACAATTCTTTGCGATCGCAAGGAGAAGTAATTTTGTGATTCCATCTTTTGATTGAATCACGATCTATCTCAAGATAGGTCGGTTCCTCTAGGGTGACACGTTAAGTTATTCACATGAGCAAAACAAAGGCCAGACGAAATAATTCCTCTGACCCGCTCAAGCAAATCCCCTACTATGTTTCTCACCTATTTCTAACCCTCTATTTCTAACCCCTTATACTTAACCAAAAGAGTGTAGTAGATTTAAGTCTGCTGCACTCTTTTTAATTCAATCTTATGCCCTTGGTTTTTGCGCTTGAATGACTTGTAGGCTACCGCCTGCATAGAGCGTGCGATCGCAGTTTGTGAATCCGATATTTGTCATCACATCTGAAAGATTGGTTTGAATCAATTGCCAAGCAGTTTTTGTCTCAAATAGCCAAAAAAATACAGCTAATCCAGGCGAGAATAACGGATTGGTTGGAGCATGAAAATCGACCATTGCAAAGTAACCTCCGGGTTTAAGAACTCGGTAGACTTCTTGCAAAATCTGCTTTAGCTGATCAGCCTCCATTTCGTGCATGGCCGCGCTCGTATGAACGAGATCAAACGTGTTGTTCGCAAGCGGTATCTCTTCTGCAAACGCCTGAACATATTCGGCATCAGGAACGTTGCGCTGAGCGCGCTGAATTGATAGAGGAGAGGCATCGAGTCCGGTGACGTGATGTGATCGCGCTACTAAAAACGCCGTGGTCTGACCGCTTCCACAACACAAATCCAAAACCGTTGTTTCGGGTTCAATCGTGAGTCCTTGCAATGCCAACTGCCGAAATCGAGCTTCGCCACCAACGGTTAAGGCGGCAAGGCGAGAGATGCTGTCATAGAGCCATTGATAGCGGTAGCTGAGGTCACGGAGGAAGGTTGCCATGAAGAAGCCAGGGATGAATGAATTTTGATACGAAGGACTATGAGTTTAACGGCAAGTTGAACTTCATTTAAGAACGTTTGCAATCGTCATTCTTGATCGAGCTATCAATCTAACTTTGACAAGTTATTTAGTCCGATTAGCTCCAGTTTCCCCTCCTTGCGGTTTCTTCAGAGTAGCGCTTGGCGCTCAGCGCCGTATCGACGGCTTGCTGTTGATCTCGCGCTGTGATCCACTGGTGGTAGGTACGGGTATGAATAGCGACAGAATGACCCATCATTTTGGCGGCTACAGTATCTGACAACCCAAAATGAATAGTTCGCACTGCCCAAGCGTGACGCAAATTATAGGGTGAAAATGGAATCTCATAGCGACGAAACTGAGCCGTAACGCGCTGACCAATCCGCTGTAGCGTTGTTTTCGTTAAATCGGTTTCGAGCTCGGGTAGACGAATGTCTCGTAGCCCAAATTCGTCGATCCACTCTGGGTAGAATGCCCAGACTTGATGACTGCCCGTTTTTGTCGTGGGCAATACTTCGATCATCGTGTCCCCGATCGCTGTTTTATTTCGGCTTAAGCCAGAGAAATTGCAGAAAAAAACTTCGTGATTTCGGAGTCCGTAAGTTGCCATCACGCCGTAAACAAACTGCCAGGCAGGATTCGGAATTTTTGCCCAATTGGAGACAATTTCCTCATCGGTTGGCAGCATCCGCGATCGCGTCTTGCTCGTGCCATAGTTTCCGGCTAAAGATTTCAGATCAGTCGGTAAAGGCAGCTTGAGAAACTGCGCTAACGCATTGAGGGTGGTGCAGCAAAGCTGACGACTGCGCGAATGTATTGCAGTTGAGTTGACCGTTTTATAGATGGCTTCTACCAGCGTCAGGTTAGGATGAGCAACCGCGATCGCATCGAGTTTCCTAATGTAAGGCGCATACGCTGAATCCCACGTCGTCTTAGTAGCTGCCGGATTCTGTTGCCTAGGCAGTTCCGATAAGAAATCCTGCTCAAAGGCGGCTAACTGTTCGGATAAGCTCATCTGACTTAGTCGTTTCCCGCCCAAAAACGTTTGGTAGTTTTGCCAATCAAACGTATCTTGCAAAAGTTGACCTGCAATAATTTTGACTTCTTGTTCGGCTTGTTTGAGGCCAGCAGCCGTTGCGGGAAGCCCTAAACTTAGGCGCTGTTGGTGCGGACGCAGTTTAGCGCTACCAGGGCGGGGAGGCAGTGTTCCTCGCAAACAGAGCTTTGTGCCGCGTCGCTCAATTTGTAGACCCATTTGCGCCGCTTTGAGTCGCTGGTTGAGTCGGGTAATTTTCTCATCTAAAGCGTCAATTTCTGCCATGATTCTTTAACGTACAGCGTTGGATGCCTCACATCCATTCAACTCAAGATTTGTCAAGGTTTGCTTTATTATTGGAGTCAACGCCCTGTCTTGTGAAACAAAATTGTAAATAAATTTGGCAATAGTAAAGTTAAAGCGTCGATTTCTAACATTATTATTTGTAGATTACTAGAGGCTTTCTTCGACCTGGCGGAGAAAGTGAGGAAAATATTGTTAAAATCGGTAACAAAGCTGAGAAAAATAAGGAACTTTCAGTAGCTATGGGTCGAATTGGGGTTTTGTTACTCAACTTGGGAGGACCAGACAAGTTAGAGGATGTGCGTCCCTTCCTTTACAACTTGTTTTCTGACCCTGAAATCATTCGGTTGCCGTTCTCATGGCTTCAGAGTCCTTTAGCGTGGTTAATTTCTTCTTTAAGAGCTAAAAAATCACAGGCAAACTATCAGCAAATTGGTGGGGGTTCTCCTCTGCGCCGCATTACTGAGGAGCAAGCCCGCGCTTTAGAAGAAAAGCTGCGTCAGGGGGGGCATGACGCGACGGTGTACGTTGGAATGCGCTATTGGCATCCGTTCACCGAAGAAGCGATCTCACAGATCAAGCGCGATCACATCGAGAAATTGGTTGTCCTTCCGCTCTATCCCCAATTTTCAATTAGTACAAGCGGTTCGAGTTTTCGCCTACTAGAGCAACTTTGGGATAAAGACCCCGTTCTTCAAAAGATTGACTATACGGTTGTTCCGTCTTGGTACGAAAGACCGGGTTACTTGCAGGCAATGGCAGATCTAATTGCTCAAGAACTCGATCGCGCTCCAGACCCAAACAGTGTTCATGTTTTCTTTAGCGCTCATGGCGTGCCTGTAAGCTACGTGGAAGAAGCAGGCGACCCCTATCAACATGAGATCGAAGACTGCACCGCGTTGATTATGCAAACCCTAAACCGCCCGAATGAGTACACATTGGCGTATCAAAGCCGCGTAGGTCCAGTGGAATGGCTACAGCCGTACACCGAAGATGCGATCAAAGAATTGGCAGCAAAAGATGTTCAAACCTTAGCCGTAGTTCCCATTAGCTTTGTCTCAGAGCATATTGAGACGTTGCAAGAAATTGACATGGAATACCGGGAGATTGCAGAAGAAGCAGGGATTGAGCATTTCCAACGGGTGGCAGCGCTTAATACTCATCCTGTGTTTATTCAAGACTTGGCGGACTTAGTAACCGACGCGCTAGACTCCCCCGCGATCGCCTTCTCTGAGGTGATTCGCCCAGAGAAAAACATGAAGATGTATCCCCAAGAGAACTGGGAATGGGGGATGACCACCTCAGCAGAGGTCTGGAATGGTCGTCTGGCAATGCTGGGTTTAATCGCGCTGATTGCAGAAATCTTGTCGGGTCATGGCCCCTTGCACGCGCTGGGGATCATGTAGTTTACTCAAGACATAAAGTTTTGCATCGAAGGCTAGGGTTAATCTCAGGCAGGTTGTTATTTTGGGTCAGTCTTTACCAGGCAGATACGAAAACGACATGTCTATTTCTTTGTTGGCAGATGCAGGGCAGCGATTGGAGCAGGCGCTGAAATACACGTCGCTGTCGGATGACGCGATCGCATCACTGCGCTATCCCAAAGCTAGTCTCACGGTCTCGATTCCGGTTCGCCGGGATGATGGTTCGCTGAGCGTCTTTCAGGGCTATCGCGTCCGTTATGATGATTCGCGAGGCCCAGGAAAAGGCGGCGTGCGCTATCATCCGAGCGTAACTCTCGATGAAGTCCAGTCATTAGCGTTTTGGATGACGTTCAAATGCGCGGTGCTGAATCTGCCGTTTGGCGGAGCGAAGGGCGGCATCGCTGTGAATCCTAAAGCCTTATCGCGACTAGAACTAGAGCGATTGAGTCGGGGCTATATCGCCGCGATCGCAGACTTTATCGGACCCGATGTAGATATTCTTGCTCCCGATGTCTACACTAACTCGATGATTATGGGCTGGATGATGGATCAATACAGCATCATTCAACGCCGATCGAGTCCGGGTGTGGTTACAGGCAAACCGATTACCATGGGCGGCAGTTTGGGGCGAGACACGGCGACCGCAATGGGCGCTTTTTTTGTGATCGAAACGATGTTGCCAAAATTCGATCTCATCCCTCAAAATACAACCGTTGCTGTGCAAGGATTCGGAAATGCTGGGGCTACGATCGCAGACCTCCTGTTTCAAGCTGGATACAAAGTTGTCGCGGTGAGCGATTCTCAAGGGGCAATCTATTGTAAAACTGGATTAGATATTCCAAGTGTTCGAGCATTTAAGGATGCGACTCGTAGCATTAAAGCGGTCTACTGCGATCGCACGGTTTGCAGTATTGTGGATCAGGATGCGATTAGCAATGCCGAGCTTTTAGCGCTAGATGTGGACATTCTGATTCCTGCTGCGTTAGAAAATCAGATTACGAACGCAAACGCACATGATGTCAAAGCAAAACTGATTTTTGAAGTCGCGAACGGCCCCATTACATCAGCCGCCGACCAAATCTTGCAGCAAAACGGAGTTTACGTTTTCCCCGATATTTTGATCAATGCTGGAGGGGTTACGGTTAGCTATTTTGAGTGGGTACAAAACCGTAATGGCATGTATTGGACGCTTGAAGATGTGAATCAACAGCTTCAACGCAAGATGATTGAAGAAGCCGAGTGCATCTGGACGATCGCTCACTCACGCTCGATCTCAATGCGAACTGCTGCTTACGTTCATGCCCTAGAACGATTGGGAGAAGCAATCGATGCCAAAGGAACCCGCCGCTACTACAACGGGCATTAAAATGGGCATTAGTTAATAGTCAGCCTGGGCGAGAAGCTGGGGAATTCTCGTTGTTAGAGTATTGCACCGCTGCAAACAGCAAAAAATCAGGCTAATAAAAGATTTAGGTTTTTTGCGTTTGCTAGTTTGCTTCTATTTGCAGACAATGCCCTTGCGGAATCACCCCTGTTAATCTATGGCTCTTCGGGAAATAGAACGTGAGGCATTGTCTTTTTAGGTTGTATCAACTGTAATAAATTTGACAATGATGCCTTGGACAATCAGTTTGGGAATTTCGGTAGTGAATTCTCTTCCACTAGTATCTATAATCAGTTCGGGGACTGAGAAAGCCCATTTTCCAGTGTGAGTGCTTGCAACCCCTAGGCTGAGGATCCTTCAGTTATCCTTCTAAAAACTGAAGACTGTGTTGATTGAGGTACTGTTTATGTCGTTGCAAGACCTTAAAGAGCAAGCTCGTCAATTGAATGTGAACGATCGCCTTGAACTTGTCCAGTCCATCATTGAATCCTTGCAGAATAATTCAAGTCAGCAGCCTGAGCGATCACGAGTTATTAAGCAGATGAAGGGCTTGCTAAAGACCGATCAACCAGCGCCGTCCGACGAGCAGGTAGAAGCAATGCTGGAAGAACGCCGATTGGAGAAGTACCTCTAGTGAGAGTTTTGCTTGATACCAATATTACTTTGGATTACCTGCTAGAACGAGAGCCATTTCTGCAAAACGCAGAAACTTTATTTGAAAAAATTGACTCCGAAAAAGTAGTTGGATATGTTACTGTCACCACCCTCACTGACATTTTTTACATTGCTCGTAGACAAACTCAAAGTATTGAGTTAGCAAGACAAGCAGTTTTAACCACACTGACTGTTATGATTGTCCGCTCTGTAAATCGAACTATTCTAGAATCAGCTTTTGCATCGGGTTTAGCTGATTTTGAGGATGCAGTACAAATTTCCTGTGCAGTCTCTCAGAATTTAGATGCGATTGTCACCCGTGACACTCAAGGATTTTCTAATTCACCGATACTTACGTTGTCAGTACACCAGTTATTGGAGCAGTTAGAAACAGTCGGAGAAACATAAAACGTAGCCGTTTTTTCATCCCACCGAAACACACGGTAGCAGGATAGTGCAGCCGATTGTATCAAGGTCAATTGTTGGAGGTAAGAGGTTGTCGCAGCGGCTGACCTGTGGCGTTAGACAAATTTCATTCAGCAGAAGTTGTTAAAAAGCTGGAAATAACTGACGTTCGTGCTGAACTCAAACTCCGGCAATCATGCCAGCCAACAAGATAAAGCCAATCCAAACGTTTTGCTTGAAAAATTGGGCATAGAGAGGATGGGGAACAGTGGGCTGCGACAATTTGTAATACTGCCATGCCCAGCCGATCGCAGCGACGCCTAAGCTGAACCAGAACGCCCAATTCAGATTCATCACAAGGCCTAATTTTGCTAAAACTACGACTGTGCCAACATAGAACGCCGCGATCGCCTGAGACACATATTGACCAAAAAACAAGGCGCTCGACTTCACGCCAATGCGCCGATCGTCCTCGCGATCGCTCATCGCATACACCGTATCAAATCCCAGCGTCCACAGCACCGTTGCGCCCCACAGTAACCATGTTTCCTGACCCAAACATGCCGTTGTCGCCGCTCCAGCGCAACTCACGGCACTCCAGCTAATGAGAACGGCAAATCCCCACGCGATCGACAATACGAGTTGCGGAACCGGAAACACACGCTTTGCTCCCGGATACAGCACGATGACCGGAACAGCAGCCACACAGAGCCAAAACGTGAGCGGATTGAGAAACCGCGCCAGTCCCGCCGCGCACACCAGGGAAACTATTCCCACCGCAACGCCGACTTTAAGGGAGAGTGCACGAGAGGCTAACGGGCGATCGCGCGTCCGCTCAACTTGTGGATCGATATTGCGATCCCACAAATCGTTTGCCACACAGCCCGCCGCACTCGTTGCCAACGTTCCTAAAACAATCACACCGACCAATAACCAGGGAGGCGTTCCCCGTGCCGCTAAAAACACTGCCCACAGCGCCGGAATCATCAAAATCAACCGTCCTTCAGGCTTGTGCCAGCGCAGAAGACGCACGATCGTTCGCCAAGGGGGTTCGGGAGTAGTCAACATAGAGAAGAACGTTAAATTGAAAGAGTCTCTAATTTAAGAATTTAGCTGGTTTTGTCAGACATACGGCGGATTTTCTGGAATTGCCGTAGAAACTGTTTTAGAACCTCTTAAGATAATTTTGTCGGCTGCAATGCCCGGACGCTTCACCAATCTTTGGAGAAGAATAGCGGGTTTGAACACCGTGTCCTATCTAAAGCGTACCGAGCTTGTCATGGTTACTTCTTCCTCCGAACCTAAAAATAGTCTGATTAATCTGCCGACCTTGCCATCGAGCAAAGACCGCATTCTCGCTGCGATCGATGTGGGAACAAACTCGATTCACATGGTCGTGGTTCAAATTCAGCCAGAGCTTCCAGCGTTTTCAATTATTGCCAGAGAGAAAGCAACGGTTCGGCTAGGCGATTTTTGTGAGCAAACCGGACGACTGACCGAAGCGGCAATGGAGCGCGCGATCGCGGCGCTCAAACGCTGTCAAGAGGTCGCGAAGAGCCTGAATGCCGAACAAACGATCGCGGTGGCAACGAGCGCGGTTCGGGAAGCTCCGAATGGACACGAATTTTTGCAGCGGGTCGAAGACGAACTCGGACTGATTATCAATCTCGTCTCCGGGGTAGAAGAAGCGAGGCGCATCTATCTCGGTGTGCTGTCGGGAATGAATTTTCAGGGCAAGCCCCACATCATTATTGATATTGGCGGCGGCTCCACCGAACTGATTTTGGGCGATGGACACGAGCCTCGTACCCTCAGCAGCACCAAAGTTGGAGCCGTCCGCCTCACCGCCGAAAAAATCACGACTGACCCGATTAGCAGCAGCGAATTTCAGACCTTGCAAGCGCATATTCGCGGCATGTTCGAGCGCTCGGTTGACGAACTCAAAGCGCACCTAAAGCCGTCGGAACGTCCCCGCATGATTGGCACGTCGGGCACCATTGAAACCTTAGCGGCTCTCCATGCTCGCGAAAAGTTTGGCACAGTGCCTACGCCGCTCAACGGCTATGAGATGACGCAGAAAGACGTGCGCGAATGGGTCAGTCGATTGAAGAAGATGAGCTTTTCAGAGCGGTTAGCCGTTCCGGGCTTGTCGGATCGGCGGGCAGAAATCATTCTGGCGGGCGCATTGATTTTGCTAGAAGCGATGACGCTGCTAAAAGTTGACACCATCGTGATCTGTGAGCGATCGCTAAGAGAAGGCGTTATTGTCGATTGGATGCTCGCCCACGGGTTAATCGAAGATCGATTGCGCTATCAGAGTTCGGTGCGACAGCGCAATGTCCTGAATGCTGCTCAAAAATTTCAGGTGAATTTAGAGCACAGTCAGCGAGTGGCAGAGTTCGCGCTAAGCCTGTTTGATCAAACTCAAGGCGTTTTGCACCAGTGGACGGGTGAAGAACGAGACCTACTGTGGGCAGCCGCGATTCTACACAACTGCGGACATTATGTCAGCCATTCTTCTCACCATAAGCATTCCTACTACCTAATTCGCAATTCAGAACTCTTGGGATATACCGAAATTGAAATCGAAGCGATCGCAAACCTCGCCCGCTACCACCGCAAAAGTAGCCCCAAGAAACGCCACGAAAACTATCGCAGTCTCACCAGCAAACGCCACCGACGCGTGGTAGAGCAACTATATCCATTACTCCGCTTAGCTGTTGCCTTAGATCGACGGCAAATTGGCGCAATTCAATCTGTGCAGTGTCAATATCTTTCTGACTCGCGCGAGCTTCGGCTGCAAATCCAGCCATCTGACCCTTCGGACGACTGTGCACTTGAACTGTGGAGTCTAGACTACAAGAAAAGCAGCATGGAATCTGAGTACAACATCAAGCTTGCTCTAGTTCTGCAACCCGCATCCACTGAAGCTTAGATCGGTCATTCTAGATAGGTTAAGAATGTAGAGCAATTGTGTCTAACTCTATCCTCGAGCCTTGTTGAGATCTGTTAGAGTCCGCGTAGCGCTTTCTTTTCTTGGAGGTTGCGCGTTGCGCTAATCGCAGGTTTCAACAGATTCTCTACACATAGACTTGCCCCAATCCTGGATTGGGGAATGAAGGCAGGTTACTCATCTCAGTGCGAACTATTTAACCTCAAGAATCCTCCTATAGATGGGCTGAAGCTATTCACTAGAAGGATGATGACGAGTTGAGCATTTTCTACACTGCCTATGTCGAGTCCCTAATATTAGTGTTTTTGACATTGGTCAGACAGCACTCCTTGATGGAAATGCATTCGTCTCACGTTCTCTTTAGATGAAGTGTGAGGCTTTTGCTTTAGCAAAATGGAGAAAACAATGATGCTCTATAGTTTAGAAACTATATCGAAAGTAGGCCCTCAAGCCTTGATGCAGCTTCCAGTAGAAACGGGCATTTTTACGCTAGAAGAAGATTTCGCATTCTCTGGCTTTCAGTTTCTACTAGCAATGCTTTCAGGGTTAGCGATGGCATTTGCTTTCCAATTTCTATTAACAAATCTTGCGGTTGCATTTGTTGCCAGTCCGGGCACGCCATCCGGTGTAGAGGATGACTCTGATGGCCTTGGCGATGCAGTTCGTAGCATTGAGACAAAATTAGGATTTTTTGTGTTGCTATCAGCGACAATTTCGCTGTTTGCCGCAAGCTTTCTAGCGGTAAAGCTAAGTTTAGTTAGCAGTGCAGTACTCGGTGCGATCGTGGGCGTCGTGCTGTGGTCTATTTACTTCTGCGTGCTGGTTTGGCTAGGTTCTAATGCTGTAGGGTCGCTGATTGGGTCTTTTGTCAGTACGGCAACGTCGGGCATTCAAGGCATGATGGGTGCTGCTACAGGCGCGATCGGAGTAAATGCTGCAAAAAATCAGGCGGTTTCAACCGCAGAAGAAATTACGGCAGCAGTCCGGCGGGAGTTGACATCAGGATTTGATCCAGACCGCATTCAGACGACACTTCAGAGTTCACTGAGCAATCTGCAACTACCAAAGCTAAATCTCGATACTATCGGAGATCAGTTTGAAAGGATATTGGGAGAGTCAGACCTCAAGGACATCGCAAACAGCGACTTTCTCAAGACGATTAATCGCCAATCCTTTGTTGATTTGATTAGCGATCGTACCGATTTGTCGAGACAAGATATCAATCAGCTTGCTGATCGTTTAGAAAGTGTTTGGCAAACCGCCACCAGTCAGTCGGGGCAACAAGATGCTGCCTTGCAGTTGGTGGATGTGTTGAAATCGGCAACCCCTGAAGACTTGAATTCTGAAGAACTGACAGGAAAACTCAATCAGCTTGTTAAAACCGTTTCAAGCACAGTCACGCCGGGCGGTAGCTTAACGAATCGAGCGTTGCAATTTGGATTTGCCTCCCTTCTAGGACAAGTCATCAAAAATACAGACCTTTCTGATCTCGATGTTGAGAAGATTGCTGGTCAATTGCAACAGTTGAGAGACAACGTGCAAGGACAAGCGAGTAAGCAAGCTAGTAAGTTAGGGCAACAGGTTGCTAAGCCAAGCAAACCCTTTAGCGTGATTCGAGCCGATCTTGAAAACTACCTGTTGTTCTCACCAACCTGGAAGCTCAATCGAGAAACAGTCAAGAAAGAATTTCGAGATGTGATTTACGATCCGCAAGCCGATCCAAGTGCGATTCGGCAGGAGTTAGAGTCCATTGATCGCGACTATTTCATCGAATCGTTGTCGTCGCGGAATGACTTCCTGCCTAAGCAAATTGAAGATCTGGCAACCTATCTAGAAGAAATTCGGAATGAGGTCTTTAGTTCTGTTCAGAAGGCTGAATCAGAAACACAATCTCAGAATCTTAAAGGTCGGGTCGAAGACTATTTGCGCTCGACAGGACAAGAGGAACTCAACCCAGACGCGATCGGGCATGACTTTAAAGCCCTTCTAGAAGATCCAGAAGCGGGTTTAGATGCGCTGGGCCAGCGTCTCGGGCAGTTTGATCGCAATACATTAGTCAGTCTGCTGGAGCAACGTCAAGATTTTGACTCCGAGCGAGCTAACCAGATTGTGGATCAGCTTGAGAGT
>JAHHHP010000035.1 GCA_019359275.1 Myxacorys chilensis ATA2-1-KO14 | reverse complement strand
CGACAGATGTACGGCAGGGCTGGCTTAGAGCTACTCGCTAAGCGCTTCATTATGACTGCATAACGGCAAGCTCAACGTAGTGCAGCAATCGTTTTCTCAGCTTCACCAAAAGCTCGGAAGAGCCCTAATTTGTCACAAATCTAGAACACGACAGTGAATGTGTCACTCACCAGCAGGGTATGTGAGGGTAATGGAAAGGCATCAAAATCGCTGCAATGCTTGAAAATAGGGAGATTTACCTAGACGACACTAATTTGTCACGACGACACTTAATTAGTCACTGTACAGATAGCCTTACAGGTGCAGAGATTTATTCGGAGCGTGAACAAAGCACCAGGTTGCAAGAATGCGATCGATTCTCCAACAACTTTGAGGATGATATTTCTCTGACTAAGCGAGAAACTCGCTGACGCAATGTGTTGCCGCTCGATATGGTTCGTCTTACCCGTTATCAAAGCAGTAAAACGGTAAAGGGCAGAAATCCTCTTAAAGTAGTAGAAAGATCTAGATACACTGCTAGAACGTTGCCGTTTGGGATAGGAATCATTGACCGCACAACTTCGAGCCGAACACATCAGTTTCGCGGCAGGGCGCATTGCCACTAAAAAACTGCGTCCTCCAATGGGGTCGTATGTGCTGCGATCGCTTTCCTTCAACGTCTTTAAAGGCGAGCGGGTCGCGATCGTGGGTGCATCAGGAGCCGGCAAAACGTCTTTGTTAAAATTGCTCAACCGCCTTGCTGATCCCCTTGAAGGAACGCTCTATTTAGACGAAATTCCCTTCCCCCAAATTCCAGTGCTCTCTCTGCGTCAGCAAATTCTGCTCGTCTCGCAAGAGCCAAAACTGCTAGGAATGACGGTTCAAGAAGCAATTCAGTATTCCCTTAAACTAAAAGGGATGCCACAACGAGAGATCGAATCATCCGTTAACGAGTGGATTGAGCGCTTACATATTCCTCGCGATTGGTTAGAGCGCACCGAACTTCAAATGTCTTTAGGAGAGCGGCAACGGGTTGCGATCGCGCGTGCCCTAGTCTGTCAACCTGCCATTTTGCTGCTTGATGAGCCAACCACTTCGCTCGACGTTGGACGACAAGATCATCTTCTCAGGTTGCTTTCGGAACTTCCTCAAACGATTCTGATTGCCACTCATCACCTAGAATTTGCCGCACAATTTAGCCATCGAGTACTGCACTTGCAGCGAGGCGAACTGATCCAAGATTTGCTGACCCATCAAGTAGATTGGCAGGATCTAAGAGGTGCGATCGCCCGCATTGAAGCCGAAGAATCCGCAGAATGGGATTAGCGACCCGAGGCAACTGTCTTTCGGCTTGCTTGATGCCCGTTTTGAGAATATGAAGGCGCATTCAGCAGCTCAAGATTGAGCCGATAGCCGACATTTCTAACCGTTTGAATTAGATTGGGCTGCCGGGGATCAATTTCGACTTTTTTTCGCAAGGACAGCACATGCGTATCCACTGTGCGGGGATTGTCGATCGCATCGGGCCACGCCCGCTGCAACAACTCCGACCGACTCAGTGCCGTTCCCCCCGCTTGAGCCAACACATACAACAAACTAAATTCTTGTGGTGTCAGCTCAATCAGCTCACCCTTAAAATGAACTCGGCGATGCACCAAATCAATTTTGAGATCGCCAAAGTCCAGATGAGCAGGCGGAGCGGAGGCCCGACGTCGACGCATCAAAGCCTCTACCCTGGCTAAAAACTCCTGCATTCCAAAGGGCTTCGTCAGATAGTCATCGGCACCTGCCCGCAATCCTTCTACAATGTCTGGCTCTGACGTGCGAGCCGACAGCATCAAGATCATCGCCAACTGTTGCTGCTGCAACCAACGGCAGAACTCCACTCCATCTCCATCTGGTAAGTCAGAATCGAGAATTACCAGATTCGGCTGACGCATCAGAAAGATCTCTCGTGCTTGGTGCAAATCAGCCGACTGATGGACGTGATATCCTGCCTGCTGTAAATGCCATCCAAGAAGCGATCGCAGATGCGGGTTCCCTTCTACGATTTGAATGTTTGAGGCTCCCACGGAGGCTGATTTCCCTTAGTTTGCTGCCTTTCAGATTAGCAAAGCCAGTCAGTATCGGTTTGTAACGCCTGTTACCCAGGCTCTTGACTAATCCTACACAAACCAAAAAGTCTACCTTAAGTTTATGCCGTTAGGATTATGCAACATGGGGTGAGCTAAGAAGGGTTGATGTTAAGATTAAGACTAGGAATGTAAGTTCTTTACTACAGGACATCGTCGTCGTTTACATGGGACTTATGCTTCAAGACGCGCCCACGATTCGCTATTACCAAAGGCTCACCGACGCTCTGGTTGAGCATTGGAACCGGGGATATCGCTATGATGATCTCCGGATGTACATGGAGGGATACATCGCTTCTCTTCGTCACTCTAATGCGCTGGAACCATTCCAGATTCATCGATTAGAAGAAGAGTTGACACGATACCTCTATGACCCTTCAAATTTTGAGATGACGATGCCAGAACCAGACCGAGACTATCGTTAAGGAATATGTTAGGGCGCTTTGATCAGCGCCCTTTCGCGTTCTTTAAGGACGTTTTAGAACGTTCTGGCAGAGGTTTGTGGATTTGCGGTTTCTCTGGAAGTTGCACTCTGCGCTAATTGCATGAAACATCGTCAGACGCTTTTGCGATTGGCTCTGATCGGCTTCAAGACGTCTGTCTGAGTGCGTCCTCTGGTGAGTCCTAGGATGCTAAAGCAACTTCTACAAGCTGCTGAAGTTCACCTTTTTGGTACAGCTCAATCAAGATGTCAGAGCCGCCTAAAAACTCGCCATTTACGTACACTTGCGGAATAGTGGGCCAATTAGAATATTCTTTGATTCCCTGACGAACTTCAGGGTCTTCTAGCACGTCCACCGTTTCATAAGGAACGCCTAGCGCATTGAGGATTTGAACCACGTTGTTTGAGAATCCACACATGGGCATTAGCTTACTGCCCTTCATAAAAACGACAATTTTGCTTTGTTTAACTAGATTGTCGATGCGATCGTTGGTGTCTGTCATAAGGGTTATTTAGGGATAAACTTCAGTAAAGATGGATTAGGGCTTTGCTGCCCATTCTTCGGGAGTAAAGGTGTTGAGCGATAGGGCATGAATCGCTTCAGATGCCATCGCTTGCTTGACTGCGCCATAGACAAGCTGATGCTGCTGCACACGGCGTTTGCCCTCAAACGACGAAGAGACAACGGTGACATCAAAATGCTCCCCATCTGGGCTGACAACGCTTACTTGAGAATCTGGCAACCCAGCCTTGATCATCGCTTCAACCTGATCCGGGCTAATCATTCCTGCTCCTCTCACTGACTGCAAAGACTTCTTATAGTCTAACTGGTTAGGGAAAGCGATTGCTGGATCGCATCGAAGGTCAGTCAAGCACTGAAATGGAGGGCGTTGCTTAATAGAGAAACGTTCTTACGCTTTAGTGCATCTCCTGACAGGCAAACGGGCATCTAAATTAATACCTTTATCAATGCAGACCGCTCTGATGTCATTCGTTGCACTAATTGCCCAGTGCGCCCGCTTCCTAGCATATTCTGCATCACAAGAAGCAACACCATGAACTAGTCGGTGACGCAAGCGGAAAGCTTTACCCAGACCGTCCCAGTTCTGCACGACTTCAGGGAGACGTAGCTGAACCTTCTCGTTCAGAAAAACTTCGTCTTTCCAGATATCTTTGTACCCCTCGAGTCCCTGACCACGCTTCTTTAAATCTCCTCGTATCGCCACATTGGGAGAAGTCCCGAGCGCAATAATTGCCCGCCGAACCGTCCACTCAAAGTGGATCACCGCAAGAAGGGCTGACAATGAAGGATCTTCAGCTAAAAATTGCTTAATTCGCTCTTCACGAGAGTGACTTGAGTCTTTAACTAGAAACACTAAACTTCCTGCAAAACGACTGGTTTGATGTTATGTCATGCCTCACTAATTGGGCCTTAAAGTGAGTGATCTTATTGGCATCTTTTTCAAATGACTGCCGTAAAATTTCTAATTTTCTAAAAAATGCCGTAAACTTTTGTTAATGACATTCATATACTGCGATGACCACCCCCGGATTTGGCAAGAAAGTTCACCAAGAGAAAAAGCAGTCTCAGGGCGCATCAAAGCGAGAGAAAGCCTCAAAGCAGTATGACGAATTTAAGTCGAGCGGGCTACCGGAATATGAGATTTACATGCGGGTCAAAGATAAAAAGCCGTGGTTTCCGGTGGGCGCGATCGCGGTGAAACGCTCTAACCAAATTAATGCGGCAATCTATGGCAACGAAGAAGAATTGCTAAAGGGCGCATTTCGCCTATTTCCGATTCTCAAGAAAAATAAAGAGAATTTGGAATATGGCTATCGCTTAAAAGAGTACAAGGATGAGCCGATCGAACTTGCTACACGTCCAGCGACGAAAGCCTTAGGCGGAGTTCAGCAAGCGATTTCGCAAGTCGGCGACAAAATTAGCTCGCTGTTCAAGAAAAATTAGAAATTTATACCCTGTTGCAGGCATTACGAATTTAAAGGGCTAGAAAACGCTGTGGGTTTCGCGTGCGGATGTCACGATTAGTTTCGTTAAGTTCCGAATTGTCTTGCTAGACTTGCGCTCTGCATCGATCGCGCACTTGATAGATCGAAAGCTGCATAACTTGACTTTAACTATAACTACATAAATTTGTTTAGAGAGAGTATTGACGAAGTTTTCCATCCGGGTTAACTTCGTGAGGGCCTAGCTAGAGCATTAGATTCGCTGTGCCAACTTGATGTAATTAACCCTTGACCTGGTTTTACATCTTTTGGGCTAATTTGTGCATCTTAGCGTTGGAAATTACGTTTCGCTTCGCAACAGCTTCTTAATCATTTTCACGTAACCAAAGGTACTACCCGAATGAAGACAGTTTTTGGAATCGCTTCTGCATTATTAATTGGCGCAGAAGCATTGGCGATGGGACAAGCGGCGGCAATTGGTACCCAGTCTACCCTAAAGGAAACCACACAATCTTTTCAAGTTGCTCAGGCAACAAAAACTCCGATGCCAGCGCAACCTGTCGAAGTTAAGAAGCCGACTAGCACCATGAAATTTGGCTTGGCGGACGGAACGCCGGTCAAGATGAAGTTTAAGCAAACCGTTTCTTCTAAGACGGCGAAACAAAACGACCCAATTGAATTTGAAGTTGCTGAAGACATTAGAATTGGCAATACTACAGTGATTGCTAAAGGAGCGACAGGAAGAGGCGTTGTCACTAAAGTACAGCGTTCTGGAATGCTGGGTCGGAAAGGCAAGTTAGAAATTGCGATCAGTGACGTTGACCTGACGAGCGGTGAACGAATTGCAGTTCGAGCAAGCCAAGAAAGTGGAGGAGGAAATTCAGGTGGTGTAATTGCGTTGGCGGCAGTTATTAACCCACTTTTCTTGCTGATGAAAGGCAAGAATGTGACTTACGAGGCCGGGACAGAAACTTCGGTTTTTGTTGATGGTAACTTTCAATTGGATCAAGCTAAATTTGTCAGGTAGCAGCTAGTAGTTCACAGCTTAACTACAGAACAAACGCTTGAAATGATGAAGAAGAGGGTTTCATGAGAATTATTCCATTCAGATCATGAAACCCTACGAACCAGGTTGCTCTACTTCTATATGCCTTGTGAATTGAAGGACGATCCTCCAATTGTCCCCATGCGCTCACTTTAGACGTGTTTTCAGAAATACCAAAGTCAGCGATCGCATCAAATTTAGCGGCGAAATATCAGAGCATACATGGCATCTACAAGCGAAAAGCTTGTGCCCGTGAAACAAGGCGTCTCTTCGAGCAAGCGTTCAACCATGTGAACTTCTCAACCAATTCCTGGCCTGCTTAAAAGTTTCCTCCATATACGCCTTAAAGAACGCAGACATTGCAACAAGAATGCTGGAGTCAACGTCTATAGAAAAGAGTGCAAATGAGTTGAATTAACAGCGATCGGTCTGCATGGTTGGTCTGCGCAATCAGTAGGTTGTAATTAGGTAAATTGAATATTGGCGCATGAGATTGTGTAGCAAATTCAGCAACAGCGACCGAAAAAACCATTCGATTGCTTAAGTTAGAGCTCAGCCACAATGCTTCTCAGAGCTTTTCAAAATAAGGCAAACGATCATGTATACAATCCAAAAACCATTTAAGTCCTCCCGTCAAGTCATAACGGTTGCGCTAACTGGACTGCTTCTAATATCGAGTGCAGCCGTATCAAGACAATCTGCGCTGAGCGCTCCACTTAAGGCTGAAGTTGCTCAGCAATCGCTACAACTGCCTCAATCAGTCGAACAAAAGGTTCGCCAAGATCTGGCACAGCGTCTCAACGTGTCAGTACGGGATCTCAAGATTGCTAGCTTTAATCCGCAAACCTGGTCTGATGGCTGCTTGGGGTTGGGAGGTCCAGCGGAAAGTTGCTTGCAAGCTCAAGTAGAAGGATGGCGGGTGGAAGTCACTGATGGACAGCAAACGTGGGTCTATCGAACCGACAAAACCGCCAACGCACTCCGATTAGAACCGCAATCTAACGCCGTCGTATTGCCGTCAGCCGTTCGTCAACGTCTGATTCGCAGAGTGGCTCGGGAGGTTCGGGTTCCAGCGTCTCGGTTACGCATTGCAGAAGTTAAATCTGCCGTTTGGGATGGCTGTTTGGGCATCTTTAAACCGGGACAAGCGTGTACCAAAATTGCCCTTCAAGGGTGGCAAGTCATTCTGACGGGAGGCGATCGCAGTTGGGTATATCACCTCGATCAATCGGGGAGCCGGATAGCTCAAAATCCAACAGCGAGCGGCAGCCGGGGTGGATTAGTGCCTTCGTTTATTCCAGAGCAAAACGTCATTCCTCCGCTCGAACCTAATGTCATCTTTCAATCCACAATTAGTGGAGATCTTTCAGGGAAAGTGACGCAAACCTTTTTAACGGCTGACGGTGTGCTCACACGATTGGTCACTGCTCCAAATATTCGCTCTCGTCCTGTCGTGTTGAAGCGGTTAACAGAGCAGCAGGTGCAGCAGTTTCAACAGGTCTTGCAAAACCAACGGTTCCGCAATCTCAATGCTCTAAGATATTTGAGTAGCGCAGCATTTGCAGATTATCCGACCACAACCCTGCAAGCGATGGGAAGCACTGTTCAATATATTGACCTGGAAAAAGACAATCTTCCCAAAGCATTACGGCAAGTGATTCAAAGTTGGGAAAAGCAGGAGAAATAGAATGACGGCGGGTTGTGTTGCAAAAATCAAGTTAGGATGTGCCTGGCAATTTTTGTGACATAACCAAGCCTAATTTGTAATCGGTAATTCGCAATGTTTGCAGGAATGAGGAACGGCTAGTGCCAGTGCCTGAAGGGGTGCTTCGCCAAATTTGAATTGTAATACCGCGAATCGCTAGACACTTCTTGTCCAATCCAGCTGGGAAGCGCGATCGCTTGGGCTTCATCAGTCAACTCTACTTCCGCGATGATCAGTCCCGCATTTTCACCCGAAAATTCATCGACCTCCCAAACTAATCCATCTAGAGGGATTCGGTAGCGATGTTTCTCAATCAGAGGCGGATCGCAGAGCGTATCGAGCAGTTGCGCGGCATCTTCAAGGGGAATCTCATATTCAAACTCCGATCGCGAAATGCCTTGCGTTTTTCCCTTAATCGTCAAAAAGCCTTGCTGACCGGCAATTCTGACTCTCACCGTCCGTTGGTCGGTGGTTGGAATATAGCCTTGACGATAGAGCGTTCCGGTGGATAGGGTGCGCCAATCGTCGTTGCTCACTAAAAATTTACGCTCAATTTCCATCATGGCCCCTTAGCTTGTTTGTTCATGTAAATATAAGAAGGCTGAAATTTCTTCAGATGTTGGCTGAGCCGCGATCGCGCCCGCTCGAACCGTTGTCAATGCCCCGGCAGCACTGGCATACTGCACCACTTGTCGCGCGACTTGCGGATCTTTAAAGTCTTGTAAATTATGGTGGCAAAGTTGATGCACAAATCCTGCTAGAAAACTATCTCCAGCTCCGGTCGTATCTTCAACGTCAACCTTGAAAGCGGGAATTGCGCCTTCGTTGGTTCCTAGGCAGTAGGCTAAACCGTGTTCCCCTTTGGTGACTAGCACGCCTTCAAGCGAACCGAGCCGATATGAGATCGCGCCCGGATCCGTCGTTCCAAACAGCCATTCGGCTTCTTCTTCTGCCAGTTTAAGAAAATCAACGCGCTTGATCATCTCGTGAATTAGCGGTGGTGCTGCCGCCGGATCGTTCCAAAATACCGGACGCCAGTTGACATCTAGTACGATTTTGACGAAAAACTGTTCGGCAAGAGATAGCGCTTGTGTGATCGCGGCTTGGCTGTCCCCATACGCTAACTCCAGTGTGCCAAGAACGAGGTAATCTGCCTGTTGAAACAATTCCACGGGCAGGTGCTCGGCTTGGAGATGAGTATCGGCGAATTCGTCGGACGAGCGCTGGTCACCAAAAGCAACAAAACTGCGATCGCCACTATCCGAGCGCAACACAAGCACAGTGCGCGTCGGAGCCGTAGGGTGGAATTGGACTCCTCTCGTATCAACCCCAACCGTCTCCAGCAATTTGACGAGCGATCGCCCCTCTTCATCCTCTCCAATACAGCCGACAAACGCTGTTGGAGTACCTAATTTTGCTAGGGCACAGGCAACGTTTGCAGGCGCACCTCCGGGGTAAGATGTCCAAGACGTGACCGCTTCGAGCGGACGTCCCGGTTGGTTGGAAATACGATCAAATAGAATTTCGCCTAGACAGATTACACGCGGAGTCGGCACAGCTATTTCCTTGAGGTGTCATTTATAGTGTATTTGCCAGAATTGCTCGAAACCTAAAGAAACTCTTATATTCCCTTACTCATCGACCTATGGCATCTTCTCTACCTCCCGGATCAACGGGATTACCGTTCATTGGTGAAACGCTCCAGTTTCTAACCGATCGCAATTTTGTGCAGAAACGCTATCAGCGCCACGGTTCGGTGTTCAAAAGCCATATCATTGGCAGACCGACCGTGTTTATGGTCGGGCCGGATGCCGTGGAGTTTCTGCTCTCTAGCGGATTTGACAATTTCTCGTGGAGAGATGGGTGGCCTGACACGTTCAAACTTTTGTTGGGGCGATCGCTGTTTGTGCAAGAGGGCGAAGAACATCGCAAAAATCGACGGCTAATGATGCCTGCGTTTCATGGAGCAGCATTAGCGCGATATTTTTCATCAATGGAAGAGATCACGCAGCAACATTTGAAGAAATGGGAACAACAGCAGACTCTCCAATGGTATGAAGAATTTAAGCAACTGACCTTTGATATTGCCAGTCAAATTTTTCTAGGAACACCACCCGGTAAAGAAACAGAACGCTTAAGCCAATTGTTTACCACCTTAACAAGCGGGTTGCTTAGCTTTCCAAATCTTCCCGGAAGTCAGTTTAAGAAGTCTCTCGCCGCTCGAAACGCCCTTTTAGATCATCTTGCTATTGTAATTAATCAACGAAAAGAAAACCCCACTGACGATGCGTTGAGTTTATTGTTAGACGCGCAAGATGAAGAGGGAAATCGCCTAAGTTTTGAAGAAATTCGAGCGCAAGCGATGTTACTCCTTTTTGCAGGACATGAAACCACAACGTCAATGCTCACGTGGTTCGCGCTAGAGGTAGCCAGGAACAAAGATGTGTATCAAAAAGCAAAAGCAGAACAGCAGACATTTAGTGATGCTGTGACCTTAGAGCAGATAAGCAAAATGCCCTATCTCGATCAGATATTCAATGAAATCGAGCGCTTGCATCCCCCAGTTGCTGGAGGCTTTCGAGGCGTTGTTAAACCATTTGAGTTCAATGGCTATTCTGTTCCGGCAGGGTGGTTAGCGCAGTACTCGATTCTGCATACGCATCGCTTACCAGAGGTATACCCCGACCCGGAGAAATTTGACCCCGATCGCTGGCACAACACGAAGCAAAAGCCGTTTAGTCTGATTGGGTTTGGAGGCGGTTCTAGAGTGTGTATCGGATTAGCGTTTGCTAAGTTAGAAATGAAGCTAGTGGCGGCGCATTTACTACGGCATTACGAATGGGAACTGTTACCCCATCAGCGCTTAGAACCTGTGCAGATCCCGACTCGCCGACCCAAAGATAGACTGCGGGTGATCTTTCGTGCGATCGACTAGCAGAGTGGGTTGGGGCAATCTGCCATACAATAAACGATCTTGCCTCTAGTCGCTATTACCATGAGTTATTTTCGTCCTGCGATCGCAGCTATGAAGGGTTACATTCCCGGTGAGCAACCCAAACCCGGAACCCAAATCATTAAACTCAACACGAACGAAAATCCCTATCCGCCATCTCCTAAAGCGCTAGAAGTTCTTCACAATCTCGATAGTGAGTGGTTACGTCGCTATCCTGATCCGTTTGCGCGAGATTTTTGTCAGGCCGTGAGTGAGGCATTGAATGTACCGCCCGAATGGGTGATCGTCGGAAATGGTAGTGATGACATTCTTAACGTGTTGGTGAGAGCCTGCGGAGAAGGGCGCGATCGCACAATTGTTTATCCAACTCCAACCTACGTGTTGTACCGCACGCTATCCGCAATGCAGCCTGCGGAAGTCGTTGAGATTCCCTATTCGTCAGACTTCAAATTACCCATTGACAATCTTGTTGCCGCCAATGGTGCAGTGACGTTTATAGCGTCTCCCAATAGTCCATCCGGGCATGTTGTTCCGCTCGATGATTTACATGAGTTAGCGACACGTCTACAAGGCGTATTAGCGATCGATGAAGCTTACGTTGATTTTGCTGACTATTCTGCGCTTCCGTTAGTATCTCAACATGAAAACGTGATTGTGTTAAGAACACTATCGAAAGGATATTCGCTAGCCGGATTGCGAATGGGGTTTGGAATTGCGAATCCAGCCTTGCTAGAAGGATTGTTTAAAGTGAAAGATAGTTATAACATCGACGCGATCGCAACCTTAGTCGGCACTGCCGCTATGCGCGATCAAGCTTATAAAGATGCGTGCGCTCAGAAAGTCAAAACATCACGCGCAAAACTGACGGTCGATCTCAAGAATTTAGGGTTTACCGTAAGCGAGTCTCACGGGAATTTTGTTCTTGCAACTCCCTTAATGCAGAAGGCAGAAGACTTGTATTTAGGACTGAAAGATCGAGGTATTCTCGTTCGTTACTTCAACCAGCCCGGATTGGATGACAAGCTCCGAATTACAGTTGGAACAGAAGCGCAAAATCAACGTTTGATCGAAGCTCTGCTTAACCTAGAACCAGCTATTCGCCACCTCTAATGATTTCTCTTCTAACTCATGCCTTACCGCTATCTTCTGTTCTACAAACCGTATAACGTTCTGAGCCAATTCACCGATAACAGTCCGCCAGGGCAAGCGCGACTCACCCTTAAAGATTTCATTTCAATTCCTGATGTTTATCCTGTTGGACGTCTCGATCACGATAGCGAAGGACTAATGTTGCTGACTAATCATGGACAGCTTCAACATCGCCTCAGTGACCCAAAATTTGAGCATCCACGCACCTATTGGGCACAAGTTGAGCGCATTCCAACCGAAGAGGCACTGGATATTTTGCGGCAGGGCGTTAAAATTCAAGACTATAAAACGCGCCCCGCTCGCATATTGATGATTGCCGAGCCTGATCTGCCCGATCGCGATCCGCCAATCCGATTTCGGAAACAGGTTCCGACATCATGGCTCGAAATCACCCTCACTGAAGGGAAAAATCGCCAAGTCAGACGCATGACTGCTGCCGTTGGCTTTCCAACATTACGCTTAATAAGAGTCGCGATTGGCTCCGCCAAGCTCCAAAGGATCGACACTTCGCTTACAGATCCACCTCTTCAACTCACTGGGCTTACTCCTGGACAATGGCGCGATTTAACGTTTGAAGAGGTACAAGCTTTGCTGAAGCTCTTCCATCGAAGATAGACTCGCTCCGATGGATATTGCCTCACCTTATAGACTGGGTGTTTTTCCCGTTTCAGCTTGCGTTGGAATTGGTTTCACATCTGTGTAACCCATGCCGTGAGCAATTTCCCGCAGCAGCGAGATTTGCTGCTCAAAATCTAGCGCTTCAATACTACTCAAGCTTGCATTCACCGAGTCGGTTGCATTGTAGTCACTTGGCATTCCCACAACCGTTTCGCCCATGCGTTCTGCCCAATCAAACCAAATTAGCAGTTGGTTGTTTTCTTTGATTGCGCCGTAAGCGTGAGAATACTCAGTGTCAGCACCATTTACAATGTCACGCATTACGTTAAGCTGATCTTGATGCGAGAGATTATAGAAAGTGTCCGATAGAAGAGGTGACAGCTCTGGTTCAGCAGCGGTCGGGTCAGCAGGTGTTACCGAATCTCCCATCTTCTTGTAAACGTAATAGAGCAGGGCTAACTTGTCGTCCGTGCCTAACTTTTCATACGTTTCTACTGCCTTCAATGTCTTTTCATCTAAATAGTCCGATCGTTCTGTGTTCTGATTTGCAGACTCAGCCATAATCTATTCTCCAGCGATAACGTTTCAGTCGCTTCAAGGTGTATCAGGTTTAACCGTTGGGCGTCGCCTTTCTCTAGAACGACCTTGCGATCGCTCTCTAATCCTCCTAATGAAAGAGATCGTAAATCCCCCTTCAGAAGGTTTAAGACAGTGGGTGCAATTCTGATAGGGTGACACCAAGTTCAGATTTGAAAGAGTGCGCTGTTTGGACTTAACTTATTACAGGAGCTTGTTATGTCAGAAACTAATAAAGATTTCAATCAGACCTACGACGCTGAAGAAATGACAGAAGAAATTGAGAGCGGCGATCGTCCTGCTCCTAACGTTGATGTTTCAGCAGATTATGAGGCCTCTAAAGAACTTAGCGTCAGCAGCGTTGACCAGACTGGGGAAGGTGCTAAAGCTGCTGAAGCCGCTACTGCACCTCAATTTAAAGTTCCTGAAGCCGAAGAAACCAAGACTAGTACAGAACCTACAGGTGACCCGAGCGCATACAAGGATATGGCTGGAGAAGTGAATCCAGTTTCGGGCAGTACAGAGACGGGTGGTGATCCGGTCAAAAAGGCAATGGATCTCGGCACGCCTGGTCAGTCGTAGATCATTTTAGTGTCAGATCGGTGAACAGAGCTTAGCGATTAGAATTGCTGCTATGTGACTAAAGCTTGCTGATTTAGGAGTTTCCCAATCATAGGGAAAACGCTAAGCGCTGCCACAATCTGTGCAAGCTAGCGTTGCATAACTGCAACTTTATTATTTATGAAACTCTAGTCGCTAAGCCTCTTGTCGAACTATAGAATTTTAAGATGTAAGCAGAGGCCTTCTGCTGTTGAATTTCTACTTTTGCGCGGGTGCAGGGTTAAGCGTATCTCCATCCGATGGGTTCTGTATTAGTCGCTGCGAAATGGCTAATCCTATCAAAACCGAAGCTAGAAACACTAACACTCCAATCAGCGCCAAGGTTCGGTAAGTGCGCCGTTGATCTAGCCGGAGAGTGGGATATTTAAGTTTTGGAGGTAACACTGTTTCTTTAATCTGAGCCAAGTTATGGCGAGTTAGCGTTGTCGCTAGTTCATTGCCTAAATTTGCTCGCCGAATTTTCAGCGCCTCGGTTAGCGTGTCGTAAGCCTCTGTAATACGTTCTTGGCAAAACGAGAGCGTTCCCAATTGATGCATTGCCCACGCTTCGATCTGCTCATCACTTAGCGCCCAAGCCGCTTTCAAACTCCAGCGCAGTGCCTGTCGCCACGCTTCCCATTGGTTCCCTAAAATAAGCGCCGCTTCAATGGCAGAAACTAGTCTTAGCCCATCTCTCCACCGCCGTTGCTCCATCATCCAGTGAAGCGCATGCATCAAAACCCGATGTTCTTCTAAAATCACGTCATGCTGAGATTGATGGGCTTCTGCCCAAGGAACAAGATATGCGATCGCTCGCTCCATCCAAGGAGTGGCATTAAACTCGGTTTGCAACACATCGGCTAATCCATCGGTCAAAACATAGCGATCGTCGATGCATTGAATCAAATGCCGCTGCAAAAGCGACTGCAAACTCGGGTATGGATTAGGCGGCCCTACCATTGCCGCAATTTGTTCTGCTCTCAGCCCAGTTCCTCCCATTGCTGTTAACAGCGCAACAATCCAGCGTTGGGATTTCGGCAACGATGCTAAGCTCAAGCGCGTAAACGTGCGAATCGGCTCGTTGGTCTGAATGTACTGAAGCGTTTGCTCTAGAGACACTCGATCTTCTCGCACAAGAGCCGCCGCTTGCAGCAATCGCTGCGGATTTCCTTCGAGCAATTGCCAGAGCGATTTGATCGTGGTCTGTTCAAAAGGCCGTTGCTCTAGTGGAGCAACGGTGCGCCCGTGAGAGGCGACTTGTCCTAGCTCTCGTTCGAGCAACAGGCGGGTCTCTTCTAAGGTCAACCCTGACAGCTCGATTAGCGCAGGCGACCCCGAAGCAACCGTCGCCTCTGCTGTGCCAACTCGCCGTCTTGACGCAACAATAAGGGTGCAATTGGGCAGTGCAGCTTTAATCCGATTGATTTCAGGCTCGGTCAAGGTTGGCGAGTCAAGCGCGATAATGGCGTCACATGATCGCAGCGATCGCTCCATCTCGTGAATTGAACGCTGAACACCCGGAGGAGACATATAAAACGCCTCAAATAAGTGTTGAAACACCTCTGAAACGGTTAGCGGTTGACCGAAGTAAAATCGATTCGGCTGAGCCATTCCTTCGGAATTTGCACCTCTAGGGCTAACTTGCGGATGCAAAATTAGCTGTTGCAAAAAAGCTGATTTGCCAACTCCAGGTTGTCCACAAATCTCAAGGGTTCGATGCGTATGTAATGCCGATCGCGCCAGGTCTAATTCAGCTTGGCGTCCAATCAGATTAGGAGCGTCCGGCAACTGGCTAATCGGTGTAGGTCTTAGCATTGGAGCCGCCACTGGCGTCTCTGTAACCGTTAGTAAAACCCCGTGCTTTGACCCAACAGCTAAACAGTACTGACCGATTGCCACCTGTCCAATAATTTCATGCTCAAGCGCTGTCTCCAGGGAATCAGAAAACGTAGAGTGAAACATAAGACCGGCTTGATAGAGAATGAGGAAGCATCGCGATAGACTGTCAACAAAAATTAGACACAAGACCGCTTAGCTTATGCGGAGCAACCTGTCTTAATCTCTTTGTTTTGTTCGAGCACCCTTTAGCATAGCAAGCCGAATCCGAGGAAATAGTATATCGCGGATCAAACTCGGCTAGGTTCGGCGCTTTCTGCCTCTGTTGATCGATTGATTTCCGTGTCTCTTAGAGGTGGTTTAGACCGCAGCCGATCGAGGGTTTCAACAAAGCTCTCAACGTTCTCGAAGTCGCAATACACAGAGGCATAGCGAATATAAGCTATTTCACTGAGCGATCGCAGATGCTGCAACACCAAGTCGCTAATTTCGCGGCTCTCAATTTCGCGGTAAGTGCGCTGCTGCAACTCAGCCTCTACCGCACTCACCAGTGCTTCGACCTCAGCTTCTGGAACGTGGGTGCGATCGCAGGCTCGAATCACTTCTCGCAGCAGCTTTGAGCGATCAAACGATTGCCGTTCTCCGTTCTGATTAATCACGACAATCGGCGCAAACTCAATTCGCTCATAGGTCGTGAATCGATGGGTACACTTCAAACACTCCCGTCGCCGCCGGACACTTTGCCCACTCTCCGCCGATCGCGACTCCAAAACCCGATTTTCCAGATGATGACAAACAGGACAGCGCATAATTTCTGGTGACCAAAGAAATAGTAGCTCACGAATCCCTAAAGGTTTCTAGGGAGCAGTCTGAATCCCTTCTAAATCCTGGTGTGAATCTCTGTAAAGGCAATTGTAAAGGCAACAGCAGTCACAGTAGAGTCAGCAGCAGGGGTAAAACGCCCCCAAACTGGTTTGCGTCTTATAAGTCCCATCATACCGCTAGTGTGTTAAGTCTCAAAACTTTTTCTCTTCCGCTATCGGCAGCGTTGCTTTTTCATCGTGATTTTCGCTCCCATTAGAGGACATATATTCGGCAACGCCTTGCCAAATATGACTTTTCTCTGACGTGGATCTCCTGCTTAGTGCGATCTTGATCACAAAAATTCCTTCACACTCGTTAGAACTTGGCGGGCGATGGGCAACTTTACTAAAGAAGACGGAGACAGTCATTTCCCCCTAGATTGTGTCTTCCCATCAGCCCGTTGTCCCCTTGCTGATGCGCTACTTCTGCCAACGTTCTCTCAGCGCCAAATTGCCCGTTTTTTGTATTCCTCTTGCCGTCTTTCTGAGCAAGACTCCTTCAGCATCCCAACCATTAAGGCAACCCGTATAAATTCTATTATGAAGCAGCGATTCACGCCGTGTTCCCGGTGGGCGTTGGGGCTTGGTACGCTCTGCCTACGCCTGTTTCTTCTGTTAGTGCCCTCACAGCAGGAGTGTGACGCATGATATCTCCTGACGTTAAAAAGCAGAAACTCTTGGTCGTGGATGACGAGCCAGATAACCTTGACTTGCTCTACCGCACCTTTCATCGTGAGTTTCGAGTGCTAAAGGCAGAAAGCGGGCCAGTGGCGCTACGGCTATTAGAGCAAGAGCCAGATATCGCGGTGATCATCTCCGATCAGCGCATGCCGTTAATGAGCGGTACAGAGTTTTTGAGCCTCACCGCCGCTCAGTATCCCGATATTATTCGGATTATTTTGACGGGTTATACCGATGTAGAAGACTTGGTAGAAGCGATTAACTCCGGCAAAGTCTTCAAGTACGTTACGAAGCCGTGGGATGATGAAGAACTCAAACTGGTGGTGCGACAAGCCGCAGATACGCACAATGTTCTGAAAGCCAGAACTCAAGAGCTGCGACGCACCTTACGGCGAGAATCGCTGCTTAATGCTGTCACTGGCACAATTCGTAGTGCCTTGAGCTATGAGGAAATTTTGCAAACGATCGTTGAAAAAGTTGGCAGCACCTTAGAAGTGAGCCATGCGATCGTTCGGTCTGTAAAAGATGGTGAGTTTGACGCTCAAGACTTTAGATTTTCTGCTTCTGGAATAGAAGAACCGACCTCCTTTGTTCCTCCCATTTGGAAAACATCTCAGATTGAAGTCATTCAAGACAGCGAAAGCGATCTGCGAATGGAGCAGGATAGTCTTCAGCCGCTCTATCAGCAGACGGGCATTCGCTCTAGCCTGATTGTGCCGCTCGCCTTTCAATCTGAACTGATGGCAGTTCTGGCGCTTCATGTGTGTGGTGAACCGCGCCAATGGCAACAAGAAGAAGTAGAACTGATGGGCATGGTGGCGGATCAATCTGCCTTAGCGCTCTCTCAAGCTCGCGCTTATGAAAAAGTCCGGGCACTGGCAAAACGGGAAGCACTGATCAATACCATCACAACTGCGATCCGATCGAGTCTTGATCGGCAAAAGATTTTTTCTGCGATCACCCAACAACTCGGACAGGGCTTAGAAGTCGATGGCTGTGTTCTATCGCTGTGGACAGAAGACGATGAATTTGTTGAATGTGTCGGTTTGCATGATGGCAGTTGGCAATCACCACCGGAACAGTATGAATTACCTGAGTCAAGCATTCCCATTGCAGGTAATCCGGTTCTGCAACAGCTAATGGCGACGCAACAGCCAGTTGTTCTCAATAGTTTGGCGAACCACCCAGAAATGGATCATCTGGAGTTTCGCTCACCCACTTGTGCGCTGCTGGTCGTTCCGTTGATTGCAGACGGCAAAATTATTGGCAGCATCTCTTTGCGGCAAAATCACTATCCTCGCTATTGGCAAGCGGCGGAGATTCAGCTGGCTCAGTCGGTTGCGGCTCAAGCCGCGATCGCAGTGCAGCAGTCGCGCCTTTACGAAACCACGCGCAACCAAGCCGAGAAATTGATCGAACTCGACCGGCAAAAAACGGAGTTCTTTCAAAATATCTCCCACGAGTTCCGCACACCCCTGACGCTGATGGTCGGACCGCTTGAAGGGGCAGTGGCTCAGCAGCAAGGCTTATCCTTTGAGCAATCGACGATCGCGTTGCGAAATTCTCGTCGTCTGCTTCGATTGGTCAATCAACTTCTAGATCTACAGCGCCTCAATGCTGGAAGAATGCAGCCTAAGTTTCAAGCGTGCAACTTGACAGACTTTGTGGCTCAAATTGTCGAGACCTTCCGCGCCTATTGTGAGAAAAAGGGACTAACCCTCTCGACCGAGTTGAGCGACTGTCCGCCAATTTACCTAGATGCCGAAAAGTTTGATAAAGTCCTGTACAACTTGCTCTCCAACGCGATGAAGTTCACACCTGCGGGTAAGAGCATTACGGTGTCGTTGCAATCGGACGGCGAACAGTGCATTTTGCAGGTGCGCGATCGCGGTATTGGCATTCGCGACGATCAGCTTCCTTGCTTGTTTGAGCGATTTCGTCAAGCAGAAGGCTCGACTAACCGTAGCTTTGAGGGCACAGGCTTAGGACTTGCTTTGGTGAAAGAATTAGTCGAAATTCATGGCGGGCAGGTCGCAGTAGACTCTACCTACGGTGAGGGCACAACCTTTACAATTCGCCTGCAAACTGGCTCAGATCATTTGCCATCTGAGCAAATTCAAGACTCCTTAGCTGAAGTTCAAGCAGGTCGGGCTTCGATTGAGTTAGCAGACTTAGAGACCGAACTGCAAGACTTCGCAGATTCCTCAGATGTGCTCAACCCCGAATTAGTTGTGCCTCACAGTTCTGATCAGCCCAGAATTTTAGTCGTAGATGACAATCCTGATTTGCGTTCTTATGTGTCAGGCATTTTGCGACAGCAGGGCTACCTCGTTTGGACTGCTCGCAACGGCGGGGAGGGCTTTGAACATGCTCAAACACTGCGTCCATCGCTGATTGTCACCGATCTGATGATGCCTAAGGTATCCGGTCTCGACCTGATTCGGATGCTGCGAGAGCAAGACGATTTGAAAGGAATTCCGGTCGTGCTGCTGACGGCAAAAGCTGATGAAGATACTCGCATTGAAGGCGTTGAGCGAGGAGCGGATGCTTATCTATCCAAACCGTTCAACGATCGTGAACTGTTGGCAGAAGTGCGTAACTTACTGTCTCTCAAAGAAAATGAACAGCGCGTCTCTCGGCTCAATACCTATCTAACTGGCTCTGTTCTGAGTCGCTTTCTACCGCCTAGCCTGGTACATCGAGCCGCCAAAGGTGAGTTATCGCTTGATTTGCGCCCTGAACCGCGCATGATCACAGTGCTATTTAGCGATATTGTTGGCTTTACCCAACTCTCCAATACCCTGCGATCGCGCCGCGTGGCGGAGTTGCTCAATGAGTATCTCGCCTGCATGACGCGCACGATTTTCGAGAATGGCGGCACAGTGGACAAGTTCATGGGCGATGCGATTCTGGCCATCTTTGGTGCACCAGAAGAGTTGACGCCGAACGAACAGGTTAGACGCGCGATCGCGGCGGCGCGTCAAATGTATGCTGCTCTCGATGACCTCAATGCTCGATGGGAAGCTCAAGGCATTCACCGAGTCCAGTTCCGGTGCGGGATTCATCAAGGCACTGCTGTTGTAGGCATGTTTGGCGGCGAGGAGCGCTCTGACTATACGGCGATTGGTCCAAGCGTCAATATTGCTGCTCGGCTTCAAGAAGCGGCTCAACCGGGTGCAATCTTAGTCTCGGCGGCAGTGGCAGATTATCTTGACGAGGATATTATGACCAAAGAGAGCCCATTGAAGCTTAAAGGGGTCGATGAAACCGTTTTAACCTTCTCCGTCAATCCTCATGTACCAGCGCCAGCGATCGCTTAGGGAACAGAAACTCACCATCAGAGACTAGGATAGAAGGAATTCTGAAGGGGTTGATCTGGCATTCGATCTCTTCGAAGGCAAAATTCATTCTGCTGAGTCTCTGATTTCTTGAGGGCGTATGGCGCAGTTCCCGACTTACGATCGCGCAACCGATCGCCGCGATTCTCCGCTCTTCTGGCTGTTAGTGCTGGCAGGGTCGCTGGTTTTACACTTAGCCATGTTGTTACTTGGACGGTGGTACCTTACCCAAACATCTAGATCTCAAGTCGCAAGATCTTCAAAGGCGATTGAATTTGTAGAAATCGATCCGAACGCTTCCATCTCCAGATCATCAGCGATCGCACCGTCTAATACGGAAGCGAAGAGTTCTTCGTTGCCGCAAAATGCTCCTCCTCCAAGCGACACGGCTGAACCGTCTTCAACAGCGTCAATTCAAAGTTTCACCGCGTCCCCGCCACCGGTTCGCTCACGTCCAAGTCCGTCTCCTCAGCCTCTAGCGCCCGTCCCTCAACCCGCTCAACAGGGATCGCCAGAAACGCCTTCTAACAGATCGCAAACTCCTAACCCAGAACCAGGTCGAGAAGATCCCCGTCCGTCTCCCACGCCGTCTACTAGTCCCTCCACGCGACCCGCTCCGCCAAGTTCTGAAGGATCGCCAACCAATTCGCTTCCCAATCCGCAACCCCCCTCTCGTCCGTCTACTCCAGACTCACAGCCAGACGGAAGCTCGAATCCAGCCGCGCCTACTCCAGACCCACAATCTTCTAATCCTGCTACATCTACTCCAGACTCGCGCCCATCTGACCCTTCTACTCCAAAAGTGCCAGACGTAGCCGCTTCAGGAATCCCATTGCCTCCTGTAAATTCTTCAGGTCAGCAACCCCTGCCAACTGGCGCACAAACGTATCAAGGTGAGATCGTTGGTCAGCTCGAAATCCCAGCCTCGGCGCGACAAACGAGTGCAAAAAGCGCTGCCATAATCAGTTCGCTTCAGTCATTTGACATTGAGCCGAGTCAAATTGATGCTGCTCGTGATCTTCGGGGCGAGACTGTTTTGGAATTACTAGTCAACTTTTCAATTGATAACGAAACTGGGGAGTTTTTGCGGATTAATCAGATTCAAGACGATAGCCCCAGCTTATTGAGACGTCCTGAGCTTGATCGAAGTCGGCTCAAGGAAATTGCTAGAAACATACTTGAGGGAACAAAGTATAAGGTTGTTGTAGAGCCTGGGCCTAATGGCAATATTTCTCCTGAATCAGATTGGGAGATTTTGTTACGAATCAATATCACCCCTGCTTCTTAGGGTCACGCAATACCCCAGCGTTTTCGCCAGCTTGACGTTGATTCTGCGGTTGACGATCGCTGCTCTTGGACGTGTCGTTCTAAAATTTTTTCCGCCGAGTCGTTCAGCGTTGGATCGCGATAGGGAATCGCCGCACGAGTGTGCAAATGTTCCTGTTCCATCTGCGATAACGGTTGTAGGGCTATGTTATGGCTCAGTGCGCCCACCGTTCCCTGTGCCCAGTCGTGCCGCAGATGCGATCGCTCTAGAGGAATCGTGCCAATCTGAAACCCTGCTTCAATTAGAGCCGAGCGGACTGCCGCCGATCGCGAGTAGGTTGAAAGCAACCCAGTTGAGCTTAAACAGGCAGCAACAGCCTGAAAAAATTCGACCGTCCAAAGCTGCGGACATCGACGGGGAGAAAATGGATCAAAAAAGATTGCATCCGCCTGAAACGCTTTCTGGCGGACAGTTTGAATAGATTTTCGAGCATCTCCAATTAGCAATCGCGCCTCTAGATGCGATCGCACGCAGACATGATGCGTTGCCAGCGCCGTCAACACATTCTGAACAGTCGCCGACCACGGATGAAGTAACGCTGGAGCCACTGCGCTCTTGGGAACCGTTGCATCTAATTCCAACCCATAAAGCTCAACTTGACAGGTCGGATTCACTGTCCAAATCACCTCCAACGCCGCCGCCGTGTTATAACCCAAGCCATAGCAAACATCCAGCAGTTTAAGGCTGGATTGCGCTTTCTGAGCTAGCCGAGTCGCCTCAGCAAATTTCTTAAAGGCTTCGGCTTTTGCCCCTTGATGACTGTGAAACGCTTCACCAAATTCTTCGGAAAAGAAGGTGTAGGAGCCATCCTGCGTGAGTTGAGGAATCCAAAGCATTAGAAGAGATGAGGACTGCTTGTCGCGTTCCGATAGTGTGACGGAAGTCATGATGTCGTCATGAACAAAATACCAGATTGCTTCAATGTGACTTTTCAACGATTTAGAAAACGATAGGATCTTCCACGCGAGGCGCGACAGCGACTGCCGTAAAACAAAGTCCTGTTTCCTCAGTCATGGCGTTGAGAATGGAGAATCCTGACCGTTTGCCTATCTTGAATAATCAGCTTAGTAGAGCGATCGCAATTTTTTATAGGCTGAAAGGTACTGGAACTCTTGGTGTTTTGATTAAAGCAAAACAGTTTGGACAATTGAGCGCAATAACCCTTAATTTCTCAATCACAACAGCGAGGGATGTGGTCATCAGACTCACTGATTCGCCAGATTTCAAACCTGGCAGGAGAACAAGAAATCGGAACACTCATTCAACAGAAACGGTACAATCAGGGTTTGACGTTCCGGAGACCCCAATGCCTACCCTTGGTGTCAATATTGATCACATCGCCACCATTCGCCAAGCCCGCCGGACGGTGGAGCCTGATCCCGTTGCCGCTGCCGTTCTTGCCGAACTTGCCGGGGCTGATGGCATCACTGTTCACCTGCGCGAAGATCGGCGTCACATTCAAGATCGCGATGTGCGAATTTTGCGGCAAACTGTCCGCACTCACCTTAATTTGGAAATGGCAGCGACCGATGAAATGGTCGCGATCGCACTCGACATCCAGCCCGACTATGTCACTCTCGTTCCTGAAAATCGCGCTGAAGTCACGACAGAGGGCGGATTGGATGTAGCGGGAGCGCGCGATCGCATGGCTCATATTGTCAGTCAATTACAAGATGCAGACATTCCGGTGAGTCTGTTTATTGATGCGGATTCAAACCAAATTGAAGCATCCGCTGCCAGTGGAGCAAAATTCATCGAATTGCACACCGGACAGTACGCTGAGGCAAAGACTGAACGCGATCGCGAGAAAGAATTGCAGATTTTGAAAGAAGGATGCGATCGCGCCCTCCAAGCCGGATTACGCATCAACGCTGGACACGGACTCACGTATTGGAACGTTTACCCTGTTGCATGTCTCCCTGGCATGGAAGAATTGAATATTGGACATACGATCATCAGTCGTGCCGCACTAGTCGGGTTAGAACGCGCCGTGCGAGACATGAAACACGCCATTCAAGGAGACCTTTAAAGTGACAACTTACTACTACGTCTTAGCCAGCCAAAAATTCATGTTGGAAGAAGAGCCGACCTATGAAGTGCTGAAGGAACGGACGCGAAATTATGGAGAGCAAGAAAAAGAGATTGACTTCTGGCTGGTGAAGCAACCTGCCTTTCTAGAAGCACCAGAAATGGCACAAATCAAAGCCGAATGTCCGAAACCAGCCGCCGCTATTCTCTCGACCGATAAAACATTTATTACATGGCTCAAGCTACGGCTAGAATATGTCATCACTGGAGAATTCCAACCTTCGGACACCATTTCGCAGCCGTTGGCCTCTCTAGAAACTGTTTCTTAAGCCCCTTTTAAACTGTCATGAGTCAGCTTACCTGCCGAAGTATCACAAAGCGACTTGCAGCCACACGATTGGCTTTGCCAGGCTCCCGAGGAGCGCTAAGTATTTTTCTTGCGACTGCTGGAGTCTTCATGTCTGCTCGAAGCGGACTTGCTCAAGCCTATCCGACCTGTCAACCGCCGCGATCGGATGAGTACTTGGTACTTGTGGTGAGCCAATCTGCCGACGCTCAGGCAAAGGTGCGTAGCACGCTCTCCAACAACGCAGATTCCACGATTTGCAACTACTTTCAAGACACCGTGACGCGGGTCGGTGGGTTCCGCAGTGCAGAATCCGCCACCTCTTGGGCAAATTACTTTAGTGGAACTGTCGGTTTGTCTGCGTTTGTGGCTCGTCCTTCTACTGGAGCAATCAACGCTCAGCAACCGTGGGGCACACCGCCCAGTAGCTATTCAGGGGATTCCAGCGCTAATTCTACGTACAACCCACAACTCTTAGGAGGGGGTTATGCGGTGATTGTGCAGTATTACAATCGCCCGGAAGTGGCAGCACAGGTGAGCCAGACTTTGAATCGGCAGATCGGGCTTGCTTCTTACGGGCAACGACCTTTTCTGTTAGCGGCTCACACGACCGATCAGCGCATTGCGGATTCTATCGTGCGATCGCTGAGCGAGCGAGGCTTCAATGCTACGGTGGTCGATAGCCGTCAGGTCGTATTGCTCAAGCCATCTGTGAGCTTGTCAGGAATTGGGGGGAGCTAATCGACGAGTCGCGCGAGGAACGGCGGGAGATTAAAATTGTGCCGTCCTGGCTATGACAACCCCCAATTGGCTCTGCCAAGCTTCAAAGAACCGCGGCCCAACGACCGCTAAACCACCATTGTCCCGCAATCGAAATTGCTACTCCTAAGAGTGATCCGACGATTACTTGAAAAGGCGTGTGACCCAATAGTTCTTTCAGGCGATCTTCAGTAAATTGGTGTTCGCCCTGGAAAAACTCGTCAATAATCTGATTCAAAATGCGAGCTTGTTTGCCTGCCGCTTGGCGCACGCCTGCCGCATCGTACATTACGACAAAGGCGAGGATCGTTGCGATCGCAAACTCTGTACTCCCCCATCCATCCGTTAGCCCCACTCCGGTTGCTAAGGCCGTCACCAGTGCAGAATGGGAACTTGGCATTCCCCCCGTTTCTACCAGCACGCGGAAATTGATCTTGCGATGTCGAACCAATTCGACAATTAATTTTGCCGCTTGAGTGGAAAGGCACGCAACGAGGGCAATGAGCAGCACCTGATTATTGAGAATGTCGCCAAAGTCCTGCATAGAAGAGAAGAAAGGGATGAGGGATAAATACAGAGTGTGCTGGAGAAAATGCTGGAAGAGACTGAAATTACACGTTCATCCCTCATTCGCAATCTCTCCATCAGTTGGTTCGAGCCGTGATATAGTCTGCGATCGCCATTAGCGGATAGGCTTTTTCGCCGTAGGGAGACACGTCTGACTTTGCCTGTTCAACCAGCTTTTGGGCTTGTTTACACGACTCGTCCACGCCCCATAGCTTAGGATAAGTTGCTTTCTCAGCGCAGACATCTTTGCCCGCCGTTTTGCCCAGTTCTTCAGACGATGAGGTGATGTCCAACACGTCATCTACGATTTGAAAGGCAAGCCCAATCGCCTGTGAATAGCGGGATAATCGCTGCACATCCTCATCAGATGCACCTGCAACAATGGCACCGCTCACTACAGAGGTTTCCAATAGGGCCGCCGTTTTGTGGGTGTGAATGAAATTCAGGGTCTCTATCGTAACGTCTTTTGCTCCTTCGCAGTCGAGATCGACGACTTGACCACCAACAAGCCCCGCCGCACCGACTGCCCGGCCAAGACGAGCAATTACTTTCATTAATCGATCAGCAGGGACGTTGTGAGTTTCTTCAGCAATGTGTTCAAAGGCGTACGCCAAAAGCCCGTCTCCCGCCAAAATCGCAACGGCTTCGTTAAATACCTTGTGGTTCGTGAGTTTGCCGCGCCGATAATCGTCGTTATCCATAGCGGGCAGGTCATCGTGAATCAGAGACATGGTATGGATCATCTCCAGCGCACAGGCGGTGGGCATCGCCATCTCAATTGTGCCGCCTGCAAGTTCACAGGTGGCGAGACAAAGAATCGGGCGTAAGCGCTTTCCGCCTGCTAGGAGAGAATAACGCATCGACTCGTAAATCCGCTCAGGATAGATAACCGGGAGACTGCGATCGAGGGCCGCTTCAACAAGTTGCTGCCGTGCGGCTAAATATGCCTTCAGATCGAAGGATTTGGCTTTATTGGTTTGGGTCTCACCGGTTGCTATCATGCGGATTGCCTCTACGATTTTAAAGGGATGAAGAATGAGGGTGAATTGAAGAGGTTTAGCGTTAATTACGGCTTAAATTCAACGCTTGTCCCTGGGTGCGGAGCCTTGCCGCAGGTGTTCTTAAAATTTTTGCAAGTAACTCCATACAGTATTGTGCAACAGCATGGTCACAGTCATCGCACCAACTCCACCAGGAACAGGAGTGAGATAGCCTGCGATCGCTTGCACTGCACCAAAATCTACATCTCCAACGAGACGACTTTTGCCGGCTTCGTCAGTGATGCGGTTGATGCCTACATCTACCACAACGGCTCCCGGTTTTACCATGTCGGCGGTGATCAAATTTTGGCGACCGACAGCGGCAATTAGAATGTCGGCACTGCGGCACAGCGCGGCAAGATCGTGCGATCGCGAGTGCGCGATCGTCACGGTAGCATCGGCTTCTAAGAGCATCATCGCGATTGGTTTGCCGACTAAAATGCTTCGACCGACGACAACGGCTTGCTTGCCTTGCAGGTCAATGTTGTACTTTTCTAAAAGCCGCATCACGCCTGCTGGCGTACAGCTTCGTAACCCCGGTTCTCCGCGCATAAGACGACCGAGGTTCATTGGATGCAAGCCGTCTGCGTCTTTATCAGGATGGATCTGATTGAGCAATGCCACGCTATCGAGATGGTCGGGCAGGGGAAGCTGAACGAGAATGCCATCCACGCGATCATCACGGTTGAGAGTCTGAATCACTTGCTCTAGTTCTGCTTGCGTAGTGTCAGTAGGAAAGTGAGTGCCGAAGGACACAATTCCAACCGCTTCGCAAGCACGTTCTTTGTTGCGGACATAGGCGGCACTGGCTGGGTTGTCTCCCACCATCAAAACAGCCAACCCTGGAGCACGTCCGTGCTTAGCTTGCAAAGTTTTCACCTGTTCTGTTAGCTCCGCTTGCATTCGTAGAGCTAAGGCTTTTCCATCTAGTAATTGAGCAACAGAAGACATAAAGTGCGCGACTACAACAGCACAGCGAAAGATATCTCAGCAGAAAATGCTGAGAAACAATTGACACTAGAAAGACTTTTCTTACAATGAGTATGCAATAGTCCTAATGCCGTTTGCCCTTCGTTTGACAAACTTTTCTTAGTTTCGCAGATTCGGGCGATCTTATGGCAAAAAGACGATAGAAGCTTATCTTGACCCTCAATTTCCCTTACCCTAAATCAGCGATCATGCGTCTCCCTCCTTTGATCCTCCATCAGAGTCTCGGTTTACTCTGTTTCGCTAGTTTGATGAGTTGCACAGGTTCTACGGCTCCTGGAACGGTTTCGCCAGGAGAGCGAATGTTATCGGTGTTTGATCTTGGCAACATTACAAAAGTTCGTGATATTGGGAAAAATAAAAAACATTTTTCGGTACATGTGCGGGGTGTGGTTGGGGCGCAAGCTCCATTGATGGGTGGTGTTCGTGCCTATGAGTTAAAAGATGAGACGGGCAGCATCTGGATTGTCACGACAAATCAGATTCCGATGCAAGGCACGCCGATCGTGGTGAAGGGAACGGTTCGCTTGCAGCAAATTCAAGTCGGCGGACAAGATCAAAGTGCGGTGTATTTAGAACAGCGGAAGGTGGAAAGTAGCTCGTAATTGCAACCCCGACCCTTTGATCAAGAGGGCTTTTCTGTTCTGCTTTAGCGGTTGAATGGCATCTGTAGCGGGAATCCTGTTTATAGTTGCAAGCCATTTAGCGAGCAGATTGAGCTTGAATTTGGAAAAGCCTGTGAGCCTTTATAATCGCGTTAGCCGTCCAATTAGGGCAAATCTCGATGATATTAACCAAGCCAGCGATCCTCTTGCAGGCATAGAGAAGCTTTTGCTTGAAATGCAAGAAGCGTTGGTGCAAACTCGTCAAGCAGTGATTAACGAGATCGCTGACCAAAAGCCCGCTCAGCAACAATTCGAGCAGGCTATTGCAGAGGCAACAAAATGGCAGAGACGGGAGCGACTTGCTTCAGAAAAGGCAGCTTCAACACTGGCTCAACATGCTGCGCTGCAAAAGAAAAGGCACACCGATGCCGCTAAGCAACTGAAAGAGCAACTTAAATCGCAAGAGTTGACGATCGAGATATATAAGCGCCATCAAACTGCACTCGAATCCAAAATGTCCGAAGTAAAGCGTAGAAGAGATCAATAGCAACGTTGGCAATCGCCCCATAATTGCCCAATACTTTAAACGAGCCTACGAGCTTCGCAAGGCTAATTGCAATACGACATAATTATAGAGACTTGTCGGGAAACGAAAGATAAACGACTATTTACTTGTTTTATTTGACGACAAATCTAATTTCTGTCGGTTCCTGGCAACTTAACCCACCATGTCTTTCGATCCTTCATTTACTGATCGGTTGCGTCAGAGCCGCGATCGCTTATTCACTTATCTTGATCACTTCGCTCAAGCCACCATCTTAGTAGTGGGTGACTTAACGCTAGATGAATTTCTCACGGGACGGGTCGAACGAGTCTCGCGCGAGGCTCCAGTTCTAATCTTGCGTCATGAAGAAACGCAACAAGTTCCCGGCGGCGGAGCAAATTCGATCTACAACTTTGCAAAGTTAGGAGCAACCGTAAAAGCCGTTGGATTACTGGGAAAAGATTTACAAGGGCAAGCACTACAGCAACTGCTTGAAACCGTCGGTGTGAATACAGACGGAATTTTTCTTGATCCGGATCGTCCAACGGTAACGAAAACTCGAATTTCGGGTCATGCAAGGCAATCTGTGACTCAACAAATTGTTAGAGTCGATCGCAAATCCGATGCGCTGCCAAGCCCAGAGCTTCAGCAACAGTTAGCCCAATACATTTTTGAACAGATTCATGCTGTAGATGCGATCGTCTGCTCAGATTACGGCGACGGAACGCTAACTAAACCCGTGATCGAGGCAACACTGAAGCATTCTCGCACGATCATTGATTCTCAAAAACAGATGCCTCAATATCAGAAAGCGTTTATCTTCACCCCCAATTTACCAGAGGCAGAACTTGCGGTGGGCTATTCGATTACGGATGCTCAAACGCTATCTCAGGCAGGGCGCGATCTGCTGCGACTCACTCAAGCAGAACACCTTCTAATCACGCGCGGCGAACAGGGCATGACGCTGTTCGACCAAAAGGGAGCGCAGCAGCATATCCCCGCGTTTAATCGCACTAAGGTGTTTGATGTTACGGGAGCTGGGGACACCGTGGTAGCGGCGCTGACATTAGGGTTAAGCGCAGGAGCGACAGTGTGGGAAGCGGCAGTGTTGGGTAACTTGGCAGCAAGTATTGTTGTGCGGCAATTTGGCACGACAACGACAGATGCGATCGCCATCAAAACCGCCCTAGAAACCCTCTTAGCTGAACTGAGCGAGTCACTGTAAGAACTGCTGCCCCTACCCTGTTTCTATCCATAGCGAGAAGATAATTTATTGATTTTGCTTCAATCTGAAATTCTATTCGTTCTAGGGCGGCTTTCATGGAAACCTATGATGTGGTGATTATTGGCGCAGGGCACAATGGATTAGTTTGTGCAGCTTACTTACTCAAGGCGGGCTATCGCGTGTTGCTTTTAGAGAAGCGATCCGTTCCAGGGGGAGCCGCAACCACGGAAGAGGCGCTACCCGAAGACGCACCTGGGTTTAAGTTTAATCTTTGCGCCATTGATCATGAATTCATTCATCTAGGCCCAGTCATCGAGGAATTAGAACTGACTAAGTACGGGCTAGAGTATTTGTTCTGCGATCCTGTCGTTTTCTGTCCCCATCCTGATGGAAAGTATTTTCTAGGACATCGCTCGGTTGAAAAAACTTGTGCCGAGATTGCCCGCTACAGCTCCCGCGACGCAGAGCGCTATGCCCAGTTCACTCAGTATTGGCAGCAGGTGCTGAACGCGATGACCCCCATGTTCAATGCCCCGCCTAAATCAATCATTGACATTGCGGGCAACTATGACCTCAAGAAAATTCGAGATCTGGTTTCTGTGATGGGGTCGCCCATCAAGACCCTGGATCTGATTCGCACCATGCTCAACAGTGCAGAAGATGTCGTCAACGAGTGGTTTGATTCAGAATTTCTCAAAGCTCCGCTGGCACGACTGGCAGCCGAACTGGGTGCGCCACCCTCTCAAAAAATGCTAGGTATCGGCATGATTATGATGGCCATGCGGCACAATCCTGGTATGGCAAGACCCAAAGGGGGCACAGGGGCACTGGTGCAGGCATTGCTTAATCTGGTCAAGACATTAGGCGGCGTGATCTTAACCGATCAGCAGGTGAAACAAGTGCTGGTCGATGATGGTCGTGCGGTGGGTGTCCGTACCGCTAATGGTAAGGAGTACCGAGCGACCAAAGGCGTAATCTCAAATATCGATGCTCAGCGCGTGTTCTTGCACCTACTGAACCCCGCCGAGGTCGATGCTGCCGATCCGACATTGCGTGAGCATCTGGAGCGACGGATTGTCAACAACAATGAAACGATTCTCAAAATTGACTTGGCGATGTCAGAGCCACTGAAATTTGAGCAATACAATCATCGCGATGAATACTTAATTGGTTCAGTGCTAATTGCAGATTCGGTGCGGCACGTAGAGAAATCGCACGCTGATCCGAGTCAAGGCATCATCCCAGACGCCGATCCATCCATGTATGTTGTACAACCAACCATGCTTGATCCCTCAATGGCTCCAGACGGTAAACATACAGTTTGGATTGAGTTCTTTGCGCCCTACAAAATTGCTGGATTGGAAGGGACAGGCAAACATGGGACAGGGTGGACAGACGAGATCAAGAATCAGGTTGCCGATCGTTGCATTGACAAACTGGCTCAGTATGCGCCAAATGTTAAGCGGGCAACGATCGCGCGGCGGGTAGAGAGCCCGGCAGAATTGGGAGAGCGACTAGGGGCAGTCAATGGCAACTACTATCACATTGATATGACTTTAGATCAAATGATCTTTTTCCGTCCTCTACCGGAAATCGCCAACTACAAAACGCCGATCGAGGGGCTGTTTCTGACAGGGGCTGGAACCCATCCGGGCGGGTCAATTTCAGGGATGCCGGGACGCAACTGCGCACGTGTCTTTCTGCACACTCAAGAACCCGTCACACAGAAGTTGCGCGATGCTAAAGAATCAGCGCAGTCTACAATTTCTTCTCTGTTCCGTCGTTCCTAAAATGCTGGGATTTCTCAAAATGTTTGCGCCAGTGCAATTACCGTAAGGCACAGCTCCGCAAGAATCGCACTCAGCGTTATGATTCAGCTTGCTTAGATTCGTTTTGCAACCGCGCTAATTCCACGGTCAGCGTTTCTTCTAGCGTTTCAACCACCGTCTGTGGATCAACCGCTTGTTGCATCACCTCTGCCTCCGGATCGTAGCGATCGCTGACCTCCGGTAAATCTTGCCGGAGTTCCTCTACTAAGGCAATCACTTTTGCAATCTTCTGCTCGGATAAAAGGTTCAGTTGTAAGCTGAGCTGAGCGCGTTGTTCAGCCAAATACTCCTGCCGACTTTGCCGCACTAACACGCCAGCCGTCATTAGCAGCGAGACGATGCTAATAGTTTTGTCGAGTCCCTCAAACGGTGGGGGATCAAAGTGAGGAATGCCCCATGCAGCAGGCAAAAGATTGGGAAGCAGCCAAAGCGCGATCGCAGCCATCAGCCCGTATAAAAAAGCAGGACGCCCAAAAAATCCAGTGATGAGTTCAACTCTACGTTGATGAGGGGCAACATCTCGTTCTGCTTTGGTTTGCAGCGCAATAATGGTCTGGATGGTTTCACCAATTGGATCGGGGAGGGGAGCCGTTGGAAGAATGCTTCGCGGGGCAGCGCGGCGACCAAACATAGAGAAGCCTTTGCTAGTTGCCATGTTTAATTATAACGACCAAAAGGTACGCCCTTAAGGTAAGCCTCGATCGAGCTATGCCGCTAGAAGCTTAAGGCTGAACTTTACGATCGCTAGAGACAAGCTGCGAGGGACTTTAGATCGATCAGTTGACACTGCCGCAGCAAATTTTCACCGAGTACTTATCTGCCGGAAAAAGCCTTGATCTGATCAAAAATCGCCTACCACGACAAAGGCATCCCCAATTGTAGGAATGCCGAAAAGTTGAATCGCCGCCGTAGAATTTTCCTGATGACGTCAAGCTCTTCGCCGTCCTCCCGTCCGACGCGATCGGCTGAGGTCATACTCAAGCGCTGCACCAATGCCAAACAAAACAGCACTAAACACCCAAAATACTTCTAGCAATCCGCCACTTTGATAGTCAGGATAGCCCGGAAACAGGGGACTGGTCGCGTACTTCAGCCACATATCGGCGATGTAAAGCGAGAACGCTGCCGCCGCAATCATTCGCCACGACTGCGAGAATCGCCCGCCCCAGAAAGCAAGCAACAACGTCGTTGCAATAATAATGATAAACACATCGGCAATAACGTAGAAGTAATTGACAAAGGCTTTCAGAGGTTTGAGTCCGTCCTCGATCGCGCTCACCCATTCTGGTACAGGTTGTTTAAGCTCCTCTGCTTTAGAAGAAATCTTTGGAGCTACCACACCAGACGGACTCGGCAGCGGGCTGACTTGCGGCGCAGAACTTGAGCTAGGCGTGACGGATACTCTCGGAGAGGCTAGAGTGCTAGGTTTTGGTGACATCATAACAGGCTTTTGAGGCTTCACCGGAGCCGTTTGTGCCGAAACTGGAGCGATGCCAAATAGATCGGCTTGAGGAGCATTCTGAGCATTGCCCGCGATCGTAATCGAAGTTGCCAGCGCGATATTCACGGCGGCAATCCCAGCAACAATACCCCATTGCCACAGTTCCAAATTGAGGCGACGATCGGCGAATGCCATGATCATTCCCCAACCCAGACAAAGGTAAGTGAGAATATAAAAGAAATCGCCCGGAGAGACATCAGGTTCTTGGTTGAATCCGACTTCCCACACGGTAAACAAAATGCTGCCAAGCACATAGAACAGCATTCCTAACCCAATACCCAGCCAAACTCGACGACCACTCACAATTTGTGGACTCAGCCAATTTCTAAAACATAAGATAGCGGCTGAGGCAAACGCCGCAATTTCAAACACGGCGGTTCCCAAGAGGTACCAGCTTTCGCGGTCTTTGCCAGGATCAGCAACACTAAACAACAGAAAAAATAGCAGGGCTAAGACCGCCCAAATGATTTCTGCAAACACAATCGTTTGCACCGATGCAGATTTGGTCGCAGATTTTCCTAGTGAACTACTCATACGTTGATTTTCAATAGAACAAGGGGAATGGGTTTGGGTGAGTCCTAGCGTAAAAACAGCTATACCTTAAATATTTGTCACTACTGCCATAGCTTACCGACGGGTAATTGGTGCATCCAATTTACAAACTGAGTGCGATCGCTCGGTGATAAATCTTGCAGAGCTTCTAAAATGCGGGATACAAAAGGAGACTTCCCAAAATAGGATTTGCTGAGACGATGTAGCTCTTGCAGCAGCACACTCAAATGCTTATCTTGCCAAACAGGAGTTCGCTGACTGTTGAGCGGGTCAACCGTCAGCAGATGTTTGATTGCCTCTGGAGTCTCTGCTTCAGGAAATCGCCCTTTCGAGAAGACATCTGCCATTTCTTTCTGAAAGGTTGCCGCTTGCTTGGTGCCCATAAAATCTTCGATATCGATATACACCGCTTGCAGCATCAGCAGACAGGCTTGAGTAAATACGGTGGGTGGCACCCCTCCAACAACACCGCTAGGAGCTGCTTCGTTACCCAACTGATCGAGGCGAATTTTGCCCCAAACACTATAGCGTTCTGGTTCTTCTAATAAAACGCAGGCTTTCCCTTGGTTATCGGTTAGCTCACGCCAAAATGCCCTTGCCTCTTCCTCTTGGTTGGCTTGGAACACGCTGATAAGTCGAAAGGTCTGCCCCTGATAGGACAGAATCGGAACTTTTTGATCACGTTTAGGATGTTGAATGCTGGTGATTTCAACATCCTGCCGTTTCAGGATGAACATAAAACAGCTAGAGGAGGGGTATGGGATTGCGAGACACGATCCCCGTAAACAGTTGCCATTATGCCTGCGATCGTTAGAATTGACGCGGCAATTCAGTCATTGTCAGCAGCGTGTCATTGCACTCATGTTTCAGAACAAATGTCTCACACCTTTGAATTCCCTTTTTCTAGCGCTCGATTTACATACGCCTTATAAAATCCAAGCCATCTTGTAGATTGAGACTTATAGATTGAGAGATATTAAGTTTTCTATTTTCACCCTAAAAATTCTTCTCAAAGGGGGTTCTGTCATTGGTGTTCGGTCTACCCTGGTTCCCAATTCCCCCACAGCCGTCTATCATATTGAAATACATTTCCCCTTGGGTACTTAGCTCAGTGGATAGAGCAACCGCCTTCTAAGCGGTCGGTCACAGGTTCGAACCCTGTAGTACCCGTTAACGAGAGAAAACTGATTACAGAAAATCTAAGCTGAAAGAATCTTGAGTTTAGAGAAACCTTGACTTTAGTAGAAGTTCTGCGGTTTCGTGAGACACTGCTGATATTTTGAAAGAACGGATTGAGGCGAAGTCCATCACAATGAGTCATGGATGGGTCATGAATGAGTCATGGTGTCCTGAAGAGGAGGTTAGAATTCGTAGTTTGTAAGGGAGGAATTTGCGTTGTGGCACAAAGCAACGACATCGCCCGTCATAAAATTTGAGATGAGGAAAGCATGAACTTCTTTGATGTACCACACCTACAGCAAACGATCGAACACTTGGGGTTTTGGGGTGGTTTGTTGGTCATCTGGGGGATTATCTTTGCAGAGTCTGGGTTGCTGATAGGATTTTTCTTGCCGGGAGACAGCCTGCTGTTTATTGCTGGCTTCTTGGCATCGCTGGGAAAACTTGACCTCAACCTACTGATGTTTGGCAGCTTTGTCTGTGCTGTACTTGGCGATAACGTGGGGTACGCCACAGGTAGCCGCTTTGGACGACGACTCTTTAAAGAAGAAGACTCTTGGCTGTTTCATAAGAAGCACCTCGTCACGGCTCAACAGTTCTACGAAAAATATGGTGGACGGGCAGTCATCTTGGCACGATTTACGCCGATCATTCGGACATTTGCGCCAATTGTGGCAGGCATTGGCACCATGCACTACCGTACGTTCTTGCTCTACAACGTTGTAGGGGGGTTGCTCTGGACGTTTGGCGTTACGCTCCTCGGCTATTTTCTGGGACAAATTCTGCCCGCCGAGCAACTCGACAAGTACCTCTTACCGATTATCCTAATGATTATTGTTGTCTCGTTATTGCCATCTGTTTTTCACATCTACCAAGACCGAAAATCTAACCGACCTTGAAACATCGCTCTAGCTACTGGCAGATTCTTCCCTACGTGCGCCCTCAGTGGAAAACCATTGCACAAGCGATGGCCTGTACTCTGGTCTTTACGGCGACGTGGCCCATTTTGGCATGGCTGGCTCAGCAGATGTCTGAGTTGATTGCGGCAGGAAAAGTGAGTGGCGTAGCTCAGCTAGCAGGTTTCGCTGCACTGGTTTGGGGGAGCCAAAAGCTGGTTCAGTACGGGCAGGATACGCTAATGGCAAAGGCGGCGTTATCCATTGCGCTGCGACTGCGGCAACAGGCGTATGCCCATATTCAACAGTTGAGTCTGAGCTATTTTGAAACGGCGCAAACAGGAGATTTGGCGTATCGACTGACGGAGGATGTTGATCGCATCGGCGAAGTGATCAATAAGGTGTTTCATCAGTTTGTGCCAAACGTGCTGCGGTTGGTGATCATGCTGATCTACATGGTGATTCTCAACTGGCAGTTAACGCTTGCAACGCTAATTGTGGCTCCCCTAATGGCATTTCTGATTGCCTGGTTTGGTGAGAAACTGCGATCGCTCTCTTACCGGAGCCAAAATCGGGTTTCGGATCTGTCGGCACTGCTGATTGAGATGTTTAGCGGTATTCGGCTCGTTCAGGCGTTTGCGGCGGAAGACTACTCGATTGAGCGGTTTAATCATGCGGCGAGGCGTAATTGGCAAGCCAAATATGGAACCGAGCGGCTCAGAGCGATTCAATACCCCGTGGTGGGCTTTCTAGAAGCGTTGAGTATGCTGTCGCTGTTGATGGTCGGCGGAATTCAGATCGCTCAAGGCAACTTAACCGGAAGTGGCTTTATTAGCTACATCGTGGCAGTAGTAATTTTGTTTGAGCCGATCGCAACGGTGACCAATAACTACAACGAGTTTAAGCAGGGAGAAGCCTCGGTCGATCGAATATTTGAGTTGCTCAATTTAAAGCCCTCGATTGTCGAAAAGCCAAACGCCTTACCGCTGCCCTCTGTCAATGGCAAAGTGGAATTCGATCAGGTCAGCTTTGCCTATCAAGTCGGCAGACCTGTGCTGCAAGACTTAAATTTGCGGGTGCTTCCGGGAGAAATGGTGGCGCTGGTTGGAACTTCTGGAGCCGGAAAAACCACGCTCGTCAATTTGATTCCTCGCTTTTACGATCCGCAAGCAGGAGAAATTCGGGTAGACGGCATCGACATCCGAGATATTTCGCTCAAAAGTTTGCGACGGCAGATCGGAATTGTGCCGCAAGAAACGACCTTGTTTACGGGCACGATCGCGCAAAACATCGCGTTTGGACAGTCCAAATTCGACCTAGATGTGGTGAAGGAAGCCGCGAAGATTGCCAATGCTCATCAATTTATTAGTCAGTTCCCCGACGGGTATAACACTTGGGTAGGTGAGCGCGGCGTGAATTTGTCAGGCGGACAACGGCAACGACTGGCGATCGCACGAGCCGTCTTGCTCAATCCCCGCATTCTGATTCTCGATGAAGCTACGTCTGCACTCGATTCTGAGTCTGAGGCGTTGGTACAAGAAGCCCTAGAACGCATTATGGAGAGCCGAACAGTTTTCATTATTGCCCATCGATTGGCAACGGTACGACGGGTTGATCGGATTTTGGTATTAGAAAAAGGCCGGGTGGTCGAATCTGGCACGCATCAGGAACTGATTGCCGAAGGCGGGCGATACGCAGGGTTTTACGCTCAGCAGTTTAGTTGAATTAGAAATTCAGGTTGACCAGCGGATGTAATTCATTCGCCTACCTGAAGACATGCTTGACGAGGACTGTTATGTTGTGATTGGCAATGTAGGTTCTGTTTCTAATCCTGATATCGAAGTGATTACTATATTCTCTCAACTTGTAGTCTGAAGGCACAAACTTATTCATAAAAGATCTGACACAAATGCTAAATCGTTAAGTATTTCGTTCACTTTTGGGTTTTGTACAATTCTCATTAGTATCAACCTTTAGATTCTGCTGTTCTAGCGATTGAAAAGTCTATCTTTCTACCGATAGACTAAATCTGTATGAAGTGTACATAGACATATTGCGTTCTTCAAGCTGCTGCTTCCTCTCTTATGGATTAAACGCCACCAAGAGGTGCGGTAGATATTTCTCACGATTCGCCGTCGCTTAGAATGTGGCAAAGTCATTCTTTCCGAAGTTGCGTTTTGTGCTAATTGCGACACGGCATTTCTACATACAAATCATTTCTACACACAAATAGAGAATGATGGTGGAATTCATTTCTTGATGCGTGTTTTGTGTACCTAAAATGCAACAATAATAAGAGTTATTCCCATCCACGAAGCATTCTAGCCCTAGCTTAGTTAACTTTTTCTGCGAAGAGATAACTAAGTCAGAACTTACGCATTCTCCCTCCAAAATCCTCAAATTCGGAAGATTATCTCCTTTCTAAACTTGAGACTTGGAGGCAAATTTTTGATGAGCATACGTAATCCCTATGAATTAACGCTTTGCCTAAAGGATGAGGGGTGTTAAGACGGCTTTTAGGCACTGAATATGACCCATCAACTACGACTGCCACAGAAGTTAGAACAGAAGTTAGAGTGGCAGCCTATCACCTTCATCGATCTGACGACTCTACTTCTGGCGATTTTTGCCCTTTCCTCTGCTGCTATTTTTATTCGATTAAATGAAGAAAGTTTAGGACCGAATTCGACCATTTTTAATCGATTCTGGGTCGGAGCGATCGTACTGGGTGTGGGGCAAGTGATCACGATGCGCCGCCAACCGCCTGCTGTTGCACCACAACCCTTTACAGGGCAAACGTTACTTCTGCTGATCGCGATGTCCTGCACGTTTGTCGGGACACTACTCATGTGGGCTTGGTCGCTGACTCAGACTGGCGTGGCTAACTCCAACTTGTTTCATAACGTGACGCCTTTGTTTACTACGATCGGAGGCTGGCTATTTTTGAGACAACGGTTTGACAACCGTTTTTTAGTCGGGATGGCACTCGCACTTGGCGGAGCGGGCTTGATTGCAGCCCAAGATTGGCAAGTCTCTGGGGAACACTTTGTAGGCGATGCCGCCGCGATCGGGTCAGCCGTGCTGTCGGCAGCCAATCTGATGTTGGTCGAACACTTGCGAACCCGATTTTCTGCCTCAACTATTTTGCTGTGGTGTTCTGCGATCGGATCTGTTTTAACCTTGCCGATTGTATTGCTAACCGGAGAACCTGTGTTTCCCAACAGTGGGTCGGGTTGGATATGCGTGATCGCGATGAGTGTGATTTGTCAAGTCATTGGGCAAAGTCTTCAGGCCCACAACCTGAAGCGGTTTTCGGCAGGTTTTGTTGCTGTGTTTCTGCTGCTCGATCCGATTCTGACAGCCATTTTCGCCTGGATCATATTTGCCGAACAGATCAGCGTCGCCAGTGGGCTGGCGTTTGGCTTAGTTTTGATTGGGATCTATTTAGCAAAGTCTAGTCAAGGCATTGATAAAGAGCGCCAAGATGATGCTTTATTGAATCTGACATCTGAATTGGCTTCGCCAAGCCTGAAAGGATGAGCACGTTAGAACTAGCAGCACCAGCCCTAGACACCCAGTAAACCCTAGATGCCCAGTAAACGTTAAGCTTTATCTCATTTTCTCCAACGCATCTTTCATGCTCGGCGGCAACCGTCGCATCACCTTTCCATTCTGCAAATCCACTGCCACCAGCGTAATTCGACCCGTTAAAAACAGCAGTTCACCGTTGAGCGATTGAATCTGATAATCGCAGTGAATTCTGACGCCTTCCATATCCCCAATCCGAGTCTTAACAATTGCCTCCATTCCCATTCGCATCGGTTGGTGATAGCGAAGGGATGCCTCAACTACAGGGAGATTGCAGCCCGCAGCGACCAAATCGGCAAACTCAATTCCCAGCGATCGTAAACATTCAACACGAGCTTCTTCCATCCAGGTCAAATAGGTTCCATGCCAGACTATACCCGCATAGTCGGTATGGTGAGGATGGACTTTCACCAAATACTTAAACCAATCTTCTGCAACGACAGACAACGAAGGTTGGATAATGTTGGAAGTGGGGAGTTGAGATTGTTCTGTCACGTTCACGATCGTCCTACAAAAATCACGACTAGACCTGGCTATGAGTAACGGAAAGTGTAGTTTACAGGATTAATGTCGAGCTAGGTGTTTCCGTTTTGCTCTAGTCTAATTAAACCGAGGTAATGCGATGATAGAAAAAATTTTACTGGCTGATTCAGGAACCGGACACTCCGAAGAGATGTTAAAAGCGCTGATGGAGATTCCATCGATTCAGCGTGCATCGGTAACGGTACTGCATGTTGTTCCCGAACAGGTCACGTCTGAGGCGATGTCGCAGCGTTGGGAAGAAGGCGGAAAGCTATTAGGAAAAGCTGTTGAATCGCTCAAGCTTGACCCAAGCCGAGTGTCTGCCGTTCTCCGCCAGGGCGACCCGAAAGACGTTGTTCTCAAGGTTGCAGATGAAATCGATGCTAACTTAATCATCATGGGGTCGCGCGGTCTAAAGCGGCTCGTCTCGATTTTAGAAAATTCTGTTAGCCAGTATGTGTTTCAGTTGACCTCGCGCCCGATGCTGCTGGTAAAAGACGATATTTATGTTCGGAATCTAAGCCGGATTACCGTTGCGATCGACAGATCGGAAGCAGCAAAACAATGCCTCAATCTTGCTCTATTTCTATTGCGTGACATTCAGGGCGGACAACTCAATTTAGTTAACGTCAGTGCTGATCCAAAAGTGACAGCCGATAAAAAAGGTGCAGAGGCTGAAAAAGATCCAGTGTTTGCCAGCGCGATCGCAGACGCCAAACGTTTAGGCATCAACTATCGCTGCTTTGTGACAACAGGTAAAGCGGGAGAGGCAATTTGCCGAATGGCAGAGGAGGTTAAAACCGATCTGCTGATGCTTGGATCGCCCGATCGTCGTCCCTCGATCGCGAAAGGATTACCAGACCTCGATCGCTTGTTAGGTACGTCGCTATCTGACTATGTTCGAGTCTATGCAAACTGTCCAATTCTATTAACTAGAACAATAGGATAGGTCGTGCTTTGAGTTAATAATTCTCCATTAGCAGCGGATGAGTAACGGCTGTCAGAATATAGTGAATGAGTTGTTAATCTCATCCATTGGTTGCGAAGCATTGTAATGCATCCGCTACTCATCCGCTGCCATTCTGCCTGTTGTATCTGATACTAATGCGAGTAGTTTTGCCATAAACGAAGCGATGGTCAGATGTGTAGTCTAACCATCGCTTCGTTTATGGCAGTGTGATATTGATCAAGGATGAACTTTGAGAGGGAATAGTTTGTCCTTTACCTTTTTTAGAAACGTTGCTTATGATGCTCCAACGCTTAGACCCTTAGACCGCTCCCGGCCCTTTGCCGCGCTGATCGCCCTCGGTGGTTAGCTTCCCTTTTTCATCCTGATTAATTTCGCGGTACTCTTCAGCTCGTTCTGCTTCTGCTTCCGCTTCTGCTTGTTTTGCATCGCCCGGAACCTCGTAATACATCTCCGGCTCGATGGCGTAGTTGTTCACCAGTCCTTCCTTATCAACCGTATATCCATCGGTTGTACGTATGCTCTCATTGTCTGTCTGATCGTCCGTTGCCGCACCCGCTTCTCTCTCTTCAGTCGGAGTCGTCTTGAATTGATCGCCTTCTCGTTCCCTACGAGCCGCCGTCTCTGCTGGAACAATCCCGCGATCGTAATGGTCTTCTTGCACTCGGTCTGCTGAATCGGTAGCAGTTGTTTTAGCGTTGCTAGAATCTTGGCTCATAATTTTCCCACTTGTAATGAGTAGTTTACGTTCAAGCGAAACCGTAACAAAACTTATTCGGTTTCTGGTAGTGATTAAACAACAGTAAACACATAATAACTTCGCTCAGTAAGCCTTATGCTTATCAGGCTTAGTTCTATTAATCTATGTGTACTAAACAATTGTTGTTACATGTCTAAATGTATTAAATTTTTTATTCATGTAACTTTTATATGTCCTAACCTACCAGACATTTTGGCTCAGCCATGCCCCCCTTTGGGTAGAAATGCATTGAGGTAAAGTTAGCGGCGATCGCAATCTCACCTCATGCTTAAGTAGGAGTTTTATACCCGCGATCGCTTAAACACTTCCTTCTGTAGATTGATGTTTTAGGGAGCAAACCCCGCTACTTTTTTAATTATCAGAAGAGAAAACAGACTGTGCGGAATGAGTTAATTTCTCTCTGAGTTAATGCTCTTCTGATAAATCAGTAACTATCACTAAATTAAGTATCTAAAATCAAATCAATTAAGGAGTAATGTCATGAGCTTAGAAGAAAGAGCGAAGGCAGCAGCTAAAAACATTGAAGGCAAAGTGCAAGAAGCTGTAGGTGAGTTGACAGGCGATCCTAAAGATCAAATGGCAGGGAAAGCAAAGCAGGTAGAAGCGGCGGCTCGTCATGTCAAAGAGGATATCAAAGATGACTTTAAGCGTGACGTAGACCAGGTGTAATCTCTATGCTTCGTATCCGTGATTTGGTAGTGTTGTAGACCTGTTGACTAGCTTCGATGCCATGTTGTAAAGACGCAATTAATTGCGTCTTTACAACTGTGATAGGAGAGCGTTCAACCATAGATTTACAAACCGCTATTTTTAACTCTGCTCATGAACTCACTTATAGCCTTGCAGGGCAAATCGAAAGATGTGTGAATTCTGAGGGTTTTCGGTATTGCCGCAACTAGCGAAAAGCACAACTTCAGAAAGAGAAAAAATGGCTCTGCCAAGCTCCTGAGTGTCACTGCTCCAATTTCTGCTTTGTCTTAACCGCAACTTAACTCTCCAGCTAGATGCCTATTCACTGTCTCAAATCTCTTCTGTTCTTTACACCCACGCCCATTCATTAACTACTATCAACTGCGACCCCAAACCTGGTAGATTTGGCAAAGTATCAGCACATAAAATTGAGCAAGATGAAAGTTCTAGTGATTGGTGGTGATGGCTATTGCGGTTGGGCGACAGCCTTGTACTTGTCAAATCGAGGCTATGACGTCGGAATTTTGGATAGTCTAGTGCGGCGACATTGGGATAACGAGTTATGCATCGATACCTTAACGCCGATCGCGCCGATTCAACAACGCTTGAAGCGATGGAAAGATCTCACGGGTAAAACGATCGATCTTTTCATTGGTGACATCACGAACTACGAATTTCTCGATAAATCACTCAATCAGTTTGAGCCAGAGGCAGTTGTTCACTTTGGCGAACAGCGCTCCGCTCCCTTCTCCATGATCGATCGCGAGCATGCGGTGCTAACTCAGGTCAATAACGTTGTTGGAACGCTCAATTTGCTCTACATCATTAAAGAGCGTTTCCCCGACTGCCACTTGGTCAAGCTCGGTACAATGGGCGAATACGGCACACCCAATATTGACATCGAAGAAGGCTACATCACGATCGAACATAACGGGCGCAAGGACACACTGCCCTATCCAAAGCAGCCTGGAAGCATGTATCACCTCAGCAAGGTACATGATTCTCACAATATTCATTTCGCCTGCAAGATTTGGGGTCTACGTGCTACTGATCTTAACCAAGGCATCGTGTACGGGGTCTTGACTGAAGAAACGGGCATGGATGAATTGCTGATCAACCGCCTCGATTACGATGGCGTGTTCGGCACGGCATTAAACCGATTCTGCATTCAAGCAGCAGTAGGTCACCCGCTCACAGTTTATGGAACAGGTGGACAGACTCGCGGACTGTTGGACATTCGCGATACAGTGCGGTGCGTTGAGCTAGCGATCGCGACCCCTGCCAATCCGGGAGAATTCCGCGTCTTCAACCAATTCACCGAAATGTTTAGTGTGGGTGACCTAGCAAACATGGTGCAGAAAGCCGGATCAGCATTAGGTGTGAAAGTAGACGTTCAAAACGTGGACAATCCTCGCATTGAGAAAGAAGAACACTACTTCAACGCTAAAAACACCAATTTGCTAGATCTCGGACTTCAGCCCCACTTCCTGTCAGATTCACTGCTCGATTCGCTGCTTAACTTCGCGATGAAATACAAACATCGAGTCGATGAGTCTCACATTCTGCCCAAAGTAACGTGGAAGCGATAGCTCATGCCCCTTCGAGTTTTGATATTGCTGCTGACAACGGTTCTGCCTGGATTAGGAGCAATGGCGCTCAGCACTTTTTACTTATTTGCGGATTGGACGGCATTAGATAAAAGTCATCAAAACTATGAAAGGCTCATTATCGCAGGCGCGAGTATGCGAGAGTTATCTATTGCAGAATCAGCAGAAATGCGACACCGCCTCAACTGTTTTGCAGAAGGCGTAGGCGTTCTACTAGGGAGTGTGATTGTTGCAATTGGTGTGCATGGATGCACACTCCCTAAGCAGCAGTAACCGTTTTATTGTTCATCTCTTCATTTATGCGAATCGCTTTATTTACTGAGACGTTCCTTCCTAAAGTTGATGGCATCGTTACTCGATTGCGGCACACGATCGATCATCTGCAACGCCTAGGTGATGAAGTTTTAATTTTCTCGCCAGATGGAGGGCTAACCGAATACAAAGGCGCAAGGATTTATGGCGTATCTGGATTTCCGTTACCATTGTATCCAGAATTGAAAATGTCGTTGCCGCGCCCTGCGATCGGGTACGAATTATCGGACTTTAAACCTGACATCATTCACATTGTGAATCCTGCTGTCCTTGGATTAGCAGGATTGTTTTATAGCAAGACTCTAGATATTCCATTAATTGCGTCTTATCACACTCATCTGCCCGAATATCTTCAGCATTACGGCTTGGGTCTGTTAGAAGGAGTCCTGTGGGAACTCTTAAAAGCTGGACACAATCAGGCAGAGATCAATTTGTGTACGTCTACTGCCATGCTGCAAGCCCTCACAGAACACGGCATCGAGCGGGTAAACCTGTGGCAACGTGGAGTCGATACCGAAACTTTTCAGCCTCATCTCGCCAGTTTGGAGATGCGAAACCGCTTAAGCCAAGGGCGTCCTGAAGCGCCATTGTTGCTTTATGTGGGTCGGCTCTCCGCCGAGAAAGAAATCGATCGCATCAAACCCATTCTGGACGCGATTCCTAACGCTCGCTTAGCCTTGGTAGGAGATGGACCGAACCGCCAAGCTTTAGAAAAGCATTTTGCAGACACGCCTACAAATTTTGTCGGCTATCTTGAAGGGCAAGAATTAGCGTCTGCGTTTGCCTCTGCCGATGCTTTTGTGTTTCCGTCTCGAACCGAAACACTAGGATTAGTGTTGCTCGAAGCGATGGCCGCCGGATGCCCAGTTGTAGCAGCGCGATCGGGGGGAATTCCCGACATTGTAGAAGATGGGGTCAACGGCTTTTTGTTTGATCCAAAAGACGAGGGAGGCGCGATCGCGGCAACTCAATATCTGCTCTCTCAACAAGAAGAGCGAGAAACGCTGCGGCGTAATGCTAGACAAGAAGCGGAGCGCTGGAACTGGTCAGCCGCCACTAAGCAATTGCAGCAGTACTATCAACGTGTTGCTGCAAAACGCCCGCTTTCTTCAGTGGTCTGAGGTGAGGGCTGAAGAAAGTAAAAAATTCTGGAAGAGTCAGCGATCGCGCGTTTTCTTCCAGAATTCATTAAGCAGATTCAACCATGCTGATTCAGTTAATTCGCTGTCCCTGACTAAGAATTTTCCGAATTAGGATTGCTACTGCCGATGCCTAACTGCTTTCGGCTCTTTTTAAGCTGCTTCCAGAGCGAGCGAATCTCTCGATAAGATTCTTCTGGCGTCAATTTTCCGCCAGTTTCTAGACAAGAAATATAGCTCACGCGCTGAGAAAACTCCTGCAAATTAGCATTAAAAACTAAGTTCTCAGGCTTCACCGCGCCACGGTAACGACTGCGAGGGTACAAAAAGTTATATTGGTCTGGCATCTTTATCTCCTCATCTAAAAGTTGTTTCTGTTTCAGCGAGGGAAGAAGCGGGAATGCTATTCGGCTGAAACTGAGTAGATAGGAACAACTTAAGTATTCCCAGAATACGGTAGTAATTGAAAGGGTCTTTTAGTTTAACTTAACCTTAATCGAATGTTAACCTGATTAGGCAGAAATATAATGTGCCTAAAGTAGCTACCTTAAGCGAAAGTAGGCGATGCGACGCCCTAGCGGTATCTAGTACAGGCGCTCCTTTAGAGCTTGCAAAGTGGTCTTTTAAAGTTATGCTCTGCGTCGATCGCAACTGATTCAATTTGTCAACTGCTCCTAACAAATTGAAATTGCTGTACTCATCTCCTCACCCTACTGCGGTAACTCTCGAACCGCCGCGACGGCTTCTCGTCGCAGTCGTTCAGCAATCCGAAAAAGTTCGCGCCCCGTATGGATATGGCGATCGTCGTAGTTTAGCGTAAAGTACTCTAGCTCATAAATTCCGTCATTCACTTGGTTTATACAGTGATACAGGTTGGCAGCAGCGGCAGCAGCACTTGGCGGATTGGGTAGTGCTTGAAAGCTTTGCTGTCCTTTGTCGATCAGGGCTTTACAGTCCTCTAGGTACGATTGAAACGCTTCCATCAATTCATCATCAAAGGGGTCAGCCGCAAGCTGATCGAGTTGGGATTTGAGCGGACGCAAGATCTGGTTTAGGATGCGATTGACGGGTGTGTAGACCCGCTTGAGCCACAGCTTAAGCTGATGATCTGCATTTTGTTCTGCCTCTCGTTGCTGACGATAGCGCTCTTGCGCCGCTTCTGTTCGTTGGCGACGTTCCTCTACAGCATCGACGGAAAATCCAACCGCTTCGAGCTGTTCGCTGAGTTGCAGGTGCTGATCGTACTGTCTACGATTTTGCGGATCACCTAAAATTTCGTAGGCAGCATTAATTCGGGAAATCTTGTCGTGGTTAGCGGTTTCAGCGTTAGTATCGGGATGGAATCGTTTTGCTAAGCGCCGATAGGCTTGTTTGATTTCAGCTTGGGATGCGGTTGGCTGAAGATCTAGGGTTTGGTAGTGAGTTGAAGAAATCGACATACCGCTATTTTAAAAGAAGAAAGACAGGAAGACCAAGGCTCAGTGAACCTTTTGCTTCCTTTTCTTTCTCCTATTCACATAGCAAATTTAGATCGCTCTAGCCGTCTAACATCGCGGCGGGTATCGCCATCTCTAAATCTTGAAACAGGGCAGTACTGAGATAGCGCTCGCCAAAGCTGGGTTGGATCATCACAATTAGCTTACCCGCATTTTCTGGACGTTTTCCCACTTCTAAAGCCGCTTTTAGGGCAGCACCACTAGAGATACCGGAGAGCAACCCTTCTTCCCGCGCGAGGCGGCGTCCATATGCGATCGCATCATCATCGCTCACAGAAATCACTTCATCAATCAAGTTGACATTTAGCACAGGCGGAATAAAGCCAGCTCCAATCCCTTGAATTTTGTGAGGCCCCGGACGCCCGCCTGAGAGAACTGGGCTGTTGGTCGGCTCAACCGCAATGGCCTTAAAGCTCGGCTTTCGCTGCTTAATGACTTCTGCGACACCTGTAATCGTGCCGCCCGTGCCGATTCCTGCTACTACGAAATCAACTTCCCCATCGGTGTCTTGCCAGATTTCTTCTGCGGTGGTTTCCCGATGAATTTGAGGATTCGCAGGATTGCGAAACTGTTGCAGCATGTAGGCATGAGGCGTCGTATCGACAATGCGTTGCGCTTGTTGAATGCAGCCCGCCATGCCTTCGATTCCTGGCGTTAGGACGAGTTCGGCCCCGTAAGCACGCAGCATCGATCGACGCTCAGAACTCATGGTTTCTGGCATAGTCAAGACTAGGCGGTAGCCTTTTGCAGCCGATGCCATCGCCAAGGCAATCCCCGTATTTCCAGAGGTTGGCTCGACTAAAACTGTCTTTCCAGGGGTAATCAAGCCTTCCCGCTCTGCGGCGTTGATCATGCTGATGCCAATCCGATCTTTCACTGACGCAGAAGGATTCATGCCTTCCAGTTTGGCGACGATGCGAGCAACGCAACCTGACGCTTGAGGAATTCGATTTAGCTGAACGAGCGGCGTGTGACCGATGAGTTCCGTAACGTTTTGAGCAATATGCATGGCTTTAATGAAGGTAAAACAGCGTCTAAGAAAAAACAATGTAGATGTAATACGGTTAGATGTAATACGGTTAGATGTAATACATCAGGTCAAGCTGTTGTCGGGCATCGCGGCGATCGCACAAATCTTGAAGCGTGTAGTTCTGTAAAATTGTCTTTGCAGCTTGATCGGCTTCTTGCCAAACCTCGGCAATGATACCGCCCTCAAGTGTTTTTGTGAATTTTGCTGCATCTTCCTGCTCCTTCGCTTGAGCATCAAAGCCTTCTAAACAGGCGACAATTTCAAGAAGTGTAATTTTCCGAGGTTCGCGGGCGAGCAGATAGCCACCCTTTGCGCCGCGCTGCGATCGCACTATCCCTCCTCGCCGCAAGGTCGCTAGCAGTTGTTCTAAGTAGCGATCGGGAATGTGCTGTTGAGCAGAAATTTGTCGAATTTGGAGTGGCTCTTTACTAGTGTAAACATCGGCAAGTTCTAGAAGCGCGAGGAGCGCATATTCACTTTTACAAGACAGTTCCACGGGCACAGTAGGTTGGGGATCAATCAAGGACGAGCTTCTTCTAGTATACTCCGGTTTTCCACTAGGGTTTTGTAGGTTTCTAAAGAATTGACGGAGAAGCTCTCGCAAATAGCCACGTCTGGTGTTCTCCTGGGTCGTAGCATAATTGTAGAGTACTAGCAGTCTGGCTGAGCAGAATGACAAGCAAGGTAAAGAGCTAGAGCAGGATGACTTTAATACAAAGCGAAGTTCCAGAAGGGTTGGTAAAGTCTGGAGATTGCACTATCGCAATATTTTCAACGGGATAAGATTCTGAAACATCCTGCCTCACAAAAAACGCCCCGCGTTAGGCGAGGCGTCTATCAACCAAAACTCAATCAGACAACCGAAATTCAATCAGGGACTTTAGAACGTAAAGGTCGTGCGGATCGTTCCGACATATACCGTATCGTTGGCGTTGTTGTGTTCAGGATTGAAGATCACAATAATGCCAGGCGTGATGGAGATCTTGTCGCTAAACTGGAAGCGGTATAGACCTTCTAGATGCAGCGAAGAATCTTGATCTTCTCGGCGAACCCCATTCGCGCCTACAAAGTCGTTATCAGTAACTTTGGGAGGCATACCAACAATGATGCCTGCCATGTTGCCTTTTTTGCCTAAATCTGGGAAGGCCAACGTGACTGCCCAGTTCAGAATATCAGCATCTGCATCTGCTCCGGTTTGACGGTGAGCCTTGGTTAAACCACCCCAACCAGACAACACAAACTTAGGCGTGATGCGGATAGACCCTTCTACCCCAAAGTGGTCTGCCGATGTTGCAGCACCGTTAAATGGATTGTTCGCAAAAGCGCTACCGGTCGCAGCCGACGTGGTCACGTTTGTCGCACCCGCTCCGCCCAGAGGACCGCGATCGTAAGAGCGTACATAGGTGAAGCCTAAATCAATATTTCTGCTAGGCTTGAACGCCAACTGCGCGAGCGCTGCATTGGAACCGTTCAAGAAACCTTGCGCGGCACCCGGAGCCGACGCTTCATCGGACAAGTAGCCCAGAGACACCGTAAAGGCTTGGTTCAACGGTAAGGTCAGTGTTGCACCTGCGCCGCTACCACTGGGGCTCGCCCCTTGGCGATAGATTGGGTTAAACCGACCAAAGCGAGAGATCGCTCCTTGAGCATCGCTGGCGAATAATGGGTTAAAGTTCGGAACGTTGTTGTAGAATTCGCCCCCCACCGCATCAATCGTCAGATTACCGGCTCCGACCGGAAAGCGGTAGTACAGCTTGTCCAGTCTGAAGCTGTTGTTGGCAGGAGTGCCCGAAGGCTGCGATCCTTCATAGGACAAACGAGCCATATTGGTTCCCGTTGCTCCAGCAAAGTTCGGAATATTACGGCCCTGCAGGCGGGTAAATAACGTGTCTTTTCCGGTAAAGCTCGTTCTTAAGCCGACGCGGACGCGATCGCTAAATACTGTATTTTCATCAACGCGACCTGCTGACCCAGCAACTGCCCCAGAAGGCACGGCTCTATCTCCTCCCAAAGCTCCAGCAATGCCGAAAATGGCTTCACCCTGAAGTTTGGTTGTGGTCGAGAACTGCTGCTTCTCTAAGGTCGTGGTGCGAGCTTCTACTGCGTCTACCCGTCCCCGCAAGGTGGCCAGTTCAGCCGCAAATTCTTCTTGCAGCTTTTGAAGCGTGGCTAAATCTTCTTTTTTAACCAGATCTGCGGTTGAGGCTGCAATGAGTTCGTTGACGCGATCGAGGCAGGCATTGAGACCTGCGGCAAATTCATATCGAGTCGTGGCGCGATTGCCGCGGAAGGTGCGGTCAGGATAACCTGCAATACAGCCGTAACGCTCAACGAGCGATTGCAGCGCTTGAAATGCCCAATCCGTAGGGCGAACATCAGAAAGTTGCGAAACCGAAGTGACTTGATCGACGGCATTCGCATCTTCTGTACTACCATCTGCATTACCATAAGTCTCAATTTGGTCTAGAGAAACTGGGGTCTGCGCTTGGGTAGACACATCAGCCGCTTGAGCCATGCCCGCACCAACGGTAGCAGAGACCGCGATCGCAGCACCCAAAAGTGCAGGACTAGTCAGCAATGACTTCCACAAATGATTCGACATGTTTGCTTTTCCTTTCACACCATTAATAAACCGAGTCGGCTTGTACAAGACTGCAATGCTTGCAAAAGCCAGTACCTGCGTTGCCCTTTCTAAACTGCACACTTATTCAATCTGAAGCTGCATATTTAGCTCGCTCAAAAGTATATCCTAAGCAAGGTATATCCTAAGCAAGTTCGTGTTAGAGAGGAATTTTTCTAACTTGAGGCAGATGTGAGTATACAGAAGTTCCACCAAAAGTGTTGTTTCCTCGAATACAAATGGCGACTGAAAAGCTCCATTTCAAGGCATGAGCTTCGATGGGCGGAGGCGAAAATTTTAGCCCACGGTAGATGTAATTAAAACTAGGGATATCGCTACGATTTAGGGAACAGTGCCCACCTAGACATGAAGAGTTATGCGATTCGTAACTGATCCAGCAACCGCCATCAAAATTCAGAAGATGCAAGAGCGAGTCTGCTGGGGGTCGCCAGAGATTCAAACGCGCGGCATTGATCAAACGCGCTTGATGCTGGCAGATGAGCAGAATGATGCGCCAGAATTTTCGTTTTTAGTAATTGGCGATAGTGGCTCTGGCAAACATCAAGGAAACAACCCACAGCGACGAATTGCTGAACAGATGTTGACTCAGTGGGATGAGTGCCGCTTTATTTTACATACGGGAGATGTGATCTATTTAGTCGGTTCGAGCGAATTCTATCCGCCAAACTTTATCGAGCCATACCGAGAATTTCTGGTAGGCGGGGAGCATTACAAGCGGCTGAGTTATGAGCAGATGGTGTTTAAGTTGCCGTTTCTGCCTGTGCCAGGAAACCACGACTACTATGATTTGCCTGTGTTCTTGGGCGCGATCGCACAGTTGACCTACCCGCTTCGTCGCTTGCTGCAATCGCGGCTGGAGTTCGATTTGGGTTGGCACGGCTCAGGGCAGGGCAAAGCTTACACTCAAGCCTTTATCGATCCGTTGTGGATGGTCGAGATGAAAGGGCAGTTGGGACAACATCTCGATCAGTATTACAACGCCAAAACGTCTACCGGACGATGTTTGCAGTACGAGCCGGGGCACTTTACCCGCGTGCCAAACCGCTACTATAGTTTCTGCTACGGCGGCGTTGATTTTTTTGCGCTCGATTCCAACACGTTTAATGAACCTGCTCCATTGCCGTCCGATTCGGCAGGAGACGAGTATCGGCAGGTGCTACAAACTCGCCGTCGTAAAGTAGAAGCTGAAATGCAAGCATTGGTGACTCAGATTGAGACGCTTAGCCCAACTCAGCAAGAGGAGGCAGATCAAATTGACGATATGCGGGTTAAGTTGCAGCAGCTTGAAGAAGTGCAGATTGACATTGATAAACAATTAACTGCCGACCAAGCGATCGTGATTGACACCGAGCAATTGAACTGGTTGCGCGATCGCTTAATTGATTCTTGGCGCGATCCGGAAGTTCGAGGGCGCGTTTTGTTTTTCCACCATCCGCCCTATGTGACAGAAGCGACAAAGTGGCATCAGGCACAAACGTTAGCGGTGCGGTTACGGCTGCGACAAGTGTTAGATGAAGTAAAAGCCGCCGTGGGAGACATTGCGAACGATCAGCCGATTGTCAATTTGGTGCTTAATGGTCACGCGCATTGTTTTGAGCATCTGAGAACGGTTGACACCGGGGCGGGTGATGCGAATGTCAACTGGATTGTCTGTGGCGGCAGTGGCTACAGTTTGCGACGGCAGCGGATGGAAGGCGATGTGTTGAGTGAGCGGTTTCGCGTGTCTAGCGACGAAACCACCGTTGCGAAGTCTCATTTATTTGTGGGGCGTGAAGGACAGGGTTCGCGGAAACGCCGTCCCTACTCGTTTGTCCGCATTGATGTGCAAGCAGGAAATCCAGTCAAGTTTGTGGTGCGCCCGTTTGTGTCGGAATGGTATCGAGGGGAGTGGAATGATCGCGCCTTGACGCCGTTTACGATTTAACAAATGTTCGTTGTACAACCAAGTGGTGTTTCGGAGCACGAGATCGTAACTCAGTTCCCAACTTGGGAATAAAGGAGCGTGCGATCGTAACTCAGTTCCCAAGTTGGGAATGAAAGATCATGCGATCGTAATTGAGTTCCTAAGTTGGGAACGAAGGATCACGCGATCGTAACTCAGCTTTCAAAACCGCAAAGACGCTGCATCACATTAGTTCTTTACCTTTCACTTTCTTTACTTCTTATTGAAGACGTTAGCTCTATTCACAATCATTAGGCTGAGAGCAGCTTTCATTGTGGAGAATGGGTCATATGACCTTGCAAGGCATACTTCTGGACGTAGACGGGACATTGATTCTTAGTAATGATGCCCATGCGAACGCGTGGGTTGAGGCATTCGGGGCATTTGGGTATTCGATCGCATATGACCAAGTGCGACCGTTAATTGGCATGGGCGGCGATCAAATTCTTCCAATGCTGGTTCCGGGGTTATCTGATGAAGAAGGCGATGGCAAGAAGATTAGCGCTCATCGTAAAGCCATCATTGTCGAACGGGTCGGAGCGATGTTATCGCCCACGAAAGGAGCAAGACAACTGGTAGAAAAACTCCAGCAAGATGACTATTCAATCGTCGTTGCCAGTTCAGCAACGCAAGCAGAACTCGATATTCTGCTAGAAGCGGCTGATGTCAAAGATCTGTTGAATGATATGCCGACGACTTCAAGCGATGATGCCGAGGCTTCAAAACCCGCTCCTGATTTGGTCAACGCGGCTCTCAAGCGAGGCGGCTTTGAACCCAATCAGGTTGTCATGCTCGGAGATTCACCCTATGATGTGGCAGCAGCAAACACCGCAGGCGTCGAAGTGATCATGTTCCGCTGCGGCGGATTCAATGACAGTGAATTAGAAGGCGCGATCGCAATCTACGATGATCCAGCCGACTTACTCGCCCACTACGATCGCTCTCCATTGGGAACAAAAACACTGAAGTTAGTGGAGCAATAGCACAATGGCTCATCCTTTTCATAATGAGGAAACATTAGCGGACGCCGTCGCGGAACTCGCGGAGGATGCGCTAAAGCAGGGGTTAATTCCGAGCTATGTTGTCCATCATTTTCGGGACTATAGAGATTTTTATATTCCCAATGAGAAGGAATCTCAGAGATTGAGTGCTGAGGAAGCGTATCTGAAGCTGAAGCGATTGGTAGACGGAAAGAGCTAAACGATGGTGCAGCTTATTTGTCGCTGAAATCTTGAGGGGCGGCTGGCGAGTTTAACAGAATTGTTCTGCCCTGCCTTAAGATTTTGCAGTAAGAAACTAGAATTTTCGCCGCGATCGCGCTTCTTAAGCTGAGGCAGCAAGGTCTAGACCGAAGTTAAGTGCTCTTACGGACAGAGGAATTATCTAGCCCGGGCACAATATTCGTGGATGAGGTGAGTGATCACCCCATACGTATTGACTACCCAGGAAATCTGTGATGAGCTTCTTATCGTATTGGGCTTCAATCGCCTGCAAGGGAGGGCTAACTCTTGCTGGCATTATTGGCTTCGCTGCCTTTGCAAGTTCCCCCGCGGGGGCTGAAAACGCTTCGATTCAGGGTGCTGCCACTCGCGCCACTCCGGGGGGCTACTCCTCCTCAACAGCGGGTCAAATGATTGCTCCCGATAGTACCTATTTCAAAGGTCCTTTAGAAATCACACCTACATTTACAACTCCTGTGGGCGGTGGAACCTCAATTCCCACAAGCCTACGGGTGAGTGCGGTAAATGGAGTGCAACCCGGTGGTGCTGGTTATTATGACCCTCAAACCTTGAGCGCCATGCTGACCAGTCCTGCACTAATGAGTGATCCTCAACTGAAGGAGCAAGCCTATGCTGCTCTCGATGCGGCATACCCTAATTGGGGGGGAGTCGGGCAGGGTCTGGGAATGTATCTTCGCACGGACTCATACTGGGGTAATATCAACCTGAATCTAGTTTTGCAGTGGAATCCTTGGCTATTGCCAGCTATCATATCGCGTGTTTCTCCTCCTGACATCAAGAAGACTGTCATCACCAAACTCAACACCATTGATATCAACACTCAACAAGGACGCGATGCGTACTCTGCCATTGTTAAAGCAGCATCGGGAGCAAATGGTTTAGAGTAACCTGCCGTTTCTAGAAAGATTGTGGAGATCGATTTCGAGAGGTGCAGCAATTGTGCCTCTCGATTTTTTATTTTGGGGATTCGACCGTTAGCGTTTGATTGAAGCACCTAAGGGACTTGCTAAGAAATAGTATCCCGCTTCGGATCTCGGGACTGCGCTTCACATTCAGCCCGTCCAGCGCGACTTTCGCTATGGATGGGAAGGGCTAAATAGTCGTACAGGTTGTTTTGGTTTCTAAATCTTGATCTTGAGAGGTGCGGCTTGAACATTTAGTGGGATTCCTTTGCCTCTCCCAGTTTGTTTGCAACAGAATTAAGGCTTTCGCAACGATCGCGCTGTTTGCGTTAAGGCGTCAAGAGTTAGATATAAGTTAAGTGACGTTGCGGAAGAGTAATTATCTGGTCTGGGCACAATATTTGTAGATGAGGTGAGCGATCCCCCCACACGTATTGACTACCCGAGGAAATTTGTGATGAGCTTTTTATCGTACTGGGCTTCGACTGGCTTTAGGGGAGGGCTAACTCTGGCTGGCGCAATTGGCTTAGCCGCCTTTGCGAGTCTCCCAGTGGGGGCTGAAAACGCTTCGATTCAGGGTGCTGCCACTCGTGCGACTCCGGGAGGCTACTCGTCCTCAACGGCGGGTCAAATGATTGCCCCCGATAGCACCTACTTCAAAGGTCCTTTAGAAGTCACACCCACGTTTACGACTCCTGTAGGGGGCGGAACCTCGATTCCAACGAGCCTATGGGTAAGTACGGTGAATGGGCTGCAAACCAGTCCTGGTTCTTATGATCCTCAAACCTTGAGCGCCATGCTGACTAGCCCTACACTATTGAGTAATCCTCAACTGAAGGAACAAGTCTATGCTGCTCTCAATGCGGCGTTTCCTGGTGGTTACGGTTATTTCGATGCAAACGGCAACATCGTGGTCGTGAATGGGCTTGGAGAGTTTGCCCGCATAGACCCATTCCTCAGTGCCAACCTGCATTTTCTTCTTTCTAATTCTATGTATCTGGCTCCTGTCGTTTCGCGTTTGTCTACCCCTAATATTAAGCAGGCTGTCATCACCAAACTCAACACCATTGATATCAGCACTCAGCAAGGACGCGATGCGTATTCTGCCATTGTTAAAGCCGCATCGGGAGCCAATGGTTTAGAGTAACCTGCCGTTTCTAGAAAGACTATGAGAGATTGGCTTCGAGAGGTGCGGTAAACGCGCCTCTTTTTTATTCTAGGGATTCGATCGTTACCGTCGGATTGAATCACTCAAGCCTCACCGCAACAAATTCAAACTTAGCATTCGGTAGTTGAAGCGCCCTAACTTCACTCGCTCAATCTCAATTCTTTTGCAGACTGTTTCTGAATAAACAAGCAAATCTAGCTATTAATGCCCATGCTACAGAGACAATTACTACTTTAAGAGCTAGTAATTTGCAACCAACAAGAAATTTGTGTGAAATTACGGACAAAGTGCTTGGTGCTGTGGGGAAAGATAAACAGGTGACAAGTTAACACAAGCTTGTCAGGTATTGATCCTTAATCGAGGAGTCTGTAATGAGTTTGTTATCTCAATCTGTTGGTATTGTTAAAGGCGGTTTGGCTCTAGCTAGTTTCGTTGGAGTTGTCGCTTTAGCAGCTTCACCTGCATCTGCTGAAAATGCTTCGATCAGTGGTGCAGCAACTCGGACTACTCCCGGTGGCTACTCTGCCTCTCTTTCGGGTGAAATGGTTGCTCCCGAAGGCACATACTTCTCAAGTCCCTTGATGGTAGATGCGGTTTACGATGTTACACTTCAAGTCCCCACGAAGTTGACGCTGACAGGTGGTGCTTTGACAACTAGCACTGTTCCTCTCAATGCTGATACCCTAAAAGCAGCAGTTATCACCAAGCTAAACGGTATTGCTGGAACCGATCAAGCAAGTATTGATGCTTATTCTGCAATTCTTAAAGCAGCTTCGGGTGCAGACGGTCTAGAATAGTTTCTCTTAAATCTCATCAAGTTTTGGGTTAGGGGTGCGTTAGCGTACCCCTTTTTAATTGCAAAATTCTGGGCATTAGCGAATCATTTTTATCGCCGACGCCCAGAATTGTTATTGAAGCTAGGAACGTGGATTAAATAAGACCGGCGGAAAAGGGAAAGGTGATAGGCTTGGAAGCAGCCATCTCACTGCTGTGCTGCTATGCAACCATACTCCCCTAAAGTCGAGCAACAGATGCAACGGTTCTA
>JAHHHP010000034.1 GCA_019359275.1 Myxacorys chilensis ATA2-1-KO14 | reverse complement strand
GGGCGCACCTAACGGTTGGGGGAGTAGAGATGGAGGGTTAAGGGGTGTTCTGCAAACAAGGGATCAAACCGTCCATTGACCCAAGCTAGACGCAAATGCAATAGATGGTTGAATCCTGTTTCACTCCAGCGCATTCCGGTTCCCTTAAAGCGTTGCTCAATCAGCCACTTGCAAGCACTCTCCACCATGCCTGAACCAATGGGAAATCCTTGTTTCTTGAAGGAGCGATATTGCAGATGAGGTAGATGTTTGCTGAGATATTGCTGCACTCGCTTTAACCCTGGTTTGGCTGAAGCAGGCGTGGACGGATACTGCAATAAACGTCCCAATTCTTGGACAATCCGATGCACGTAACCGTGTCGTAATTGATGGCGCACTCGCTCAAACCACTGTTGAGGTGTGCGAGTCGGCAGCGTATCGCCATAGGCTTCGGCAGCTTCCCCCAACTGCTGAGCGGCATGATAGAAATCCAAAATACCGATAGCAATGCCTGCAAAGTGTTGCTCAAATAATCGCCAAAAGCCGCGTGCTCCGTCAGAAATCCAAACCACTTGAGGGGCAGTCGTGATGCCTTGACGCAAGGCTTCTAGCTGAAGTCGTGCTTGCAGGGCAGCGATGTCGCCCAGCACTGCGACTAATCGTCGTTGCTCCAGTCGAGTCTTGGTTTGAGCACTTCGAGTCTGAACGGAGCGAATTCGAGCAAGCAGAGCGATCTTGACTTCTTGAAAGCGGATCTTGCCCTTGGGCGTTCCCCCTTGAGCGCGAAATGGCACAGTTACACCATCGGCAGCAATCACCAAAGGTAACTCCATCAGTATCGGGTCAATCGCTTCCATTGCAGGTTCAACCCCTTGGTGCAAGTTGTCCAATTCACGGTTGAGTCGCTGCATGGCTTGTCGTCCAAACCGCTGCACCCACTGCCAAACAGTATCATCACTAATGTGAACCCCACACAACTGCGACAACAACTGCACGGCTAGCTCAAACGGCAGAAATACTGCCAAAAGACAGCCTAGACGCACCAGTTCAATCGACGTTTGTTGATCAGGAGCAATTCCAAGCACTTGATCGAACGGTGCATCATGACTGCCAGCACAGCGATTGGGGCAACGTCCAACTCGTCGTCGCCACTCGACCCATCCCACTAAGGTCAAAATGCGACGGGGGACAAACCCCTTACTCTGCAAATGACTGCCACACTGATGACAATTGCCCCACGACTGAGGCAGTTGGGCACGTTCATTGAGGTGATGGTTCACCAGGGTGCGGGCAAACCATAACCCGATTTGCCAAGCTGCTAAGACCAGACTGGCAAGCGTGACGCTCTTTTGCAGTTTTTCATATAACTGTTGCAACTCAAGGGCATCGAGTTCAACGATGTGTTTTAGCGTTAGCATGGAAGCAGAATTTTATTGTTAGGGGTGCGTTTACAAGGCGCACCTTTTTTGTATCCTCTTCCATTCTCGCTAATTCTATTCGAGTCCCCCAACTGCCGGATGTGCCCCATCCATATCCACGTGAATAATCTTTCGCATCTCACTTACACACGCTGAGCCACTCTTCAATTCTCAAGCTAATAGTACAAAAAGGCTATTAAGTTATTCGCGCCACTTTAAAATTAGAAATCATCACACCTTATTCACCAACATCTGCAAACGTCGCTCAATTTCCTTCAACCGATTACCCTTCGGGAACTGCGAAGCAACCGCGCCGATGCTTCGCTCGTTTTGCCTCCCCATGCTCTGGACTACCCTCCTCGCCGATATAGCAAGTTTTTACCTTTTCTCCCCAGGGCAAACGCATCATGTTAATAAGGGCGAATTTTAGCGAATTACTGCGAATATTCCCGATAGCTGAAGCCTTGTTGATAACTGATTTTCCAGATCTAGCACATCTTTGAAGCATTGACGCTAATGTATACTCTCCAGTGAATTTAGATGCGTTTGCCCTGCTCTGGATTCAACGCAAGGCAGAAACCGGGGATGGCCAAATCAAGCCCAGAGCAACTTCAAGTCAAAAACAGAAGATTACTGACCCTTGCGGTATCTGCTTCGCAGCGTGGAATAAGCTTCGGGCATTTGCCAAAGGGCAACGCTGCTGTATCGCATCAAAACTGCTGCTAAGTAGCTAGGCGGAATTAAACCTAAAACGCTCAAGGGAGTATCCTCCTGTCTGACTCCGTGCTTCCATTCCATTGATCACTGCCAGTGCTAAATCGTATTCATCTTCAAACATCTGCCCTGCAATCTCGTGCGCTTTGAGTTGACGCCACTGGTCTTCAATCCGATTCATCTGGGCACTGTAAGGCGGCAGAAAGAACAGCAATAAGCCTTGGTCTTGCCAACGTTGCCAGTGCTGCCGCACGATGTCGCGCTTGTGAATCGAACAGTTGTCCTGTGTCACCACGGTTAAGCGTCCGGTTTGGGCCAGCGTCAAGGCGGCTTTTTCGGCCATCCAGTTCATCACTTTGATGTAACTTTCGCCATCAAATCCACCCTGCACGAGGGCATACTCGAAGGTCTTGTCCGGTTGCCAGAGTCCCAAAATGCTGATGCGATTACCTCGCGTTGGCACTTGTTCCAGATGTTTCTGGTGCCCGACCCGACTGTAGCTGTAACTGACGGGACTATACAAACAGAACCCCGCTTCATCCAGGTACTTTAGGTCAATGTGTCCCTCCTGCGCTGCCAACTCTAGCGTGTCGAGGTCGGCTTGTTTGAGCCGCTGATACTCTGGATCTGGGCTAGGCCGCTGGCTCTGACGGGTGCGCTTCCATTGGAACCCCTTTTTTGCAGAATCCGACGAATCCGGTCTGCACTCAGTTTTACGCTGCGCTCTTGCTCCAGCAGGGCGGATAATTGGGCACTGTTGTACGTGCGTTGGTCTTGATCCAACCGTTCCTCTAGATACCGCAGGTCGGCCTCGCTCCACCTCCGTTTCATGCCCCGTCCTGGGGCATCCCATAATCCCCCTAAGCCGCTTTTCTCCCACCGTTGCAGTGTTTCTCGTACCGTCTGCTCCTGGCATTCAAAGATCTGGGCAATCGCGGGCACATTCCAGCCTCCTGCATTCAACCGCACCATATGAGCACGGTCTTTGATCTGCTGCGCGACCTTCGGTGCAACTCGCAATTCTTGAAGCGTGCGGTCTGATTCCTCGCTGAGAACGATTCGTAAGGGGGCGGGCATTGACTCAAGCAGAATGAAGGATTTATCGTCTTCTCTATCTTACGTTTAATCCCGCTTGCCCACTTATTAGCGTGTGAAGCTCGAATCCCTTACTGTTTACGGTTGCCGTAATCTTTGCCTCAACCTAGCTCGCTTCTAGAGGATCTCTCTGCCCGTAAGCAAAGTAGGAGAGAGGTTTGTTGTAGAGAGCTGCAAAATCTGCTAGCTCAATCACATCCACTCGACGCTCTCCAGATTCACATTTAGAGATATACGACTGAGGAACTCCCAGCTGCGCTGCAACTTCTTGTTGCGTTAAACCTGCCTCCCGCCGTGCCGCTCTCAGCCGTTTTAGAAATGCTTGGTATCGATCGGAGTGAACGGAGCTGCCCATGAGGAGCAAGCTACAATCGTTGCCAAAATATCCCAAAATCGGATATTTTTAGGACATTCCACCCGTGGTTTTATGGATATCGAAATTGCAATCGAACATCGGCATTTGAAAGTTTCTCCAGCCGAACAAGCTTTAGCGCAAGCGGCGGCCAGTCGAGATGCCCTCAAGGTGCAGTTTCTATCCCAACTAGCGAGTAAATCCTTGACTTACACCCTCACCCAAACCCTAGGGGTGAACCCAAACACGTTAAAACTCATGGTTCGCAAGTACAGTGAACAGCTGGTTTATCAACCTTTAGAAGAACTGCAGTTTTGGTTTAGCTATTCGAGTGGCGTGTTCTTGGAGCCAGGGTATCCTCCCCTGTATTACAGCCGTAAACCTTCAGGTCAAAGTATTTCTCCTAATAAGAGCGCGATCGCCGCGATCGGAGAGGGCGTTGCTGGACTCGTGGGACAGCAGCTTTATCAGGGACGCAAGTTGGCGCGTCCGATCCACGATTATCCAGATATCGTCATGCTAGGGAACAAAAGGGTGTACTTGCTCGAATCGAAAGCCACTACGCTTTCCAAAGAAGACATCAAACGAGTGATTGATGATGAGTTAGTCAGAATGATCGTCTATGCCTCTGCCTGTGCTGATTTGGACAAACAAACAACCGTGGTTGGAGTGTTAGTTGGAACAGCGCTGTTAGGCGAAACCTGTTATCGCACCTACATCACGGAAGTATCGGTATGAATTTAGCCGTCTTGTCCCAAAAAGCATTCATTCTTCAAAGCCTTGTTACATACATTCAAGCAGGAGGAGTACAAGGGGGACATCAAAGTTTTCTGCTCGAAGACGGTCTGACGGAACTTGTTCGCATTCTGATGCGGGAATTGGCAGCCGATGTGTCTTACCGCTCTCGATTGAGTCTGTTAGATCAGGCGATTGAAGACGTTCAGCAGCAGATGTGGGAATATGTCTTCTCGTCAGCCATTAGCAATATTAACTTTGATGATTACTTTGCCCGTATTCGTCATCGCTTGAAAGCGTCTGCTAGGGAGATGGCCGATCTACAAATAAATCTTAGAGTCGCTAAGCGGCGAGAACAAATTGTCGAGCGAGAGGAGATTACGGAAGCTGTAGAAGTTCCGTTTCAAATCGCGGTGATAGGTTTAAGAGAAACGCTAGAAGGATTGATTGCGACTCCTCTAGCTGACCAACCCTGTTTTCTCAATCTGAGCGATGTACGGCACAGGTACACTGTGCAAGAGGAGCACTACCCGCTGCAAATCGAGATCGACGAACTCGTGTTTGTTGTGGATGACGATGGAACGATATTCATCTCGACAGAAAACTTCCCAGGAACCTTGATTCGTCAAGCGAGAGAAGCTTTGGAGACTCTAGCTAGACAGATTTACGGGAGCACGAATCTGTATTAGCGTCATAGACCTTTTCCAAGCGCTCCAATTGAACGAGTAGCTCCTCTATTCCCATCGCGTTTGCCTCGGCTTCGTAACCTGCTGCTGCGATCTCGACAACGGCTTTAAGCATCTGTGGCAGCAGGGCAGGTTCAATATCGGTTGGTTTTAAGTTTCTCAAAACAGGGGCAATCTTTGCCAACAGTTGAATCGCCGCAGCGGTCGAGACTTTAGCCAGGTTGAGTTGACGATCTCGCATGTCCTGAATGCCCTCAAGAAAGGCTTGCTGTTGCATGAGCCGACACTGCTGTAGATCCCAAGCGACAGCGCGCTCCTTCCATTGCCAAATCTTGGAGGTGGTTTTCCAGGACGGTGGAAGCGATTGGATTGAACTGAGCAAGGCGGTACTATTCGGTACTTTTAAGCACTCTTTGTCCTGACGCTCTTTCCGATAGACTTGAATGAGCGTACGACTTGAACCCAGGAAATAGTAGTTCTGCAAGCGATTGAACCACTTTTCCGGCTCATCGGGTTGCCTCTCCCAAGCAGGTTGGTGTAATGGAATGAGTCCACTTTTTTCAGTCACAGCAGTGCACAAAGGACGAGATTGTGAACATTAGAAGCGAAAATTGGTCAATTTTCGACAAAGTTTTGGACATTATGAGCAAAAAATAATCAATTGTTGATCTTTTGATTACCTAATTTCTAATTAGACAATCCGACTGACACAACAATTCTATTAGGTGAGTGTACAGTGACTAATTAAATGGGCTCTTCCCAAGTTTTGGTGATGCTTTGGCAAGATAGAGATATTACCCCTTGAAGAATTAGGAGGACCCGAATTTCTTTCAACAGCTGCTACCGGATCAGAAAAATCTTGAACTGAAAAGTTGGAAGTTTGACAGTGCAAACGGTCAGTTGAGGCTAACAATCGCTTCAACCCAAACAAAGACAGCTTGCCCGCTCTGTCAAGCTTCCACTCGTCAAGTTCATAGTCAATATGGGCGAACACTGCACGATCTGCCCTGTGTCAATTTTGGCATGCTCCTATTGCTCCAAGTTCGTAAGTTCTTCTGCATTAATCCTGGCTGTAAGCGCCGCATTTTCACAGAACGATTGCCGGAAGTAGCCGTTCCTTGGGCACGCCGCACTTGTCGATTGGCGAAGCGCATCATTGCTATTGGCATTGCATTAGGTGGATTGGCAGGCGAACGTCTGAGTCATCAGTTGGGATCTGGAGTGAGGGACAGTACCCTTCTGTACTCGCTAGCTCAACTTCCGTTACCGACAACCGTGATTCCTCAAACGCTTGGAGTCGATGATTTTGCCTTTCGCAAACGTCAACGCTATGGCACGATTCTGGTGGATTTAGATCGAAATCGTCCGGTTGGATTGTTACCAGACCGAGAAGCGGACACATTAGCAAAGTGGTTAGAGCAGCATCCTGGCATTGCAGTTCTATCGCGAGACCGCTCCGTGAGTTATAAAAGCGGGATGAGCCAAGGAGCACCAGATGCAATTCAAGTCGCAGACCGCTTTCATTTACTGCAAAATCTGGCAGGAGTTTTAGAACAAGCGTTAGGAACGCACCACCCAGCGCTAAAAGCGGTCGATACTGCCCAACGCTTAGCCGTAGCCAGCAAGGCTCCAGAGAAAGTTGTTGTACTCACATCAGCCGCGGCTTCCCTGCCCAAAGTACAACAATTAGCTCAACAACGCCGAGCTCAGCGAGTCAAAATCTATGAAACGGTTCAGAAATTGCACCAGCAGGGCTGGTCAGCGAGTGCGATTGCCCAATAGGAGTCAGTACCCGCACCGTCCAACGTTATCTTGTGACCGTACGCTTTCCTGAACGTCAAGAGCGCAGTGACCGAGGCAGAAGCTTGCTCAACCCTTACAAACCCTATCTGCTCCAGCAGTACAACCAAGGGCACAGGCAGGTCAAGAGCTTGTTCCGAAGCATCCAGAAACAGGGATACACGGGCAGCTATAGGACGGTGACTCGTTATATTCGGCAGTTGGCTCAAGCGCAAGGTGTAGAACTGAGACGCTATCCTACTGGACGACGGATGCCGAAAGTGGTTGACCTTCAACGTCCAGCACTCACCGCTAGACGGGCTGCGTTCCTCGTCCTCCGGCGGCCCGAAACACTGAACGCGGATGAGCAACAGGTCATTCAGCGCTTCACTGAGCAACCTGAACTTGCAACTGTCGTCGAACTGGCTCAGGGTTTCACGAACTTAACCCGACAGCAGCAACCCCAGCTGTTCGACGCTGGGTTGAAGCGAGCGGAAGACAGCCAAGTTGCTCCATTTGTGCGATTTGCTCGCAGTCTGCGAGAAGACTATGATGCGGTCAAAGCAGGCGTGACTTTATCGACCAGTAACGAACCGGTTGAAGGACAGATCAATCGATTAAAGATGCTGAAGCGGCAAATGTATGGACGCGCAGGCATTGGGCTCTTGAGCCGCCGTTTCTTGTTAGCCAGTTAAGCTGTCAGCTCAACTGGCAATTCTCATTTCACCCTTGCATCAGTTCACCAAAAGCTGGGAAGAGCCCATTTAATTTGGCACTGTACAAATGCCGCCGAGCCGAGTGGTGACAGATGGATTGGCCTCCTATCCCCGCGCCATTTCAGAGGTTCTGGGTGAAGCAGTCATCCATGAACCGGGGAGTTGTTTAGATAATCCGATTGAGCAAGATCATCGCGGGATCAAGCACCGTTACTATCCAATGCTAGGCTTTGGGACGTTTGAGTCGGCAAAACGATCCTGTGCAGCATTTGAGGAAGTGCGACAGTATTTGCGGCTCCGTTCACAAATGGCAGAATTCGTGTCTCTATCTATGCGAAGAAGTGTGTTCGTTGAGCGAGTGCAAGCGTTAGAAGTGGTGTTCCAATCGGCTTAATAAATGATTTAGGAAGCATTCCTTCTCTTGTCAATGCCTTGTTTTAGAGCTTTTGAAGATTCAATTCTGACACTTTCTCCTTTGGACGCTGTTTTCTCGGAACGCAGCAAGCTACGAAGAATCAATTCTCAAAGATTGAACTTACATCTCGATGATCTCGCAAGCAACTTCATCAATAAGGGCTTGGAGTTCGGCATCTACCTGACTCTGCCCTTCCAGGGATGTCTCAATGAGTGCCGCCATTGTTTCCGCTGTCGGCTTGACTAGAACATCAGATATGGGTATGGCAATGCCAAAGGCTTCTTCAATTCTCGAAAGCACACGCATAATAAGCAAGGAATGTCCACCAACTGAAAAGAAGCTATCTGTGACACTAACCTTGTCGATCTCTAGTACTTCCATTAGAATATCGACCACCGCCTGTTCTATTGGGGTTCGAGGCGCGATATATTCCGCTTTTAGAACAATATCTCGGGGGTCTGGAAGAGCCAAGCGCTCCACCTTGCCATTGCTATTTCGCGGAATCACGGGAAGCGGTACGAACACCGTCGGTACCATCGCATCCAAGAGCCGCTCAGCACCGAATGCCCGAATTGCATCGATGCTAGCATTCTCCCGCAGCACTACATAAGCACAAAGCTGAAGTTCGGAATCCTCAAACGCGTATCCCACTACAGTTATGTCAAGTACGTCAGCATGTCGACGTAGAACATCCTCGACTTCACTGGGTTCAACCCTGACGCCCCGAATCTTAAGCTGCCAGTCTACCCGTCCAAAGAACTCAAAGACCCCATCTTCATCCATCCGTCCCAAGTCTCCAGTCCGGTATACGATGTCATCAGCCGAATTGGTTAGAGGGTTGGGCACAAATACCTTTACTGTCTGGTCCGGTTGTCCTAGATAGCCTAACGACCGATAGGGCGTTCGCAGATAAATTTCGTCGACTATGCCCACACCCGCAGGAGCCCCTGCGCTGTCCAAGATGATTGCGCGACAGCCATCGATGGGGCGGCCGATAGGAACACGTGCGCGTTGCATGTCTTGGTAGGTAATGCGGTGAAACATCTTGATCATAGTGGTTTCAGATGGGCCATAAAAGTTCACCAGTTCAGCCCGATCTCCGAACACAGCAAACCACGCCTCGATATCCGATGGGAGGAGAGGTTCGCCTGCGGTCAGCCCAAGGCGCAGGTTCGGCAGGCTTGATGCCTTGTTGCAACGCAACACGCTACGGAGCAGTGATGGTGTCGTATGCCAAAGTGTAGCTCCCTTGTGGCCTAACCATACAGCAAGAGCTTCAGCGTCGATAAGCAGCTCGCGATTGACGGGTGCTATAATGCGCCCGCCCGCACATAGCGGCGTGAAGATGTCACGTAGCACGGCATCGAACCCAGGACTCGTTAGCATTGGTATCACATCGGTGGTCGTTACGCCAAATGTCCGGATCTCCCAATCGATGAAGTGTGTTACTGCGATAGTTCGCCCGACAATTCCCTTCGGTCGGCCGGACGAGCCCGAGGTGAAAAAGACGTAGCATGGACTGTCAGGGTGGGGCGTCCAGCTCGGCGCATCGCCATCTTTTGGAAAGTTGGGATTCAATTCCACTATTTCCATCGGCTGCCATGTAGGGGCCATAGTCTTCAGAGCGTTACCATGCCCAAGTCCAACTATCCCAAAGGCCGGTGTAGTAATCTCCAGCAACTGGATTAGTCGACGCATTGGCCAAGTCGTGTCCAGTGGACACGGGACACCGCCAGCCGCTAGAACACCGATCAACGCTACAATGAAGTCAGCTGGCTCGGGGCAGAAAATGGCAACAATTGTTCCAGGTTGAACTCCTTTAGACTTTAGGGCGGATACCACTCCACGGGATCTACAGCTTAATTCACTATAAGTAAGAGTTTGATCATCAGTGACGACGGCCACGGCATCGGGCTGTTTGTCGGCGACAGCGAAGAACCAAGCCTGTACAGAGTCTGGAAACGGCGTCATAGGAACCTCAGAGTGCTACATTGTTGGCAGTGTGAAATGCATCAAGGAAGATGTTGAAAGACAATACAATCATCAGTAGATCATCCTCCACATGCGGATTGAGGTCATTCTGGCGACCCTCAGCTTTGGACACTAGGGATGCCACGGCTGCCGGATCGAACCAGCCATCGTGCCGAATACGGTGAGGAGAAAGCCAGGCACGGACCCTTTCGTCCAATAGTAGATCGTTGGTACCAGGAGCACGAAATCCGTACTTTCGCCGCTCCCTCAAGGGACGGGGCAAGTCTCGTTCAGCCACCCGTCGCAGCAGATACTTCTCAACACCATTCTTCAAATTTATCTGCGGCGGGATAGTGCGCACGAAGGTGACTAAGTCCTTGTCTAAAAACGGAAATCTCGCCTCAACACCACTTGCATACATCATGCGATCACCGTGATCACCGAGAAGATGGTCGGCCAAGCGAAGCTTGACATCGAGATAGGATCGCTGGTGTTGGACATGCCGACCGCGGAGTGCTTGAAGGCAGGGTTGTGTGACATCTAGGGCGTTTTCCTGCGCGAGTTCGCGACGAATGTCACCGCTATAAAGTCCGCGCAACTTTCGTGCGAGATCGTCGTATTCCCGTTCATAGCGAAGCCCAGCGTTGCCCCAGTTCCCTTGCACACTACCGCTTTCGGTGAAAAGAGGACGATTGTTATGGAGTGCTACATCGACGTAATACCCAGGATAACCGGCGAACAACTCATCCGCACCCTCGCCTCCCAGCAACACAGTAACACTGTCGTTGCGCGCCGCTCGAGCCAGGACAAGGCTACAAACGTTGTAAGACTCCCGCACAGGACACTCTGCGTGCGCAATCATATCTGACAGAGCATCGACAATGCGATTGGTGTCAAATGATACTTGAGTCAATGTCAGTCCAGATGCGGCAGCAGCAGCGCGTTGGAAGCGACTCTCATCAAAAGTTCGGCCAGGGAAAACCGCTGAATAGGCCCGGATCGGGTGCTCTGGGTGAAGACGGCGCAGAATGCCGCCGATCATTGATGAGTCGAGGCCACCGCTCAGCAATAGTCCCACCTCAGCTTCGCCTTGCAACCGCCGCTCTGTCGCAGCATCCAGTAATCGCGCCAGTTCAGCCACGTATGCGTTTTCCAGGCACTCATCCGATCGGTCGGTAGCCTCAGCCAATGGATAGTCAAGATCCCAGTAACACTGTACCCGAACACCTTGACGATCAGCTACGAGGTAACTGCCTGGGGGCAGACTGCGAACATGCCGGAACATTGTCGTTGGACTCACTAAACCAGGAAAGGTGGCAACCTGATCCAGCCCAGCAGGGTCCAGCGTTCGATCGAGGTCGGGATATTGAAGAAGAGCTTTGATCTCTGAGCCAAAGATCAGGGCACCATTGCATTCTGCGTAGAACAGCGGGGCAATACCGAAGTGATCGCGCGCTAAAAGTAGCCGTCGTGCCTCGCGATCCCATAGGGCTAAGGCGAATTGACCGTTAACATCGATTAATCGACTAGGATCGCCATCGGCGAGGAGGTGTAGGAGAACCTCAACATCAGACTCGCCAGTAAAAACTGCTCCAGCAGCGCGAAGTCTTTCGCGTTGAGCAACATAATCATATACCTCACCATTGGCAATTAGTGTCTGACTGCCGGAGCGAATCGGTTGGTCTCCACCCCGACGCGCAACAATAGCTAAGCGGCGAACGGCCATGGCTGCATAATTGTCCGAATAGTAGCCATGACCGTCAGGTCCACGATGGCGTATTGCCTCAGCCATGCGCAGTGCCACGTTTAAGTCAGGCGGTGGACCATTGCCCAGAGTAATAATGCCGGCAATTCCACACATAGCTTACCTTGCGAAGTACAGAGGTATTAGGGTCGGCTCGATATCTGGAAGGTGTTACCGGCTGGGTCGCGACCATCGCAAAAAGCGAATTCTGGTGACTCCATGATTTTGCCGAGCTTGACACCATTTGCGATCAGACGATTTCGTTCACCTTCTACATCCTCTACCCGAAATACCAGTTTCGGTGCCCGTCCTGGACCCGAAGAAGCAGATCCGCGATGTATGGCGATAGTACAGGACCCAGCATCGAGCTGGATGAAATCCCGATCATTCGGATCACCAATTATGGGCAGATGAAATACACGATTATAGAAAGCTGCCGTCGAAACAACGTCCTCAGCGAACAAAATAACGCGTGCAAGGATCATACCCATGATCTACCTCAGTTCTGAATTTCATCAGCCCACTGCCTTTATGGCAACTCCCACGGTCTCGACAACACGGGCGTCCACCAAAGTGGCACTCAGGTTCGCATTATGAAATACTGCGTTTTCGAGGTTTGCACCGCGCAAGTCAGCACCCTTAAGATTAGTCTCAGTGAAGTTAACGCCTCTCAAATCCATTTCCGAGAGATTGGCACCTTCGAGATTCGCAAAGCGCAGGTCTGCGCCCCGGAGCTTCGTGCTGCGAAGGTCCGCACCGCGCAAAAAACATTCAGCCATATACGCCCGCTGGAAATTAGCTTCGGAGAGAGACTCCACTGGCAGATTGGTCCTTGAAATCTTTGCGCTCGAAAAGTTGACACCTTCAAGATTTGCTTTGGCAAGATTGCAATTCATCAGGTCGCAATTGCGGAAATCTGCTCCTCTAAGGTCGGCCCCTTGAAAGTTTGAGACTCCAAACATAGCGCCACGTGCGTTAGCACCACCTAGGAAGGCATCAACCATATTGACTCCCTCGAAGGTCGCCTCCATTAATGTAGCGTTTCCCAGCCTCGATCTCTCGAAGCTTACGCCCCGGAAAAAGCCATTACCGAATGTTGCTTCTGTTAGATCGGTATCGTCCATCCAGGCCCCTTCCATATCACTGCCCTGAAAATTTGCCCTTACAAGACTTGCCGTTGTCAAACTGGCATAACGAAGCTTAAGCCCACCGAAGTGCGCTTCTGCAAAATTAGCACCTTCGAGGTTTAGGTTCATCCGACCTTTCCCGTTCGCTTCCCTAATCTTTTCAATCAGACGGTCTGCCGAAACGCTTAAGATACTCCCCTCTGCCAACTCATCGAGTGCTACAACGCTTTTTATTGGCATCGATCTCTACCTCCTGATTTGAATTAGCGACTCACAAACATTTTTGGGAAACGAACTGATCGTAAAAAATAATATGCAAAGAAAACCATAGCAGAGTGTTATTTCTTTGATTTAGCAGAACAATATATCGTAATAAATGATTTGCATGCAGAAGTGTTGAGATTTAATAAAACAGAGCTTAGAAATGTATCCTAAAAGTATAAAAGCTTTACAAGCAACGCTTGGTTACCTAGATTAAATTAAAAACTATTCAAGTAGAATACTCTGAGTTTATGAGACTGAGTAGTCAGAGAACTTCTAATGAAGTTTTCGAAAGGACTGTAGCGTCTTAAGTGTTCGTTCATAATCAGTAGAATTCTGCGTTGGACGAAAGCCTCGAAAAATAGATTTTTCAAGCACCTGAATTAAGATATGTTTGCTGTAGCTACATATTTCTTAAGGGTAAATTAGCATTAATCAAACTTCTTCAGAAGGCATCGATATGTCAGGGATTGATGAAGTAAAGATTGAGCTAACCGCATTCTACTTGTTTCCTTTGTCATTTTTAACTAACATCATGGGAACGTTTAGTGCAAATCTTTAAAGAAGTTGTGTTACAGCTTTCAATATCTCTGATGTATACGAGGATTTCTAAATAATATTAGATCTTATTGGCTGCGCTGATGGTTCCATAAAGGTTCCTACAAACAAATATCCATAGCCTTCTACAAAGGCTATGACAGATGGTGTAATCAGAAGATGGATAGCAAATCCTTCGAAATTTCCTCGGACTATATGCCCCTTACTGCGATCAGAAAGGCGTGTCGCGCCGGGAGCACCCTGACGCTTTCTCCGGCAACTTGGAGCGCCATTAAAGCGGGTGCCGCGTATGCCGATTTACTCTCACTGGGCAATGCGTCAGTATACGGCGTGAACACAGGTTTTGGCGCGCTGTGTCATCAACAGGTGGGCACCGACGACATATCGCGGTTGCAGCATAATCACCTGCGTTCCCATGCCTGTGGAGTCGGCGAAGATGCCCCTGCGCCTATTGTTCGGGCGATGATTGTCCTTAAATTGATGTCGTTTCGCACCGGGCATTCAGGAGTTGGTGTAGAGGTAGTCAAACGATTGCTGGATTTTCTAGCAGCGGACTTGCTACCTGTTGTTCCGATGCGCGGCAGCGTCGGTGCTAGTGGTGACCTTGCCCCGCTAGCACACCTCGCGCTGCCGCTCATTGGAGAAGGCTTGTTTAGACATGGCGGTATTCGGTGCAGCACTTCCAAGATGTTGACCGAGCACGGTTGGTATCCGTTAATACTCCGGGCTAAGGAAGGTCTAGCTCTGACAAACGGTGTTCAGTTTCTTAACGCCTGCGCCCTACACATTCTGGAAAGAGCCGAGCGAATGCTGTCCTGCGCAGATCTTATTTGTGCGCTCAGCATTCAGGGATTTGCCGCTGCAGACACATTCTTTAACCACCGCCTGAAGGCAATCACTACCCACCCGGAACGATGGGATGTGATGGACAACCTGACCAAACTGCTTGCTGGGGGTAACCATGCAGGACTTGATCGTTGTGATCCATTGAAGGAGGACCCCTATTCCTTTCGTTGTGCTCCACAGGTTCATGCAGCGGCACGCCAAGCTTTTGCCTTTGTAGCCCAGATAGTAGAACGAGACTGCAACAGCGTCTCGGACAACCCGTTGTTGTTCCCGGACGAAAATCTATTCCTCACCAATGGGAGTATGCACGGACAGACAACCGCCATGGCGCTCGATGTCCTGGCTATCGGACTCGCTGACCTAATGAGCATTTCGGAACGGCGGATTTATCAGTTACTGTCCGGGCAGCACGGACTGCCTAGCTTCCTGGCTACTTGCCCAGGTGTGGATTCGGGTCTAATGGTCTGGCAATATACCGCAGCGGCACTTGTTAATGAGAGTAAAGTTCTGGCGACTCCGTCATCAGTCGACACCATTATGACATGTCACTTACAGGAGGACCACGTCAGCATGGGCAGTACAGGGGCACTAAAGGCGCTGAGGATCATCAGCAACCTAGAGATGGTGCTGGCTATCGAACTAGTAACAGCTTGTGCTGCTATAGACGTCGATCCCTCCCTCCGCCTCTCTCCCGCTACCGCCCCAGTCTACCAGTCCGTTCGAGACCGAATCTCGCCTTTGAACGGTGATAGGTCTATGAACGAGGATATGGCAGCCGCTAACAATCTACTGATCAATGGTGAGATTATTACGGCTACCCTTTCACAACTGGCAGCACCAAGTACTCGTATTTCACCGTCTTCAAGGAGAACCTGATACATGGTGGATGCCAGCACGTCATGGACCGACGATACGCTGGAGGATCGGTTTGAGCCGACTCCGGACCAGCAGAGCTTGTTCTTGGGTTATGCACGTAACCCAGTTGCCGGTAGTTATGTGGAGAGCCTCGCACTGCGTCTGGTTGGAGCACTCGACACTGATGCTCTGGAGAGGGCTGTGTGTGCCGTAGCTGATCGACATGGACCACTACGCTCGACTTTCCATCTTGCTGCCGGGCGTCTTGAGCAACGGGTTCATCGTAGCGTGTTACCGTTCACTATAGCGGATGAGTTTAATGGGCCGCTATCCTCATGGTTAACACATATCGCGGGGGACCCCTTTGATTTGGAAAGAGGTCCTGTCGCACGCACGGGGCTGTACCGGCTCGGAACTGATGATCATGTCTTCTGTGCGGCTGCACATCATATCGTTTGCGATGGGTGGTCCCGCGGTATATTCCTCCGCGAGCTTGGTCTAGCTTATGAAAGCCTGCTCAACGGACGCGGAACGGGACTGTCACTCCCAGAACGCGGATTTGCCGACTTTGCCCGGTCATCGTTCAACACAGAGGATCCTCGCCGCATCGCAACCCTGAAGTTTTGGCAGTCGGAGCTACAGGATGTTAAGGAGGCGCCTCAGCGCCCCCTTGGCGGTACGCTGTTACCGGGAAACCCGGCATTTGACTGCATCACCGTGGATTGGTCGAGACTTGCCCCTAGCCTTACACGTCTTGCTGCTAGCCAGTATTGTTCGCCTTTTATTGCTTTTCTCGCAGTGCTGCAAGATGCGCTGTTTGAGGAGACCGGTGCCGTCGAGACAACAATCGGCATTGATTTTGCAGGGCGCACTGAACCTTGGATGGAAGGTCTGATTGGTTTCTTTGCTCGCCAGATTCCGATCCGTTTGAAGAAGGCACACTGCCCATTCGAGCAGAGCCTTAAGAACCTTCGTACTACAGTCAACAGTGCGCTATCCCACGCAAATCTCTCGTTCAACGAGATAGCCGCCATCTCGCCCGTTGAGGAGCTCTTCGCTGTTAAACTCTCACTCGAGCAGAATATGACTCCCGCTGTTCGATTAGCTGGACTGACTGTCGAGCCTTTAGAAACATCGATCGCGGGGGCGAAGTTCCCGCTTCTGCTTAATATTAGTCTATCAAGTGGACTGCTGACCTGCCGGGCAGAATTCGATCCAAAGCGCGCACCTCGCGAACGAGTCGAACGGTTGTTGGACAGGTATAGGAATGTTGCCGAGTGTGTTACGGGCTCGGCTCTACCTCCCGGTCCCCGTTTTATCAGGCGGCTAGTAATGGTAGACCGCCTGATAGAAGACTCAGAGCCAAAAATTCCTTCACCTATTGCCACGCTGCGCGTGGTAGGTTCCACAAACTTGAGCAACCACGCAACTCAGTTGCAAGAGATGCTTAGACGTACTGGCGCAGTTTTAGTGCGGGGTCTGCCGCCCATGAATCCACAGGCGTTCGCCGCGGAAGTTGAAACAGTGATCGGACCGCTCGTTCCATACGTAGAACGATCATCTCCACGTACGTCGCTGGGAAACCAAATCTACACGTCCACAGATTATCCGTCCTCACGTCCAATCCCGCTACATAACGAGAATGCCTATGCATCTCGCTGGCCTCGATGGATAGCTTTTCTATGTGTGGAGCCGCCTTCTACTGGCGGACGCACTCCGATCTCGGATAGCCGCGCCGTTCTAGCTGTCCTGCCAACGACAGTTCGGGAGGCGTTTGAGCGACGCGGACTGCAATATATCAGACGCTTTAGCGGACCCATGGGTCAAACTGCCCGAGAGGTTTTCGGCTTCGAGGGTGCGGCGTTAGAAGCATTGTTGGTAGAGTCTGGTTACCGGGTCGAGCGAGATGCAGATGGACACCTAATCACTATGCGTAATGGGCCTGCCCTTCGTTCCCACCCAGAGACAAACGAATTAGTGTGGTTTAACCATGCTCATTTCTTCCATCCGACGGTTGTGGCATCAGAATGGTTATCTCCAGCGATCGCACAGACTCTTCCCTTCGACGTTTTCTATGGAAATGGCGAAGTGATTGACATAGCTGCTATCCGCGCGGTAGAAGCAGCCTACTGGCAAACCAGAATCGCTTTCTCGTGGCAATCTGGTGACTTACTAATGCTCGATAACATGATGTTTGCCCATGGTCGTGAGCCATTCACGGGCAGCCGACAAATCTGGGTGGCTATGGGCCAGGAATTATCTGATGGAAACTAACTTGTATGAGCCGACCGACGGATTCGAGATCTCATACCGCCAAGCCCGTCTGCTGCAGCTAGGTGCTGAATCTGGGGACTCGCCATATGCGGTAGCTGGTGCTTGGAGGCTTTCGAAAGGTGTGCATGCAGCGACTCTCGAAGCTGCCCTCAACCGTGTTGTTGCTGAAGAAGAAGTGCTCCGTTCAAGGATAGAAGCTCCTGTTGGTGAACCAGCTCGCCAAGTGATCAATCCGCACGTTGCCTTTTCGCTTACACGAATACAATCGCCAAGGAACAACGTCGAGAAGTGGCTAAGGAGACAGGCAAATGCTCTCTTAGTTGCAGCAGGTCATCGGGGCATGAGCATTGGTTTTGGGTTGGCTGAGAACAAGTCCAAGCGGTGGTTAGTCATCGCCAGCTCAGCCCTCTTTCTTGATATAGAGAGCATGGAGCTAATCCTAGAGCGGCTCGAGGGCCGACCAGCTCAAAGTCCCGCGTTCGTCGACGTGGTACCTTGGCTCAACGACGCAACTGGTCCAGCTCATGAGACACCGGAGCCGGAAAATTTCTCCTTATGCTTACCTCAAAGGCACGGACGCTATGCTCCACAAACCGTAGCTATCAATGTCGAGATTACCGCTGACACACTCGCTGCAGCTTGGGCATTTCTTATATCAAGATACACTTGTGATGGTCAGGCACCAATTCATGAGATGGGGGATGGGCGGGGTGAACCGGAGTTTGCAGATGTACTGGGTCCATTTGCCAGTCCACTTCCCGCAACTAAGTATGACATCGGTGATGGCGTCACTAGTAGGGATTGGATTGCTGCCTGCTCGGAGGCATATAGGGCTCTCCCACGTCTGGCAGCCCCGCCTGCCGGCACCAACGGTCTTGCTTACGGATTGCGGCGCCACTCGCCTGCCGGACTGCAGCCTCTAGCAGGCGGTGAGGCGGAGCGGATCGCCTTGTGGGATTGCAGCGAGCGCTGGTTCCTCCAGCTCTGCCTTACGCCGAATATGAATCGATGCGAAGCTCGAATCTTATTCGATAGCACACGCATAAGTCACACCATGGCCAAGAGGCTCGTGCTGGAACTCGAGACCCTTGCCATCGCTATGAAGTCGAGCCCGGGCGCTCCCTTGTTCAACATCACCTTCTGGAATCCTGAACATGCGAAGGCGGACCAAGACCGGCTCAATCAGGAGTCTGTGATAGCTGCTTCAGTTGAACCTCTGCATCAAATCATCGCCACGACCGCCATACAATACCCCAACCGATCTGCGGTGGAGGATTCCCAATACAAACTTACTTACGCTCAGCTTGACGCCAGAGCCACTGCAATTGCCGCAAACTTGAAAATGATGGGAGGCGGACCGGGTGTAGTTGTCGCCTTGTATATGGGTCGTAGTGTCTGTGCTCTGATTGCTATTCTAGGTATCTTGAAGGCCGGCGCAGCCTTCCTACCACTTTCTGAAGAAGATCCACCTGCCCGCATCGCTTGGCAGCTAGACGACGTCAGAGCTGGGCTCGTCATTGCCATAGATCGGGGACTAGCTGTTCCCGACTATCTAGCGGGAAGGCCGTGCCTTCTGCTGGACCAGGAGACGGGACTGCCCCTCAGCTTTGCCCCAGTATTGGCTCTGTCGCCTTCGGTTCCCGCGAATACAGCTTATGTTCTTTACACCTCCGGCACGACCGGAAGGCCGAAGGGTGTAATCGTTCCGGAATCAGCGCTGGCGAACTACTGCGTCTGGGCTGCGCACTTCTACCATATTGCGCGCGGCAACGGTGCCGTTGTATCGTCGAGCCTTACCGTAGATCTGACGCTCACTACTCTGCTCGCACCGCTTGTTGTCGGTCAACGTGTGATTATGGCAGCCCTCGATGATCCACTGGCGGATTTGGCTGCTCGACTCACAGAACGCACTGATCTAAGCCTGGTGAAACTAACGCCAAGCCAGTTTGCTCTCATTAACGCCCGCCTGCACGGTACTCCTCCTGCGGGTGCAGTAAGAACTATTGTACTGGGAGGGGAGGTTTTGGGCGGTGACCTAATTTTGCCGTGGCGAAAGCATGCTCCTAAAACACTAATATGGAACGAATACGGCCCTACAGAGACAACAGTAGGTTGCACCGTCTTCGCCGCTACAGGTGACGAAACAGTAATTCCCATCGGACGTCCCTGCGCTGGTGCTAGCCTACACCTTGTCGACGAGTGCAGACGCTTTGTCCCCATCGGCATGAGAGGTGAGATCTTAATCGGTGGACCTGGTGTAGCGAACTATCAGAATGCACTTGAGATAACCGCTGAACGGTTTATCGAGAATCTTCAGCAGGGTCACATGCCCCATCGGCTCTATCGATCCGGTGACCTTGCCAGACTGCGACCAGATGGTGTGCTAGTTCTCGAGGGCCGTGTAGATCGACAGATCAAGCTACATGGTCGCCGCATTGAGCCTGCTGAGGTTGAGTGTGTGCTGCGCGAAATTGCTGGGGTCGCCGACGCTGCCATAATACTTTCACACCGAAACGTGCTAGTGGCCTTCGTCGAGCCCATACTCGGCGCAATACTCGATACTGAAGTGCTGCGTCAAAGATTATCCGAGCGTCTACCTATACCGATGAGGCCTGGATTCCTCTCTGTTCTCGCTAAGCTACCGACAACTATGTCCGGAAAGATCGATCGCGATGCGCTTAGAGATCTGGTCGATCTTCCCGATGCTCGGAAAGATTCTATTCTACCGCGTACTGCTGTCGAGGCAGCACTCTGCAGATTGTTAGCCGAAGTGGTGGAGCTAGAGTGCGTCGGTATTGACGACGATTTCATTGAAATCGGCGGCAATTCTATGCGAGCGCTTCAAACTGTTGTTCGAGCCATGGACATGGGCTTTAACCTCGATGTCCGCGATCTGTTCGCCTATCGCACTATTAGAAGGATCGCGAACGCGGCTAGGTTACGGTCTATGAATACCGAACCTTTGCAGGTGCCACTACCCTTCGCGCTAGTTCCTTCAATAGAACGAGGACGTGTGGCTCCTGAGGCAGAAGATGCCTTTCCTGCCTCCAGCATGCAAATCGGTATGATATTTGAGCACGCAATGGCGAAGGACATCGGCATCTATCATGACGTGTTCGTCTACCGCATCGTGGCACCTGCGAATGCCAAAAATCTAGCAGCAGCAGCAGAACATTTGGCAATACGGCATCCAGCTTTGCGCACTTGCTTTGATTTGGGGGCGAATCCACCTCTAGCAGTAGTTTGGGCGAAACCAGTACCGCTATTGACGCTGTCCGACCTTAGCGCTGCTGAACCCGCAGTGCAGGAAGCGGCAATGGATGCCTGGGTTGCCGCCGAACGCCACCGTGGCTTCAACTTAACTGTCCCACCCCTTGTTCGTCTCCACGTCATTATCACAGGGGAGCATAGCTTCTTATTGGGCGTGTCGTTCCATCATGCTGTCATTGATGGCTGGAGCGATGTTACTATGCTGCGCGAATTGCTCGAGGATTACTGCGCACTGGTTCGCGATGAGAAGTTACCTGAATGTACACCGTTGTTACGCGGAGGGGCCCTATTTGTCCAAATGGAACAATTGGCCCTTGCTTCTAAGTCGAGCTGCAACTACTGGCTTGGCAAGCTCGCCAATCGTAAGCAAAGGCCTGTCGCATCAGCGCGAAGCGCAACGCTCACCATACCCGTAGAGATTCCAGCTAATGTGTCACGTGCGCTCGTCAACTTAGCCAAAACGTGGCGGCTGCCTGTCAAAACCCTACTACTAGCAGCACATATGAAAGTGCTGGCACAGGTTACTGGCGAAACTGAGCCGGTGACAGCAGTGGTGACCGGAGTTCGTCCTGAACTACCCAACGCTCATCGTATGCTAGGTCTCTTCATTAACACTGTGCCGATGCAGCAGGCTGCTGCTGGAGTAAGCTGGGCAGTGCTAGCTGAAGCTCTGATGTCCGAAGAATTGGCTGACTATCCCCACCGCCGCTTTCCGTTCGCTGCCATGCTTGAGGCAGGCGGATCAAGACCCGAAGCTCTCTTTTATTTCACTGACTATCATAATGTCCGAGGTCTCTTGCATAAGGCTAAAATACGCTTGGAGTTGATTCGAACCCATGAGGTCTCGAGTTTCCCGATTGCGGCAAACTTCGCCATCGACCCGTTCAGCGAACAGGTAGTACTCAACCTTCGGGTGTCTGAGACGATCCCCGGCGCTGCTCAACTCGCTCAGATCTATCAGCAGGCATTGAGGTCGTTATCTGAGACTCCAAATGAGGTGTTTGACGGTCCGGCTCTAAATAGCGGTTCCCCATCTGTACGCTCGTCATTAGTCGCCGTACGATTTGCTGCAGCAGCAGAGTCTTATCCTCAAGCACTAGCACTAGGTTGGCGTGACACTCGAACAACTTATAATACCCTGGCGCAAGAGGTTGAAGGTTTATCCCGCTTAATGGACGATGCTGGACTACAGCTAGGGGACCGAGTCGTTTTAGCCCTGCCACGCAAGCCAGTAATGGTAGCGGCAGTGCTGGCTTGTCTAGGACGAGGGTACTGTTTTGTTCCGGTCGATCCGATTACACCGAGGGACCGATTAGCTGTAATTTTACGCGAGTCCGCACCGGGTCTGATTCTAACTGAGACTGACGGTCCAGTGCTGCCATCAACCGACATCCCTGTGAGGCTCGCTTCACAGGCATATCCAGCTCAACCGTCTCCGCCTGTGGTTATAGAACCGGAATCTCCTGCCTATTTAATGTTCACGTCAGGAAGTACAGGCACTCCTAAGGGTGTGCTGGTTAGCCAGTCCAACTTGGCCAGCCTACTGGCAGCAATCGACGTCCTTTGTCCCCCTGATAAGCCAGCGATTTACCTTGCCCTCTCTAGCCTCAGCTTTGACATTTCACTACTGGAACTTTTATGGCCACTTACGCATGGTGGCACCGTCGTGCTTCAGGAGGGTCCGGAAACGTGGATGCCGTCGTGCACACCTGCAACGCTGCGAGGCAAAGGGCCGGACTTTAGTCTGTTCTGCTTTCCGCCAACGGGAGCTGGCGGTGTGGAGCAGGTGGTTCATCTGGCAAAGCTTGTTGATGATCTGGGCTTCAAGGCGGTCTGGGTTCCCGAACGCCATTTCAGCGCAATCGGCGGTGACTTTCCCAACCCATCCGTGACTGCCGCGGCTCTAGCAGTATCCACAACTCGGCTCGAGATCCGCGCAGGCAGCCTTACGCTGCCTCTTCATCACCCGGTTCGGGTGGCGGAGGACTGGGCTCAGATTGATGTTCTGTCCCATGGCCGGGCTGGAATAGCCTTCGCACGAGGGTGGGATGCTCGGGCTATGATTCTCGGACATGGTGAACCTAATACTCGCGTGAAGGCGTTCTTCGATGACATTGAAACAGTCAGGCGCCTCTGGCGGGGCGGAACGGTGGTTGGTTGCAGTGGTGAACATCTCAGCTTGCGTCCCCGCCCGATTTCACCCGAACTCAAGACGTGGGTGGCAATAGCCAGTGATGCTGCGCGTTGGGACAGAGCTGCACGGGAGGACCTTGGAGTTCTAACCCACCTCCTTGCCCAGACCCCAGAAAGTTTGGGTGAACATATCGCTCGCTACCGGGCTTATGGTGGACGCACAGACAGGGTAGTGCTGATGCTGCACGCTGCCGTGACTGAAGGTGAAGACGAGGCAACAGCAGTTCGCCTTGCCCTTCGCCGCTATCTCGACCTGTCAACCGCTGAGGCGGAAAATGACTTGCCTGACTTGAATCCCAAAATCACAGATCGGCGCGAACTGTTAATCGAACGTTCACTTCAGCGGTTCTCCGGTGCGTGCGGACTAGTAGGAGAGGCAGCGGTGTGCATTGACCGAGCTCGGTCATTTTGGAACGCTGGGGTTGGCGAGATCGCTTGCCTTGTTGATTTTGACACTGATCTCGACCGAGTAATCACAAGTATCCAACGCCTCGACTGGGTACGCGCTGCCTGTGCCGCTGCATCACCAGTAGAAATCGCACCAAGGCGAATCGCCCTCTCGATTGCCGAGAACATTGCGACTTTCGGTGTCAGCCACCTACAATGCACACCAACAATAGCAGCCATGTTGCTACGCGATTCTGCAACGAAGGCTGCCCTTACGAGGCTGGACACAATTATGGTCGGTGGTGAGGCTCTATCGGCTAGCCTCGCGACTGCCCTTAGTGGCGTGACGGATGCACGCCTTCTTAACATGTACGGTCCTACCGAGGCGACTATCTGGTCCATGGCGTCCGATTTTACGGGATTTGACCAAAGCCGAGGCGATGAGCGTGTGACTCTCGGACAGGCATTGTGTAACACGAGGGTACATATCCTGGACAACACTGGATCACTGGCAGACATAGGTGAACTATGTCTCGCTGGCAAGGGCCTAGCGCTCGGCTATGTCGGTGATCTAGTGCGCACGGCAGAGCGGTTTGTGAGCCGAGCTGGCGAGTCACGGCTCTACCGTACGGGGGACCGCGTTCGGCGCCTACCGAGTGGGGAACTGGAATGGTTGGGACGTATTGACCGACAGGTAAAGGTTGCCGGACGTCGGCTAGAACTGGGCGAGATCGAATCGCTCGCCCTATCCGTGCCAGGTGTAGCGGGGGCTGTGGCTGCGTTCGACAATGAGGAACTGACGTTGATTGTGACGGCAACTCCGGGTTTCGAACTCACGTCGACGGACGTGGCCGCCCACCTCGCTAGCCATCTCCCCTTTAGTCTGATTCCCTCACAGATCACTATTACGAACACAGCAGCAATGTCGGTTGCCGGGAAGTTCAAGCCAGCACTATCTACGAATAGATGCAATCAGATGCTGGCTCTGTGGCGGGAGTGTCTGAAGTTAAATGAGGTTCAACCAGATGACGACTTCTTCACCCTAGGTGGGACATCGATCTCCGCAGTGACACTAATTGCTCGGGTTGGGGAGGCGTTCAACGAGACTTTGCCCCTGCGTTCTTTGTTTGAGAATCCTACGCCTGCCAGTTTGCTGGCTCGGCTGGGCGAGAATCAGAGGACCCAGAACAGTAGAGTCAGCAGGTTGGACAATTTGGACAACGAATCCCTATTGCCTCTGGCACCAACCCAAGAACAGGTTTGGCTTAGCCACGCTATCTCTCCAAATAGCCCAACCTTCAACGATGCAGCGTTGTTGTTACTCAACGGACAGCTTAACACGGCTGCCCTTGCCTCAGCTCTCTCTTATATCGTGAACCGCCACGAGTCCTTGCGCTGCAGCTTCATTGCTAAGGATGGCGAAATTAGGCAAAGGATCGCGTCCACCTTGGATGTGGTGCTCAATCACTTAGATGCATCTGAGTTCTCTAACGAGAGATTGCTCGAGGTTTTTAAGGCCCGCGCTCGCGAGCCTTTCGATTTGACCTGCCCCCCATCGGCACGATTCACTCTCGCCACATGCGCACCAGATCGCTTTCAACTGCTGGTGGTCATACACCATGTAGCTTGTGACGGCTGGGGGATGGCCATACTGGTTGAGGAATTCATCCTTGCCTACCAGGCTTTTGCGGTCGGACGATTGCCCACCCTTGAGCCAGCGCCGTCACTCAGAAGCTTTATCCAGGATCAAGCTGAACGTCTTTCCACTGCTAAACTTAGCCAAATGGAACTTTTTTGGTCCAAAGCCCTGAAGGACGCGAACCTCGAGTTCACGTTGACAACGGACCACTCTCGCTTGACCGCTGGCACAAGTGATGGCGCAGTTCATCGCTTCATCATATCCTCGACATTAACGAGTCGCCTGGTTACCCTTTCAAAGGCTGCCAAGGTCACAGAATTCATGGTTTTATCCACCGCCTTTGCTGTCCTATTAAGGATGTACACCGGAGCCGAGGACGTGATTTTTGGGAGCGACGCAGCAGCGCGACCTTTAGCATTCCGGCGCTTGGTGGCGTCTGCGGCAAACCGAATTCCTCTGCGTTTTGACCTATCGGGGAACCCATCCTTCGCCGATCTGCTAATGCAGGCCCGCCGTAACCTTCCGGACGCCTACGATCATCAGGAAATGCCCCTGAACTATCTGGCAAAACTCCTGCAGCCCAGTCGGCCATATGGACTGCACCCACTATTTCAAATAGCCCTTACCTTACAGGAGGGTGAACCGCTTCGACGAACGATAGACGAGGTTAGCCTGACCCAGTGCTCGCTTGATTATGGCATCGCTAGACTCGATTTAGAAATTAATCTACAACGTTGCCAAGGTACCATCGAGGGTATAGCCCTGTTCCGGTCCGATCTGTTTGAGCCTGCTACCATTGCAGGCGTCTGCGATAGATTCGTTGCGCTTCTGGATGAAGTCTCAGCAAGGCCTCAGGCCCGGTTGTCGGAACTAGGCTCTCGCGACGGGAGTCCGGCATTGATCGGGACTGACCGCAAGATAGACCAAGGGTCGATCATTGATCAAATTCAAGGGCAGGTCGCACAGTCGCCTTACGCTGTTGCGATAAGCGGCGAAGGTTCGACACGCACCTACAGGGATCTAGCCTTCGATATTGACCACCTTGCCGCATCCCTGACACAGCAGGGCGTCGGTCCCGGACGGACAGTAGCGGTACTTGCGGACCGAACCTATGCTGTGCCACTGTCTCTACTGGCTATCCTACGCACTGGCGCGACTTTTATCCTGCTAGGTGGCACGGCTCCTGTAGCTCGTTCAGCTGCCATGGTAACTAAGGCGCAATGCGATTTCATCCTTGCCGACTCTGTTCGCGCCATGATTGCCGCAGCGATCTCTGCAGAAGCTTGTGGCACAGTACTGATTGTCGAGCATCTGCTTGCCGAACCTGTATTACGGCCACTCAATGGGGTTCCCGTGTCGGAACCTGCCTATATTTGCTTCACCTCAGGCAGCACCGGAACACCCAAAGGCGCAATGGTTAGTCATCGGGGTATGCGCAACCATTTGACCGCGAAGATTGATCTTCTCAAACTGACAGCTGTCGATGTAGTCGCCCAGACGTCCCCTGAAACCTTCGACATTTACGTGTGGCAAGTGCTCGCCCCCCTAGTTGCAGGGGCAGTGGTCAAGATTTATGATGACGAACTAATACGCAACCCGTCTGAACTGATTCGTCAGATCTCAGCTGCAGGCGTGACTGTTTGGGAGGTCGTGCCTTCATTCTTGCGATCGCTGTTAGACTTAGCCTCAGCAGAGATTCCGCTACCCAGGCTACGCTGGCTGATAGTCACTGGCGAGGCGTTAGAGCCCGACCTATGCCGTCGTTGGCTTGCGCGATATCCGGACATACCAATGATCAACGCGTATGGTCCGGTGGAGTGCTCCGATGACGTTGCGCACTATGTCATCAACGCACCGCCTGGTGAGGAGCAGGCACGCATACCCATCGGCTCTCCTATCGCCAACACGCGCTTACATATCTGGACAGTCGATGGGACAGTGGCGCCCGTGGGAGCAGTAGGTGAACTACTAATCAGTGGCGATTGCGTTGGTTTAGGCTATATTAATGACCCCGAGCGCACCACCGCAGCATTCATTCCAGATCCGGCAAACCTCGCTGCACGACTCTACCGAACCGGCGACCGAGTGAGACTTACGCCTAGCGGCACCCTGGAATTTCTGGGGCGCATCGATAACCAAGTGAAGCTGCGCGGCCATCGCATCGAGTTAGAGGAGGTTGCGGTTGTTATCAAGCGTCATCCCCTGGTCAAAGACGCCACGGTAAGCATTAGTGAAGAAATTGGCAACAGAAAACTGGCAGCTTACTTTGTAATTGACGATAAGGCGGTTGCCCAAGAAGCGCGTGTTGAAGCGGAATCCTCGCTCCGATTGGCCAATTGGCAGGATGTCTATAACGAGGCGGTACCAGCGTTCACCGACCATGATCTGTTCGGACTTCAAATAGCTACCTGGATCAACAGCTATGATGGTCAGCCCATACCCCGAGTGGAAATGCAAGCTTGGTTGGATGCGACGCTAAAACGACTGATCGCTTTGCCCCATGCGGACGTACTCGAGATCGGCGTCGGATCCGGAATGATTTTGGGTGGACTGGCTCGAGATCCAGAAACTTTCAATTACATAGCGACCGACGTCTCGACTCGCGCTTTAGAATTGTCCCGAAGGGTGATTGCATCCATGGGCAGTAGTACAAGGATTGAATTGCGACGTCAACCAGCCCATGATTTCATGGGACTTGCAGAGAGACAGTTCGACTTAGTCGTACTCAATTCGACCGTTCAATATTTTCCCAGTGCCGATTATCTGCTCACCGTACTTGATCAAGCAGTCGCCGTCCTGAAGACAGGTGGACGAATATTTCTCGGGGATGTCCGCAATCTGTCGCTGCTGCGTAGTTTCCATTTATCAGTCCTAGAGAAGGTCAGCCGCGGTAACACACTAGCTACAGATCTCCGAGCCCGGCTTGATATAGCCTGTGACTATGAAAGCGAGTTGCTCATTGCCCCTGCATTCTTTGAGTCGTTACGCAGTCGTTGGCCGCGGCTATGTCGGGTCGAAATGCAGCTCAAGAAGACGCAGGACGCCAACGAGCTTACACGTTTTCGCTACGATGTGGTCCTTGCATTCGATACAGCGACAGCGACAGCAGTTGCTGAGCTCGACATTGGTTCAAACCCCACCTCCACCGACTTGGCCGCCGCCGCCGCTCATGCACCGGTTCGTGTAGTCGGTCTGCTTAATAGTCGCGTTGCCCGGGATGTTGCTGCAGTCGCTAGGCTGGAAGCTGCGGACGCCAACCAGACTCTTCAGGATCTGCAAATTGCTACCGATCCCGGAGGGTACGATCCAGCTGCTCTCCATTCCTGGGCGGAGAGCCTTGGCCTTGCGTGTGAATTGAACTGGAGTAATCGTGGTCCGGATCGCTTCGATCTACAGCTTTATCCCCTGGCGGCGCCTCTAGCGAATCGGTCCTCGGTGTCATCAGCGGATCAAGTGCCAGCATCACCAGCGAATCAAAACAGTCCACTAACCAATGCACCTCTTGCCGCAGCACTTAGCCGCAGCGTGGAACAGGATCTGCGGCAATACCTATCACGTGTCTTGCCCGAGGCCATGATCCCTACCAGTTTCACGCGAATGAAGGCCATCCCCTATACACATCACGGCAAGCTGGATCGTCGTGCTCTCCCTCACCCTAGTAACCTGCGACCCAACCTCGTGAAGTCGTTCGAGCCTCCTATAGGGACGATTGAGACCACCATATCGAGACTCTGGTCAGAGCTGCTACATATCGATAAGATCGGACGGCATGATGATTTTTTCGAACTTGGAGGTGACTCCATCATCGTCATTCAGTTTGTGGCACGTGCCCGAGCAGAAGGTCTGACTTTAAAGCCCGGGGACGCTTTCCGGCGTCGCACTATTGCGGAGCTGGCAAAAGCTTGTGCTGACGCAGTAGCCTCTGATTTAGATATCAAAAGCTGTGGCGATGCCCCGACTACGCCAGCACAGGCAAACCTACTGCGCTCTGGTGGGGCAATGCTGAATCATTTCAACCAAGCTTTGCTGTTGGAAACAAACCGAGTTTTGAACCCCGAGGTGTTAGAGCAGTCCTTAGAACTGGTGCATGCCCGCCACGAAGGTCTCAGGTTAATGTTCACGCCTGATGGTAGCAGGGCTCGGTCAACTAACATTGCGATGCTCCCACTTGACCGGATCACGCATACAGCTGCCTGCCTTGCTAGCTGTTTGGCACCCCTGCAGGCAGCCTTGGACATTAGCACTGGGCAGCTGTGGCGGGCAGCTCTCATTGATTGGAGTAGCGGGAGACCTCCAGCGCTTGCGCTGATTGCTCATCATTTAGCGGTGGATCAGGTATCCTGGGAAATTATCGTTCAGGATATCGAAACCACTTATCGAGCGCTTGAGTCTGGGATAACTCCAAGACTGCTACCAGTTATGCCCTTCACTCGTGCAGCCCAGGACTTAGCGGCTAAGGCCGCTGAGCTGAGTGTGTTAGCTCAGGTAGATGCTTGGCTCGGCTACCCGGCGGTCGTGGAACTGCCACGTGACCTGCCTGGAGTAACCAATGGGCTGAGCGCATCCTCGGCTATCTTGCCGCTTACGCTCAACGCCAAGACCACTCAGCACCTACGCGGACCAGTTAGCCGCGGTCTTAAGGCCGGACTCGATCAAATCGTTCTTGCTGCCTTGCTTCGCGCCCTCGTGAATTGGACTGGCCAAACAGCGCATACGCTAACACTTGAAGATTCTGGTCGTGACGGCATTGATGGCAAGGGCGCCAACCTATCGCGCTCGGTTGGCTGGTTCGCAGCAGCTTGGCCTGCCGCTTTCGTACTATCACAAATGCCGGACCCAGTTGCCGATGTAATGGTAGTGACACAGCAAGCACGCACTGGGCCTGCTGGAATTACTTTTGGGCTACTGACAGAGCATCATCCTGATCCCGAAATTCGCGCACGCCTTAGAAAGATCGGCACTACGGCCGTAGCCTATAATTTCTTTGGGGACATCGAACGATCAGTCGAGCGGGATCGGTTATTTAACCTCCGACCCTGCGACCTTGGACCACTCAGCGGTGCCGAAAACGTCCGTCCGAATCTTCTACAGATTGATGGTTATCTCGAAGATGGGCAGCTGCACCTGCGACTAGAGTTTTCTGATACCGTACACCACCGCTCAACAATCAAACGTCTTGGCGACTGGATGATGAAGGCTCTGAATGCTATTGCAGAAATTCTACCTGGAGCCGAGACGCAGATGGTTTACGACGATATGCCCGATATTTCGTTGTCTGATTTGGCAGCAGCCATTGCTGAAACGGGTGGCGATTAACCGGCGGCTTCAACCATTTCGATTAGCCTAGCGGGAGTCGGATCCCACAAAAACTCAGACAGCTGTAAGGGTTTAGCCGCGTCGATAGAGAGGTGATTAACCATCTTCATAGCTAGTAGGGAATGACCACCAACCGCGAAGAAGTTATCGTACAGGCCTCTAGGGGGAAAGCCCAGCACCGCGCACCATGCATCGCTAACTCGCGTAGAGTGCACCCTGGTACTAGATGTAGGAATGGCTGGTTGTGCTTGCATCCACACTTCGAGTCTAGAGCGATCCATTTTGCCGTTCGGTAGCTTGGGTAAGCTGTTCACCGCTCTAAAGGCTGTAGGAATTGCTGCGGCTGGAAGGCGTTCAAGCAGATGGCGGCGCAAGCTCAAAGTATTAATGGATTGCGCTTCGAGGAGGGCCTCAATATGCAATCCATCACATCCAGATTTTACAAAGACAGCTGCAGGGACACCCAAAGCCTCAATCAACGCCGCTTCAATTTCCTCAAGCTCAAATCGCACTCCATGGAGCTTTATCTGATTATCGAGCCGACCAAGCACGACCAAACGTCCAGCAGAATCGATTGTTCCAAGATCACCAGTGCGGAATGCGCGACCGTTGATCCCCAAGATAGTACCAGGAGCGAGGAAACGGTCGCTGCTGGCCGGATCGATGGCAAGGTAAGCCGCACAGACATCATCAGTCTCAACAACGATTTCTCCGATGTCGCCGCATTCTAAAATACGCAAGTCGTCACCAACAATGTATAGCTGACGCCCATCGATCGCTATGCCAGCAGGAATGCGAAGTGCTCGGAGGTCGGCAGGGACGATCCGATGACATGACGCCGCGACTGTTTCAGTAGGTCCATAGACATTACTGATATTGACATCTTCGCCAAACTGCCCCAAAGCACGAGCAGCAGTTCGGATCGGCAGCGGTTCCCCAACGAAAAAAATTCCTCGCACATCAGGCAGAGCCGCTGGCGGCGTCCTAGCGAACGCTGATGGCAGTACTTGCAGGGCAGTTACCCGATTTGCGGCGAGAAATAGCGGTAACGTTTCAGGGAGCAGATCCTGACGCCGCGCTAGTACAGCACAAGCACCAAGGCAGAGCGCGCCGAACAGTTCGCAGTAGCGAACGTCAAATCCCATAGGAGCTAGCACCGCCATCCGAGCATCGGGACTAATCTTTAACGGTTCCGCCTGCCAGTTAATGAAAGCAGCTAGAGTCGCATGGGTATGAACCATACCCTTCGGCTGTCCGCTCGACCCTGATGTGTAGACTAGATAAGCTGGCGCTTCTGGATTACTTGGTGTTTCAGACTCAGCCTCGACTGGAATTGGATCAAAACTCACCTGAATGACCGGTGATGCCGTCCAGTCGTCAAGGACAGCTTGCCCACCGTCGGTTAATGCATCGACATCGGTCAGGATTAAGTCTGGCGAAGCCGCATTCAGGATCGACTGCACTCGAGCTGGCGGATCACTAGGCTGCAGACCTAGGAATGCGCCACCAACCTTCAAAGTTGCTAAAATGGCTGCCACTCCTACCGGACCATCGCCGCATATGATAGCGACTCGACGCGGAGTCCCGCAAAGATGGGCGATACGCTTTGCGGCAGAATCGAGTTGGCTATAGCTGTATGACATACCATCAAAGCCAATTGCCTTAGCATCCGGCGTTTCCCTTACCCATCGCTCAAACATGCGATGTAAACATAATGGCTCGTCAAGAGTAGGAGGAATGTGTGGAATGGTTGTTAGCGAGACGGCATCGAGGAGTTGCTCAATCCAGAACTCTGCCAGTTGCTGTGCGGTCGACTCGTCAACAAGGTGAGCATTGCATACAAGGTGTCCAGACAATCCTTCCGCTTCCACAATGAGGGTAAATTCAACTGGATGAAACGGTGTGAACGCAAAACTAGGCCGCTCAAAAGTAAGGTCACCGAATTTAGCACAAGCACCGAAGCTTGGCAGAGTTAAAGCAGCGAGCGAGTTTGTCGCATCAGAGGGGATCTGCTGCCACACAAATGCGAAATCGAAAAACAGTGAACCTGCCGTACGTTCAGTTAAGCTTACTGCAGCGGGCAGACCGCCGTACCGAGTTCCCTGCCTCAAACTCGCCCGAATATTGGATATCAGTGTTGCAAAATCGCCGCTCATGGCATCGTCTACAAAGATCGGAACCGGCAAAACATGATTGCCAACTACCTCCATATCTGCCTTGCGCTGTGAGACTGGTGTCAGGATCGCCAGACGCTTACGACTAAACACACGTGCCGTTGCTTGGGCAAAGGCGGCGAGGCAAACCTCGAACTCGGTAGCTCTCAATGCACGTGCTCGACGGTGTAGTGCCGATGAAGGGATTGGGACTACGACCGAGATCATGTTACCGGCGCTGAGACGACGACTGTCATTAAATATCGGCGGTGGATCAGTGAGACGGGCTTGCCAATAGCCAACCGCAGCGGCTGGTATGAACGCAATTTGGTCTGGGCTCTCAGGACCCCGACTCACCAGGACCCCGGACCAGGACTGAGCTAGTTGCCGCGCTAAAATCGCCCCCGACACAAGGTCACTAGCAGCATGATGTATTACTAGCAACAGTGTGGCTCGATCACCTTGATCATAAACCGTCGCTCGACATGGTGCCTCTCGCTCCAACCGGAAAGGTCGCCGAATCTCGGCATCTAGTGCCTCTGGTGGGTTCATTACGACTTTGACTTGCACCGGCGCACGGGCCACAGTGCGCATACCGCCGGCAATAGAGTCATCTGCAATAGGAGCACGTCGCAAGGCCGGATACAGCCCAATTACAGAAGTTGTGGCCCGAGCTAGACGGGGACCCACGTCTGGACCTTCAGCATGCACTAGAAAGGAAATGTTAAGCGCACCGATATCGGGGGCAGCAGCATATTGAGCCAGGACTAGCAGACGAGGATCGGGTTGAGGTATACAGCTTTCAGTGGCTACCACAAATTGGCTCTGTCTAGCGATTAGAGCTTCTATCTCATTAATCGAAAGGTCGGTCAGCCACTGATCCGCTGGCAGTGCAAGGCCATAATCCTGTTCGAGCACGTGACGTAGAACCAAGGCTTGCATGGACTGGCAGCCCAACGCTGCCAGACTGATGTGGCGATCGAGTTCGGTGCTTGAGAAATTCAAAAAGGTGGATACCCGCTCCGCTATGGTTTTACCTGCTGGACCTAGCAGGGTGAAAGCTGCGAGAACATCCACCTCGCCTTTCTGCAGCATCTGAGCCGCCGCTGAACGCCGGATCTTCCCACTGGAGGTTCTGGGCAGCGTACCGCGACGCAGAAAGACGACTCGATCCACCACTGCTTCCAGGGTAGTGTTGACCGTGACGGACATCTCCGATGCCATAGCTTGTAGGGTATTTAGCTCACGCCGCTTGCTGACTTCGACGACGAGATTCAGTTGTCCCTCTACGTCAACCGCAGCCATCCGGCAACCTCGATCGGCTGATCCGGCACCTGCTGCAGCCTCAATATCGTCAGGAAAAAGATTTCGCCCGAATTGAATGATGACATCGTCTAAGCGCCCTAAAACGTGCAGAATTCCTTTGTATAGAAAGCCCAAGTCGGCGGTACTTTTCCACGCATCAATGCAATCTGGTGGTCTACCGTGATAGCCGCTTGATATGCTAGGGCCACGCACCCGAATTTCTCCGATCTGCCCTGGAGGCAGGGATGTTCCCTGATTCGGCTTGACGATAGCCAACTCAAGTCCTGGGGCAGGAGCCCCGAGCGCCATACACTCAATTCCAACGGCTGCAGGTACCGCTTCTCCTCTCTCTAACGCTGCCCGGTCGAAACGATGTGCTAGCTGGTCGGGTTTCCAGGCGGCGCCAGAAACTAGCAGAGTTGCCTCGGCGAGTCCATAGCAGGGTAGAAATGCTCGGGAGGAGAAGTTGGCTGGGGCAAAGCGCGCAGCAAAGTTCCGCAAGGTCGTCTCGTAGACACGCTCGGAACCATTGAACGCAACGTGCCAGCGAGATAAATCTAGCCCCTCCACAGCACCATCTTCGATCGCTTGGGTGCAAAGTCGGTAAGCTGCGTCTGGTCCGCCGCTCGTGTGGGCACCAAAGCGTGAAACTACCTCGAGCCACAACCGCGGGCGCGCCGCGAAGTCGCCCGGGCGGATTAATGTACAGGTAGATCCAAGCATTACAGGCTGAATGACGCCACCGATAAGGCCCATGTCATGAAACAGCGGTAACCAATTTACGAAGTCGGAGTCCACATCGTGTCCGAAAACAGCGGATATCATTTTACTGTTGGCTACTATGCTTTCATGCCTAACTAAGACCCCACGGGGATTGCCAGTACTACCACTGCTATATTGAATGACCGCCGTCGCAGATGGTTCGACGAATTCTGGACAGGGCTCTGCAACTAGGTCATCATCCAACGTTCTGATTTCACCCACCGTCGTGATGGCTCTTGTAGCGTTGACAGCATCGGGTGGCACAAGAACTAAACTGGGAGTGCAGTCGTTCAGAACTGAGAGAAAACGGGTCGAACTACGGTGCCGTGGCGCAAGCACTGGTACGACCGTCCGGCCGGACATCAAGGTACCAAACAGCCCGACAAGGAATTGAGTGCCAGTTGGCAGGGCTAGCACAATCCGACTCATCGGTGGGGTTTGCTGGGTAATCCACTCCGCTGTGCCTCCAGCCCGCCGGGTAAGCTGTCCATAGGTAAGCAATTCGGTTACCTCGCCTTGTCCATCAACGACCCGAAAGGCGATTGCGTCCTGATTGCGCGCAGCGTGGCGCAGAAGTGCAGCAATTACCCCATTCTCATGAAGGTTGATGCTCATTGCCCAGGACTACTCCTTCTCAACAACTACAGTGGTAGGGGCTGTGCGCAAAGTGTAAGAAACCACCTGTAAAAATTTTCAACAATAGTTTAGATAGTTCTTAGTAACAATGGGGCTTGGACAATCTTTAAAGGAAGCAGTTTTTTAGACAAGCCACCTCTCTAGAAGAGGAGCTGACAGAAAATCTAAAAGTAGCAATATAGCCATTCTACAAGCCTCATTATTCAAAATACGGCAGTTAGTAAACCTCAAAAAAAATTTACAATAGTGCCATTTTCAACAGTTTTCTTAGTATTTTGCAAATTCACTAGCTTGAGTTGTTATGGTGTGTTGTTGGAGAAAATCTATCAACAACAGCTTTCAACTATGAGGTTTTGTTTCAATAGATTCTCAGTTGATTCACCATACTGTTATGTTAATAATGGAATCACATTAACTAAAAACGATTATCTCAAAATGATGAGGCTATAATTTATATAGTGATAATCCAATTAGTGTTTTGCAGGACAACCAAGAATTAACAAACCTAGAAGGACAGAACTACTTAACTGACTTCTACAAGAAATTTCTTATTGTATTATTTTTACTGCGACCTTGATTGTGATAAGTTAAGGCTTTAAGGCTTGCTATGACGGCATTAGCACAAGGGCTTGTTGAACGACTTGCAGTTGTGGAGAAAATCATTTGCCCTACACCTGTTATTCAACTGACAAACAACCATATAGATTTGTTTACAAAGCTCGAATATCTTAACGGTATTGGCAGTATCAAGGATAGACCAGCTCTTTGGACTTTAAAGCGTGCTATCGAACGTGGTGAAATCGAATCGCAAACTACTATCATTGAGTCTTCCTCAGGTAACTTTGCCTGTGCAATAGCCACACTAGCAAAAATGCTAGAAATTAATTTTATTCCGGTTATTGATCCGAATATATCGCCGCTGTATGAATCTTGGCTACGCTCGCAATGTGACCGCGTGATTAAAGTTGAAAACCACGATGATACTGGTGGCTTCTTGAAGTCACGTTTATGCAAAGTTCAGCAGCTCAAAAGCGAAATCTCTGACTCATACTGGCCTAATCAATATGGTAACCCTGACTGCATGGAGGCTCATTACCATCTCACTGGCGAGGAAATTTGGCAGAGTATTTCCTCTATCGATTACGTATTTTTAGGTGTTAGCTCGGCTGGAACCATAGCCGGTGTATCTCAACGACTCAAAGAACATAATGCCAATATCAGAATTGTTGCAGTAGACGTAGAGGGGTCAGTAATCTTCAGACATTCACTGTATAAACGTTGGATTTCTGGTTTGGGATCAAGCATTATACCCCCTTTACTTAAACACGCCCTCATTGACGAGGTTGTGTTAGTATCCGAAGTCGAAACCATCGCAGGTTGCCATGAACTACTTGAGAAATATGGTCTCTTTGTAGGTGGTTCCAGTGGCAGCGCTTACAGCGCTATCAAGCAATATTTCGCCAAATTGAACCAGCGTACTCGACCCCGTGTCTTGTTTCTATGTTGTGACCGTGGCAACGCTTACCTTAATAACATCTTTAACCGTCGTTGGGTTGAGTGGCGTGTGAATGCTACTGACAATGCATAGGCTAGTGTAATGTATGTCCAATCCCAATTCCTGTTCTGAATCATCTAGTTCATTCACATTCTCGATTATCACTGGGCGTACAGTACATCGCCTCGTTAATGAAAACCTTGAGGGCTGCATCACGATTGTACGTGATGCTTACATTGCTCACTCGAGAGAACACAGCGTTAATCCATCCAGCCTTTTCCTGAATTTTCGTGATAAACCGAATGCGCGTATCATTGCATTACCTTCGTATCTTGAATATCCTTGGCATACTTCTGGTATAAAGTGGATTGCTAGCTATCCCGACAATATCGTCAACGGTATTCCGCGTGCCTCCGCTGTGCTAATTCTTAATAACGGCGAAACTGGCTATCCGTTTGCATGCCTGGAGGCGTCGATCATTTCAGCGGCTCGAACTGCTGCATTCGCTGGACTTGCAGCAGAACACCTGACAGGTGGACGCAAAGTGCAAACGCTTGGGATCATTGGTGCAGGTTTTATATCACGCTATATCTATCGTTTCTTAATAGGAACGGGCTGGAATATCAGCAATGTTCGTATATACGACACCAATATTAGAGAAGCTCAACGCTTTGCTGAGTGCGTTTGCGAGCTTAAGCAGCACACATCCATATCTGTGTTCCCTACTCTTACTTCGGTTGTACGAGAATCAGATTTAGTTTTATTCGCGACAGTTGCTTCAGAACCGCACGTACATGAATATGCACTTTTTGAGCATCATCCTGTTATTCTACATGTCTCACTTCGTGATCTTGCTCCCGAATTGCTTCTTAATACCTGCAACATTGTTGATGACGTTCATCATGTAATGAATGCCCACACATCCCTACATTTGGCCGAAAAGCTGGCAGGATCACGAGATTTTATTACTGGCTCACTTGCTGACGTCCTAGAGGGCAAGTGCATAATACAACGGAATCGTACCGTTGTGTTTTCACCATTCGGACTCGGAATTCTCGATCTTGCTTTGGGGAAATGGATATATGACCGTGCAATTGCTACAGGCGAGTATCTTGAGATTCCTGAATTCTTCTACGATTTAGAGCGATAACGAGAACCTAGGAATCTAGTGTCTATCGATCACACAACGAAGGGTTTGTTCAGCAAACTCTTCGTTATTAATTATAAATTCACCTTGTCCAGATGAGAAATACCTCAATGAACTACCGCATAATACTTTTAATTAAGTAACGCAATGGTCAGTTGCTGAAACGGATGCTAGATGACAGTGAGCAACTCAGTTATCCCTTAAGCGATAGAACCCATCGATTGCTGCTCAAATCTGAAAGAGTTTTACTTCTATTTCCACGTGAAAATCTGATTTTTTCACTTCCATATGAACCTTAACCGATCAGACTGTCTATGCTACCTCAATTAACCCTTGAGGACCAACAGTCCAAACTTGGGTAGTTAACGCAAAGCATCCCCAAGTCTTGTTATATTTCGCTTGCCCAAAAATCGCCATGATACCTTGCACCGGTAGCGCAATCCGAATTTTGCTTTCACCAAACAGCTCGATCGGCGACCATAGAGAGTTTCGGAGATCGAGGCTAGGCGCATGTGCAATCCAAAGTTTAAAAATAGGGGCAGCATTGGAGGTCATCATAATGCAGAGTGCTCCGTCCTCAATCCAGGCCTTGCCTGTTAAATTAGGCATCACCTCTCCCAAGGCCACTTGTCGATGAAGCGCCCCGACTATGCCAAGAATTTCTACGTAGGCCAATGAACCGTGGCTAGTATTGGGAATCATCGAGCGATAACTTCTTCCAGGAATTTGCTCAATGTAGAGATTTGAGGCTTGAACCGGACAATATTCATCGTTTGTAGCAGATATGATCGCTCGTGCAACGTTGTAGTAAGTAGTCCAGCGGACAACATCCACCATATCGAGAAGTTGTTGACCCCGCGATGTTTGCAAACGGTTTGGTATATCTAGAGTCTCGAACGGTTGCAGGGCAGGAGATAAGCTACCCCAGACGGAGCGTTGGCAGGTAATCTGTCGTGGTAGGTCGAAGAAATCCATCATAATAGGGGCGATGGCATTTACACGTTCGTCCACAGCAGCCGTTAGCCAAGCAGCCCAACCACGTTTAGAGAATCCAGCTAAGGTAAACTGCTCGACCTTAGCAGCCCAAGTGTCGGTAGCTAGCCTTTGGGTGACATCCATAGCCCGACGTACTGCACCTACCATCGGTAATAGCACCGGCCAGTCGGGACGTCCCGACGCCAAAAATTGACTAAAACTATGGGAGATTAACTCGTTCTCACCAAGACCACCGAACATAGGCTGACATAGGGTATGGGAGACAACTCCAACAATACTGCTGGTCTCCTGAGCAATTATGGCAAATAGGGTCAACTCACCCTCAAATCGTGCATCCTCATTGCGGTGAGTAGCATCTCCCCCTTGAGCACCACCGCTCAAGAACAACAAGCCTTGGGACTGGCTAGACGAATAAGTCGAAGGCTTGAAAAGTTGCAATTCATGAACCCAATCCATGCCTTTCCATCGCTGCGACGTAATCTTCACTGCAAGGCTTTCGCCCATTAGCAAAGCTTTCCGCCGAGGAATCCCGATATTGAACTGAGGTGAAACCCTACTCGTCCAAACGCGCAAATAATTTTGGCTAGATGTTTTTTTCAATTCGAATTCGGGTGTTGCAAAAGAGAGAATGACTTAGGCAAATCGAGGAATCTGGTGATGCTGGAGATAGTAGATCAACAATCGCACGGATACCCTCAACATCTCCGCCGATTTGGAGTAGCAGAGCGTTTGGCGGTGCAAGCGTGCTAGGTAATGGCGTAATCGACAATTTTCTCCTTCCACCCGAGTCATCGCCGTCTTGCTCACCAGATGGTCGGCATCATCAATTAAGCAGGGGTAGACCTTGTAGCCATCGGTGATATACAAAAAACACGCCCACCCTTGAATCCTCTGCCAGAGCCTCCGAAACGTCTCCAATGAGCGGTTGCCCACGATGAACTTGAGAATGCCGGGCAACTTTGTATTCACGACTGTCCAGAGCCAGACTTTGTTTTTTTAGCCCCGACAAAGGTTTGGAGTTCGTCGATTTGAGCGGTTTCTGGAATCTCATAGTCTTCGTCTGGGATAGCCGCTTCTGCTTGGCGCACCCAGTTGACGACACTGTTGTGATTAATGCCAGTGACCCGCTCAATTCCCCGAAACCCCATGCCATTGAGCGACATCTTCACACACACGTCTTTGACATCAGAGCTATAGCCTTGCGGTGATGGATTCTCCCGAAATTGGCGCTGACAGTCTCGGCAGAGATAGCTTTGTTTGCCGTGGCGATGTCCATTCTTCACGATTTTGTCACTGGCGCAGCGGGGGCAGTTCATGGCTTAGTCCCACATCATCATTCCCTAGTATGCAACACCCGAATTCGAGCTAGGGGGAAGAGTTCACTCAATAAAAAAGTGAATCAAACATACTTTACGTACTAAAGGGCTTTGGCATACCTAGCATTACCCAGTTAAAGTAAGCTAAACATAATTAGGCTTGCGATTTCCCAGAATTTACCCTTTTTGAAGGGGGAGGTAGTACGCGCCCTAACCCTTCAGGCGCATAGGTTTAGATTACGAACTCATTCGCCACGATTGACCCAGAGTCGGGGGACAACTTTCTGCCCCAAGTGGGGTTCATCTTGGCTATTTACTGACCGTACAACACCCATCAGCTCTTCGTTGAGCGCCTGACGGAACGTATTCGGATCTTCTATAGCATTTTGGAAATCTTCTCTAGACACGCTAGACTGACCTTGGATATCAAAGCAGCCCCAATAGTTATCAGCTTGCGCGCAATATACACCACAAGCGCCACCTTTTGCATCGCAGCCAGCGCCGCAAAAGGTGCCGTTGTCAGCCATTTTCTCATCACGTCCTCTTAGGATTCCATCATCAAGAACCTGAAGATAAACTTCAATATGGGCTAACGGAACTTCCTTGAGCAAAGCTCGTACGAAATCTCTTGTTGCCATTACAATACCCCCATTTTAGTAGTTTGGGCGTGGAAGGAACTGTTGGGAACTGTGCTGCTATCCTCCATAAGCATTTCGAGGAATGCCTCTAGGAGGCGAGTATGAACGCCACAATAAGGCTTCGCTAAAATAGAATTGGTGGCGATCCGGTCGGCACCAACACAGCCGGAATGGAATGCCTGATACTCAGTTGGGCAATCGCAAGGCCCAAAAATAGCTTCTTGAAAGGCTCTGCCAACTGACCAGTTCATTGTCTTAAAAAACTGATCGTCATAAACATTGCCCATTTTCAAGTACTGGTATCCGTTGAACATGAAGCAAGGGTAGATGTCTCCTGCCGGATTCATCGACAAATCTGAGAAAAAGGCTGGACAGTAAGCGCGGCGTGCCATAGGGTCATAAGATTTCAGTACTTGCAGCCAATGGTCGACCAAAAAGATAACCTTTGGCACTCCTTTACGCAAATTGTCTAAGGAATAACGAATTGCTGGAATATAAGACTCAACGATCTCGTCGTCAGTCAAATAGTAACGGTTATCCGGAGTAGCCGATACCCAAGGCGCATGCAGAACCCTTACCCCATGCTCAGAATTAAAATAGTCCATTAAGTCCATAACGGTGACCCCAGCCTCCAGATGGAAGCGCGAGAATGTAGCCTCAATGTGATAAGTACCGCCAGCATCGCGCAATTTGGCTAGGTTCTGCATAGAGAGCGAGGATGTGCCATGACCATGCCTATCAATCCGTGATAGGTCATTTACTACCGGCGGACCGTCTAAGCTAATATTCAAACCGAAGTCATACTTGAGCACCATCTCCCGGGCATCTTCGTCAAGCAGGGTTGCGTTGGTGATCATGGCATATTTCGGCTTAATTCCCATACCGGGAATACTACCGGCCTCAACAACCTCACAGATTTGACGGATGAGCTTACGCTTGAGCAGGGGTTCGCCACCGAAAAAGAATAGAGTGCTAATTCGTGGCCAGATCTTGTAAGCTCGCTCGAGCATATCGATGACCGATGCCTCCGTCATCGTCCGCTTATGGGGATCTGGATTGTAGAAAATCTCCGGGTCGCGATGTTCGTAACAGTAGGGACAAGCGAGATTACAAACCTCAGTGAGCATTATGGCAAGGCGATGAAGGGAAGGATGGTTCGGCTCTACTGTTTTCGCCATCAAGCTACTTTTGTCCACAATAACCAACTCCTTCTGCTTAATATTGTGAGCTGATAGTCTTGAGTTCCAAAGTTGCAAAACTAAGTGAATCAAGCACACCTTATGTACCGAAGAACCTTTTGCACATCTAACATTCACGCAATCAAAGCAAGCTAAACACAATTAGGTTAGCGATTTCCTCATGCTTACCCTCTTTGAAGCGAGGGAGCAGTACGTACCCTGGGAACTTCAAAGTCATGCAGGTTTACATTACGCAAGCCTTAGCCACGATTGACCCAAAGTCTGGGGTTAATCTTCGGTCCGAGGTGAGGTGCACTTTGGCTATTCTCTCCTAGGTTATCTACTGACCGCACAACGCCCATCAGCTCTTCGTTGAGCGCCTGACGGAACGCATTCGGATTGTCTACAGCATTTTGGAAATCTTCTCTAGTTACGCCTGAATGACCTTGGATGTCAAAGCAACCCCAATAGTTATCAGCTTGCGCGCACCACGCGCCGCAGGCACCACCTTTCGCATCACAGCCACCACCACAAATTGTGCCATTGTCAGCCATTTTCTCATCACGTTCTCTTAAGATTCCATCGTTGAGAACCTGAATATAAACCTCAATATGGGCCAATGGAACTTCTCTAAGTAGAGCTCGTGCAAAATCTCTTGTTGCCATTATTAATGCCTCCATTGCATGCAGTTGGGTCGGGAGAAGAGACTGCCGGAAACTGTGTTGTGATAGCTCTAGAGATGGATAAGCAACTGTAAGGAACTTAATGTGAAAAACTTTTAGTGATGGGTGAACAATAGCACAGGCTTTGCAAAATTGAGCAATCTCTTTAAATTTACTTAACCTAATGTGAATTCGGGTCAAACAGACGCAGGCAAAGAGGTATCAAGTATGAGGCAGGACTTCTTCAACTGATGACAATAGGCAATCAAACCACAAACTAGATTGACCAAGTAGTTAACTGGAGAACGGTGACGAGAATGCTCAATTTGAGAAATGTTCTTCAACTGGTTACTGACTGATTCGATAATCGCTCAGCTTACGCAATCAAATCTTGTCCAACAGCGGCATCGAGCGATTTTTCATGTTCTTTTTGAGTTTAGTGACTAACTGCAAACCGCGTAGCCACAGTTGCGTAAACAAGGCTTGCGAAATACAGTCCCGCTCGCCAAAGAGCTTACCGATGAGTTCCTACGTCAGGGTCGGCACGGGCACTCGGTTATCGAACAGTAACACTCGTTAATTGAAACGCCAGCAACTTGCCTTTGTCGTTGGTGAGCAAGTGGAGCTTGAGTCCATACCCATCGTACTCTTGTCCTAAGCAGCGGCATCTCTACGCCACTAACTTGCTCAATGAGACTGCCTACTGCTGGCCGAGCCCACAAGACACTATCAATCCTCAACTTATACCAAATTGGGATTAGGTGAAAGTGTCAGAATTAAAGCTTGAATATTGAGCGAAATAGCATACCTGTATTAAACTAATGAGCTTCAAAATCGCTATAAATCTACGTTCCCTCCACTAACAATTACACCAATCCTACTATTCGGCATAGCAACTACACCTCCCAGTAATGCAGCCGCTGCTACTGCTCCTGTAGGTTCTACAACAATCTTCATTCGCTCCCATAAGAACACTACAGTGCGTTGAATTTCTTCCTCAGAAACGGTCACCATATCGTGAACATAGCGTAATACTAAAGGAAAAGTTACTTGACCCAAGGAGGGCGCTCTGGCTCCATCAGCAACGGTGTTAGGGTTATGAATTTCATACAGCATCTTGGTATGAAATGAGCGGGTAGCATCATTAGCAGCTTCCGGTTCTACCCCGATAATCTTACAGCTCGGTGACAGCTTATTCGCAGCAATTGCAGCTCCTGAAAGGAGTCCACCACCTCCACAACAAACTAGCATTAAATCTAGTGAGCCAACCTCCTGGATAAGTTCTTTGGCTGCTGTACCTTGTCCTGCTACAACATGGGGATGATCATAAGGGGGAATAACTATGAGTCCGTGCTCCTGAGCAATTGTCTGACCCAGAATCTCCCGATTAGTTTTCAAACGGTTGTACAGAATAACCTCCGCTCCGTAGCTGCGAGTGGCAGCTTGCTTGACTGCTGGAGCATCTTCAGGCATCACAACAGTAGTGTGAATACCCAATAATTTTCCGGCCAAAGCAATCGCTTGAGCGTGATTTCCAGATGAATACGTCAAGACACCTCTCTGCTTCTCTGCCTCGGATAACTGGGCTAGAGCATTGTACGCACCTCGGAACTTAAAAGACCCTGTACGCTGAAAATTCTCACACTTGAAGAATACTTGGCTATGTGTAATTTGGTTAACAGTTCTAGAAACGAAAACAGGTGTCTGACTAGCTTGATTAGATAACCGCAAGGCTGCAGCTTCTATATCAGGATAAGCAACAGTACACTTAGCTCCAGAAACAAGCCTTGAACTTGTAATATCCACTGATTCGTTTCCTCCATATCTCAAAGTTATTTCTTCTTGTAATTCCAGTGTCAGACAAATTTCTACTAAACGATAATTGCTTCTGGTCTTTACAAGATTCACGATGAGGTTCAAGTTATGAAGTAAGGGATGAGGCGATGAAAGCAGCTTAGGATCCTTACAAATTTAAATTGCACTGCCGAAACCTTAAAAGCCTTGTATGGCAAGCAAAGTGTTTCAGGAGTTGCTCAAGTTATTTTTGTAAGGCTCCTTAGCAAAGATAGATAGTAGAGAATGACATAGTTAACCTTTCAAATTGAGGCACATGACGACCAGGATTAATCAACATTCCTATGGTAGAGATTAATTGAGCACAGACTAGCAGAGCAATTCAGTTACACTCAATTTACGTAAGTGAAGTCTTGTAAGTCGGCGAGTACGGGAGGATGGCAGGGTTATACAAATTGCTTACAGACTCAGGTGAACGTAGTCAAGGTTAATGAAACAGTATTTGAGGCAGATTTGTTGGAGTATGTTTTTACCCCAATTGCAAACAGTAGGTTAGTAGATTGCATCAGCAACTATTATCTCTAGGCATTTAATATTGATGGTACTTATCAAGGGACAAGCCAAAATTCCTGTCTGTTTGCTGAGCAAGTTGTATTAGAGTGGTTCCAAAAAGTCCTGAACTCCTTTAGTAGGGGACTGGATGCCGATAGTCGACAGGCGGCGATGACCACCACCAGGGAGATCCTCTAGCACGAATTTGAATAAGGAGATCAACCGGCTAATGGTCCGCTCGTCGAAGAGGCTGCGCAAATACCCTAACCAACCTTGCAACCCCTCGTCCGTTTCATAGAGCTCGAAGACCAGATCGAACTTCACGGAGTGGGTGCCGGTAGCGATGAACTCAATCGAGGCGTTAGGAAGCAACACAGGAGGCATGGGCGTGTTCTGGAGAATAAACATAATCTGGAAGAATGGGTGGTGCACCGACGACCGTTGCGGATTGATTTGCTCGACCAGTCGTTCAAACGGAACATCTTGATAAGTCTGGGTGATGATCCAGGCTTTACGCTCCCGTTCTATAGCATCGGCGAGGGTTGGATCGCCCGAGAGGTCAGTATGGAGAACCACAGTGTTAGCGAACAGCCCTATAACCCCTTCAAACTCGCGCCGGTTGCGACCGGCCACGGGCACCCCAAGCGAGACGCTGGAGTTGCCAGTCATGCGTATTAGCGCCAGCTTGAAGGCCATCGACAACACGACAAACAGGGTGACGCCAAATTTCTGTGCCAAAATATTGAGCGCTTTGGTCCGCTCTCGGCTCAGGTTCAACATGCTAAACTCACCGCTATCGTCCAGGCCCACTACGCGTGCTCGATCAGTCGGAAGGACGGCGTAACCTTGGTAGGGCCCGACCATCTCCGCCCAGCGCTTGACTATGGCGTCGAACCCAGTGTTCGACAACGTCTGTCTTTGCCACAGGACATAGTCGCCGTACTGCAGTGCTGGCGGATCAAGCACAGGAGTCCGTCCCTCAATCAAGGCACCATAGATGGCAATAAACTCTCTCACAAATATGCCGGTTGACCAACCGTCTGAAATGAGATGATGCACGTTGATCAGCATTATGTAGTCGTCAGGTGAGAGAACGAGCACATGGACACGAACTAGCGGACCACTGACTAGGTCGAACGGGATTCCACAGAGTTCGATTAATCGTTCCCGTGCTGCTGCCTCATCTTCTGAAGTATTCTCCAGTCTGATGTCAGGCGGTTGATGGTTATGGACAATCTGAACTGCTTCACCGCCTCGGGTGGCAAACGTTGTTCGCCAGGCTTCATGCCGAGTTACAATCGCACAGACGGACTCACACAACGCATCGAAATTCAGGTGTCCTCGGATTCGTGCGCACTCTGGCATATTGTACATTGAGGTACCTGGCATAGCCTGCTCGATAAACCAAATGCGCTGCTGGGCAAAACTTTGTACGAAAGGACCTGTGCGTGCAGTTGGAAGGATCCGAGTCCGCACTGGTAATCGCAGCCCTTTCTCATCAAGATAGGCCTTAAGGCGGGCGCGAGCTTGGGCGTCTCCAGGCAGAGATGGGGAACTCATTGTCCCCTCCCCTCAGTGTTGAGGAAGGCGTCAACAAGTTCGTCTGTCTCTGAGCCACCAAGTGGCAAACGTCCCACAGGCAAGTCGGGATATTGAGTCACTAGCGACAGCAGCAGCTTGTAGTTCTTTACCATACGCACAATCGTCGCATTCTCGAAAATAGCAGTGTCGTAGCTGAAGCAAAACTCTAACGATTCCTCGTTCTCGTAGCAACGGACGACTAAATCGAACTCCACAAAACGCGGCGCAATTTTCAGAAGCTGAACACCTACCATTGTCCTACGGCTGTCCGGCATACCTTTGGCGTAGGTGACGAACATGGTCTGAAACATTGGATTGACACCATTCGATAAATTCCGCCTACGCTGATCCGAGACAATCTCGTCGAATGCCACAGATTGATGACGCCATGCATCTAAGAGGGTTTCACGTTCCCGTAGCAAAATTTCAGCAAAGTTCATTTCAGCAGTGATCGGATTATGTAACACCACTGTCCGAGCCAAGAAGCCTAGCATGGACTCAAGATCAGGATGGTCGCGACCTGCTAGCATGGTTCCAATACCAGCTCGTGCTTCGCCCATGGTGCGCAGCAAAACCACACGGTACGCGGACAGCAATAGTGAGAATAAGCTTGTTGAATTGCGGCGGGCAAGGTCTAGCACGCGTTGCGTATCGTCGAGAGCCAGGATCAGGAATACATTGTCGCACATGAAGGTGCGCTGGGCCGGCCGCGGCTTGTCTAGAGGCAGTCCACTGTGCGATAAATCAGCCAGCTTACGGCGCCAATAGTTGAGATCCGAAACCATCTGCTCCGGAGAAGCGGTTTCAGCGCGCCAACATGCAAAATCCTGAAATTGTAGTGGTTGGGTCAAGCCCTTAACGACCTTATGATTCCCCTCTCGCTCGTAGGTTTCCACTAATTCCGAGAACATCAGCCGGATCGACCAAGCGTCTGCAATGATATGGTCGATAGCTAGAAGAATGGCGAACTGACTGGATTCGCTCTGCACTAGCGAGAATCGTAATAGCGGTGGGTGTGTCCGGTCAAACGGTTGGGCGGCACTCTCGATGGCAAGCCGCTCCACGGCCTTTTCAAGCGTTTCCCCAGGCTCTACCTTGGCAATGGACAGCGGCGCGTTGAACACGCTTACAGCCTCTTGCATAACGCCACTAGTCTCCTGGCGAAAGCCAGTACGCAGGATGTCGTGTCGATTGATGAGTTCGTTGATGGCACGTTGCAAAGCATCTGCGTCAACATGCCAATCGATAGCGATTGCAGCAACAAGATGGTAAGGTGCAAGACCCACCTGATCGACTCCTAGAAACCATAGCTGACGCTGGCTATCGGTCAGAGGTGCTGGACCGTTGCACCGTTTAGCCACGTTTCGAAGAGACAGTCCAATAATGCCTGATGCGAGGTATTCAGCTACTACAGCGGCTAGAGCCGCAGCGCAACGGCGTTCCACAACAATACTAGGCCTCAAGTCTACACCGCAAACGTGGTTGATTCGCGCCACCACCCGCATGGCCAAAAGTGAATCGCCGCCAGCTGCCAAGAAATCATCTGCGGAGCCCAGGTCCGGTTGGTTCAGCACGTGACGAAGAATCTGGAGCACTAGTTCGAGAATGGGTACGCCCCCGGCTGTAGTAGGGACAGCACCTAGCTCTTCTGCTTCAGCCATGACCACTAGCTGGCGCTGGTCGACCTTGCCGTTAGGTGATAAAGGCAAGCGGTCCAGCACCTTGAGCCGCAGCGATGCCATATATGTCGGCAGCCGTTGGCTTAGGGCTTTCCATATATCGCGAAAATCTGGTGCGGGCATTCCTAGCTGTATCTGGACGAACCCTGCCAACTCCATTCGGTCTCCGTCTAGTGGAGACCGGAAGGGAATTACCGCCGCGGCAGCTACACTGGGATGCTGTCGCAGCATAGCCTCGATCTCTTCGGGTTCGACGCGTACACCACGAATTTTTAATTGACGGTCACAGCGACCAAGGTATAGCAGTGAGCCGTCGGTAAGGAAACGTCCGAAGTCACCAGTGTGGTAGAGTCGCTGTACGCCGCTATCACTGTGCCAGAAAGTAAAGCGTTGGGAAGCCAGGTAAGGATCTCCATCATAACCGTCAGCCAGACCGGCACCACCGATGCATATTTCACCGATTGCGCCGATACTAACTCGCCTCCCAGTGTCGTCAAGCAGAACGATAGAGGTATTTGCTAGTGGTCTGCCGATCACTACGGGACTTTTCACCTCAGTGATCTGGGCTGCAGTTGACCAGATCGTAGTTTCGGTTGGACCATAAAGGTTCCAAACCTCGCGGGCATGTGCCTTCAACCGCCATGCGAGGTCCTGGGATAGTCGCTCACCGCCTGACCAAGCGCGAAGGCTCGGTCTACCGGTCCAGCCGTGAGCAAACAGGAGCTCCCAAAGTGAGGGAGTTGCTTGGATGACGTCCGGGGCAGTGGCAGTGATAAACTGAATCACCTCCTGCGGGTTTGTGGAGACTGGCTGATCGTACAGCAGCACTGTCGCCCCCACGCACAGAGGTGCCAGGAGCTCGACGACGGCAATGTCAAACCCTATGGTGGTAGTAGCCAACACTCTGTCGCCTGCTGCGAGACCCGGAACCACGGCTATGGCGCGAAGCAGATTCGATAGGGCTGCGTGTCTAATTACTACAGCATTGGGTTGACCTGTAGAGCCTGAGGTAAAGATGATATATGCTGTTGCGGTCGGTGAAACTGCTGGCAAGGGTACCGCAGCAGCCTCGGCCAACTCGTCGAGGACCAGTACCTTCATTCCTACTGGTGTAGGAAAGCCATCCGATCGGTCGACGAGAAGCCAATCGCTCCCAGCGCGCACCATCAATTTAGTGAACCGTTCAGGCGGTAGTCCCGGATCCAAAGCCACATAGGCTGCACCCACCATTTGGATCCCGATTAGGGCGGCAGGCAGCCATGATGTCCGAGCAAGCCGCACCACAACACGCATGCCTGGCTGCACACCATGTGCCGCTAGGGCTAAGGACAGTCGGTGGATTCGTGCTCCAAGTTCGTCATAACTAACAGTTTCCGTTGCTGTTACAATGGCTGGACTCGCTGCAAACGCGGTGCAAGCCTGCATTATTAAAACTGGTGCAGGTGTCGTAAGATAGTCAGGCTTTAAGGAACCTACAGCTATGGGCGACAGCTCGGGGGCTGGGACTTCTCCCAGAGCCTGTTCCACAAAACGGTCCGGATCGCGTGCCAGGGCTTGGATTCCCTTGAGAAGGGCATCCGCCAATTTGTCAAGCAGAGCTTGATCGCCAGCTGCTCGCATCTGAACTGTCAGCCTCGAACCAGGAACAACCATGACTGTCAGTGGATAATGTGTGTACCACTCGCTTCGCAGATTGCTGAAAGGCGCGTTCGAGTCACCAGTGAGAGCGCTCAGTTCACTGGGTAGATTCTCGAAGACAATCAGGGTATCGAACAGGGCACTTGCTGCATCCGCACCTACCCAGCCAAGGATACGCGAGAGCGGGGCGTGAGAATGTTCTCGCATGTCCACCGCCGCCGCTTGGACAGCCGCGAGATGCTCCCGCACACGTTGCTGTAGTGGGATCTTCAAGCGAACGGGCAGGGTAGCGATACATGGACCAATCATGCGTTCCACCCCGTCGATCTCGGACGGACGATCTGAGACGGTCACGCCGACAATAGTCTCCAATGTCCCGTTCCAGCGTGCAATCACCAAAGCCCAAGCTGCTTGAACCAAGGTTGCCAAAGTCACACCCTGACTGCGACAAAAGGTGGTCAGTCTCCCTGATGATGCCTCGTCTAGCATCGAGGTTGTGCTCCCTACCTCCCCGTGACCATGCCAAATTGGCGTGACAACCGCTCCAGTCAAGGTTCTTCTCCAATAACCTTCGGCTTCCGTCAGGTCAAGTCCAGTAAGGTAGTCGACGTAACGTTTGAACGGAATACCTTCGTCGGAAGTTACAGGCACCACCTCATTTAGATAGGCAGCGGTCACCTCACTAAGAATCAGTGAGGATGACCAAGCATCGAGAATGAGGTGGTGGTAGGTCCACAGGAATCGCCACCGACCTGGACTTAGGATAATTAAGATTCCACGCATCAAAGGTGGATGCGTGAGCTTGAAGAGAGTGTCGCGGTCGACTCGTAAGAGTGCCTCAAAGTCCTTTGTTTGAACGTCTGGGGGGTGTTTGCTCCAATCCAGAATGCTCCAGGGCATCTCTACATCAGACACAGTGAGCTGAAGCGGTCGCAGCTGCGTCTTCCAAGCAATCGCAGTACGCAACATCGGATGGCGTGCGACAACAAAATTCCAAGCACTGCGCCACCGGTCTAAATCAAGGTCGCGGACATCTGCGCTAAGCTGAACAACGTAATCGGGCTGCTCAGGGGACTGTAGATGATGCAGTAGAATTCCTTCCTGAAGTGATGTAAGGAAACTGACGGAAATCATATGCTGCCTTGCTCCAACCATGGGACTCGGTCAAGTGTCACCTCGCTGAGCGTCCTACTGGGAATGCAGATGAGCGGCAGCCCCCACTCCGTAGCAAAGACGGAACCAGACATAAGTTCCCATGCCTTCGGTGGGCGCGCACCAATAAAGAGAACAGCATCGGTGGCATCGTCGCCCTCGAAAGCCAGACTCGGACCCATTTGCTGGGGTCGCAAAACAAGTCTATCGAGTTCCACCATGACGGACCGCATGGTTCCAATGTGTGCCTCATCCAGTAGACCTAGCGGAAAGTTGAGCCAAGCGACCGGCCCATGATAATAATTTAATCGCGCAAATAAAATAACAAAAGATATTAGTGCCAAGAATGCCGGGATATCAGCCGGGCGCGTGGGAAAGTAAAGAATTCGGACAAAACCTGGTTGTGGGCGTTCCATCGGCGCTGCTAAATGCGCCACGTATTTTGGGAATGAAGACGGCGGAAAGCCATGCTGCCACCAGCCCTTAGCATCAATGAGATCAGCTACCAGTTCCAAAGCGTGCAGTCCGCCGAGCTCTTGGATAAACGGTATCCCAACGACTGCAGGATCAAGCAACCATTGCTTCAGAAGGGGATGATCAGGCATCATGTACTCCGCTCCGCTAGAACGACGGATCCCGCCCAATCAAGAATCGCAACGGCAGCAATCACAGATTCGCAACTAAGATCGAACAGGCGGTAGATGGAGGCCTTGCCACCGTTAGCTGCACAGCGTAACACAGCACAATCTGGTGCATTGATGTGTGTCTCTACAGAACCGGGAGCTTCGAACAAGGCAGACCCATCCGCCTTCAGCACTGCCTCCTTACGGGTCCAGAAACGCAAGAACAATTCGTCGTGCAATTCTGGTGCAGCGGTCCACATGGCTTCCTGCTCCGCGGAGGTAAGCACGCTAGTTGCTATCAAGTCTCGATCGGCTACTACACGCAAATCCTCTACATCTACCCCGATCTCAGTCCCTTCAGTGACAGCAACTAAGCAGGTGCTATCACAATGGCTAAGGTTGAATCTTAGAGGATCCTCACGATTTGCCAGTCTAGGCTTCCCATGAAGTCCCAAAGTAAAGGCAACTTTTTCCGGACGTTCGTCGCGATAGCCCGCAAGTACAGTTCGAAGGAAGGCATGGCTCAGCACAAAGCGACGGCAATCATGTTCGAACCGAAAGGACTTGGCGCGCACTCTCTCAGATGAGTCTAGCAGTGACCATCCGTTCTGCTCTATCATCGCGCTGTCGAACCTTAAGCGCCAGATGTCAACTCTGCAAGCATGTTCACCCTCTTTCTTAGCCAAAAGCTAGCCTCCTTAGCTCAAGCTATGGTCGAACATCAGTCATCAGTATTGTTCTAAAAAATTCTTTTTGCTATCGTATTATGAACTAGGCTCACGTTAACTAACTAATAGCCGAGTCTTTATGAAAAGTATCACTGGCATGATGCTATGATAGCAGACCGTCTACATCAACGAGCGATGGTGATCTCCGCTCTTCGCAAGAGCCCACTGGTGAGTATCGACCTAGCCGACCAAGTAGATACGGACTCTCGTAGATTTAACATTGATGAGGCTCGGTGTGACTGCTGTGGGATCAGCATCCGCTATCCAGGAGTCAGCTTCGATGAGTGGCAAGTCTGCTCGCATTGCCGGCGCTACCAGCAAGATCGGGAGCGAAGCGAGGCGTGGTTCAGCGAGGCAGCGGCTCTTGTCCGGTTGCTAACGCAGCTACAGAGAGACGAACAGGCTCAATTCGATTGTATGCTGCTTTACAGTGGTGGCAAGGACAGCACCTACGCCTTGTACAAATTAGTAGAGATGGGACTGTCGGTAACGACATTCACGCTTGACAACGGCTTTATCTCCGCTCGCGCATTGGATAATATCAATCGCGTGACCAAAAAGCTTGGTGTTACGCATCTGACCCTTAGACCCGCTGGAGTGGGAGAGACAATTAGGAATAGCCTCTCGCGGTTCTCCACGCCTTGCATGGGCTGTTTCCGTAGCTTGCTCGACCACGCTCTGACCAGAGCTGACAAGCTAGGCGTGCGGTTTATCGTTACTGGTCTTTCCCGAGGCCAGATCATGCAAGAGCGTCTGGAATGGTTCCATATGCGCAACATCTATGACCCAGTTGAGATTGAAGCGTGGCTAGAAGATGGACGGCGTGTTTATCATCAGTCGCCGGGATTCTCGGGCCTCAACCAGTGGAACGTTAAGCATGATGAGGTGCTCGACCGCATCAAGGTCGTAGACTTTTATCGATATACTCCTGTTCGTCGGCAGGAGATCCTTGCCTTCCTTATGGAGAAGGATGATGTATGGCGAAAACCCGACGAGTGCGGATTCTGTTCGACCAACTGCTTGATCAACGATCCTGGCATTGCCCTTCACAAGCACCAGAAGGGATGGCACAGCTACGAGGGTTCCAACGCCTGGGAGGTTCGACTGGGTCATAACCCCCGTGAGGACGCTGTCCTGGAGTTGGCGAGTGTTGATCCAGAGGTTGCCAACTCCACGCTCAGTGATCTTGGACTTCCCACCCTACCAACAGAGCCAGATTTGCGAAAGTCCGTTGTTTGCCGCATCGCTCCTAGGGTTACCGATGCGGCAGTTCGTTCGTACCTAGATGCCGTTGTCCCCGATTGGGATACGGCGGTGAGGCTGATTTATCGAGACAAAGTTGCGGCACTGCAGCATTCCGGTACCTATACACCAGTACGCAAACCTGCTTTAGAGGACAATCCTCGCTGGCTTGCACTAGCGGCACAGCCTCGCGCCTGGAAAGTCCGTGAGCACGTGCTGCTGGCACTACCGCTAGGGTTGAGCATAGAGTCTGCAAACCGGGTGGTTCTGGCGGGACTAGCCCGTCATCGTGTAGTAAGTTTGGGACTGGACTATGTGCCAGGTGGAGTTACCGTGCGTGCCTATGCCTCCGGTGCAACTGGTGCCTTGCGGCAGGTCAGCCTTAGTGAAGCTGACTCGCACCGTCATCGCGATATCGTTCAGCGATTAATCCAGGCTGACGAGACTGCTGTTAAGCTACAAACTAATGGCCCTGCAATGCGTGCAGTGCTATTGGATCGAGGGGCTGATGACCCGTGGCTGCTACTTTCGGGGTCTGCTCTCCTAACACGTTGGTCTGATTGGCGCCAACTAGTAGGGGACATCGGCGATGCGGCTGCGGCTGCGGCTGGACTTGCGTCGCTGTCCACACCTCATCGTCGAGCCCCTACCACATTCTCCAATGTACCAATGGTAGCGAGCAGGTTTGATCACACTTCGCCGTTATACATGCCAGTTGAATCCCTTGATTCCCGCCTGATAACCTTAGATGGTGCAACAGGCAGTGCTCCCTTTGTGGTCGAATGGCTCGACTGCGACGACCAAGCGCTACACTATGTAGCATCCGACACCACCCTGGATAGGCTACCTTGTATTGGACTGCGCAAGGTTGGTGTGAGTGAAGGATGCCTACCCACTTCGAATGGCTTGACGATTCTGATAGATCCACGTGGACGTTGGCTCAGTGACCGATCAGAACTCCAATTAGTTGTGGAGCCTGTAGCAGGCGGATGGTTGGTGCAGGCACACCATACCGCATCTTCAGCAAGTGCGAATGCGCTCCTTGTAGACAGTGGACTCATCAGTCTGTTAACTAATGAACGATCGTCTACTGGAATCAAGTAAACGTGAGTTTGAGATAAGAAGGGGCAGAATGAATACAGTTGAAAGTACCTAGCTCATGCTACATATCAACCCGGCAATGTGAGAGGATGCGGGTTCAAGGAAAAATCGCTAGCTACGGAAAGACCAGATGTCTGGTTTATAAACTCAACAACTTGGAATGATCTGCAATAATCAAGCTATTCGACTGCGAAAACAAGGAAAGCGGTTTGTTGATATTGCTGCTTATCTCGGGTTCACCGAAACACTGCCCCAGATTAGTGGTAACAGGATCAGACAGTTATATATATGAGCGTCTGCAGTCTGCGCCCGAGGATGGTGGGTCGTGGACGGCACCGAAGGTGGGTGAGTACGTTGCTCGAAAGTGTCAGAATTGAATCTTCAAAAGCTCTAAAACCAAGGCATTGACAAGAGAAGGAATGCTTCCTAAATCATTTATTAAGCCGATTGGAACACCACTTCTAATACCAATTTAAATAGCATTCAAGGCAGATAGGGCCTGCAGAATGAACGGATAGCCTGTGAGCGAAGCAACTATTTCCGGCATTAACTGAGCCAGCAGTTGATCAACTTTGGTTTGCAGTTGAGCTAGAGTCTTGAACGAAGCCCACTTGAGATCGGCCTTGAGATGTTCCCACAACCGCTCAATCGGATTTAGCTCTGGGCAGTAAGGCGGTTGGAACAATAAGATGATGTTCTCTGGCACAACCAGCTTTTTACCCTTGTGAAACCGTCCATTATCGACTTGAAGAATGTTGAGACTATCGGGATAAGCCCTAGAAAACTCATTTAGGAAACGCTGATAGCCCTTCGTATCGACATGGGAAAATTGCAGAAGAAAGGACTCTCCGGTTGCAGGTTCGACCGCACCATAGAGCCAGAATGTTTTGAACAACCATTGCCACTGACCAATCGGTTTGACCCCACAAGCAGTGATTAATCGTCCGATGAGGGTATGTAGCCCAAAGCGACTCTCATCCTGAGCAAAGTAGCGAACGGGACGTTCATCTTGCCGTCCTTGGCGGTCATACTGGCTCAGCAGCTTAAGGTCGTCTGCGAGGGTTGCTTAAACGCCTCTCGTCCCTGACTATCCTGCTGACAATTTTGCGGACGGGCAGACTTAAGTTTGGCTTTGAGTCGGTAGCGCGTCATCTGGTAGACCGCATGATACTCCGCCTCTATCCCCAACGTCTCGGACAACCACTGCTGCACTTTTCCATAACTGCTGAATCCATGATTTATTTGGCTTTTGCAACCGCTTTGCCAGTGCCATCTCTGCTCATTGCAGAATCACCCGTATTCCCCCTGGCGATTTCTTGACTTCCAACATCGCTTCTACTCCACCCTCTCGATCATTCGATAGCTAGGTTTGTACGGTGTTTCGATGTTTCCCAACCGCTTTGGCAATGGCACTGATGCTGGGTGCATTCTCTTGTTTCAACCCGTAGAGCACTTGAAATCGTTCTTTCGGGGTCGACGTTTTGGCTTGACGCAGTTGTTCTGTTAGATCATTCAAACTTTCCTTGACATCAATTGAGGTGATACCAGCCATGAGTAGGACGCCTAAACGACTTTGCTCACTCTAACCCCTTTGCCCTGTACTTAATTTAAATTGGTATAACGCTTGCACTCGCTCAACGAACACACTTCTTCGCATAGATAGAGACACGAATTCTGCCATTTGTGAACGGAGCCGCAAATACTGTCGCACTTCCTCAAATG